>CALUNG010000010.1 GCA_944321955.1 uncultured Alistipes sp. | reverse complement strand
TTCTGTTGCACTGTCGTTCATTTCTGAGCGAAAGTGGTGCAAAGGTAATTCGTTTTTTTGAAACCTCCAAATCTTTGGAGAACTTTTTTCAAAAAACTTTTTTTGAGAACCTTTTCTGTTGCACTGTCGTTCATTTCTGAGCGAAAGTGGTGCAAAGGTAATTCGTTTTTTTGAAACCTCCAAATCTTTGAAGATCTTTTTTCGAAAAAACTTTTTAAGAACCTTTTCTGTTTGCCTGCCGACCTGTTTTCTATCGGAAAGCGGGTGCAAAGTAACGGCATCTTTTCGATATATGCAAATATTCCATGGACTTTTTTTCAACTTTTTTCCGGCGTCAAAAACAACACGCTAATAATAAGGATTTTGCCATTCATACGGACATCGAAACATTTGTCAAGGCATGAATTGGCGACAGAATACTGCCTTATTATATATATAGGTAAAACAAAAAGAGGAGGTTAATACCTCCTCTCTGCATATGCCGGTTGTCAAATGTTATTCCATCGGGCGTACACGCACCTCGGTCACACCATCGAGTTCACGTACAAGGCGGTCAATGTCGGTAACGGTCTCGACCTCACCGTAGTGATAGGGATAGAATATCGCGGGTTTGATGGCCTTGACCATATCCACGGCCTGATCCACGGTCATGGTGTAGGGCTGGTTGACCGGCAGGAATGCAATGTCGATATTGGTCAAAGCCTTGACATCGTCGTTATTCTCGGTGTCGCCGGCGATATATACACGGGTCCCGCCCAGGGTCAGTATGTAACCGCAATCCTCACGCTCGCGCGGATGGAACTGCAGATGCCCCTCCGTAATGTTGTATGCAGGCACAGCCTGTATATCCACACCGTCAATCGGTTTGGCGACACTTCCCGGAGTCATCGTCACGCAGTCGAATTCGAACGACTCGGCCGAAGTCTTGTCGCATACAACGACCGTACCCTCCTTGGTCAGCTTGTCGATAGTCTCCATGTCGAGGTGATCGTAATGCGAATGCGTTATCAGAATAATGTCTGCCTTGGGCAGCTTGGAATAGTCGGCATAAGTGTTTACCGGATCGACATAGATATAATGTCCTTCGAACTCAAGCGACAGCGATGCATGCTTGAAGAATGTGATGGTCAACTCCTGACCCGTACGGGTCTTGATGGTGTCCTGAGGGAACGTCGCGGCCTTCTCCTTGCAGCCGAGCAGGGAAAAAAGCGACAGAATGGCAATGAGTTTGGTTTTCATGTCAATATTCTTTAATTGTTTCAACATCCTGCGGCCGGCAATGGCACTTCACCGCCGACCGACTTTACAAATATAAATACAAAATAACAAAGTTACGAGCAAAACGGCATATTTGCCATGTTTTTATACGATACCGGCCATCTATTACGAAGATAAGAACTGCGGCAACATTGCAGTTACTCCATGTCGTTCTGGTCGATCATGTTGTTCAGCAGGGCATAGACCGTCAGTCCGGCCACCGATTTTATACCGGTTTTGCGCGTAATGTTCTTGCGATGCGATATGACCGTATGAATCGATATGTTGTGTTCGTCGGCGATCTCCTTGTTCGTATGGCCACGTGCGACCGACACGAGTATTTCGCGTTCGCGTTCCGTAAGGTCGTAACCGCCATCGGCGGCATGCTCGCCATCAGCTTCGACAAGTCTGCGCAAGCGGTTTACCAGGATCGACGGAGAATCGACGATCTTTATTACGGCATCGTACTGGCGCAGGGCCTCGTCATCGAAAACTCCGTAGACAAGTGCCACGACCTTCATCTCCTGCAATGCCGGAACAGATGCCCTCAGGTTGCGCGATGTACGGAAGTCCATCATCGACGGGTTAATCAGGGCGATGTCGGCATCGAGTATGCGCAACCGCTCGTCGAGCATCGACGGTTCAGTAATCACCCCGGCAGTATGGAAACCGCCGGCATCATCCAAAACGGTACGCAACCCCGTACCCACTATGGCCGAAGGCTCGGCTATGACTACTCTGATCGTTCTGTTCATGATTCACGTTCGATTTTGGCTGCGAGAGGTATCAACAAACGGTTTTCGATAAGCGTATGACACTTGAGATCCTCCTCGAAACGGTATATTTCGAACAGCACGTCATTGCGCTGTTCGGTCAACGTATTCTCGGGCAGATATTTCATGATGATGCTCTTCATGTCGCTCAATTTCTCGTCGATATCCGAATGGTTGTCCTCGAACGAACCTATCGAGTACTCCGACGAGCGTATTCCCTTCAACAGTTCCTCGACATACGGGAACACCGTATTCTCCTCATAGGCGAAATGGTTTGCCACTTCGCCGCAATAGTCGTCGAAGAAGCGTTTGAGCACCTTGCCGTGCAGGCGGTCGCACGAAGCGATCATCGCATCCATCTCCCCGCTCAGGCGCGGTATGACGTAATCGGAATAGTAACGATGCGACGTCTTCAGGTAATCGACTATGTGCCGCAACTCCTCGCGTCCGAACATATCGCACGAAGGCATATAGTCGTCGAAAGTGTATATCCGGCAGATCATCAGGAAGAGTTCCGTCGGCAATCCACGCTGCCGGCACATCTGCTCGACGCTCATCTCGCCGAAGCCGAGCCGTACGCCCAGCCGCGAAAGGATCGACAACAGTCTGTAATTGGCATCTATCAACTCGCCGAGTTTCATTTCGGGCGAGAAGGTGTTTTCGTTCATGTCGGATCTGTTTTTCATGTTGTTTCACTTGCATTCACGACAAAGGTATGAATAAAATTCATACCTGGACTGGCGGTTTAACCACAAATGGCTACAGCGGAGCGCAATATACCAACTAATAATGATTGTCCGCACGCCGTAAAACCCCGACCTTTGCATCGAACAAACAAATCAAACGATGAAAAAGTCAATAATCATGCTAATCGCGGCAACCGTATCGTTGCCATTCACCCTTTTCGCACAGCAGACGACTGTCGGAGTCGATGAAGTGCTGGCATCACCCGAAAGTTTTCTCGGCAAGGAGATCACGATCGAAGGCTACTGCAGCCACACATGTCCCCATGGAGGCAAAAAGCTCTTCCTGCGCGGCGAAGGCAAGCCCCTGCGTGTCGAGGCCGGAGATCTTGGAGAGTTCGACAAGTCGGTATTGAAACACGACGTCAGCGTCGAGGGCACACTTCGGGAGCAGCGCATCGACGAAGCCTACCTCCGGAACTGGGAGAAACGGCTTCAGGCCAAACAGGAGTCATGCGACAGTCGCGAGAACCTGTGCTCGGCCGACCGCAAGGCCCATGGCGGAGAGTCTACCGCCCGTAAGACAATAGAGTCGTACCGCAACCGGATAGCAGAACGCAAGGCCGCCGAAGGCAAGGAGTATCTGTCGATATACTACTTCGAGGCCGATAGTTATCAGGTGAAATAGAAAAGAATACCATAAGCCATTGCCTGTTTTGAAGGGGAACCGCCCGGCGGAGACGTCGAGGCGGTTTTCCATTTGCAATGAAGAGGCATCAAGCAGACGGGCACCGGTTTTGACCGGTGCCCGTACCACTTCAACGGCATTATTCCGCTAACGTCCCGACAGTTCATTGAATAGATAATCCGACGGAGCGTAATGCTCCACAAGAGTCATCACGTAACGTATGTCTACACAAACCGTACGCGACATGTCGGCATTGAACCACACGTCGCCGGCCATCGACTCGCGGTTGCCGTCGAACGCCAGTCCGACGATACGGCCGCGGGAATCAAGCACGGGACTGCCCGAATTGCCGCCGGTTATGTCGTTGTCGGTGATGAAATTAACGGTCATGTGACTGCCACGCTCACCTGCAATCCGTCGCAGGCGGTCGTCTACGCGGTAATCGTAATCGTCCGATGCCTTTTCGAGTATGCCCGCGGCTGTCGAGCGCCAGCTGAAGTAAACACCGTCGCGCGGCCGGAGAGCACGGACATGTCCGTAACTCAGCCTCATGGTTGAGTTTGCATCCGGATAGTGCGCCGCACCGACAGCCTCGCGATACTCGCCGAGCAGGCGTGCATGTTCCGATTCGAGCGAGTCGACAGCGAGTCCCGCAGCCCGTTCTGCCGCTTTGACAGCCTCCGTGAATGTCGAGACATTAACCGACAGGGCAAGCGCCACCAGCGGATCGGCGGCAGCAACCGTAACCGGAGCCGAGAGGAAACCGGCATAGCGATCCGCATCGGAGCAGAACGAGGCATCGAATGCCGCAGCTGCCATCGCGGCGGCATCGCCGCCGAAACGGTCGAGCTCCGAACGCAGACGATCTCCCCACATGGCGCGCGGCACGTTCGAGGTGAACATAGGTACCATCCTTACAAAAAGTCGGCGGTCCGTCTCCCGGTCGTAATTACGCCGCAACCGGGCGAGACCTGCGACAAGTCCCCGTGTTCGACGGTCAGCGGTATCGATCACCTCGACACCGTCACGCTCCAGCCGCCGTATGACCGACGCCACGCGATTCGCCGCAAGCAAAGCCTCGCTCGGAGAGAGCCACGCCTCCTGAAACCACGATCTGCAGCGTACTGCTTCGCGGCGGGCGGCATAGGCCTGCTCCAACATTACGGGCAGATTAGCGTATTTGCTTCTGCGAATGGTGTCGGCATCCAACCATGCCGCCATGCGCCGCTCCTCGTCGCGACGCAGATCGGCTACACCGAACCTGCCGAGACAGATATTCTCCCAAAGCACATAATAGGCTTGGTTGCTCAGATTGAAATACCGATCCGAATAGGCCCTGCGCACGGTCGGGTCGGCCCGCATGGCCTCGTCAATCACCTCCATGCGCGCATGTCTGGCCTCGACGACAACAGGATTCCGGACCGACTGTTTCTCGGCAATGGCTGCCGACGACATGCAGCGGTGCGTACGGCCGGGATACCCCACCACCATCGTAAAATCACCCTCCAGCACGCCCTTGTCCGACAGTTCGAGCCATCGTCGCGGATGCATGGGAACATTGTCGGGCGAATATTCGGCCGGACGCCCGTCAGCGGAACAATAGACACGATAGAAGGCGAAATCGCCCTTGTGCTGCGGCCAGTTCCAGTTGTCATCGTTTCCGCCGAAAGCCCCGATACGCACGGGAGGCGCCGCCACCAGCCTCACGTCTCGATAGACTTCATAAAGATAGACAAGATAGGTCCGTCCGCCCCACATGGAGACGCACGACGCTTCGAGACCGCTACGTTGCGAATGGCGTTTCTCGAGTTGCGAATAGATTCGGCGGTTGCCCATGGGCCCCCACCGGCCTTTACGCTCCATCTCCTCACGAATCTCCAGAGCCTCGTCCGTAACATCGACAACCTCGCGCAAAAACCAGACGCTTTTGCCCTCAACAGGTAATTCGTCGCTGCGCGATGAAGCCCAGAACCCATCTTCGAGATAGTCGTGTTCATCATCGCCCAAAGCGCATATGTCGCTATATGCTACATGGTGATTGGTTATCATCAGCCCGTCGGCCGAAACCATGCTGCCGGTACCCATTCCTCCGTCTACCGCAACGACGGCGTCAGCAAGCGAAGATGCTCCGCCGTATATCTCTTCGGGCCTGAGTTTGAGACCGGCGTGGCGCATGCGGCCGTAGAGTTCGCGGTCGATGGCGTTGACAGGCCACATGCCCTCATCGGCCGAAGCCGAGAGGGCAATTAGCATGGCCGGAATAAACAGTTTAACAAATCTCCGTACCATCAGCATGGCTCCTATTTGTTCTTGACACAACGGACCGGGCAGCCGTTATAGTGGTTGTTGAACATCACCGTAAGGCGTCCGTCGGGATAACTGGCCGTAGTGGTCGAACCCAGCGAAAAGAACTGGAATGTCGATACGGGTTTGTAGCCTGTCGAAAGCCACAAATATGTCATCGGCTTGTCGAGGTATCCGGCCAGAGGCTTGATGTACGAACCAGACGACGCTCCGTTGCGCGTACCGGCAAAGGCGAAGTTGAAGCCTGCGGAGTTCATCGCGGCAATGTTTGCTCCGTCGTAATCGGCATTGTAGAAGAGTGCCTGCGTATCCGTGGGTGTCTCGCCGACCTCATATCCCGCGACGGCATAATTGAGCTTGGAACACTTGCCAGCCAGTGCGAACCCCTCGGCGAATGTCGGCACATGCCATCCCTCGGGGCAAAGGCCCTGCGCCCCCTCGAACGAATAGATGTTGTCGGCGGTGGTCTCGGCGCCGAAGAGCGTAGCTGCATCGTAGAGCAGGCCCCTTGACGCAACACCCTCTTCATCGGTTACGGCCGTGAGTGTCGTGCCGTCCGACGTGTAGGGATACCATACACCGGCGGCAACGGTCGGATCCGAGGCTACGGTCACCCCGTCGGGAACGTAACGCAGGTTGTCGATCATCCAGACGTTGCCGTCGGCCAGCGTCGCCACCCGGTATGAAACGCCGTGGTAGACAATATGGTCGTCATACTCGATCAGATCGTCGTTTACGACTGTACCGCCATCGGACTGAGTGATAATCAGCTCGGCCGTACGTTCCTCAAGCGTGCCGTTGTTATAGCCCGAAGCCCTGAACAGGATACTTATCCGGCGGCTTACGCCATCGTATGCTCCGACGGTAAAGGTCACCATCGCGGCACCCTGTCCCTCGAGGATGTCGGCCGTTACGTCAGGCGTCGTCTGCGGTAACTCGACGACCCACGGCGCTTCAGTCTCCACCGAAACCGTAACGTCATCGCCCTCGACGCCTATCGTCGTTTCGGCCGGAGTAACAGTTATCTCCGGTACACCGACCCAGCCGTCGAAACCATCATCATTGCTCTTTTTGTCGCAGCCGGCGAGTATGATCGCCGTAAAGGCTGCCATTGTGAAAAATCTTTTCATGCTTCTTGTTTTTATAGAGTTCAAAAATCATATCCAACCTTCAGTACCGCCTTCCAGGCATTGGCTCCCGTCACGTATCGGAGATCGAATCCGTGACGCCAACCACCTTCGAGGCCGACATGAAATCCTCGGGCGATATTGTATTTCAAACCGGCTCCGACCTCCAGTGCCGGTGCTGTCCGGTATTCGGTCGAACGGTCGTAATATTCCGTCAGGTGCAACGGGTATTCGCCGGCTTCGGCCGATGAACCGACAGACGCGTCGTACCGGGAACTGCCGCCCCATGAAAAGCGCAGCGATGCGAGTATCTCGAACCGCCGCACGAAAAGTCTGTCGTCGACATACATCGACACCCGATACAGACGACGGCCGTATGCATACGGATACATCAGCGTCGAAAGCCCGTCGGTAAAGAGCGTCTGCAGTCCCGCACGCAGGTCGGTACATGCGCAGGAGTATTCGTATTCCAAATCGAGAGTGGCAATGCGTTCGGTGTAAACGGTATTGGAACCATATATGAAGGTCTGCGTTACGCCGTCTGTCGTCTCCCGTCCCAGAACATTCTCACGGTTGCGTCGTGCGATCCATGACGCGCCCGTGCGGATAAAGTGCATGCAGCCGGCCTCACCGAACCATGCCGATACCCGGAGATCGACACCGCGTCTGTCGAAATCATGCCACTCCACGCCGCGTTCGCCCGTATGGCCGTGCCCGTAACTGAACCCGGCATCAACCAGGAGCATTCTCCACTGCGCCTGCAGTGAAACGCCATGCGCCGTTTCGCTTACCGGAAAGCCGCTTACACCAGATTCATCGAGATGCACGCCGCTGCCGGTCCACAACTCACGCACACCATACCACAAGCCCTTGTCGAAGAAGGCTTCGTACGATTCGGGCGTCGAACCTATCTCGTCGGCCGTGACACGCTCCGCATTCTTGCGAAACGAATAGGCGGCACCGAAGACGAAATCACCGACGGCATAGAGTACCGACGGCGCTATGCCGAAGTCGAGACGGCGGTTGGCATGACGCAGGTCCTTGCGTTTGGCGTAGTTGGCCGCCATGAAGTCCGCACCCAGACCCAGACTCCACCCCTTGCCGATGCGCACGGCCACACGTCCATCGAGGTCGTAAGTTTCGAGAGTCTTGCGTCCGGGTGTAAATTCAACAATATCGAACGGATAAAACCATGGATCGATAAACATCGACCCGCACATGTCGCGTCCCTCGAAGTAGTCGTAACCGAAACCGCCGGCAAACGAGACCCGTCCGATGTGCCGTATGGATCGCGTACGCGCCCCGGCATTCCAGCTGTCGGGCGAGTCAGAAACGTCGATGAAGTTGCCGTTGCGTTTCACGGCATATATTTCGGCATACGACAACGATACGCTGTCCCGACCGAGACCGGCGGCGTTCAGGCCGGCGTTCCATCCGTTGCGGCGCTCGACATAATCAAATCCCTGAGCCCAAAGAGCACCGGCAACCATCGAAAGCAATATCGTTGTCGAAAGTCTTTTCATAGCATGTCACTCGTGAAGCGACTGCGTGTCGCGTTCGTAAAAGTCGTTCGAAGAGTTGTTCGTATCCACATATATGTCGTATCCGGCTTCGGTCGACGCCGCCTCGTCGAGACGGCGGTGCAGCGTGTGGCCGCGATATGTCGCCGACAGAGTGACATACCCCGCATCGAGTTGCGGCTGCAGACGTTTCAGGTTCGACGAGGAGGAGCCGTTGAAGACCTCGACGGCATCGACAACCCACTCTACGGGGACCTTTACGACGGTATCCAACGAACTTCCGGGTTTGGCCATCAGATTGTCCGGATCGGCCACGAACTGCGACATGGTCATGCCCTCGGCGCGGAATATGACCGCCGCCGGAGAGTTTATCGAAAAGGGATAGGCATTGGCCACGCCGGTCTTTATCACTACATCGAGAAAGCGGTCGGCAGATATCCTGTCGCCTGGCACCGGGTGGTAAGACGTATTGGTGAAGTATGTATTGTTGTAGCAGACGAAATATCCGTCGCGATTGAGATTCACCGACTGCGGATACTGCGACGCATGGTCTATGGCGCCGCATACGACCAGCACGGCATCTTCGCCCGGAGCCAGCGGGAAAGAAGTTCCCGATCCGCCGAACTGCCACACGCACTGTATGACCGGCACGAACTCGGGAAATACGGTAGTGCCGGTCGTCGGGTCGGTCGATGTCCAGACGTTGTTGTTGGCGCTCGAGTTGTACGGGTCGGCACAGCCGAAGCAAAGACCGTCGAGATACTGCACCTCGTCGGAGTTGTTATGCAGGATCACGTATTTGTCGAACTGGTATCCACCCTCCTCGGGAGCTTTGGAGCAGCCTCCGCAATATATCTCCCTGAATACGATGGAGCCGGCCTGCGACGAGGCGAGTGCCACCCGGCACTCCATGTCGGAAATGAGGCGTACGCCCTCGGTCGTACCGTTGAAGATGCGGGCATCGACCTGGTCCGAGAGCGATATGCGATATATACCCTCGGAAAGACGGCATACGGCAACACCATCTGCATCGGTGAGACACCGGTAACCGTTGCCGTTGTTCACCTCTTCGATTCGGACCTCGACACCTTCACGGCGATACTCCGAATATTCGTCCGGGTATACAGCATGTACGGTCAGGGTATGCAGTGTCCCGCCGCCATAGGGCGTTTCATGCTGCAATGTCGTACATGATACCGCTGCAGCGGCCACGAAAATGGTCATAAATCTTCTCATCACTCTAAAAATTTATCCTCAACGTCAATCCGTAATAGAAATCGGGCGTAAATATGGCCTTCACTCCCGTCGCATAAGAAGCAACGTAACGTCGGGCATTGGTAAAGTTGTTGGCATAGAACGACAGCGAAACGTGGTCGCCTATCTCCTTGGTTATGCTCAGGTTGGCCGAGAAATAGGGATCATAACCGTCGGCATTGTACTGACGTGCGTTGTTCGACCGCAGTATGAGGTTGGCGAAATCGGGATCGGCCGCCTCGGCCGCAGTAAAACGATGGACGACGCCGTCGAGATCCATGTAATATATCGGATAGATGGCCGTATAGCTGCCGCCGTCGTAGATGCTGCCGCCGACAGGCGTATTGCTGCTCTCCGAGACATTGAACGCGTATTCGCGGCCGTCATACTCCGAAATGTTCTGCGAACGCTTGACCAGCGACGCCTCCAGACGCACCGTTATCACCATGCGTATGGACGGTATGCGGGTAATGGCCGTCAGGTTCATGTCGAGTGAATGGGTTCGGCGACCGTTGTATGTCACCGACGACGATCCGCCGTTGTTGGCGTAGATACCCACATACTGATAGGAACGGTCCGGCAGCGAAGTATGCGACCAACCGTCGAGATAGTACCACGCCAGGTCGTCGTTGAGATAGCGGGTATGGGTATAGGCACCGTCGAGACGCAAACGCGTACGCAACGGATTTATCTCCGGGAAATCCACTACAAGCTCCACACCGTAACGGTCTACGTCGGCGCCGTTCGACTGCACGTCTGTCCGGATGAATGTCGTGTTGACCACCCGGGTCTTCATCGCCGTCCACGTGTCCGTCGGATCATCTGCATCCCGAACATAGACTACCCCCTCTCCATCTACCCTGAACGACGGATTTGCAGGCATCGTGTATCCGTCTGCAATCTGTGATATGGCGTACGAGAAAGGTTCATAGGCATTGGAGATCACATAGGGATTCTTCGTCCGGTTGGCATACCCCACGACCGAAACATGCATGTCGCCGAAGTTGAAATCGGCCCCGACTTCGGCATTGCGGTTCCGCTGCCAACGCAGGTCGGGGTTGAACCGCACGGTATTTGGTCGCGTATAATATATATATGTACTGCGATTGTCTCCATAGGAGACGCCGAACGTCTGTATGTCGCGGTACGGCGGCGACGGATAGAGTATGTGGAACGATGGCAGTTTGTCGGCGTATCCCCAGCCTGCACGGAGCGAATAGCCGCGGCCGAAACTCCAACGCATATTGAACCGCGGCGACAGCGTTGCCGTATTGCGATACATGGCGTCACGTATGATGGTCTTCTCACCACGCACGCCGGCCACCAGCTGCAGCGATGTCCGACCGACGGCTACGGTCAGCTTTTCCTCGAGGTAAAGAGCAAGGTTGTGCATGTATGGAATATCGGTATATGGACGCGGGCGATAGCCGTTCGGAGCGAGTGCCGGATCGTCGTAGTACTCCCCGCGACCGACATTACCGTCGGCCCGCCACGACAATCCGACCTTGAGCGTGCTGTTCACATGCCCCCGGCGGCGCGACCACGAAGCCTTGACACCGGCCGCATAATCGAGAGCCTTCGAATCGACATACTGCGTAGCAAAATAGGTGTACGGCAGCATAGTGGCCACATAGTAACCCTCCTGTTCGGCATGCACGGCCGGCTGTTGCGAGGCGCTGGAGTTGTACGAGCGGTATTTTTCGAGCTTGTCCTGATAGTTCACCGACGCATCGAACGACAGGTCGGTTATCCATTTGCGATTGAGCAGCCACACCAGCGATACGTTGGCTCTCACGGCATTGTCGCGGTCACGTTCATATTCACCGGTATAGGCATCGGGGTCGTCCTTCGTGTTCATGCCGCCGATATTGCCCGTAACGCCGGCGTTGAAACGCACCGCATCGTTGAACGTATTGCTGTAATTGAGCGACAGCCCGGCCCGCGTATAAGAAGAATATGGCGATACGGGATTCCTGGTGGCGCGGGCATACTCGGTCGAAAAGTTGAGAACGCCGCGACGTCCACCCAGATCGAATCCCTTGGCTGCGGAGATCTGTTTGGTGCGCGGGTTCGTCGTGAGCTGCACGTTCCACGGCGTGCGACCCTTGCGTGTGTTTATCCGGACTATTCCGCCGGTCATGTCGCCGTACTCGACCGAAGGAACCCCGGTTATCACCTCGACGGATTCGACATTGGCCGATGCCACGGCGCGTGTACCGGCACCGGACATCGCGCCGAACGACGAATTGGTAGACAGACGTACGCCATCGACCTCGACAGCCGTACCGAACGAGGCATTGCCGACATCGCTTCCGCCGCTGCGCAACGAAAAACGGGTGTCGGTCATGAGGTCGGGACTGACAGTCTTGCCGCCGGGAAGCAACGCCGCAACCTCCGAAGCGTTGAGCATCTGCATGTGCTCGAGCGCCGCAGAGCCTATGGTACGGACCGTTGCTGTGGCATCGGCAACCTCCTGCGCCGTGACCACCACCTCCTCGATCTCGAGATTGTCGGGTACGAGGTCGAATTTCAAGCCCTCTACATCACCTTCGACCCCGATCTCACCGACATAAGCCACATATCCCAACGATACGGCTGTAACCGTATAGGTTCCGCGCTGCACGCCCTCGATCACAAAATACCCGTCACGTCCTGCGACGGCCCACAGTCCGCTGCCCTCGACCGTAACGACGGCCCCGGCAACAGGTTCGCGGGTATCGGAAGCAACCACATGTCCCGCTACCGAATAACGCGACGTGGCCGCCGAGACAACGGCAGAGACGCACACGCACAACACGACAGCGGCCAATCTGAGAACTGTTGACATATCTTTCCGGTTTACGGCACAAAATTACCGCAGCCGCAAACGGCGGGCAATCGCCACAAATTGGTATTTTCGACGACGCCGATGGCCATTATTTATAGTGGGAAGAAGTGCGGTTTTGGCATAAAATTCATAAATTTGTACAGTATATCGCAACCACACGTAACAACCAGAAACATGTACACTGACGACAAACGCATAGTGATCACTCTCGACGCCGGAGGCACCAACCTCGTATTCGGGGCGATGCAGGCCGGACGGTTCATCGTAGAACCCGTAACGCTGCCGTCGCAGGCGCAGGACCTCGGGCTCTGCATGCAGACGATGGTCGAGGGATTCAGCCGCATAACAGCCGCTCTCGGCGAACGCAAACCCGCAGCCATAAGCTTCGCATTTCCGGGTCCTGCCGACTATCCGCACGGCATCATCGGCGGCGGATATCTGCCCAACTTTCCGTCGTTCCGCGACGGCGTGGCGCTGGGGCCGTTTCTCGAGGAGCAGTTCGGGATACCGGTATTCATCAACAACGACGGCGACCTGTTCGCCTACGGCGAAGCCCTGTGCGGCATCCTTCCGGAGACGAATGCCCGCCTCGAGGCCGCTGGCAGCAGCAAACGCTACAAGAATCTGATAGGCTATACGTTCGGCACGGGATTCGGTATCGGCGTTGTTGTGGACAACCGCCTGAACCGCGGAGACAATTCGTGTGTCGAGACATTCTGTCTGCCACATCGCGACATGCCCGGCATAATAGTCGAGGAGGGAGTATCGGTACGCGCCGTGAAGCGTGTCTACGGGGAACTCTCGGGCGATCGCGACCACAAACTCGAACCCAGGGATATATTCGAGATAGCCGAAGGCCGTCGTCCGGGAGACGCCGAAGCGGCCCGCAAGGCTTTTGCCGAGATGGGAGCAGTCGCAGGCCGAGCCATAAGCGAGGCCGTGACGCTGATCGACGGTCTCGTTGTAATAGGCGGCGGCATCACTGCTGCCGGAAAGTACATAATGCCGTCTCTGCTTAAAGAGATGCGCAGCTCGATACGGACGCTGGGCGGTGACGAAGTGGGACGAGTGCAGATGCGCGTATTCGACCTCGACGACGAACGGGAGTTCGCCGAATTCGCCCGCGGCGCGCAACGAGAGCTCAAGATCTACGGTTCGGAGCGGAGCGTGACGTTCGATCCGATGAAACGTACCGGTGTGGCGATATCGAAGATGGGAGCCAGCAGAGCCATATCGGTCGGCGCCTATGCTTTCGCCCTGGCGCAGCTCGATGCAGACGAAAAGTAACACCCACACATAAACATCGAATCTCCGCGCTGCAATATGAATTTTGCAGCGCGGAGATTTTCCTTTTCATGACGCTATGCCTCGTACAGTTCTATCGGAAGTCCGTCGGGGTCGCTGAAGAATACGAACCGTCTCGACGTGTATTCATCCACGCGAACGGCTTCATGCTCGACAACGGCAGCATCGAGTTCGGCAACCGCCTTGTCAATATCGGCCACGGCAAATGCCAGGTGCCGCAGTCCCGCAGCCTCGGGATAAGACAGGCGTGCCGGCGGATCGGGAAACGAGAAGAGTTCGATACGGCATATGCCGTCACGTACGAGGTCCGTCTTATAGGATTTCCGTTCGGCACGGTAGTTCTCGGCAACCACACGGAAGCCCAGGAGTTCAGTATAGAAACGTTTCGATCGTACGTAATCGGAACATATGATCGCCACATGGTGAAGGGATTCGAGTTTCATACCTGTCAACTTACGGATATACGGTATAAAGATATGTATTATTTACGTTTCAGTGATTTTTCGCTCACTGAAAGTGGTGCCATCGGCGGCGTACGACAAAATAGAGCAGTGCAGCCGTCGATGTCATGATCTCCGACACAGGCAAGGCCAGCCATATGCCAACCGTCCCAAACAACCTGGGCAGCAGCATGAAACACGGGACCAGAAACAGGAATCCTCTCATGACGGCAAAGGCCGATGCGGGCAATACCCGTTCGAGGCTCTGACAGTATCCGATTACCGCCAGATTGACCACAAAGAAGACAAACCCCATACCGTAATACGGGAAACCGGCGACGGCGATCCGGGCCGACATGTCGTCGAGATCGAGAAAGAGGCCAGTCAGTACACGAGGCATGAACATGAATGCGGCCGTCGATATTGCGCCGCAAACGACCGCGGTCCTCAACGATATTCCGAAAGCCGACGCTACCCTGCCGCCGTCGCCCTTACCGTAATTGAAACTTATGATCGGCTGGGCCGACTGCGCTATGGCATTTCCTACCATGAAGACGAACGGCAGGTAATAGCAGCTAACGCCAAAGGCACCTACACCGTCGTCTCCGAGATATCGCATGAAGACGTGGTTGCCGACGAACATCAGCGTCGCCATGGTCAACTCGCCGAGCATTGCCGACGAACCGATCCTGCACATCTCGAGGATATTGCGAAACGAATACGACAGTCCGCGTCGGCTCAACACGGGAAAATGCAGACGCAGTTGCCCGGCTCCGACCGCCAGATACCACAAGACGATGGCAGCTCCCAACAAGCAACTGATCGATGTTGCCAGAGCGGCGCCCATGACGCCCCAGCCGAACGGGAAGATGAACAGCCAGTCGAAAAATATGTTTGCCACTGCCGAAACAACGCTGCACCACATGGCGAGCCTCGGCGCGCCGTCCAGGCGCAATACGAAAAGCCCCACGGCAATCCACAGCTCGAATATCAACGACGGCGCAAACCAAACCAGATAGTCGACGACCATAGGCAGCAACGATCCGGAACTGCCAAGCATGTATGCAACCAGCTCCGGATAGAGCCATACTGGCGATACGAGAACGGCCGCAACAACGGTAATGAATATCATTGCCTCAGTAACGCATGCTCGGGCCTGCCTCAACTGTCCTCTGGACATGCAGACCGAGGCCACGACCGAGCAACCGGCTCCAACCATCAGACCGATACCGGTAAGTATCATCAAAAGAGGGATGCAAATATTGACGGCCGCAATTCCATGACTGCCGACACCGTGGCCGACAAAGATGCCGTCGATTGCAGTCACGGCCGACACGCTCAACATGCCGATCAATGTCGGGAAAAACAACCTCCTGAATAACGAACAAACGTCATCACTGCCTAAATCGAAAGTTTCATGTTTCATAATCGATCACATGTAAAAGTTATACATAACGGGGTCAGGCGCACGAAAAAACCGGACAAGCCGATTGGTTTTACCCAGTCATCTTATCCGGCACCTTACCTTATCGTTGCCCTCCGATGAGGATTACAAAACACTCATTTGCGTATGACGCTGCAAAGGTGGGTCAAATATCCCGTACATCCAAATTTTTTCACGATCATTTATCCGAGAGCCGTATCCGTCACGGCAAGCATTCACGTCATGACAAAAAAAATGGCTGTCCGAATATGGACAGCCATTCAGTCATACGGTAAACGACCGGTTATTTCGACAGGTCGGCTACGGACTTGGCGGCAGCCTCCACGTTCGAACCGGCAACGACCTTCTTCAGAGCCTCGATAGCCTTGTCTTTCATGGCAACGTCCTTGTTGCCGCTGGCATTGTACTTGGCATTGTAGGCTGCACCGATGAGGAAGTAGATATCGCTCTTCTCATCCTCGGCCTGCTGAGCCATGGCGCTCTCTTCGCCCAACTCGATAACCTTGTCGTAATCCTGCTTGCCGCTATATGCCTGAAGGCGGAGCTTGTAAGCGAGGGCATCGGCCGGATTCTCGGTGATCATCTTGTCAGCCATGGCGATGATACCGTCATAATCCTTGTCGGCCTGCATCTTGGCCACGCGGTTGTTGGTATAAAGAGCCTTCATCTCAGTAGCCTTTGCTATGGCGTCTGCATAACGATCGGGATTCATGGCCATGATATTGTTGTAGATGTCCATACCCTCATCGTAACGGCCGAGCTCGCAATAGCTCATCGCCAGATTCAGAGCCATCTCCGTGTTGCGCGGATCGGCTGCATATCCCTTGGCGAAAACCTCGGCTGCTGTAGCATAGTCCTTGTTGTTGAATGCCGTACCGCCCTGCACCTGATACACCTTTGCAAGAATCATCTTGGCTTTTGTCTGAGTCTGAGTTTCGCCATAGAGTTCTGCCCTGTCTGCTGCAGTCGAAAGCAGTTCGGCAGCCTTGTCGAAGTTACCTTCGGCAGCAGCCCTGGCTCCCATGTTCTGATAACAGATAGGAATGTATTTCTTCGCAGTGGCAACGCAGTTGAGAACCGTAGGATCCTCCGAATCGATGCCCTGATCAATGACTTCGTCGAACAATTTGGCCGCCGTCTCGAAATCCTTGCTCGAAACAGCTGCGGCACCATCATTGAACTTGGTAACCAACTCATTCTGTGCCGATACGACACACACGGTCATAAGTGCGACCGCCAACGAAAATAACTTTTTCATATCTGCTTCTGTTTTAAATTACATATATAGTGTCCCGTAAGTCGGGACCTGCCGTAGTTACAATTTGCAAAAGTATATTTTTTTATTAAAAAATCAAATACCTACGATCGCAACCCTGCAAAAAAGCCGCTCATCAAGGCTTCACACTCGTCGGCCAATACCCCTTTTTCAACCGTAGTCTTGGGATGAAGTATCGCTCCAGCGACAGTAGTGTATCCGCGCTTCGGATCATCGGCACCATAAACAATACGTCCTATCTGACTCCAGGCCAATGCCCCGGCACACATGACGCACGGCTCAACCGTAACATATAGTGTGCACTCGTTGAGATATTTTCCGCCGAGAGTCGATGCTGCCGCCGTAATCGCCTGCATCTCGGCATGCGCCGTGGCATCGCACAGCGTCTCGACCATGTTGTGTCCTCGTCCGACGACCTTGTCGCCCGCGACCACAACCGCCCCTATGGGGACTTCTCCCTCTTTTAACGCTTTATGCGCCTCGTTTAGTGCGAGGCGCATGTATTTTTCATCTTTTTGCGTCGTTTCTTCTCTCGTATCAGCCATATCTCAACGCGGATTGAATTGCAGAGGCATCATGTATCGCACATTCACATTGCGGCCGTCCTGCTCAGCCGGTATCCATTTTGGAGACTTGTACATCACCCTTTCGATCTCGGCCTTAAGGTCTTCGTCATCGAGCGGACGGTTGCCCGCAAGCTGCGTCTCGACATTGCAGATCAGGCCATCCTTCGACACCACAAACAAAACTGCGACATTTACAGGCTCCCATGTCTTACGCATCCTTTCACGCGTCGTCTTCGGCACCCTGATCATATTCATTACCCATGTCCGAAACTCGTACAGGCTTCGGCCCTTCCCGAACTGCGGCATCATGTCGGCCCGGAGAGTTATCTCTTCATTCGGACCGATGGTACGTTTCTCCACGGTTTCGACATTTGCGGCGGGCTTCTGCCTCGATTTCTCTCTCGGCGATTTTGCCGATACGGGCAACACAGCCATTGCAACGGCTGCAGCCATCATAACCAATCCAAGTTTTCCCATGTTACATGCAATGATTTACTAACATTTACAAATGTAGCAATTATTTGTCGTTTTTTGCCTGCACATGCTCCATTTTCGTGGAAAATAGCTACTTTTGTAGACTGTTTCCCGCAAGGGAGGCGATACCATACGGAATATAATTGAACAACATACCTTTAACCATGTACAGAACTCATACGTGCGGCCAACTGAGGGCCGAAGACGTCAACCGTACGGTGACACTCGCAGGATGGGTGCAGAAGGTGCGCAATCTGGGCGCCATGACATTCATCGACCTGCGCGACCGTTACGGCATCACGCAGATCGTCGTCGAGGAACACTCCGACGAGGCGACCAAGGCAGTTGCGGCTGAGCTCGGCCGCGAATTCGTACTGCAGGTGACCGGCAAGGTCATCGAGCGCGAATCGAAGAACCCGAAAATGCCGACAGGCGACATCGAGGTTGCAGCCACGTCACTGCGAATACTCAATCGTGCCATCACTCCGCCCTTCACCATCGAGGAGCACTCCGACGGCGGTGACGACCTGCGCATGAAATACCGCTACCTCGACCTGCGACGTCCGCCCCTGCAGCGCGCCATGGCATTGCGTCACCGCATGGCACACGCCGTACGCACATTCCTCGACAAGGAGGGATTCCTCGAGATCGAGACACCCTACCTGATCAAGTCGACACCGGAGGGAGCCCGCGACTTCGTGGTTCCGAGCCGCATGAACCCCAACCAGTTCTATGCTCTTCCGCAGTCGCCGCAAACCCTCAAGCAGCTGCTTATGGTGGCAGGATACGACCGTTATTTCCAGATCGTACGCTGCTTCCGCGACGAGGACCTGCGCGCCGACCGTCAGCCCGAATTCACGCAGATCGACTGCGAGATGTCGTTCGTCGAGCAGGATGACGTGATCGACGTATTCGAGCGCATGATGCGCTACATGTTCAAGGAGATTCTGAACGTTGACATCCCGGAGCCGCTGCAGCGCATGCCTTGGATCGAGGCCATGGAGCGCTTCGGATGCGACAAGCCCGACCTGCGCTTCGGCATGGAGATACACGAAATAACTCCGATGGTCAAGGGCCATGGATTCTCGATATTCGAAGATGCTGAGTATGTCGGAGCCATCGCCGCCGAGGGATGCGCTACATACACCCGCAAGCAGATAGACGAGCTTACCGAGTTCGTTAAGCGTCCGCAGGTGGGAGCCAAGGGCCTCGTATGGATACGTCTCGACGCCGAAGGAAACGTCAAGTCGTCGATCGACAAGTTCTACACGCCCGACGAGCTGAAGGCCATCGCCGCAAAGTGCGAAGCCAAGGCCGGCGATCTCGTGCTGGTGATCTGCGGTCCGAAGTTCAAGGCTCTCGGACAGCTGTGCGCCCTTCGTCTCGAAATAGGCGACCGTCTCGGCCTGCGCGACCACTTCAAGTTCGCTCCGCTGTGGGTTGTCGACTTCCCGATGTTCGAGTGGGATGACGAAACGCAGCGCTTCTACGCCATGCACCACCCCTTCACCTCTCCGAAACCCGAAGATATCGAGTTCCTCGAGAGCGATCCGGGACGCGTACGTGCAAATGCATACGACTTCGTCTGCAACGGCACGGAGGTCGGCGGCGGTTCGATCCGTATCCACGACCCGAAACTGCAGGCGCTCATCTTCAAGGTACTTGGCTTCACGCCCGAGAAGGCCGAGGAGCAGTTCGGCTTCCTGATCAACGCCTTCAAGTACGGAGCGCCCCCTCACGGAGGTCTGGCATTCGGCTTCGACCGCATGTGTTCGCTCTTCGGCGGCGCCGACTCGATACGCGACTATATCGCCTTCCCGAAGAACAACGCCGGCCGCGACGTGATGCTCGATGCCCCGTCGGCCATCGACAAGGCGCAGTTGGACGAGCTGTACCTCGACCTGAAGCCGGTAGAATAAAGGAGCTACCGCCAAACAAAAAGAGCAACGTTACCGCGTTGCTCTTTTTGTTTTATTGCAATACATGTCATATCTCATCGAGTATCCTCGAACGCTGCACCTTATCGTTCAACTTGTCGCAATACCTTATAAAGATTTTGCCATGTTTATACTCATTTTTATCCTTGACAATGGCAATCTCGATAGTTCCGCCATTTGTCGAAAAAACAGTTTTGAAATTGCAGGTCTCATCTTCAACGGCCGTCATACGTGCAAAATCGGAGTTTGTCGCCCGGACGAAATCATCATTACTCCCGAACGACTGAATCGCTGATATGGGATTTCCGTATTTGACGGTATATATTTCCACCCATGCACAATAGGAGCGATAGAGCGGAGTCCAGTTGTCATAACTGCTGTCAGACAACATCTCTACGGAGAAATGCATGCCGTCAGCTCCCTTCACAAGCCGCACCTGGCACTTCTGCTCAGCAAAAGTGCCGCGTAGGATACATGGATCAATTGTTCTGTAAAATCCTTTCTCTGCCACCAGATAACTCCTGAAATCCGCTACCGAGCCGCATATTTCACGGCCCATAAATTTCAGATGGCCGTTCTGAGCCGATGCCGCCAAACCGAACAACATGGCTCCGAGCAAAAACAGTCTCTTCATGGCATGGGATATTTTAAGGTATCACTGCAAATTTAACAAAAAATCGTGACTCCGGCAATATTCCGCCACATACGAGGCTGTTCCCTGCCATTCGCATGCCAATATTGACAATACCGGTCCGTCACGCGATATCCGTTTACACCGAAAAAGATGTCGATTTGGATTATCGGAAACTATTTCATACATTTGTAAAGCTCACTTTATTAAAACCTTTGCTTATGAAAAGATTCCTTACTGCCCTATTTGCGACGATAATCTCGTGCATCGTCTTTTCCGATTATGCGGCAGCGCAACGCTACGTCGTCAGCAGCCCCGCCCGCAACCACACGACAGCCCGCCCGCAGGGCGAAGACCGCACCGGAACAATGGCATTCTTCTCCAAAAACAAAGGCGAGGCGTTCGACATCCCAAACGGCGAGACCGTAACCGTCGTCGGGGCTTCGTTCGACTATGAAAAGATTCGCGAGTACTACAAAGAGGAGACGAAACTGCTTACATACCACAAACCTCTGAACTTTATGGCATATATAGACCATAACGGCAAACTGTACGAAGTTCCCGCCCGGGACCTCCTATTCGCCGAGGACAACCCCGCCGGGACCATAGACAGACTCGATATCGACTACTCGCCGTCATATCTGTATTCATGGTTCAAGGGCGAAGGAGGCCGGCTCAACACCTCGTTCGACAAACTTATGTACAGCTGGCTGATTCCCGTATCGATACTCCTACTGTCGATAATCGGGATCATAATCGGACTGCTGGGCCACTCCGGGAAATTACCGACATTCATTGCAATCATTCTGCTGTCGGCAGTCGTACTGCTGACGGCCGCCATCGAGTTCGGATATGTGGCATTGATGGGCTCCGAGTGCATGTGGTGGTGTGCCGTAGAGATATTCTCGAAGATGGGCGCCGTGTGGAGAATGTCGATGCTCGTACTGGTGCTCGGGTTGCAGTTCTTCGCATTCAGCCAGTTCCGTTCGCTCGTCGAAAGCAAGGCCGGATACCCGCCGAGCATAGGCATGAGTATCCTCGGCCTCGTCGTTACGGCCGTGGCATTCGTCGGCATTCTAATATATATCGACCAGAAATACCAGCACCTGATAACCCCGGACGGCATAGCCGGTTATTCGAACGGAGAGGCAGCCGCTGCCGTCTTCTTCGTAAGTTTCGCGGCCGGACTGATAGTGCCGATGATATACAACTGGTTCAGAATGGGATTCTGGTACGGAACGTTCGGAACGATATTCATGAACGTATATACGACATTGCTCATGCCGCTGACAATAGCAATAATCGTGGCTGCATTCAGTATCCTGCTTGCAATCGTACTGCCGTTCGTAGGAGTAGTTATGTTCATAGTGGTCTTCTTCACGAATGCCTACCTCGACAGATCGGCTCCGGTGTACAAGACTGTTTCCGACGCCAACGGGAACGCCAAATTCGTCGTGGACGAAGATGCTACACAGGCAAAAATCGACAGCTACAAAGGCAAGGGCTTCTGGGAACTGTAACACCGATAACATAATGCGGGCCGACGGCTGAAAAGGTGCAAAATTTTTGTACTTTTGTAAAAAAAATAAAAGAGACCATGCCTGCACCTCTGGCCGAAAGATTGCGTCCGCATACGCTCGATGAATACATCGGGCAGGAACACCTTGTAGGTAAAGAGGGCGTTTTCCGCAAGTTTTTCGAAACGGGAAACGTCCCCTCCTTTATTTTGTGGGGGCCGCCGGGCGTGGGTAAGACCACGCTTGCCAAACTCGTGGCCTCGACGCTCGAAAGGCCGTTCTTCACTCTGTCGGCCGTAACGTCGGGCGTAAAGGATGTACGTGAAGTCATCGATACGGCAAAACGCCAGCACCTGTTCAACCAGCAGCCCCCGTTCCTCTTCATCGACGAGATCCACCGCTTCAACAAGAGCCAGCAGGATTCGCTTCTTGGGGCAGTCGAGCAGGGGATCGTCACATTGATCGGAGCCACCACCGAAAACCCGTCGTTCGAGGTTATATCGCCTCTGTTGAGCCGATGCCAGGTATACATCCTCAACCCCATGGACGACGATGACCTGCAACGGCTGCTCGACCGCGCCCTCAAGGTCGACGAAGTGCTGTCCAAACGCAACATCAAGGTCGAGGAGACGGCTGCGCTGTTCAAGTTTTCGGGAGGCGACGCCCGCAAGCTGCTCAATATTCTCGACATCATCGTCGGGGCCTCCGATGGAGACATCGTCATTACCGACAGGTTCGTCACCGAGTGTCTGCAACAGAACATCGCACTCTACGACAAGAACGGCGAGCAGCACTACGATGTCATCTCGGCATTCATAAAGAGCGTACGAGGCAGCGATCCCGACGCAGCGATATACTATCTGGCACGGATGTTGGCCGGAGGCGAAGAGCCGCGGTTCATTGCACGGCGTCTGGTCATACTGGCATCGGAGGATATCGGTCTGGCCAACCCCAACGCCCTGCTGCTGGCCAACGCCTGCTTCGACACGGTACACAAGATAGGTATGCCCGAAGCCCGCATCACGCTGGCCGAGACGACGATATATCTGGCCACAAGCGTCAAGAGCAACTCGGCATACATGGCCATAAACGAAGCTCTCTCGTTCGTCGAACACGACACAACGAACCGTCCGATACCGCTGCATCTGCGCAACGCACCTACGAAACTGATGAAAAACGCCGGCTACGGCAAGGATTACAAATACGCCCACGACTACAGCGAACACTTCGTCGAGCAGGAGTTCATGCCCGAATCGCTCAAGGGACGCCGCTTCTATAAACCGGACAGGAGCAACGCTGCCGAAGCGAAGATGGCCGAACGCATGGAGCACCTGTGGGGCGACAAAAAGAGATGATTATGAAGAGAGTATTGTCGTTAATCGCCGCACTGGCCCTGTTCTTCACGGCTGCGGCACAGGAGATTCGCAAGAGCACGCACCTTTATGCCGTCAAGGACGGACAGGAGCTCTACCTCGACCGTTACACGTCATCGGATGTATCCGATGCCAAGAGGCCGTGCGTCATATTCGTATTCGGCGGAGGTTTCTCGACGGGCCTTCGCGACGCGGCGAAATATCTGCAATACTACGACTATCTGGCGCGCAAGGGATACGACGTGGTGGCCATCGACTATCGATTGGGCATGAAGGGCGTGACCGATCCGGGCATCTTCAGCGCCATTTCGCAATTCAAGGCTACGGTGAACATGGCTGTCGAGGACCTGTATTCAGCCACAGGGTTCGTATTGGGACACGCTGCCGAATGGGGCATCGACACTTCGCGCATGGTAGCCAGCGGTTCGAGCGCCGGAGCCATCACCGTACTGCAGGCCGAAAACGGCATCTGCAACGGTTCGGAGGCTTCGAAATCGCTGCCTGCCGGATTCAACTACGCCGGCATCATATCGTTTGCCGGCGCCATCTTCTCGACAGACGGCAAACCCGAATGGCACAAGGCCCCGGCTCCGATAATGTTCTTCCACGGCACATCGGACAAGAACGTACCCTACGACAAGGCACGCGTATTCGGTATCGGATTCTACGGTTCGGGACTTATCGCGTCGCAACTGCGGCAGATGCGCACGCCATACTACTTCTACTCGGTAGAGTATGAGGATCACTCGCTGGCCGAAACCCCGATGACCGACAACCTCGAGCAGATAGGCGAGTTTCTCGACAACTACGTCGAGGACGGCTTGAAACAGATCACCGAAGTGCATATAGAGAACCTAAACGATCCGATTCGGCCGACGGACTTCTCGATATTCGACTACCTCGGCTCCAACTACGGCGAATGACATGAAACGTATAGGCGTCATATCGGACACGCACGGCACATTCGACGAACCGTTGCGTCTGTTTCTCGAGAACGTCGACGAGATATGGCATGCCGGCGACATCGGGTCGCTCGAACTTGCCGACGAAATAGCCGCATTCAAACCGCTGCGGGCCGTATGCGGCAACATCGACGGCGGCATGACACGCCGTGTCTACAACACTTTCGCATCGTTCGAATGCGAAGGTGTAAAGGTTCTGATGACCCACATAGGCGGATATCCGCGCCACTACCAGCCGCAGGCCGTCGCCCGCATACAGGCGATACACCCCAAACTCTTCATCGCAGGACACTCGCACATACTCAAGATCATATACGATCCGGTGTATGACCTGCTGCATATCAATCCCGGGGCGGCCGGCAATTACGGCGCACACAAATTGCGTACGGCCGTGCGTTTCGAGATAGACGGCAGCGACATTCGCAACATGGAGATATGGGAATACCCGAGGCAATAGCCCGGCATATCCAAAATCGGACATTGGTATCGTTTATTACACTCCGTCTGAGACCGGAGTGTATTTTTTTGTGCAAAAATAAGACATATTCATCCTCTCGAAATCAGCAAGATAGTCCCAACGTTCAAAAAAGCGGTTTCATTTAACATAATATCGTCTGCATCCGGGCCGTTATAAGGGCGAAAACCAAAAATTGAAAGAGAATGCAGACCAAGATTTCAAAGACGCTCGAAAGCATCATGGCCCGCACCGCCTTCGATACGGCCAAGGCCGGAATCGATCATTCGCTCAAGGATTATCTCATGCTCGAGATATTGCGAACCGAAGGTTCGATGGCCTATCAGATACTCTCGTCGCGGCTCAAGGACTGGGAGTTGTACCAGATAGCTCTGCGCATAGAACGCGAAGCCAACGCCGCCGACAGCGAAAACATCTCTCCCGAAGAGTTTTTCAGGACATTCGCCGAGGAGCTTTGCAGGAGCTTCGGCGACGTGCACAACATATCGACATCTCATGCCGTACTGCATATCATATCCGACCGCCGCACCATTTCGTCGCGCGTCATGGAGATGTATCACATCGTGCCCGACATGTTGCGTGAGGATATCGAACGTTTCATAGGTGGCGGCGAGCCCCGCAACGACATCCATGCAAGGTTGCTCGACAGCGACAACGAGCAGCCGGCATCACATGGGGTTTCGGGCATGCTGTCCAAATTCGGCGTCGACCTCACGCGTCTTGCCCGCGAAGGCAAGATCGACCCCGTAATAGGCCGCGAACGCGAGATAGAACGCGTCGTGCAGATACTCTCGCGCCGCAAGAAGAACAACCCCGTACTCATAGGCGAAGCCGGAGTAGGCAAGAGTGCCATAGTCGAAGGGCTTGCCCTGCGCATAGCTTCGGGCGACGTACCGTACACCATCAGCGACAAGACCATCTTTTCACTCGACGTGTCGTCGCTGGTTGCCGGCACCAAGTTCCGGGGAGAGTTCGAGGAGCGCATGCAACAGCTTATCGACGAACTGCGCAAGTCGCGCAACACCATTATCTTCATCGACGAGATACACACCATCGTCGGAGCCGGTTCGACTCAGGGCAGCCTCGATACGGCCAACATACTGAAGCCGGCACTTGCACGCGGCGAATTGCAGACCATCGGAGCCACCACGCTCGACGAGTATCGCGAGAACATCGAGCGCGATGCGGCACTCGAGCGTCGTTTCCAGAAGGTTCTGATCGAACCCACGTCGCGCGAGCAGACTCTGCAGATACTGCGCAACATAGCGCCCAACTACGAACGCTACCACAAGGTACGCTACACGGAAGAGGCTTTGCGTGCGTGCGTCGACCTTACGGACCGTTACATCACCGACCGTTACTTTCCGGACAAGGCCATTGACGTGCTTGACGAGGCCGGATCGCGCGCTCATCTTGGGTCGGCACGCGAGCCCGAAGAGATTCGCGACCTCGAAAAAGCCCTCACGTTGACCAAACGTGAACGCAACGAAGCCGTTGCGGCACTTATATACGAAAAGGCGGCAGCCGCCCGACTGCGCGAAATAGCACTCAAGTCGAAGATCGGCGAGAGCCGCGCCGAATGGCGCCGTCAGCTCGAGTTGAACCCAGCGGAGATCGTGGCCGATGACATCGCCTCCGTAATAACGTCCATGACAGGTATTCCGGCCGAGCGCGTCGGCAGCAGCGAGATGGAGCGTCTTCGCATGCTGCAGGGGCAGCTGGCATCGCGCGTCATAGGACAGAACGACGCCGTGACGCGGGTTGCGCGTTCGATACAGCGTTCGCGGGCCGGGCTGAAGGACGAAAACAGACCGATCGGCGTCTTCATGTTCGTCGGTCCTACGGGTGTAGGCAAGACGCTTCTTGCCAAGGAGCTGTCACGCTGGCTCTTCGACGACAAGCGGGGCCTTATCCGAATCGACATGTCGGAGTACGGCGAAAAACACAACGTAGCACGCCTGATCGGCTCGCCTCCGGGATATGTCGGATACGGCGAAGGCGGCCAGCTGACCGAGGCCGTAAGACGTCAACCGTATGCGGTAGTGCTCTTCGACGAGATCGAGAAGGCACACCCAGATGTCTTCAACGCGCTGTTGCAGATCTTCGACGAGGGACACCTGACCGACGGCTCGGGGCGCAGGGTCGATTTCCGCAATACGATAATAATCATGACATCGAATGTCGGATCGCGCGAAGCCGCCGTACGTTCGTCGCACGTGGGATACGCCACCATGTCGAAAGCATCGGGCGAGAGCACGGCACCGACCGGCGAATACCGCAAGGCGCTGGAGCGCACGTTTGCTCCCGAGTTCCTCAACCGCATCGACGACATCATCATGTTCCGCACGCTCGAGACTGCCGACGTGGAGCGGATCATCGACCTCGAGCTTGCCGATCTGTTCGCCCGCGCCGAAAGGCTCGGATACAGGATACGCATCACCGACGCGGCGAAACGGACGCTCGCCGGCATGGGATATGAATCAAAATATGGGGTGCGTTCGCTGCGGCGCACGCTCCTCGACGAAGTGGAAGAACCTCTCACCACCCTCATCATCGAGGGCAAACTGAGCCGCGGCAAGAGTGTCGTGGTAGAAAAATCCAGACACGGGGTTACGCTGAAGGTAGCGTAACGAAAAGGCAGACGGCCGGACTTGACAGGTCCGGCCGTCGCTGTTTTCATGCGGGATTGTGCTGCCGCAGATACCTTACCTTGCGCTTTATGCGCAGCAGCAGAAGTACGGCCGAAGTAGTCAGGCCGACGAAATATCCGATATAGAGGCCGCACGGGCCCATGCCCAACGTGAAGCCGAACAGATACCCCACGGGCAGATTCAGGACAATGTATGCCAGGAACGATATCCACGGAATGACCTTCACATCCTGGAAGCCTCGCATGATGCCTATGGCGACACACTGCAGGCCGTCGGACAGCTGATACAGAGACACGAACACCAGCAACAGCGCAGTCATGTCGATAACGGCGGCGTTCGAGGTGAAGAGGTGCGGAATAAGGTGTCGCAACGATACGAACGCAACTATGGCCAGTGTGTTCCAGAGCAGGACTATGTGCAGCGACGCCTTGGCGGCAAGGCTCATCTCGCCGATATTGCGGGCGCCGTAACAGTGCGATACACGGATTGTTGTAGCGGCACCGACGGCCGTCACTATCATGAATGCGCAGTTTCCGAGTGTCATGGCTATCTGGTTCGAGCTGATGGCCACCACGTCGAACCACCCCATCATCACGCTTGTGATGACGAAAGCCGCAGCCTCGAGGAACATCTGCGCCGCAATGGGCAGCCCCATCTTGAAGAGGTCGTTGAACTGGGCCCGGCGCAGCGACAGCGACGGGAAGAGACGCAGATAACGGCGGTAACGCTCCTGTACCATGAAATATACGAATGCAGCCACCGGCATCACGGCACGCGATATCATCGTGGCCAGACCGGCACCGGCACCGCCCATCTCCGGAGCACCCAGTTCACCGTTGATGAATATCCAGTTCAGCAGTATGTTAAGCAGGTTGCATCCGAGTATTATAACCATCGAGGCGACGGTGTTGCCCACGCCCTCGAGAAACTGTTTGAACGAGCCGAAGAGCATTACCGGCAGCATGCTGAATGCCAGATAACGGTAATACGGCAGCGCCATGTCGACCACTTCGACAGGCTGTCCCATGCGGTAAAGCATCGGAGCGAAGAGCAGCTGCAGCAACGTTATCCCGACGCCGAAAAGGCCGTACAGGACAAGCGAATGCTTCAGATATGACGACGAGCGTCGCGTCTCGCCGCGTACAAAGAGCTCACCAATCAATGGCGTCAGTCCGAACGTTATGCCGAGACCCGCGATGAAGAAGAGGAACGAGGCCGAACTGCCGAATGCCACCGAAGCCAGCGGCAGAGCGTCGTCGCCGCCATAGCGTCCGACCATCACGTTGTCGGCGAACTGTACGAGTATCTGACCGAGCTGCGCAATCACAACCGGAAGCGCAAGCCTGAGGTTGGCGCGATACTGCTCCCTGTATTTTGAAAATGCATACATACGGCCGCAAAGATAGCAATTTATTCCCGAACACATACGCAGCAAATAGTGTTCAAATTCTGCGACGTCGTCCGGAACCGACACTCTTTTTCCTGTTTTTGGGAATATCCGCATGCTTTCCGCAGGTCAAATTTGAAATCTTGGGTATCCAAATTTGGCTCGGCGCTAAGCTTTTCGTATATTTGTAGAAATTTTACGAAAATAAATGTCATCTTCAGAATATAACGACAACAACAAACCCGAAATGGGTCGCGGATGTCTATTCTACGAGAATGACGGCGAAGCCGCCGCCGTTCCGTGCGAAGGGTGCTACAAGCTCCACGAGACGGCATGGCTCGAGGAGTATCCTGACAACATCCCGACCGACATAGTCGAGGTACGTTTCAAGAATACGCGCCGGTCATATTACCGCAACGTCAACAACCTGCCGCTCAAACGCGGCGACATCGTGGCTGTGGAGGCTTCGCCCGGCCATGACATCGGCATCGTGTCGCTCACGGGCGACATCGTGGCCAAACAGATGCGCCGCGTGGGCTTCAACCCCTACAACGGCGAATACAAGAAGATCTACCGCAAGGCCAAACCATACGATATCGAACGCTGGCAGGAGGCCATAGCCCTCGAACACGAGACGATGATACGCTCGCGCCAGATCGCCGCCGAGATGGGTCTCGAGATGAAGATCGGCGACGTCGAATATCAGGGCGACAAGATCAAGGCCATATTCTACTACATAGCCGAGGGACGTGTAGATTTCCGCGAGCTGATCAAGGTCTTCGCCGAGCAGTTCCACATACGCATCGAGATGAAGCAGATCGGTGCCCGACAGGAGGCCGGCCGCATCGGCGGCATCGGAGCCTGCGGCCGACAGTTGTGCTGTGCATCGTGGATATCGAGTTTTTCGAGCGTAACGACCAATGCCGCCCGCATGCAGGAGATATCTCTCAACCCGCAGAAACTGGCAGGCCAGTGCTCGAAACTGAAGTGTTGTCTGATGTACGAATACGACGCCTATGCCGATGCACGCCGCGACTTCCCGAAGATCAGGGAGCCGCTGCAGACGCTCGACGGTGAATACTTCCTCGTAAAGAGCGATATTCTTGCACGCACCATGTCCTTCAGCAGCAGCAAGGATTCGATGTCGAACATGGTAACGCTGCCCGTATCGCGCGTCAGGGAGATAATTGCGGCCAATCGGGCCGGTCGTAAAGTAGAGCAGCTGCTCGACAACGACGGCACGCCCGAATACGAGGAGCCGACATTCCGCACCGAGGAGGACAGCATCACCCGTTTCGACAACAAGCGCAAGAACCGCAACCGCAAGAACCGCAACCGTCACGGCAACCGTCCCGACGAGAAGAGAGCCGAAGGTCAAAACACCAACAAACCGGTCCAGCGTCCATCAGGCGATGACGGCAAGGCGACCAACGGACAACAGACCGCTACGGCGGAACAGCGCAACAATGGCGGCAACCGTCCTCACAACAACAGGCATCACCGCAATAACCGCAAAGAGAACAGCCAGGGCAACAATCAGCAAAACGGCAGGCAGACAGGCAACCGCAACGAGAAACAGTAACATGATTACCAGGGCGACAGTCGTCGCGGCCGCAGCCGCAATTCTGGTCGGATGCACCACATCCGTCGAGACGGTCATGAACGATGTGCATCCGGGCGACTGGAGCAGCTGCACGGTCATCGGCTACGACAACCGCGACACGGTGTCGTTACGCGACATATCGCTGGTGGTAAGGTACAATGCCGACCGTCATGAGGCCACCCTGCCGTTGACGATCACCACCGAGGCTCCCGACTCGACGCTCTTCAGCGAGCAGTTCGCTTGCCGTCTCGGACTCAAACGCAAGCCGGCGCCCACCTCTGCCGTCGAGAAGATACCATACAGACTGTCGTCACGCCTCTCGCAAACGGGCCGGTACAGCATAAGCATAACCCCGGACACACCTCAACGCGGAATCGAAGCCATAGGAATAACATTTGAAACAAAGGAGTAGAGATGGGAAAAGACAAACTGCGACGTTTTGCCGAGAACCTGACGTTCGACTGCATGATACAGCCCGACTTCGAAGAGATATTCCACCGCGACCATCCACTCAAGGGGCATTGGCATGAGAGTTTCTTCCACAACGACAATCCCATAGTTCTCGAACTGGGGTGCGGCAAGGGCGAATATACGATAGCTCTGGCGCAACGCGATCCCGACCGCAACTACATAGGCGTCGACATAAAGGGAGCGCGCATGTGGCGCGGCGCCAAGACCGCAACCGAGAAGCAGATGCGCAACGTTGCATTCGTACGCACGCGTATCGAGTTCATCGAGTCGTTTTTCGGCGAAGGCGAGATCGACGAAATATGGATAACCTTTCCCGATCCGCAGCTCAAGACGCGCCGCGCGAAGAAACGCCTCACCTCACCGCTGTTCCTCAGTAGTTATGCCCGCATGCTGCGCCCTGAAGGAGCCATCAACCTCAAGACCGACTCGCAGCACCTCTATGAATACACCGATGCCGTCATACGCCGTTTCGGGCTGCCGTGCGAGGTATCGAACCGCGACATTTACGGCTCGGGATATGCCGACGAGGTTCTGTCGGTAAAGACCGCCTACGAACAGATGTTCCTCGAACGAGGCCTTCCGATAACCTACACGCGCTTCGGTCTGGGCGGACAACGCGACTTCGAGATGTTCGACTGGGACGGTGACCTCAGCGACGAGAAGGACAACGAGGAGGCCCGCAAATAACATCACCACAAGCATATACGCCATTTGCGCAGATGTGTTCCGCGGCCGACACGGCACCGGAACGAAATGTTGTCGCAAAAAATGTAAATATTCCGCAATATTTGTGAAGTGCTTGCGTTTGTCTTAACGAAACACACAAAATATAACTGCATGAAGTGACTTAGCCTCTGATTTGATAATAATTGAATTTAATTTTTGTTGTTATGAAAAAGAGAGCATTTTTATTTTTGGGCATATTGGCCGTATCGGCACTCGCCGGAGGCCTTACCGCCTGGAGCGTCGCACGCATAAGCCGTAACGGCCAAGAGATAAAGGTAGTTGAACGTACCGTCGAACGCAATCCGTCCCTCGGTACGCAATTCACGGCATACGAAGCCGACAAATATCCCGACCTGACCTATGCGGCCGAGAATGCGGTCAAGGCCGTAGTCAACATCGAGGCCGTACAGGAGGTGGAGATGCGTCAGCGTTCCTACGATCCGTTCCTCGAGTTTTTCGGCATTCCGCAGGGCGGATACTATGAGGGACGTCCGCAGGTTCAGGAGCGCCGCGCCGGCGGTTCTGGCGTGATCATATCGGAAGACGGTTACATCGTGACCAACAACCATGTCGTTGACGAAGCCACCAAGCTTCGCGTAACGCTCAACGACGGACGTTCGTTCGACGCCAAGGTTATCGGCACGGATCCCACGACGGACATCGCGCTCATAAAGATCGACGCCGACAAGTTACCGACGCTGCCTTTCGGCAGTTCCGACGCCCTGCGTCTGGGTGAATGGGTATTGGCCATCGGCTCGCCCTTCGACCTGCGCTCTACGGTTACGGCCGGCATAGTCAGCGCCAAGGCCCGCCGTCTCGACGTCATTCCCAACGAGTTCCGTATCGAGTCGTTCATACAGACCGATGCAGCCGTCAACCCCGGCAACTCGGGTGGTGCGCTGGTAAACACGCGCGGTGAACTCGTAGGCATCAACACCGTCATCAAGTCGTCGACCGGAAGCTACATAGGCTATTCGTTCGCCGTTCCCGAGACGATCGTCCGCAAGGTAGTCGTAGACCTCAAGGAGTATGGCGTCGTACAGCGTGCAATGCTCGGCATATCGTATCGCATGGTCGACCAGAACTTCATCGACGAATTGGGCAAGGATACCGGCATCAAGGAGATAGGCGGTGCATACGTGGCATCGGTCATCGAAGGCGGTGCGGCATCCGAAGCCGGAATACGCAAGGGCGATGTGATTGTCGACATCGACGGCGTGAAAATTGATAGCGGTACCACCATTACCGAGCAGATCGCACAGCACCGTCCCAACGACAAGGTGAAAATATCGGTAAAAAGAGATGGCGATCTGAAACATTTTGAAGTTACTTTACGTAATAAAGCCGGTAAAACTGAACTTCTGACGCGCGAAAGCGTGGATGTGGAGGCTGTCCTGGGCGGCAAGTTCGTCGATGCAAGCGCCAAGTTGTGCCGCTCGCTCGACATACGTGGCGGAGTACAGGTAGCGGGAATCAAACGCGGAGGCCTGCTCGAGAGAGCCCGCGTAAAGCAGGGATTCGTCATCACCCACATCAACGACAAAGCGATCTACGGAGTTTCGGACATGAACCGCATAACCGACAAGGTTTCGTCCATAGACGGTATATATCCCGACGGACGTGCCGCAAGTTATGTGATTGTGGAGTAAGCTGACGTAACGGCCAAACCATACGATTGACTTTTACTTCAGCCCGCACATGTCACAGCTGGACGAAGTAAAAGTCAATTGTTTTATAAGATAGGAGCAAATAAATTATGCGTCAATTAAAAATTACGAAATCGATCACCAACCGCGAAAGCGCGTCGCTCGACAAGTACCTCCAGGAGATAGGCAAGGAGGAACTCATCACCGTCGAGGAGGAGGTGGAACTCGCGCAACGCATCAAGAAGGGTGATCAGGAGGCGCTGGAGAAACTGACAAAAGCCAATTTGCGCTTCGTGGTTTCGGTGGCCAAACAGTATCAGAATCAGGGTTTGAGCCTGCCGGACCTTATCAACGAGGGCAATCTCGGACTTATCAAGGCAGCAGAGAAATTCGACGAAACACGTGGTTTCAAATTCATTTCCTACGCCGTGTGGTGGATCCGCCAGTCGATCCTCCAGGCTTTGGCCGAACAGTCGCGAATAGTACGTCTGCCGCTGAACCAGGTAGGTTCGCTCAACAAGATAAACAAGGCTTTCGCCCGCTTCGAGCAGGAGCACGAACGTACCCCGTCGCCCGAAGAGCTCGCAACCGAGCTGGAGCTGCCTAAAGAGAAGGTCACCGACACGCTGCGTGTCGCCGGCCGCCACATATCGGTCGATGCACCGTTTGCCGACGGTGAGGACAACTCGCTGCTCGACGTGCTTGTGAATCCCGATTCGCCCAACGCCGACCGCGGACTGATCAACGAGTCGCTGGCTACGGAAGTGGATCGTGCACTTGAGACGCTGACCGAGCGCGAGCGCGACATCATCAAGTATTTCTTCGGCATAGGATGCTCGGAGATGACGCTCGAAGAGATCGGCGAGAAGTTCGACCTTACGCGCGAGCGTGTACGTCAGATCAAGGAGAAGGCAATTCGCCGTCTGCGTCACTCGTCGCGCAGCAAACTGCTCAAATCGTATCTGGGATAGGAATCAGAGCCGGTAGCTTATAAATAAACGGTATCACCTCGAAAGATGATACCGTTATTTTTTTTGCATCGGACGACGGTTTGCCGACAATATTCCTTTTATTCTCTTTGGCAAAGAAGTGTTTGCTTGGGCATAGACCGCCGAAACTCACCTACCATTCTATCGGAGTCTTGCCTATGGATCGCAGATATTCGTTGGCCTTTGAAAAATGGTGGCAGCCGAAGAATCCACGGTAAACCGACAGAGGAGAAGGGTGCACGGCCTTCAGGATAAGATTACGCGAAGGATCGGCAATGGCTCCCTTGCGCTGGGCGTAACTGCCCCACAACATGTAAACTATACCCTCCTTGCGCTCGGCTATGGCCTTGACTACGGCATCGGTAAAGGTCTCCCAGCCGTGGTTCGCGTGCGAGGCCGCCTCGTGTTCACGCACCGTAAGCACCGAATTGAGCAACAGCACTCCCTGCTCGGCCCAGCGGTCGAGATTGCCCGAAACGGGTATCGGTGCACCGGTATCGTCATGCACCTCCTTGAAGATATTCTGTAGCGAAGGCGGGAAAGGTACACCGTCGCCCACCGAAAAGCACAGCCCGTTGGCCTGACCGGGCCCGTGATACGGATCCTGACCGATGATAACGACCTTGAGCCGTTCGAAGGGACACTTGTCGAAAGCACGGAAAATGTTCGAACCGCGCGGATATATGCGACGGGTAGCATACTCCTCGCGCACAAACCCGGTAAGTTGTTCGAAATAAGGCTTGTCGAATTCGGGAGCGAGTATCTGCTTCCAGTCTTCTGCTATCTTGACCTGCATACGGGCGATAAATTTTGTGTAAAATTATCAAAATATTTGGATATTTCATCATACGGCGATATCTTTGCAGACCCTTTCGAGGGAGAAGAAATGTGGAAAGATTTGACTGATTGCAACCACAATAAAAAATCGCTAAAACAGCATCTTTTTATTACAGCAGCCAATCCTACCCCATTTTACATTGATGTTTAACAAATTAAATGTTTGTACTATGGGATTTTTATTCACGTCGGAATCGGTGTCCGAAGGTCACCCCGACAAGGTTTCGGATCAGATATCCGATGCAATTCTCGATGAATTCCTGCGCCGCGACCCCGAATCGAAGGTTGCGTGCGAAACGCTCTGCACCACCGGACTGGTAGTAGTTGCCGGCGAGGTGCGTTCGGAGGCATATGTCGACGTACAGGATGTAGCACGGCGCGTCATCAACCGCATAGGCTACAACCGCAGCGAATATCAGTTCGACGCCGCATCTTGCGGCATACTCTCGGCCATTCACGAGCAGTCGCCCGACATCAACCGCGGCGTCGTACGTGCCGAAGAGGAGCAGCAGGGAGCAGGCGATCAGGGTATAATGTTCGGATATGCATGCAACGAGACACGCGAGTTGATGCCCGCAACGCTCATCCTGTCGCATGTCATCCTCAAGGAGCTTGCGGACATACGCCGTGACGGCAAACTGATGCCGTATCTTCGTCCCGACGCCAAGAGTCAGGTGACGATCGAATACGACAGCGCCACACGCAAACCGTTGCGCGTGCACACCATCGTCGTATCTACGCAGCATGACGACTGCGTGGATGCAGCGCGCATCAAGGAAGATGTGCGCACGATACTCATACCGCGCGTAAAGGCACGTCTGGAGCGTGCCAACGACCATCTGGCCGACCTCATAGGCGATGACTACATACTTCACGTCAATCCGACGGGCAAGTTCGTAATCGGAGGTCCTCACGGCGATACGGGCCTTACGGGCCGCAAGATCATCGTCGACACCTATGGCGGTCGCGGTGCACACGGCGGAGGCGCCTTCTCGGGCAAGGATTCGTCGAAGGTCGACCGTTCGGCGGCTTACGCCGCACGCCACATAGCCAAGAACATGGTGGCGGCAGGCATAGCCGACGAGATTCTGGTTCAGGTATCATATGCCATCGGCATAGCCGAACCGCTCTCGATCTACGTCAACACCTACGGAACGAATCATACGAACGTCAGCGACGGCGAGATAGCCGAGCGCATAGGGCGTCTGTTCGACCTGCGTCCTGCAAGCATCGTTCGCGAGTTCGGCCTGAAGAACCCGATATTCGAAGCTACGGCTTCGTACGGGCACTTCGGCAACCGCCCGTACACCAAGACGGTAAAGTTGTTCCGCGACGGCAAGGAGGTAGAGCGCGAAATCGAGTTCTTCGGATGGGAGAAACTCGATGCCGTCGACATGCTCAGGAAGGAGTTCGGACTCTGACACAACCATTGTCCTGCACAAAAAGGGTCGTACCTCGCACCGGTACGGCCCTTTTTCATTGCATAAAAAAGGTGCGGAACTACCGTTCCGCACCTTGCATCAGTATATTGCTACCCGACACTATTTGCCGAGCAGAGTCTTGACCTCCTTGCAGACAGTCTCGCCGTTGTAGCCGAATTCGGCATCGAGCACCTTGTAGGGAGCAGAATAGCCGAAGTGGTCGAGGCCGTGTATGGCATTGAGATCGCCGACAAGCGAGAGCAACGTAACGGGCAGTCCCGACGTCAGGCCGTAACGTACGATACCTTCGGGCAGAACGTTCTCCTGATACGATTTTGGCTGATCGCGGAACAGGCCTTCGCTCGGAACGCTGACTACTCGGACCGCAATGCCCTCCTTGCCGAGAAGCTCGGCACCCTCGATCAGAGTCGAGACCTCGGAACCCGATGCGATCATCACCACGCTCGGTTTTGCCTTGTCGGCAACGATGTAGGCGCCCTTGGTGAGCTGCATCGCCTCTTCGCGGCGATTAAGGCCCAAAGCCGGCAGGCTCTTGATGTTCTGGCGCGAGAGTATAAGAGCGACAGGACGTTTCTCCTCGACGGCCACCTTCCATGCCGCAACAGTCTCTTCGGCATCGGCCGGACGCAGTACGACCATCGAACGCTCACCCTTGTGGTTGCGCAGATGCTCCATCAGACGTATCTGAGCCTCGTGCTCGACGGGCTGATGCGTAGGACCGTCCTCACCCACACGGAACGAGTCGTGTGTCCAGATATAGATCACGTGCAGGTGCATGAGTGCCGACAGACGAACCGCCGGTTTCATATAGTCCGAGAAGACGAAGAATGTACCGCATGCCGGAATTACGCCGCCATGCAGCGCCATACCGTTCATCATGCAGGCCATCGTAAGCTCCGACACGCCCGCCTGGAAGAACTTGCCCGTAAAGTCGCCCTTCGAGAAGGCCTTGGTCTTCTTGAGGTACCCGTCGGTCTTGTCCGAGTTGCTCAGGTCGGCCGATGCGACGATCATGTTCTCGATCTTGTCGGCATATACGGACAACATAGTGGCCGAAGCGGCACGTGTCGCCGTATCGGACTTGAGTTCTATGTTCTTGTAGTCGATGGGAGGTATCTCGCCCGCGAGGAACATGTCGAGTTTGCGGGCCAGATCCTTGTTCTCCGAACGCCACTTCTGCTCTTCGGCCTTGCGTTCGGCGATTATCGCGCGCAACTCCTCACGACGCGCCGCATATATCTCGGCACTCTCCTCGAAGATGCAGAACGGATTTTCGGGATCGCCGCCAAGGTGCTTCACCGTAGCCGCATAATCGGCTCCGGCAGCCGACAGAGGCTGTCCGTGCGTCGAGACCCTGTCCTCGAAGCTCGTACCGTCGGCAGCAACGGCACCCTTGCCCATCACCGTCTTGCCGATGATGATGGTAGGACGCTCCGTCTCGCCGAGAGCAGCATCGAGTGCTCCGCGTATCTGGTCGATGTCGTTACCGCATATCTCGATGACGTTCCAGTTCCATGCACGGTACTTGGCTCCGACATCCTCGGTATCGACCTCGTCGACCTTGGTCGAGAGCTGCACGTTGTTCGAGTCGTAGTACATGATCACGTTGTGCAGTCCCAGATTGCCGGCTATGCGGCCAACGCCCTGCGAAATCTCCTCCTGCACGGCACCGTCCGAGATATAGATATATGTCTTGTGCGACATCCACTCTCCGAAGCGGGCCACAAGGAAACGCTCGGCAAGAGCGGCTCCCACTCCCATGGCGTGCCCCTGTCCCAAAGGTCCCGACGTATTCTCCACGCCGTGCATCACGTCGACCTCGGGATGGCCGGGAGTTATGCTGCCCCACTGGCGGAACGAGGCCAGATCCTCCATCGTATAGTTGCCCGCAAGCGCAAGCACCGAATAGAGCATCGGCGACATGTGGCCCGGATCGAGGAAGAATCGATCGCGGAAGGGGTATTTCATGTCATCGGGATCGTAACGAAGGTATTCGGCAAACAGCACGTTGACGAAATCGGCTCCGCCCATGGCTCCGCCCGGGTGACCCGATTTGGCCTTCTCGACCATCGATGCCGCGAGTACGCGGATATTGTCCGCAGCCCGCTGAAGTTTGGATTTATCAGTTTTCATAAGATTATCTAATTATTCCCAAATGGAATTACAATACAAATATAAGCAAAGTCGAGTGCAAAGACAAACGGAAAAACAACTTTTCAGACCCAATGCAGCCAAATCGGCCGCAGCACCAGACTCAACTTCTCAACCGACCCGACGCAATGCCGCAAAATTGGTCTTCTCGATCTTGCGCTTTGCATAGTCGAGCGTAACCACGAACCGACGTTCACCCGACGACGGTATCTCGAACATCGTATCCATCATCACAGCCTCGCAGATCGATCGCAGACCGCGGGCTCCCAGCTTGAACTCGATGGCCTTGTCGACGATATAGTCGAGAGCCTCCTCGTCGAACGACAGCTTCACGCCGTCCATCTCGAACAGACGTTCGTACTGTTTTATGATGGCGTTCCTGGGTTCCGTAAGTATCGATCGCAGAGCCTGTCTCGACAGCGGCTCCATGTATGTCAGCACCGGCAAGCGGCCGACAAGTTCCGGAATGAGTCCGTACGACTTGACGTCCTGAGGCATGATGTACTGCATCAGGTTTCCGCGGTCGACACTGCCGGACGCCTGTGTACGGCCATAACCCAAAGCTCTGGTATTGAGACGCTGTGCTATCTTCTTCTCGATACCGTCGAACGCTCCGCCGCAGATGAAGAGGATATTCTTGGTGTTTACGTGTATGAAGTCCTGATCGGGGTGCTTGCGGCCTCCCTTGGGCGGCACGTTCACGACCGTACCCTCGAGCAGTTTGAGCAGAGCCTGCTGCACGCCCTCGCCCGACACGTCGCGCGTGATGCTCGGATTGTCGCTCTTGCGGGCGATCTTGTCTATTTCGTCGATGAAGACGATGCCACGCTCGGCCGCCTCAACATTGTAGTCGGCAACCTGCAACAGACGTGTCAGTATGCTCTCGACATCCTCGCCGACGTAACCGGCCTCGGTCAATACCGTCGCGTCGACTATCGTGAACGGCACGTTGAGCAGTCGCGCAATGGTCTTGGCAATAAGCGTCTTGCCCGTTCCAGTAGGTCCGACCAGCAGAATGTTCGACTTGTCGATCTCCACCTCGTTCTCGTCCTTGTGCGTACTGCATATCAGTCGCTTGTAGTGGTTGTACACGGCCACCGATATGTAACGTTTGGCCACATCCTGACCTATGACATACTGATCGAGAAACTCCTTAATCTGCACCGGTTTCAGCAGGTCCTCCATGCTGCGCGGCGCCTTGTCCACGTAAGCGCCTCCGCGCTCCTGCCGGCCATCCCGGATCACGCCGCCCATAACCAGCATGCGGTATGCTTCGGCTATGCAGTTGTTGCATATGTTGACGCGATGGTCGCCGCTTGTCAGCAGCAGCTCCACATCGCTGCGTCTTGCTCCGCAGAAATCACAGCAATCGTTCTCCTGTTTGCTTCTGTTGCCTTTGTTGTTCTTGTTTTCAGCCATTATTTCTGCCGTTTGGATAATACATCATCTATGAGGCCGTACTTTTTGGCCTCCTCGGCCGACAGCCAGTAATCGCGGTCGGCATCACGCTCGATCTTCTTGACCGACACGCCCGTATGGTATGCCAATATGTCGTAGAGCTCGCGTTTGGTGCGCATGATCTCGCGGGCCGTGATCTCGATATCCGAAGCCTGTCCCTGAGCCCCGCCCAGCGGCTGGTGTATCATCACGCGCGAATGCGGCAGCGCCGATCGCTTGCCTTTGGCTCCGGCAGCCAGCAACACGGCTCCCATCGATGCGGCCATGCCGGTACAGATGGTTGCCACGTCGCAGTTTATCAGCTGCATGGTATCGTATATGCCCAGTCCCGCCGACACGGATCCGCCGGGCGAATTGACATATATCTGAATATCCTTGTCCGGATCCGAAGACTCGAGAAATAGCAGTTGGGCCTGTATGATGTTGGCCACATCGTCGTTGATGGGTGCACCCAGAAATATGATGCGGTCCATCATCAGACGCGAGAAGACATCCATCGTGGCGATATTCAGCTGGCGCTCCTCGATGATCGTAGGCGACACGTAGGCAGCCTGCGTCGAAACATAATCGTGCAGCGTCATGCTGCCCAAGCCGCGGAATCCCTTGGCAAACTTTTCAAATTCAGACATGTCTCAATAATTTTTAGCGTTAAACGACACGAAGCGTTTCAATCAACGCAACGAACTCTGCAGTCCGGTTGCAAAAACCAAACCCGCAGAGTCCGAAAACAGTTTTATGATACGGAAAGGACTAAATCTCCTTGGCCAGTTTGGCGAAATCCTCGGCCGAAACGAACTTCTCCGTAACCTTGATCTTCGACTTCACGTCCTCGACCACCTTCTGCTCGTAGAGCTTCTCGTAGATCTTCTGCGACTGCTCCTTGTTGTCGAGGATCTGCTTTGCGAAGTTGTCGATCATCTCCTCGGGAGCCGACGGCATGCCGTATTGTGCGAACTGAGCGGCAGCAAACTGCTTGGCCTCGGCCGAAGCCTCCTCTGCCGATACCTTCAGCCCGTCCTTCTGAATGAAATACTTCTGCAGATAGTTCCACGAGAACATCTTCACGAACGAGTCGAAATCCTTCTCGATATCCTCCTTGGTGAACTTGCCCTCGTTGATGACATAGAGCCAGCGCTTGAGGAACTCGACCGGCATCTCGAGCTTGGCCTTGTCCAGAAGGTAGTTGCGCAACTGGAGTGTGAAGAGGTAATCGCTCTCGCGCGAAAGCTCGCGGTTGATCTCTTCGTCGATGAACTTATTGAGCTCCTCCTCGTTCTTCACGTTGCCTGCGGGGAACGCCTCCTTGAAGAACTCCTCGTTGAGTTCGGGATTGGCGAAACGGCGGATCTTGGTGATCTCGAGCGAGAACTCGGGATTGAGATCGGCCAGCTCGGCCTCCTTGACATGCAGAATCGACGCACGCTGCGAAGGATTCTTGTAGAGCTCGTTTATGTTGATCGTGGTCTTGTATCCTACCTTCTTGCCTATGAAGGGCTTGCGCTCCTCGTCGCTCATCGAGATCAGACCCAGGTACGCATCCTCAACCTTCAGGTCGCCGTTGTCGAGCGTAACGGTCAGAGCCTCGTCCGACGCAACCTCGTCCACGTCGACCAGACGGCCGAAGCGGCGCAGGTAGTTGCTCAGATAGTCGTCGTGCATCTTCTTGTCGACCTTGATGCGGTTGTAAACGACCTCGTCCTTCTGCGAAAGATCGAGCTTGACCTCGGGAGCCTCGCCGATCTCGAAGACGAACTCGAATTCGGTATTGTTGTCGAAATCGAAATCGCCCTGCTCCTCGGCCGGAATGACATCGCCCACATAGTCGATCTTCTCCTTCTGGAGGTAGTCGAATGCCGAATTCGAAGCCAGACGGTACGACTGCTCGGCAACTACGCCCTTGCCGTACATCTTTTTGATGATACTCATCGGAACCATACCCGGGCGGAAACCGGGGATATTGGCCTTGCGCTTGTAATCGCGGAGCGTCTTCTCGACGGCCTCGCCGTAGTCCTTTTCGTCGACGGTCACCCTTATCAGCGACGCGTGCTGGTCTTTCTGTTCTCTAACGATTTTCATAACTGTATATTTGTCCTTTATTTACTCTCCATACGGGTGCGCAAAGATAGAAATTTAATTCGCATATTACAAATATAACGAATTATAATGTTACCTTTGTAGGAAGATATGAGAAGTTTTACGACGATACTTTTACTTGTGGCTTCGTGCATTGGCTGCACCGGGCGCAGCAACACTTCGGGGCAGACCGTACAGACAATCGAACCGCGCATGTACTCATACAGGGTCAAGGCCACGCACCCGCATCTCACCACCAGCTATACGCAGGGACTGCAGTATGTCGACGGCACGATGTGGGAGGGCACAGGCCAGCACGGCGAGTCGCGTCTGCAGCGTATCGATCTCGACACGGGCAAGGCGACCGTCGTGGCGGAACTGCCGTACGCCGAATTCGGCGAGGGCATCACGCTGCTGAACGGCAGGATATACCAGCTTACGTGGACCAACAACGTGGTTCACGTCTACGACAGCGCATCCGGCAACAAGTTGCGCGACATGCGATACACGGGCGAGGGCTGGGGCCTGACGACTGACGGCGAATGGCTCTACATGTCCAACGGTTCGGAGAACATCTACCGCATCGATCCCGAGACATTCAAACGCAAGGGTACGCTGACCGTAACCTTCCGCGGCGAACCGGTCAACTACCTCAACGAGCTCGAATGGATCGACGGCAAGATATGGGCCAACGTCTACACCACCGACCAGATAGTGATAATCGATCCCGAAAGCGGTCAGGTCGAGGGCGTGGTCGATCTTACGGGCATTCTGCCCGAAAGCGAGATCGGTCCCGAAACCGACGTGTTGAACGGCATAGCCTACGACGAGGCGGGCAAGCGCATCTTCGTCACGGGCAAGAACTGGAGCAAACTCTTCGAGATAGAACTTGTCGAGCAGTGAACCGCAGGTCGATATACGATGTCGCCGACGAGCGGGTGCTCCTGCTCGACGGAGGTTTCGGCACCATGCTCATGCAAGGTTTCACGCCGCGAGAGATCCACGAAGCATACCTTCGGGCCGGCGCCGACATCATCGAGACCGACATTGCGGCTTCGGATCACGCATCAGCCCTTGCGGCCGCATGCACGGCCCGCGAAGCGGCGCAAAGACATACCGGGATAGATCCGCTCAAGCCGAGATTCGCTTTCGGAGCCGTATATCCGTCCGAGGATAATGTGGTGGAACATGTCGAGGGCCTGCTCGACGGCGGCATAGACGGCATTGTTTTCGAAACGGCAACTGCAGTAGAGCCTCTGGTAGCAAGCCTTGAGGCATTGAAGGAGGCAACGGCACGGCGCGGCATCTCCGTTCCAGTGATCGTCTCGGCCACGTTGACGCGTGAAGGAAGGCTGCCATCGGGCGAGAGCGTCGCCGACTTCTACACGGCAGTGGCGGAGTTCAAGCCGTTCGCTGCAGGGTTCAACTGCTCGTACGGGCCCGAATCGCTCATGAAGCCACTCGCGGAGCTCGACGCAATATCGGATCTGCGTATCGTGGCATACCCCGGCGCCGGCATGCCCGACAATACAGGGAAATACCCCGTAGAGTCCGAGGCTTTTGCCGCCTGCGTGGAGCAATACCTCAAACGGGGGCTCGTCGACATTATCGGAGGCTGTTGCGGCACCACTCCCGAATACATTGCCGCACTCGGCCGAATGGCAAAAAAATATGCCCCGCGCAGGCAAAAGAAACGAATAAACGGATAGTTATGACACCTGTCGAATTTCGCCGTCACTTGCACGCTTACCCCGAACTATCGTTCGGGGAGGAGCAGACCGCACGCTTCATCGCCGAGCAACTTACGGCGCTGGGCATCGAGCATCGAAGCATAGCCCGTACGGGTGTGCTCGCACGCATCGTGGGTGGTGGCGACACGCGCCGGGCCGTAGTGCTTCGCGCCGACATCGACGCCCTGCCCATACACGAGGCCGTCGATGTGACATGGCGCTCCCGTAACGAGGGAGTGATGCACGCATGCGGACACGACGTGCATGCCGCCGTACTGTTCGGAGTGCTGAAACGGCTGAAGGAGGAGGGCGGTTTCGACGGCACCGTATTCGGGCTGTTCCAGCCGGGCGAGGAGTGCGTTCCGGGCGGAGCGTCGCTCGTGCTGGCAGAGAAGCCGTTCGAGGGGTACGACGTCATTGCCATGATCGGGGAACACGTAGAGCCCCGGCTCGAGGTGGGGACGTTCGGATTCAGGGCCGGCAAGTACATGGCCTCGAACGACGAGCTGCATATCACCGTACACGGCAAGGGAGGACATGCCGCCATGCGTGAACAGATAAAGGATCCCGTGACGGCCGCCGCCGACATGACGTTGCAGTTGACAGCCATGAACTCGGCCGACAGCGTCGTCTCCATAGGACGCTTCATCGCCGACGGAGCCACCAACGTCATTCCCGACACGGTCGCAATGCAGGGGACGATGCGGACGTTCGACGAATCCCTGCGCGAACAAATCAAACGAAACATACACGAAGCCGCCGCCGCTACGGGAACTAAATACGGCGTTACGATCGATGCGGACATACGCCGCGGATATCCGTGCGTGGTGAACAATCCGCAGCTGACGGCGACGGCACGTACGCTGGCCGCCGGGAATTACAGGACGGTCGAGTTGCCGCTGCGCACCACGGCAGAGGATTTCGGCTTCTACTGCAGCGTCTATCCGTCGCTCTTCTACCGTCTGGGGACCGGAGGCACCGGAGCCACCCATACTCCGCTGTTCAATCCCGACGAAAGGGCCATCGGATACGGAATCGAATTCATGAACAAATTGACAAGAACCATACTCGAAAATGGGAAGGAAAAAAGAGAAGATAACATTCGATGAACGGGCATCGTTCATCGTACGCATGTTTAACGAGATGCCCGACAAGAGCTTTTCGCTCAGGCATCTGGCAGCCGCATCGGGAGGAGCCGACGCTGCAGGACGCGAGATGACGAAGGCCATTCTCGACCGTTTGACGGAAGAGGGGACCATCTGCGTCAGCCACCGCAAGTATCACCTGAGCCGCAACCTCATGCCCCACTACGAGGGCGTAGCGTCGATGACGGCCTCGGGTGCAGTATTCGTAACGGTAGATGGTCTCGACGGCGACATATACGTCGATCCGCGCAATGCCAACCATGCGCTCGACGGCGACCGTGTCGAACTGATCGTAACGCGCCATTCGCGCAAGGGATCGCCCGAAGGCGAGATCATCCGCATCGTCGGGCGCAGCAGCCGCACATACATAGGTACGACTGAGGTAACATCCAAAAATACGGTTCTGGTTCACACCGACACGCGCCGCATACCGGTGGACATCTACCTTTCGCGCCACAAATATCCCGATCTCGAGTCGGGCAAGAAGGTCGTGGTACGCGTAGAGGATTGGGCTGCCGACGACAAGTGGCCGACGGGAACGCTCGTGGAGGTTCTGGGCGACGAAGGCAACAACGATACCGAGATGCACGCCATACTTGCGGAATACGACCTGCCGTACAAGTTCGACGAGGAGGTGGAGCGTGCCGCCGAGCGCATCCCGGGCGAGATAACCGAAAAGGACTATGCCGAACGACGCGACATGCGCGATGTTCCGACATTCACCATAGACCCGGCCGACGCGAAGGACTTCGACGATGCGTTGTCGATACGCCGTGTGGGCGACGACACGTGGGAAGTTGGCGTACACATCGCAGACGTAACGCACTACGTACGCCCGGGATCGATTCTCGACAACGAGGCGCAGGAGCGCGGTACGTCCGTATATCTGGTCGACCGCACGGTGCCGATGCTGCCCGAACGTCTCTCAAACGAACTTTGTTCACTGCGGCCGCATGAGGAGAAGCTCTGTTTCTCGGCCGTATTCAACATCAGGGAGAATCTCGAAATCACCAAGGAGTGGTTCGGCCGTACGGTGATACTCTCCGACCGTCGCTTCACCTATGCCGAGGCGCAGGAGGTAATCGAAACGGGCAAGGGAGATCTTGCCGACGAAATACTAACGCTCAACCGCCTGGCCAAGGGTCTGCGCGAAGCCCGCATAAACAACGGAGCGTTGCTTTTCGACCGCCGCGAAGCCAAATTCACGCTCGATGCCGACGGCAGACCTACGGGCATCTACTTCAAGGAGCAGAAGGAGGCCAACCACCTTATCGAAGAGTTCATGCTGCTGGCCAACAAGCACGTGGCTCAGTTCTGCGCCAAGGGCAAGAACGGACATCCGCGCACGATGGTATTCCGCATACACGACAAACCGGACTCCGAAAAGCTCGACAAGTTCCGCACGTTCATTCTGCGCTTCGGGCTGATCTTCAAGGCCAACAAGGGCAAAGCCATCGCCCGCGAGATGAACAAGCTGCTGACGAAGGTCAAGGGCAAACCCGAAGAGAATGCCGTATCGACGCTGGCCATACGTTCGATGGCCAAGGCCATGTACTCGACCGACAACATCGGCCACTACGGACTGGCATTCCCCTACTACACGCACTTCACGTCACCCATACGCCGCTACCCCGACATGATGGTTCACCGTCTGCTCGCCCGCTATCTCGAGGGCAAGGGTTCGGTGGACAAGGTAGCGCTCGAAGCGCAGTGCGAGCACGCCTCGGAACGTGAGGTGATAGCCGCCGAGGCCGAACGTGCCTCCGTCAAGTACAAGATGGTGGAGTACATGCAGGAACACAGCCACGAAGTCTTCGACGGACACATTTCGGGGCTCAGCGAGTGGGGAATCTATGTCGAACTCGACGACTCGATCATCGAAGGCATGGTGCACCTGCGCGACATCGACGACGACTTCTACCGTTTCGACGAGGAGCGTTACGAGGTCTACGGCACATCGCACGGCAAGACATATACGTTGGGTAACAAGGTGCGCGTGCGCGTAAAGGCCACCGACCTGCGCCGACGCACCCTCGACTTCGAACTTGTGAACGAAAAGTGAGACTGCACGACCTCTACGAAAAATGCCTCGACCGCGAGCCGCTGACCCGCGACGAGGCTTATGCACTTTACGATGCGCCTCTGCCCGAACTGGCCGAGACGGCCGACCGTCTGCGCCGACAGACGGTCGATGACCCGTCGGTCGTAACGTGGCAGATCGACCGCAACGTAAACATAACGAACGTCTGCATTTCTGGGTGCAAGTTCTGCAACTTCCACTGCAAGCCGCACCAGAAGGAGCGTGCATTCATAACCACCATCGAACAGTATTGCGAGAAGATCGACCAGACGTTGCGTCTGGGTGGCGACCAGCTGCTGATACAGGGAGGACTTCACCCGCAATTGGGCATTGAGTTTTACGAGAATCTCTTTCGCGAACTGAAACGGCGCTACCCCACACTCCGGCTGCATGCACTCGGCGCGCCCGAGGTTGCGCATATTGCGCGCATCAGTTCGCTGACGACCATGCAGACGCTGCAGCGGCTCATGGCCGCAGGTCTCGACTCGCTGCCCGGCGCCGGCGCCGAAATTCTCGATCCCGACGTGCGCAAACGCATCTCACCGGCAAAGCCCGGAGTGGATGAGTGGCTCGAGGTTATGCACGAGGCGCATCTGCTGAACCTGCCGACATCGGCCACGATGATGTACGGCCACATAGAGACACCCCGCCAGCGCGTCGACCATCTGCTGCGCATACGCGACCTGCAGGCACGGTGTCCCGAAGGCAACTACGGATTCATAGCCTTCATTCCGTGGATATTCCGTTCGACGGGAACACAGCTCGAGCAGGAGGGAGTCGTCACACGATTCTCGCCGCTCGAATACATCCGCATCATAGCCGTCAGCCGGCTGTTGCTGTGCAACATACGCAACATTCAGGCCTCGTGGCTCACCGTCGGTAAGGCCACGGCGCAGATCGCGCTTCACAGCGGTGCCAACGACATGGGCTCCATCATGATCGAGGAGAACGTGGTGGCCTCGGCCGGTGCGCACAACACCTTCGACGCCGAAGGCATACAGCAGGCCATCCGCGAAGCCGGATTTACGCCGCGGCTGCGCAACCAGCTCTACGAATACCGGCAGTGGCCCATGTAGTGGAACACAAAACAAAGCGGGCCGTATCTTTCGACGATACGGCCCGCTTATTTACTTACGGATGTCCTGTTTTACGGTAAACCCGCCATGCAGAGGGGCATTGGAATCGTGGCCGATCCATACGTCGAAGTCACCGGGCTCCTGCGCAAACTCCATGTCGGCACGGCAGAAAGCCATATCCTCGGGCTGTATGGTGAACTCCACGACCTTCGACTCGCCGGCCTTGAGCGCAACCTTGCGGAACCCCTTCAACTCACGTACGGGACGTGTCGTCGAAGCCACCTTGTCATGCAGATAGAGCTGTACGACCTCGTCGCCGTCGCGTTTTCCGCTGTTGGTCACCTTGACGCTTACACGTACCGGCTCGCCTATCTTCACTTCGGGCGTCAGGACCTTCAGATCCGAATAGTCGAACGTCGTGTAGCTCAACCCGTAGCCGAAGCAGTAGAGCGGTTCATTGGGCGTAAACAGGTAACGTGACAGATACTTTGCGCGAGCATCGGGCGACGGCATCGGACGTCCCGTTCGCTTCATCGAATAGTGTATGGGTACCTGGCCAATATCGTAAGGGAAAGTCATGGTCAGACGTCCCGACGGATTGAAATCACCCGACACGACATCGGCCAGCGCAGCTCCGGCCATCGTTCCGGCGTGCCACGTTACAAGCACGGCGTCGACCTTTCCGACCTCATCCGTAATATCCATCGGACGACCCGTAACCAACAATATGGCCACAGGCTTGCCGGTAGCAGCCACGGCATCGAGAAGCTCCAGCTGCGGCTGCGGCAACTCTATGGATGTCATGCTCGCCGCTTCGCCGCTGCACTTGTTGGGCAGGCCCAAAGCCAGCAGAACCACATCGGCTCCATTTGCGGCAGCCACGGCAGCATCTATCCCGCCTTCGATCTGTTCGAGAGGCTTGCATCCCTCTGTATACGCGACATTTTCACTGCCGAAGCGCTCCTGCAATCCTTCGAGGAAGGTTATCGAGCGGTCGCCTTCGCCGAATGCACTCCACGAACCGAGCATCTCGCTACCGGAATCGCCGAACGGACCTATCAGCGCCATACGCTCATTGCCGTCGAGAGGCAACAGATCATTCTCATTACGCAGCAACACCATCGACTTGCGGGCCACGTCGCGTGCGATCTTCAGGTTTTCGGATTTGTACATCGCCGTCTCGTAACGATCGCCGCCATATCTGTACGGGTCATCGAAAAGGCCGAGGCGGAACTTTGCCACCAGTACCGCACGGCAAAGCTCGTCTATCGTCTTCTCCGACACGCGTCTCTCGCGTACGAGTTCCTCACCGTACATCAGGTAGTCGCAATCGACCATATCCATGTTAACATGAGCGTCGAAAGCCATGGCTGCAGCCTCTTTGCCGTCGGCGGCAACGCCATGTGCGACCATCTCGTGCATGGCATTGTAATCGGTTACGACAAAGCCGTCGAACCCGAGTTCATCACGCAGCACGGTACGCATCAGCCACTTGTTGCCTGTAGCGGGAATGGCGTTGAAATCGTTGAACGATGTCATGACCGTTGCAGCGCCTTCATCTATGGCAGCACGGTACGGCGGCAGGTAACGGTCACGGAACATGCGTTCGGACATGTCGACTGTATTGTAGTCGCGGCCTCCCTGCGGAGCTCCGTATGCTGCAAAGTGCTTCACGCAGGCCAGAATGGTATTAGGATCCGAGAGGTCATCGCCCTGATAGCCGCGTACCATGGCACGGGCCATGGCAGCACCAAGATACGGATCTTCGCCCGATCCCTCCGAGACACGACCCCAACGAGGATCGGCACTGACGTCGCACATGGGCGAGAATGTCCATGCGATACCGAAGGCGGCAGCCTCTTCGGCTGAAACACGTGCAAGGCGCTCGGCGGCCTCCACGTCCCACGAAGCCGACACTCCGAGGTTTTCGGGGAAAATAATTCGGCAACCGTGAATTACGTCATGTCCGAAAAGCAGCGGGATACCCAGTCGCGAGCTGTCGACGGCCAAACGCTGGAAACGCATGATTTCATCGGGAGAAGCAACGCTGAGCAGCGATCCGCAACATCCTTCACGGATAAAGTCCTCGACCTTGAGCTGTTCTCCATCCGGACCGGTTATGTCCCCTTCACTGGGACGCAACTGTATCAGCTGACCAATCTTTTCGCGCAGGGTCATCTTTTTCATCAGAGCGTCGACCTTGCGCATGATCTCCTTGTCGGTCTTGTCCTTGGGGGTGTTGGCTGCCACAAGAGTAGATGTCGGCAGTGCAACCAGCAACGCCAACAACAGAAGTTTGGATAAAAGTTTCATTGATTTATTGCAGATTTTAGAGTTTCCGTACAAATATAGGACTTTTCATCCGAAAAATAAAACATCGCATACATATATAAAAAACAGTTGCAGCGGGAAGATATCCCGCTGCAACCGAATTCCGTAACGATTCGTCGGTACTATTTTACGAGGCTCGAGATGAGGAACGTAGCAGCAACCGTCAGAATGGCGTACAACTCGGGGAATGCACCCAGAATAAGGGTCTTGGCCATAACGTCGTGACCGTTGCCGATAGCGGCGATACCGTTGGCGCAGACCTTTGCCTGATAGATGGCGGCTGCGAGGTTTACCATGCCGACAAGCAGACCGGCGCCGAATACGGCTGCACCCTGCAACATCGTCGGGTTGGTCAGGAAGCCCTGAACCATGAAGAAGCAGACGAATCCGTAAAGACCCTGCGAACCGGGCAGTGCCGACAATACCATGTAGCTACCGAAGGCTCCGCCGTTCTTTTTCATGGCGCCCACGGCGGCCATTCCGGCGATCGAAGTACCGATGGCCGAGGCTATACCGGCCAGACCTACCATCAGGGCTACACCCACGTAGGCCATTACCAATGCTGTTGTTTCCATAATTGAAATTTTGAGTTTTTGTTATTGTTTATTTGTTTGTTTGATTCAGTTTGCGCAGGGGTTCGAACGTACGCATCGACATCTCGAAACCCGCATTCTTGTAGAACTCCACGAACGTAAGTCGCATCGGGTGCACGAACGACGATATCGTGGACATGAACATATTGATACCGTGACCTATGAGCAATATGGGTATCATCACCAGCAGCCGCACGAATATGTTGGCTCCTTCGGGGACAAATCCCGATGCCAGCGAGTTGAACACCAGTGCCAGCACGCCGCCCGACAGTCCGATGGCGAACAGACGGATATAACTCAGCACGTCGCTCAATATGCCGGTGATATTGTTGTAGGTATCCCAAAGGCCCGAACCGACATTCACGAAGATATTCTTGCCGGGCGAATTGAAGAAGAACATCAACACCGCACCGACGCCGAGGGCGGCATAGAATGCCGGCGACGACGAGGTGAAGAACGGTATTACCCAACTCTCGTCGAGCAGCGGCAGTCCCATTGCCAGACATGCCGACACGACGATGATCACCCAGCCCAGCGTCGACAGCGCATATTTGAAACCAACGGTACCGCTGATAAGCGAGACCTTGAGTATCATTCCGAATATGATCTGTACCAAGCCTATGGCCAGGGCTATCGTAAAGAACTTGTTCTGGAAGTCGAAGAAGTGTACCGACGGGAACCACTCCGACATGCTCATTCCGAAGAACGAACCGCAGAAGCCGCCGAACAGTATCGTGGCGACGGCGCACATCGTGGCGAACCACGAGGCCTGCTTCATGGTCGGGGTCTTGCTCTTGCGCAGCATGACCAGTCCCAGGGCCAGCAGTATCAGACCGTAACCGGCATCGTTCAGGCAGATTCCGAAGAAGAGCATGTAGAACGGTGCGAAGAACGGCGTGAGGTCTATCGTGCCGTACTTGGGCAGTGCGTACATGTTGCCTACGAACTCGAATATGTGGGCGAACCAGCCGTTCTTAAGCTTGACCGGCGTATCGTCCTCGGGCGTCGGGTCGCTCTTGACATATACCACGTTGGGATACTCGTCGAGCAGCGCGTCTACCTTGTCCGAGGTCTCCTTTTCGGCCCAGCCCTCCATCACGAGCAGCGTACCGTCGGCTTCGGGTTTGGCCGTGGCCTGAACCTTCACGCCCTGCAGGCGCTCCTTCAATGCGGCCGTTTCGGTCTCGATCACCTCTACCGAGTCGGCGCAGCGCGACAGCGTCGCATCGAGCCCCGATATCTCTTCTTCGAGCTGGCCGATACGTTTCGACGCCTCCGCAGCATCCATCTGAGGGAGCTTGACCTCCATGGCATCGAGTTCCACCTCGTCGCCCGGAGCCCCAACAACCACGAAATAGACCGTACCTGCAGTCTGCTCTATTACCGATATGTTGTAACGTTCGTTCCACTCGGCCTCGTAACGTTCGAAGGTGCTCTTCTGCGTAGTAAAGAATCGCAGTACGACACCCTGTGACGCCAGTTTGCCGACGGTCTCGGTCGAGAAGTCGCCCCACGGCGTCCACTCGGTCACGATCTTCGACAGACGGCCTATCTCGGCCTTCAGCTCCGTAATCCGCTGCTGCGTGGCCGTATATTCGCCGAAGACATCAGTACCTGCGGCCAGCGGCTGGCCTGCAACATAACGTTCGTCCGCACGGAACGCACGCAGAAATTCCACGGTCTTCACGTGAGCCTCGATGTCCGAAAGCAGCTGACGGTCCTCCTCGGCGGGTTCCCATCCGGCCGTAGTGATGTCGACAAGGCCCAGTTCACGCAGCCGTTCGATGAAATCGGCGCTCTGTCCCGCATAGAGGACAAAATCGTATTTCGACATTTTCGCTATCATGACATCGACCCCTCCGCGGCCTGTTGCTGACGAGTTTTCACTATCTTCTGGGCAGACTTGGAGAGGTTCTCCTCATCCTCCATGAATCGTTTGATCTTGCGTATGGCGTCCTCATACCCGGGTATCTGCACCTTCTCGTACAAGTTCACCTTCTGAGTGGTTTTGCGGCGTGCGAAGTCGAGCAGCTCCATACGTCGGTTATAGACCTCGTATTCGATGCCCAGCTCTGCCAACTTCTTCAGTATGGCGATACCGTCCGAATACCACAACGGCGACGAGAAGACATCGTATGGACGCTCCTCGAAACGTACGCCGCCGAGCACCGGTATCTTCACGCCGGCAATCTTCTGCGTCGCCAGATCGACATCGGCAACGCGAAGCAACGTACAATCAAACTCCCCCCACAACGATACCATGTAGTCGTATTCGTGCGTCGCACGCTCGAACAGCTCACGGTAGTGCTGTGCGGAGTTCTTCGCCTTTTTGACCTCGGAACGCAGGGCGCTCTCCTTGCTCTTGATGGTAGGCAGAGCGTTCTGGCGCATCTTCAGCTGTTTGCCGAGTTCGCCGAGCGAAGTCTTGTTATATTGAAATTTGATTGCCATTGTTCCTTATGCTTTCCAGTACTTGGCTATCAGGTCGGCCTTGATGGCAACCTCTTCCTTGGTAAAGTATTTTGCAAAGAGCGTCCACGCCGTGTCGAGCATCTGATTGATATCGATGTTCACGTCGATCGACAGCAGCTTCTCCGAATAGTCGTGGGCGAACTTCAAGGCACGTTCGTCGTAGTCCGACAGGTCGAAACCGTTCTCGAGTTTGGTCTTGGCGTTGGCCGCATCGGCATACAGACGCACGCAGGCATTCATCACCTGCGGGTGGTCTTCGCGGGTCTTCTTGCCGATAACCAGCTGCTTCAGACGCGACAGCGAACGGAACGGGTCGACGATGACCTTACCCGTATCGGTATCGTTGCGCAGGAAGAGCTGTCCCTCGGTGATGTAACCCGTATTGTCGGGTACGGCGTGCGTGATGTCGCCGCCCGAAAGGGTCGTCACGGCGATAATGGTGATCGAACCTCCGTTAGGAAGCTGCACGGCCTTCTCGTAGATCTTCGCGAGGTCCGAATAGAGCGAACCAGGCATCGAGTCCTTCGACGGGATCTGGTCCATACGGTTCGACACGATGGCCAGCGCATCGGCATAGAGCGTCATGTCGGTCAGCAGCACCAGAACCTTCTCGCCCTTGTCCACGGCGAAATATTCGGCCGCCGTAAGGGCCATGTCCGGAACGAGCAGACGCTCGACGGGAGGGTTCTCCGTAGTGTTCACGAACGACACGATGCGGTCCAGCGCACCGGCATTCTCGAACACCTGCTTGAAGTAGAGGAAGTCGTCGTTGGTAAGTCCCATGCCGCCGAGGATGATCTTGTCGGCCTTGGCGCGCAGCGCCACGTTGGCCATCACGGCGTTGTAGGGCTGGTCCGGATCGGCGAAGAACGGGATCTTCTGACCCGACACGATGGTATTGTTAAGGTCGATACCGGCGATACCGGTAGCAATAAGCTCCGACGGCTGCTTGCGCTTGAACGGGTTGACCGTCGGGCCTCCGATCTCGCGCGCCTCGCCCTCGATCTGCTCGCCGCCCTCGAGCGGTTCGCCATAGGCGTTGAAGAAACGTCCGGCCAGGTTGTCCGAAACCTTCAGCTTCGGCGGCTCGCCATGGAATACCACTTCCGAGTCGGTCTTGAGGCCTTCGGTTCCGGCGAACACCTGAAGCGTCACGTTGTCGCCCATAATCTTTACGACCTGAGCCAGCTTGCCGCCTACGGTAGCCAGCTCGTCATTGCCAACGCCCGTGGCGCGAAGCGTAACCGTGGCCTTGGTAATGTTGTCTATCTTGGTATATACTTTCTGAAATGCTCGTGTTGTCATAGCGCGGATCTATTTAGCTTTATCGTTCACCAGTTTCTCGATCTGGCTCTTGTAATCGTAGAACTTGTCGGACTTCCACTCCGAATAGTTCATCTGACGGAAGAGGTTGATAAGCGACTTGAAGAACTGCGAACACTCCTCGAAGTCGTTAAATCCGAAATTCCTGTGGCATACGTCGAGTACCATCTCGTACATCATCTTCTGACGCTCGATCGGGCAGTTGGCGTCGATCTCGTCGAAGGCATCCTGCTGCAGGATCACGAAGTCGACAAGCTCGCTCTTCCAGAAACGCTCGTGGTACTCTACCGGAACACCGTCATCGCCCAGAATGTTGATCTGGTCGTTGGCCTCCTTGCCTCGCTGCACGATGGTCTTGCCCTCGTATACGCGGTCTACCCAACCCTTGTCGATATGGCCGTCGAGGTATTCGCGGATTTCGGGATACTCGAGATACTTCGAATAGGAGTCGATCGGGTCGATTGCCGGGTAACGTTTCGAGTCGGCACGGCCCTGCGACAGGGCGTAGAAGCAGCGTGCAGCCTTCTTGGTCGACTCGGTCACCGGCTCCTTGAGGTTACCGCCCGCAGGCGACACCGTTCCGAGGAAGGTTACCGATCCGGTCTGACCGTTCTGGAGTTTCACCAGACCGGCACGCGAATAGAAGTTCGATATGATGGCCGAAAGGTCCATCGGGAAGGCGTCCTGACCCGGAAGCTCCTCCAAACGGTTCGACATCTCACGCAGTGCCTGTGCCCAGCGCGACGTCGAGTCGGCCATAACCAGCACCTTCAGGCCCATCGAGCGGTAGTACTCGCCGATGGTCATACCCGTATATACCGACGCCTCACGCGCGGCAACAGGCATGTTCGAGGTGTTGCAGATAATGATCGTACGCTCCATGAGGGTGTGTCCCGTGCGGGGGTCGACCAGTTCGGGGAACTCGGCGAAGATCTCCACAACCTCGTTGGCTCGCTCACCGCAGGCCACCATTATGATGACATCGGCCTCGGCCTGTTTCGATATGGCATGCTGGAGCACCGTCTTGCCGGCGCCGAAAGGACCCGGGATAAATCCGGTACCGCCTTCGGCCAGAGGGTTGAACGTATCGATTGCACGCACGCCCGTCTCCATGACGCGATAGGGGCGCGGCTTCTCGGTATAGCAGCGTATGGCCTGCTTTACCGGCCACTTCTGCACCATCGTTATGTTGTAGTCGTTGCCGTCGGAGTCGGTCACCACGGCGATCGTATCCGTAACCTTGTATTCGCCTGCGGCAGCCACGCTCTTGACGGTATAGTTGCCCGTCATGACGAACGGCACCATGATCTTGTGCGAGATCCACATCTCCTGCACCTGACCGAGCCACGATGCGGCCGTAACCTTGTCGCCGACCTTGGCCAGAGGCTCGAAGGCCCACTTGCGCTCGAAGTCGATGGGATCGGTTATCGAACCGCGGTTGATGAACAGACCGTCCATTTTTTCGAGGTCGTTCTGCAATCCGTCGTAATTGCGCGACAGAAGTCCCGGTGCCAGCGTCGCCTCGAGCATGTGTCCCTCGAACTCGACCTTGTCGCCGATCTTCAGTCCGCGCGTACTGTCGTACACCTGTACGTAGGCGTCATCGCCTATCACCTTGATGACCTCGGCCATCATTTTGGTGTCGCCCGTATGAACGAAGCATATCTCGTTCTGTCCCACCGCACCGTCGGCATCGACGATCACGATGTTCGAAATGACACCCTTTACACGTCCTGTAGTTTTCATATATGGTTATTGTTTATTTATCAAATCCTTGCCGTCGAGGTCCGCAAGCAGGCGCTCGAACATCTCGCGGCCCTGACGCTCGTCGAGCGTGCTCCAGCGAGCCACCATGTTGATCTTGACCAGATAGGCCAGTATGGCGTCTATGTCGAAATAGTCGAAGACCGACAGGGAATCGGCCTCGTTCCAGCGTATGATGTCTATCTTGCGCTCCTTGTCCAGTATGTTCTGTTCGTCGTTCACGGCCGTGATGACGGCATCGGCGAACGAATACTCTCCCCTCAATCCGAAATCGGCGGCCGAACTGCGCTGCAGCTGTTCGACGGCATCGCCGCCCCCGACCGTAACCTCGTCGATGGAACGCGACTGCTGGCGTGCCACCGCTGCGGCCATGATGTTGCGCAGCGTGCGGTCGAATTCGGACCACTCGCTCAGGAAACGGCTCGACGAACGGGCACACTCGTCATAGTAGGCCGCGAAGAGCGTACGCTCGAAACGGCGGTTCACGTCGACCGTCTCGGCATCTTCGCCCTCGGGATTGTCGTAGGCGCGCACTACCGCAGCCAGGCGTTTCGGCAATAGCGACGGGCGCGCCGACTCGGCCTCGATCTGCTCACGCGTGAGGTTGCCCAACGCGTTGTGAGCCGAACGGCCGTTGCGGAAGTTCACCAGATTCTCGCAGTCGTACCAAGTGTAGAGCAGGCGCACGGCGGCAGCGTCCCGCGACGAGACGTTCTCGAGGATCTCCGACACGATCTCCTTCGCATCGAAGCCCTTGGCGTCGCTGTCGAGCGCATACTCCTTCAGTCCGGCTACCAGAGTGTAATAGTTGCTGCCGAACATGGGTTATGCCTTATAAAGCATTTCGGAAACCTTGTCACGCAGATACTCCTTCAGAAGGGCATCGAAACTCTCGTCCGAGAACGAGATATAGTATCCACCGTTCTTGGCGCCAACCTTGAAGCCGCTTTTGACATCCTTGGAGTAGCCGACCTCGATACCGGCACTCAGAAGCTCCTTGGCGCTCTTTTCGAATGCAGCCGAAAACTCCTTGCGGCGCGACTCGGGCAACAGAGCCTCGAGTTCGACCTTCGACGAATCCTTGCCGTTCCAGTTGCGGGCCACGTCGAGCAGCATCTCCTTGACGAACGCAGCGTCGAGAGTGGCATCCTTGACGGCAGGCGCTACGGCCTTGGCGATTATCATCTCCGAAATCTCGGACTTGATCCTGGCAACGGCCTGCTTTCCGGCAAGCGTGATCTCGGTCATGGTATTCTTTTCGATATCCTCGGCCTTGGTCTGCGCCTGCTTCACGATCGAGGCGGCTTCGGCCTTGGCTTCGTCCAGAATACGGGCAGCCTCGGCCTTGGCCTCGGCAACCATGCGTTCGCCCTCGGCACGGCCCTTTTCGAGGCCTTCGCCGTAGAGTTTCTCTGTCAGTTCCTGAAGTTTGTTTCCCATAATTCGTATTATATTGTTTTTATTGATATATCGGTTCTCGGGCCACGCTACGCGCAGCGCGCACAAATGTACTAAAAAATACGCCAACCGACAAAATAAAGTCCGCAATAAAAATCATTGCGGACTTTTGGAACAACAAGCATATAGCGGGCGTGTCAACGGTGCTGCGGACGCAGCAGATCCTGAACCACCTTGACCGGCGAGAAGGTCGTCACCGGAACATCCACGAAGACCGTGTTCCAGTGGGCCATGGCCCCGTTCCACAAACCCGGGAGCTCCTGTGCGCGCAGGTCGCGTCCGCCGCTCGACTTCGACGATATGAAGCCCGTTGCGGGATCGACATATTTCGTCAGGTCGAACTTCGAGCCGTCGGCACGGCGCACGCCGCAGACCAGATCAACCGGATTGAAGTGCGTGGCGTCCTTCATCAGGTGCATGTCGTCGGGCGAGATCTGGCTCGACTCGGCAATCTGCAACGTCTGCGTACCGTCGGCATTGGAAACCCAGAATGGGCCTCCGCCCGGTTCACCTTCGTTGCGCACCATGCCGCATACGCGGATGGGACGGTCGAGCAGCGCCTCCAGAAGAGCGGCATCGTAGTTCTGCGGCAGCTTGACGCAAAGGTCCTTCATGGCGAAACGCGCTACGGCGGCGATATCGGCCTTGCCGGCACGAAGCGCCTCGAGATGGCGTGCAACCTCCCGCTGCAGGCGGACCAGAACACCGGCCAGAGTCTTCTTCCACGCAACGGTATCGCCCTTGCGGGCATCGGTGGTGACGTTGTCGATATTCTTTATGAATATAATGTCGGCATCGATATCGTTGAGGTTTTCGTTAAGTGCACCGTGTCCCGCCGGACGGAAGAGCAGATGTCCGTCGTCGGTACGGAAAGGCGTATTGTCGGGATTGACCGCAATGGTGTCGGTCGAAGCCTTCTGCACCGAGAACGAAATATCGTACTTAACGCCGAAACGCTTCTCATAGAGAGGCTGCTTTTCAGCCAGCAACGCCCGGAAACCTTCGATATGTTCGGGCGAGACGGTGAAGTGGATCTTCACCCTGCCGTTCGACGAGGCGTACATCGCCCCCTCGACCAGATGCTCCTCAACGGCCTTGCGCACCCCCTCGGGATAGGCATGGAAGGTCACGAGCCCCTTGGGTTTGGAACCGTAGCACAATCCGTCCTTTATGATGGCGCTGACCTTCGTCACATCATCGGCATCGGGGCTTACATACTGCATAAGCTCGGGATAGAAGGCAAATTCCGACAGATGGTCGAGCAGCACGTCTATACCCTTGCCGCGCTTGCCTTCGTTGACGAACTCGAATAGTTCCTTGAACATGCGCGTCGCCGCACCCGAAGCCGGCACGAACTTCACAACGTCGAGCGAATCGACAGCCTTTTCATATTCGCTGCGGGCCTCGTCCATACCCTGCTGCGACAATACCATGATACCATCGGCCGGGGATGCCGCCGACACTACCTTGAGATAAGGAAATCCGCGGCGGAAATTCTCGATCTGGCGCTCGACGCCCCCGACCGTAAGTCCGTGGGCCCCGATCTCCTTAATATCCTTTTCAGTAAACATACAAAGTTGATTTAGGTTCAATAGCCGGATATTGGCTTATAAAGTGGCCAAATCCACCTCAAAGTAACGAAATAATTTCTAACTTTGCAACAATGATCCGAGTTTTTGAAAATGCCGATTTGAGCGGCCGGAACAGTTTCCATGTCGCTCAGCACGCCGCACGCCTCATCGAGTTCGACAAGCAGGCGGAGCTACCCGAAATATTCGGGAAACTTGCGCCCGAACGCTGGATGGTACTGAGCGGCGGCAACAACATACTCTTCACCAAAGATTACGACGGGACGCTTCTGACGCCCTGCGGGCGCGACATCGAGATCCGCAGCGACGACGGCACCGAAGTTACCGTCGACGTCGAGGCCGGCGTCGAGTGGGACGATCTGGTCGCCTGGGCCGTCGATAACGGTTTGTGGGGCATCGAGAATCTCTCGCTCATACCCGGCAAGGTCGGAGCCGCACCCGTACAGAACATCGGCGCATACGGAGCCGAAGCCAAGGACGCCATACGTTCCGTGACCATGTATTTTCCCGAGCAGGGGAACTTCGTGACGCTGGCGGCCGAGCACTGCGCATTCGGCTATCGCGAAAGCGTCTTCAAGCATACCTTGCGCGGGCGCGTTATTATTACGTCGGTAGAGTTTCGGCTGAGCCGAACGCCGCACCCCAATCTGGGATACGGCGACGTCATACGTGAAGTCGAGGCTCGCGGCGGTGCCACGTTGCGGAACATACGCGACGCCATCTGCTCGATACGGCGCGCCAAGTTGCCCGATCCGGCGGTTACGGGCAATGCCGGCAGCTTCTTCAAGAATCCCGTTGTAGACATTGCCGTTGCCGAGAGGCTGCAGGCCGAATATCAGGGCATGCCGATGTATCCGGTGGCCGAGAGCGGCAAGGTCAAGCTGGCCGCCGGCTGGCTCATCGACAAGGCGGGAATGAAGGGGCACCGCGAAGGCCATGTGGGCGTACACGACCGTCAGGCTTTGGTGCTGATCAATACGGGCGGCGCCACTGGCGGCGAAGTCATCGAGTTCGCGCACAAGGTTCAGCGCCGCGTCCATGAAAAGTTCGGCATAGAAATAGATACGGAGGTAAACATAATATGATTCCACAGGAGAAATTGGCGGAGCAGTTCCGCAAGTACATCAGGGACAACGAGCTATTTACGTCCGAAGACCGCATACTGCTGACCGTGTCGGGCGGCGTGGACTCGATGGTGATGCTGTCGCTGTTCGTGCGCTGCGGCTACAAGGTGGGCGTAGCCCACTGCAACTTCCAGCTGCGCGGAGCCGAAAGCGACGAGGACGAGGTAGTCGTTGCCGAAGAAGCAGCCAAATACGGCGTCGAATGCTACAATAAACGCTTCGAAACCACGGCCGAGATGGAGCGCACGGGCGACTCGATGGAGATGACGGCCCGCCGCCTGCGTTACGCATGGTTCGATGAGCTTTGCGCACAACACGGATACACGGCCATAGCCGTTGCACATCATATCGACGACTCGATCGAGACGTTTTTCATCAATCTGCTGCGTGGAACGGGACTTCGGGGACTTACGGGCATCAGTAACCAGCGCGGGCATATCGTACGGCCGCTGATGTTCGCCACGCGCAAGGAGATCACTGAGTACGCGCTTGCCAATCACATACCCTTCCGTGAAGATTCGTCGAACCGCTCGACAAAATACCTGCGCAACAAGATCCGACTCGGGCTGGTACCGATGATCAAGGAGATCAACCCCAAATTCACGGACCTGATGCAGGGCAACATAGCCCATCTGACCGACGCTCAGCTCTTCATCGACCACGCCATCGACAAGATACGCGCCATAGCCATCGACACGAACGACGGCGTCGATACGCTTCATGTCGACCGCATAGACAAGGCCTTCCCGCTCAACTTCGTGATATACGAACTGCTGAATTCGATATACGGATTCAAGAGCGACACCGTCGAGAGCCTGTACCGTTCGCTCGAGCACGGCATGAGCGGCAAACGCTTCTATTCAAAGGAATATGTGGCCTATGTCGACCGCGGCAACGTCATTATCGCCCGTATCGGTGACGAGGACGACTGCGAAACGACCGTCGAAGCCGATGCCATGCGCAGTTTCTGCGGCAACTCGGTGCTCTACTACGTCCATACCGACATCGACCAGATCAAGACATTCGGCGTACCGCAGAACATGGCGCAGCTGGATGCCGATCTGTTGAAATATCCGTTGCGGCTGCGTCGCTGGCGCAGCGGCGACTGGTTCATACCCTTCGGCATGACCGGCCGCAAGAAGGTGGGCGATTTCCTGACCGATTGCAAGACCTCGGCAATCGAAAAGCAGCGGCAGTTCGTGCTGCTCTCGGGCGACGACATAGTATGGGTCGTAGGCCGCCGCATAGACGACCGCTACCGTCTGACCGATAAGAGCGAGAACGTTCTCAAGATCATACGTGAAACCATCTGACCATGGCCAGGAGTACGGTAAAGTTCAAGGAGAGCGTGGCCGCCTACGAGCAGCTGTCAAAACAGATAGCCGCACGCAGGTTCGCCCCCGTATACCTGCTCATGGGCGAAGAGTCGTTCTTCATAGACCGGCTGTGCGAACAGCTCTCATCGACGATACTGAACGAGGCCGAGCGGTCGTTCAACCAGATCACGCTCTACGGCAAGGAGAGCGATGCCGGCACGGTGGTCAACTACTGCCGTCAGATGCCGATGATGGGGAGCTACGAGGTGATAATCGTAAAGGAGGCGCAGCAGATGCGCGACCTCGACAAGCTGTCGTACTACACGTCGAAGCCCTCGTCGACGACCATCCTCGTCGTATGTCACAAGGAGAAGAGCGTCGACCGCCGTTCGGCGTTCTACAAGAGTACGGCCGAAAAGGGCGTCGTCTTCGAATCGGTGCGTCCGCGCGACTATGAAATAGGTCCGTGGCTTACGGAGTACATCGCGTCGAAAGGATGCAGCATCACGCCCAAGGCGCTGGCCATGCTTACGGACCATCTGGGCACGGACATCTCCAAGATATCTAACGAGCTGACCAAATTGCTGGTATCGCTGCCCGAAGGCACCCGCAGCATCACCGATGCGCAGATCGAAGCCAATGTAGGCATATCCAAGGATTTCAACAACTTCGAGCTGTGCAAGGCCGTAGCCTCGAAGGACATAGTACGCTCACTCGCCATAGCCGACCACTTCGCCGCCAACCCGAAGGACAATCCGCTGCTGTTGACGATCATGGCCCTGTTCGGCAAGTTCCGCGAGATATTCATCGTCAACTATCTGATGTGGCAGGCGCGGCACCAGCTGAAGCCATTTCCGGGCGATCCGGAACTGATGTCCATCGTGAAGACCGGCAACATCTACGCACTCAAGGAGCTAAAACAGATCGCGCCACAGTGGGACAACCGCAAGGTATTCAACATTCTGGGGCTGCTGCGCGAATACGACGCCAAGAGCAAGGGCGTGAATTCGGGCGGAGCCTCCGACGGAGAACTGCTGCGCGAGCTGCTGCTCAAGATCTTCATGCAATGACCGAAAACGTGTGCTGCATAGACGGCCGCATGACGACGTGCGGCGATTATCCCGACGGGCTGTATCTCTACCAGAACATACGCACGTCGGGGCACGAGGCGCTGTATCTCGACCGGCATATAGAACTTCTGAAGCGCGCGGCACTCGAGACGACGGGACGCGAACCGTCGATCGACACGGCCGCGACAAAGCGTGACATCTCCGCTCTGTTGATGCGCAACAACTATCCAGCGGCCATGCAGTCGCAGGTCGTCATGCGGTGGTACACATCGGGACACCTGCTGCTTTCGGCCGGTGAGATTTCGACATACAGGAGCTTCGGGCTCAGATCGATATACCCTGCTGCCGCCATAGTCACATACGACGTACCGCTGTCGGCGCACCCGACATCGGCGCGCGAATCGCTCGCCGCTCTGGCCCGTATAAAAGCCATGTCCGAAGGGGCACGCGTCGCGATACAGGCCGATTCGCGGGGCCATGCCGTTTCGGCCGACGACGCTCCCCTGTTCATGATAAGGGAGTACACACTGGTCGTTCCGCCGGCCATCGACTCCGTCGAGCGGAGGCTTGTAACGGATGTTGCGGGCCGGGCCGGACTTGAAATAATGACACGCGACATTCCGGTCGAGGAGCTCGGCAGCGCCGACGAACTGTTCTACATCGACTACCGCGGCATCACGGCCATAGGCCGCTGCGGCGAGCGGGCCTACATGCACTTTCTGACCGAGCGCATCGCCGGGCTGATCAGATAACGGTTTTTCCATATTAAATATAAACGTCCGGGAGTCTGACGGTCGTAAATTGCGGTTGCAAGAACCAATATTTACGACATGAAAAAGATACTATTCATCTATGCCCTCTGCGCCACGGCCGTGGCGGCATGGGGCGTGCTGCGCCACAGGGAGGCACAACGCCTCGAAAACAACCAGACGGCACTCAGCGAGCAGGTCGAATATTACCGCACGCGCATGGGCGAGCAGGCCGCATCGGTACGGGCGCTGCAGTTGCGGTGCGACGAGTTCCGGGAGATGCGTCAGGCCGATGCCCGGCGCATACGCGACCTCGGCATCAAGATACGAAGGCTGGAGAGCAGCACCACGGCATCGCTGGAGAGCAAAGTGGAGGTGCACACCATCGTACGCGACACCGTCATCCTGCACGACACGCTGCGCGTCTTCCACTGGTGCGATGAATGGGTGACGGTCGACGGACGCATCGGCCGCGACTCGGTGACATGTGAGGTTACGAGCATCGACACCCTGCGGCAGGTAGTCCACCGCGTACCGCGACGTTTTCTGTTCATACGCTACGGCACCAAGGCCATACGGCAGGAGATCGTATCGTCTAATCCGCACTCCAGAATAGTATATGCGGACTACATCGAACTGTATAAAAGGCGAAAACGCAAAAATTAGGGACGGGCAGCGCAGCGCATTGAAATTATTCGCTATATTTGCGATATGGAGCATGAAAAAACGGTAATTTTTCCCGGGTCGTTCGATCCCTTCACACGTGGGCACGAAGCCGTGGTGGCCGAAGCCCTCAGGGTATTCGACCGGGTGGTGATAGGCGTCGGCGACAACATCTCGAAAAACGGTCTTCTGCCCGTGGAGAAGCGCATTGAGCTCATCAAGGATCTCTACGCCGACGAACCCCGCGTGGAGGTGGGTGCCTACGACTCGCTGACGGGCGACTTCGCCCGAAAGTGTGGAGCCTCGGTCATCGTGCGCGGCGTGAGGACCGGTTACGACATCGAGTACGAGCAGAACATGGCCGCCATCAACAAACAACTCTATCCCGACATCACGACGGTGATACTCTGCACGCCGGCCGAGCTGTCGCACATATCGTCGAGCGTCGTACGCGAACTGTTGTCGTTCGGGCGCAACGTCGACGAGTTCATGCCCGAAGGAACGGATATTAACAAATACCTATAAATCGTAATGGAATTTACAGCTGAAATGATCGCCGGCCTGCTGAACGGCGAAGTCGTCGGCGACAAGAACGCCAAAGTACACACCGTTTCGTCGATCGAAGCAGGCAAGGAAGGGGCACTCACCTACCTCACAAACCCGAAATACGAAAAGTTCATCTATACCACCGGCGCCTCGATCGTCCTCGTTAGCAAGGACTTTAAGCCGACTGCCGAAATAGGGGCCACGCTCATCAAGGTCGACGATGTCGGCGCATGTATCGTGCAGCTGCTGACGGCATACGATGCCGCACGTCCGCAGAAGAAGGGCATCAGCCGCATGTGCTCGATATCGGAGCAGGCCAGCATGGGCGAAAACTGCTATGTGGGCGACTATGCGGTCATAGAGGCGGGGGCCAAAATCGGCGACAACGTGAAGATATACCCCCAGTGCTACATCGGCGACGGCGTGACGATCGGCGACGGCACCAAGATATATCCGGGCGTGAAGATATACGAGGGCTGCCACGTGGGACGCAACTGCATCATCCATGCCGGTGCCGTTATCGGAGCCGACGGATTCGGGTTCGCGCCCAACGCGCAGGGAGGCTTCGACAAGATCCCGCAGCTGGGCAACGTCATCATAGAGGATGATGTCGAGATCGGCGCAAACACCTGCATCGACAGGGCCAAGACCGACTCGACGATCATACGCCGCGGCGTCAAGCTCGACAACCTCATACAGATAGGACACAACGTGCAGATAGGCGAAAACACCGTATCGTCGGCACAGACAGGCATAGCCGGCACCTCGAAGGTCGGGCGCAACTGCTTCCTGGCGGGACAGGTGGGCATAGCCGACCACGTCACCGTCGGCGACCGCGTCAAGGTCGGCTCGAAGAGCGGTATCGACAAGAACGTTCCGGACGACGAGATACGTCTGGGATATCCTGCCATGCCGGGCATGTCGTTCCATCGCTCGTGGAGCGTATTCAAGGTCCTGCCCGATCTCTCGCGCAAGGTGAGCGAACTCGAAAAACAGTTGAACGAACTCAAAAACAGATGATATCATGAAAAGATCTCTGATTCTGGCGGCAATGGCCGCATTGATGTGCAGCTGCACGAACAAGACCCGATTCGTAATCGAAGGCACGGCCGAAAATGCCAATGCCACAGCATATCTTTTCGACGATAACGACGAAATAATCGACTCGACGGCCATCGAGAACGGCTCGTTCCGCTTTACGGGCAAAGTCGAGAGGCCAATGGTATGTACCGTCAGCGACGACCGCGAAGAGCCCACGTTCACCGTACGTCTCTTCCTCGAACCCGGCACCATAGTCATCGCCGACGATCAGGGCACGCCCACAGGCAAGAGCGCTACGGGTACGCCCGCCAATGACGCCAGCACCGCGCTGCTGACCGAAACGGGAGCACTCATAGCCGAAGCGATGGATCCCGAGACCAGCGAAGAGCGCAATGCCGAGATCGGCGACGAGTACGAGAAGCTGATACGCGACACGTACGAGGCCAACCGTCAGAACTATCTGGGCGTGATGCTGCTCGCACAGCAGCTCTCATACGAGATGTCCGGCGAGGAGATTCTCGACGAGATAGCCACCTTCTCGCCCGAGTTGCAGCAAAGCCGGCTCATGACCGACCTCAAGGCCCGCGCCGAGAAGAAGAAGCTGACCGACATAGGCCAACCCTATATCGACATCGTACAGCCCACGCCCGACGGCAAGGAGGTATCGCTGAAATCGGTAGTCGAGACGCCGGGTACGAAATATGTGCTGCTCGACTTCTGGGCCTCGTGGTGCGGGCCCTGCATGCACGAGGTTCCATTCCTCACAAAGACGTATGCCGACTTCCACAAGAAGGGATTCGAGATCTACGGTGTGTCGTTCGACAACGACCGTAAAGAGTGGACCGGAGCCATCGCCGAAAACGGCATGAAGTGGGTAAACGTCAGCACGCTCGAATACTTCAACAATCCGGCCGCCGAACCCTACGCCGTTCAGGCCATTCCCACGAACTTCCTGATCGACAGCGACGGCAGGATCGTAGCCCACAATCTGCGCGGCGACGACCTCTATAACAAGATCAAGGAGCTGCTGGGCGAATAACGGCATCACACGAACCGCAGGAATAGAGTGGCGACGAACGGCAAATACCGTATCATGGGCATCGACCCGGGCACCAACTACACCGGTTACGGAGTGCTGGAGGTCGAGGGACGCCTTGTCCGCTCGGTTGTTCTGGGCGACATAGACCTGCACCGGATGACCGATCCATACGAGAAGCTGCGATACATCTTCCAGCGTGTCAGCGCCCTCATCGAGGAGTACGGGCCGAGCGAGGTGGCTCTCGAGTCGCCATTCTTCGGCGAGAACGTACAGAGCATGCTCAAACTCGGGCGTGCGCAGGGCGTGGCGATGGCTGCGGCACTGAGCCACGACAGACCCGTTTTCGAATACGCTCCCACACGCATAAAGCAATCGATAACCGGCACAGGATCGGCCTCGAAGGAGCAGGTGGCCGCCATCATCGAACGGCTGCTGAAGATAAGCGAACGCCCGCGGCGGCTCGATGCTACAGACGGCATGGCCGTGGCCCTGTGCCACTACTTCGCTACGAACAGTCCGATGAATGACATGCTGGGCGAGGAGCGGGTCAAGGGTCTCGGCGGCGAACGCAAGGCCGTCAAGCGCGGAAGCACCTCGTGGGAACAGTTCTTGCGTGAGAATCCCGACAGGGAGATAAAATAACCGACACCACAAATATTGACATAAAATGAAAAGAATGATTGTCGCCCTGCTATCGATAGCCGCATTGTGCGGTTGCAAGGGTGTACGCTATGACATTTCGGGAACGATGGCGCCCGACGCCGCAGGTGAGATCTATCTGGTATCGGCCGACGCCGACCAGACGACCATAGCCTCCACGACGATAGATCCGGCCGACGGAAGTTTCCGTTTCAAGGGACGTGTCGAGGAGCCGATGCTCGCAATCATCACCGACGACAACGAAAGCCCCATCACGGCGCTCTTCATCGAAGAGGGCAAGGTGAAGGTGTCGTACGACGAGACTCAGGGCAGTTATACTGCAGCCGGAACCGTGTCGAACGACAACTTCAATGCCGCCAACGACCGTCTCATGCAGCTGCAGATGAAATACTACACGCAGGCTCAGTCCGGAGCCTCGGAAGAGGATCAGCAGCAGCTTATCGACGAATACAATGCCGCCATACAGGCCATCGTCGACGAAAACCAGGACAATATCCTCGGGGCATATCTCTTCGCCCGCATGGAGAGCGGCAACCTTTCAGCCGCCGAGATACGCGCTCGCCTTGCCAAATTCCCCAAGCAGCTGCGCGAGACCAAGATGCTCAAGGAGATAGAGGAGTTCGCCGCCAAGAGCGAAAAGACCGAGGTCGGAGCACCGTTTACCGAGATCGTGGCCAGGGATGCAGCCGGCAACGACGTGGCGCTGTCATCGCTCACGGGTGAAGGCAAGTGGGTACTTGTCGACTTCTGGGCTACGTGGTGCGGTCCCTGCCGCGAGGAGATACCCTACCTCAAGGCCGCATACGAGAAATATTCGGACAAGGGATTCACCATCTACGGCGTCTCGCTCGACAACGATGCCGACGCATGGAAAAAGTTTATCGTCGACAACGGCATGACGTGGACCAACGTCATCGGCATCGACGAAAGCAAGGAGAGCCCAGCAGCCGATGCCTATGGCATACGATCGATACCGTCGAACTTCCTGATAGGTCCCGACGGCAAGATAGCAGCCAAAAATCTGCGCGGCGAAGAGGTCGAGAACAAGCTCAAGGAGATTTTCGAGTAAAAAAATTCAGAAAAAACTTGCGAGTGAATAAAAATTGCCTTACATTTGCACTCGCAATTCGGCGCCGTAGCTTAATTGAATAGAGCATCTGACTACGGATCAGAAGGTTACAGGTTTGAGTCCTGTCGGCGTCACTGAAGAGGGGAAGAACAGAAGTTCTTCCCCTCATTGTTTTTCAACCTGTTACATCGGGCAAGCGGTTCTCCGCACAGAGCACAGAGAGTACAGGCGCGTCTAAAACAACTCCGGGCACTCCGAGAATCGCCGGCATAATCGGCAACAGCACATATCCCCAAGTTCTGAATAACAAAAATCTCTTTCCAGATTGTCGTTTGTTGTATAATTACTTTGTTTTGAGGATATTTGCACCGACAATACCCCATCAGAGTGTTGCATATTGTAAAACATTTCCTAACTTTGCAACATCACCATGAAAATGGCGATGACATATTAGTTTAGTGAAAGTGTTTCGCTAATCCTTGACGACAAAATTTGGCGATTTTGACAAGCACAAAGGATCTGCAATACAGACACTCATCACCGTGTATAGGCATATATCGTTCCGATATATACTTGTTCGGTGTGGGGTATTGTTTATTTGTGCTTGGGTCACGCCAAATACCTGTCGTCAGATAAACGAACAACTCCACACTTGAACCGATGAACTTTCAATATCTTATTGATTATCAAATTATATATTCAATCTTCTTTGTAATTTGATACCGCAAAGCTCCCGTTATTATCGCTAACATAAGGCTTAGATAAACACTATCAATAAACTTTAAGCTTCTACCACATCCCAAATATCTCTCAATTCTCTGCAGTCCATATTGGCGAATCTGTTTTTCTGTATAGCTACACATAAAAAGTAACGAGGCCGACTCATACCTACATAAGCAACTCTTAGGCTTTTGAGTTTTCTATCCTCTTTTCCTGTATATGCAATTCCTTTAAATTGTTCAGCTAAGCGCTCTGATTCATGCTTACCAAAATATGATGTTTCTAAATAAAGAGTTGAAGCATGAGTTTCGCCCTTAACAGCATGAACAGTGGCCACTTCTATATCTATGTTTTCCTCTTTGTAAACATTGCCTTGTTCTAACTTTTGTTCTGCCACACCATCAGCAATTGTAGCATTAAAGAATTCGTTTGCCGATTCTGTAGCATTCTTACCAAACAAGGGTAAAAAGGTTCCTGTCAAATAATTGTAGATGGTTTCCTTTATTTGCAGTTTATCTCCCTTCTCGCTACGCTTTGAAATCATCCTGCCCCATTTCATTATATTACATAGAAATTCTTCTTTATCCTTGACATCTTTAGTTGCTAAGAAATCAAGTAAAGAAGTGATTGTATAACGTCTCGAGTCGTTTTTAATATCACATAATTCCAAGAATTTTATCACTCCTTGAATGATGGATGTCCCATAATCTTTTACTGAGTTTATATGACTTTTTAATAAGAAACTATCAAAGGAGTCACTTTCCAACTTTACAGTTGTATTCTTTCTTTCAAATAAAGGATAGTACGCTTCTATATATCTTTTTTTGTCATTTGTTCCTTTCTTGCCTACCCATCCACATGCTTTTATGTTAATTCTATGTAGAGGATCCTCACCCCTCTCTCTGATGGCAATATCCAGCACAGAAATATTTCCCATTTCTGGGATTATAGTAGTTCTAAGGAGTTCTGCATATTTGGGCAACACCACTAATGGGTCTTCATAGGTTATGATGACTGGTTTAACTGAACAAATATCTTCATTACCTACCAACTGATGGTTGTCTTCCATACACAACGAACGTAGAGGCTTGGCTATTTTTTCTCCAAAACGATTGCTGTTATGTATAGGTAAGACATTATCAGCTTTCAATCTATCATTATCATTTTCGTTATTTCTTTCTCCGTCATAGATGGCTTGGCAATAATCTCCAAATCGTTGCACTATAACCTTTTCATCATCAAAAAGTTTCTTTATTAACTCTTCTTGCTGATGGTCGCAGTCTTGTACCTCGTCAATAAAAAGATACTTAAATCTTTTGTGCGAGAAACTGCTGAAATCCAAGTTCTTTTCTCTAATATACCGAAATGCTAAATCGTATGCATCCTCAAAAGACAATATACCCTCCTTAAACATTTCTTCTTTGAGCTTAATAAATTCAGTCGCAGATTCCGAGGTTCTATTGATGTGTTTTTGATTAATGACTACTTTTACATCCTGCCAATTAACCTTTGCATTAATAATTATCTCCTTTTCTTGACAATCTTTAATATAATCTCTTTTTGCACGAATTTGAGCTCTGATAGTACTATCATCTATATTCTGTAAATCATAATCTTTTAGTTTAAATTCGTACTTTTCTACCTTCTTTCCTTTCTTTTTTATCACTTTTGCAGCTGTCAAAATATCCACACCGCCCCAAGCACTGATTTCATCGTCTGAAATCGGATACCCCTTGTTTATGACCATCCCATAAATACATTTTTTCAATTTGTTACCAAAAGGCAACTTGCTATATTTTTTCAGTAATACAGCCTTGGCTATATCATTATCCACGTATTGAATCTGGCTTCCATAGAAATAATGAAGCGCTGAAGCTGTGACGTATTTATGCAGAAAGGTTTGGATTGTCCCAAAGAAATTAGGATAATTAAACAAGACATTGGCTTTAGAGCCGACTTTAGCCTTTATCTCATCAATAGCCACGTTCGTATGCGTAAGTACGCATACGCCTTTCCCGTCAGTCATCGGTAACCTGTTGGCAAGAATAATCAATTTTGCCAATAGGGCGGTTGTCTTTCCACTTCCTGGACAAGCCTGTACATAACAGCTACGATCTTCTTTGATAATATTCAGTCTCGTATCATCGAAAGGTTTCTTATCTTTCAAAAGAATATCGTGCGCGATTCTAATTTCTTCATCAGTTGCAAATGGCATACTTCAGTATTTTTTAATGATTCGGGTGGTCTGTAGCGTATTCAATAGCGTCCTTCAAATACTTCAGTTTTTCATCGGTATTTATAATGCGCTTTATTTCTGCTTTAATAACATCATTATCTTTAACTGGAGGCAAATCGCCAACTATCATGCCTGCTAAATATTGTGCCGTGATAGCTTTACTAATTGTACCTTCGTTGAGTGGTGCAAATATTTGATAGCTAATTTTTCTTGTTGGTGAAGTCCCATCGGGATAGTCGTCTTTTACTTTATTCCAAATATCAAGCAGTATTTCATCTGTTATTTCCTGTTCATGTCCATTTTCTTCTATATTTGCAGCCCTTATTGCTGCAGCCAACAATCTGAATAGTCCACTTCCCGCTATATCATACTCCAATGTCCAGTCTTTTGGAAGAAATATTTTTATCTGTTCATTGTTGGTCTCATGTTCTATACACTCAACCTTTTCGTTGCGTATTATCGACAACATATCCTCGTTCAACGGCATCTTTTTCTCTTCCGTCAAGACAGCCTTTAAACGGTTAATGGTCTCTCCAATTGGACCAAAACCAGCAGTTTTGTTTGCTCGGACATTTTTTTCAAATGCAGACAGACTACTGAACACACTTGCCATTGAATCATAATTCACTTCTTCTGTTACGGCTTTTAATTCTGCCAACACAGCATCTTTCAACCAATATTTAGGAGTCTTACGGTCTGAACTGTTATCATCATAATACTCCAATGCTCTCACATCCAAATCAGAGATAACAGCAACAGTTCCAAATGATTTATTGTCCCGGCGTTTGAAGATATTCACATAGCGCTTGTATGCAGTACTACCTACATTAACTATTGAGACCCCGTATTTATTAAGAGGTTTATCTATTATGTCTGCAATGGCGGGAATCAATAGATTCTCAGCATCCCCTTCAACCATAATCAGACCTTTGGCAAAGAAAAGATTTGACTTAGTTGCATCCAAAAAACGCTCCAAGAATTTGTAGTCTGCTGGCTTCATCATTGTGTATTCTTTAGACATCGGGAAAACCTCGTTTCCTTTTAGCACAATCAGATTTTCTAACCGAATCTTTGAAGCCAATGTAATGCTATGAGTAGTAAGAATAAATTGCTCTTTTTTCTGTTGAGAGGATATATAATCTATCAGTCTTAACTGATACTGCGGATGAAGATGAGCTTCTAATTCTTCAACCAATGCAAGTTTCAATCCTTTTTGTTGATTGTTGAACAGAAGCATTTCAGCGGCTATACACAATAGATTAAGAGAGCCAAGACCCGACTTGTTGCCTTCCATAATCAGGTCAAGTAGTCTTAATATTTCGGATAGTTCTCCTCCAGTTAATTTTATTTGGGCATGTCGAGGGTCACCATTTAGCAAGAAATGAGTATGTAGGAAATTGTTGATTTCCTCTGTAATAATCTCACCATTACCACCTTCTTTAAAAAAGTTTTCTATTTCCCTTTTTAGGTCCTCATAGTCTGTTTCTAGTTTGTGCTTCTTATTGTTACCCTGTTCATCCTTTCGGGTCTTGAACAACTCATGTGCACCAAGAATCTGTGCCAATCTTGACTTGTAGCCATGGGTCATATCAGTAAGGGCATCCCTCAGAGGTTTAAAGTACACCACTTTTAAGAGGTCTCTCGCTTCGGAGTCCATTCTTTCGGACTGTCCTTCTATACCAGCAGAGAACTTAGGCAGAATGACATTATCCTTCCTTTTCACATACAGCCAAACCTTGAGTAGATATCTTGTCTTATCTTCGTTCCATGATAGCCATTCCCAGAACAAACCAGAATCTTGCTCGTTTAGTCCATCAAATACACACTCTATCTTAAACTCATCCTTTCTATTTCCGTGCTCATCTTGATAAAAATCTTTATCATCAAATTGAATATACTCTCCGCTCTGTGTCCTTAAAACATAACGAATGGCATCAATAATTGCTGTTTTGCCAGAATCATTCTCGCCAATCAGTACATTCAGGCCCTCATGGAAATGAACTTCCACCCCGGGCTTATTGCCATCGCCATCGCAATATTTTCTAAAATTCCAGAGTCTAAGTTTTGAAAGGTACATTTTTAATAAAAATATTATATTATTTTCAGACGATTACAATATACTATTATATCCTATCAAAGAATCCCTCGTATTCTTCATCAATAATCTTCCATTCTCCCATTTTGCGTCCACCTACACGAGCTATCTTGTCTAATGCTTGAAGGCGTTTCAGATATTTCAGAACTTGACGTGTTGATAATCCCATTGAATCAGCCATTTGAACAGTGCTGACTTTAGGATTCATGGATATCAGTTTATATATTTGGCGACTTGCTTTTATGAACTCTTTTGTGAACTCCATGGGTTCTTTTATGAACTCTTTTGTGAACTCTATCGGTTCTTTTATGAACTCCACTTCTTGAGAAGCCTTGTCTGTGGCAGTATTATTGTCATTTCCTTCAAAATTTAAGTTCCATAGAGTTACGTGAAATTCGGAAGCATTGGAGGTGAATTCTGGAGCGTGGTAGTCTGAAAGACGCTCATAATACCTATATGTGTTTATGATTTTCTTCATTCCGCTGCCACGACGTTCCATTAAGCCTAATCGACTGAAAAAATCAGCCAATAACGGGTTCCTTCTTTTGGATGGTACCGTAAGAGGGTTCAGAAGCTGAATAAGTCTGCCGTCCATCATGCCACCGGGAGAGTATATCTCCATCCGGTCGTCGTACATGTCAATATGTATCTCGCTTCCCATCTGCAAATAGTCACGATGGATGATTGCATTTGCTATCGCTTCCGTCACAGCACGTTCGGGATAGTCCGGCAATTCTTCACGGTGGTCACTCTCTTTCCACCATTTCCTCCGTGAATTGTTCCGCACAAAAGATACAGCATCCTGCAACTGACCAATCACACAACCCTCCAGCTCAACATCATCAATCGCTTCGCCCAAACCACTGGTCATATCCAGACCGTTCCAACGTGTACAGAAAATACGGGACTGCTGTACAGGAGATTCATCAGCCAACAACGCTCCGGCATTTGTCAGATTGCCGTTTTCATCAATGATACCCCATGAAACAAATTCGCTGTCATCAAACGAGCGTTGTAGTCTTTTGTAATGGACAGATCTGAGTTTGGTAAAAGCCATATCCTCGAATCTGTAACTTGAAGGCAGGCTGTCATAAGTTTTGCCGGCACCTTTCAGAACGAGACTTTTCAATTGAATACGATCCGCAACGACAGACTCATTACCGATACGGACGAAAGCAAGACGCTGTTTGTCGCCTATATAATAATATGGTGTTTCCTGTCCTGAATACACATGCAACAACACAAGTTTCTTCCCATCTGCCTCCTTGAGTTCAAGCCTGACTGCCGGAATAGGGTCAAGTTTACTCTTTATCTCTTCACTGATTTTTTCAGCGTCACCTTCTGCATCAGCAAGACCTAATATTTGGTCATCATCACTGATACCGAATACCAGTATGCCGCCTTCGCCATTGGCAAAGGCTGAGACACTCTTAAGCCAACTTTTAGGCCGTCTGATTTCAAGCATCTGCTTCTTGTCGTAAGCCGTCGCTTCGCCTATCAATGATTTAATATCTAATTCCATTGTATTCGACATCTGTTCGCTAATTGTATTTTGAATTAGAATAGCATAACGGATTATTCCATAGGTTTAATTTTGGCCTCAATAAAGTCAATTTCTTCAGCTGTTAAACCATATTTTGCATAGAGTTCTGCATCTGTCCAAGATTTTGAAAAATCTTGCAGTGGAATGAATCGGTAAGTCTTGCCTGTACCATGCTGACTTATCTTCGCCAAACTTAATAAAAATCGGGCAAATCGGGATCTCAGATAATCGGAGAGATGCGAGGCTTCATCTTGTGTCAAGTTTAACTCCGCACCAACTACAAGATAAGTTTCTGTACAAATAGTTCCAGGAGCTCCAACAAATGAATTTTGATTGTCGTCATTCAATTCTGTCCCAATATTATTTGATTCGGGTACATATACTTTCCACTTGTCAATCCATTCCGGATGAGACTGTACTTCTGTCCGTTCCACATAGCCGATTTTTCCTGCCCGGCCATAGCACTTTATCGCGTCTTGTAAATTGTCTGCTGAATTTTTGAATCTATTATCTTCAATAAAAAAGGTTCTAAAACCAAACGCCTTGGCAGCAGATATATAATTATTTATAGTATCTACATTCTCTTCTTTAAAGATCTTGTCTAAAATACTAATAGCCTGACTATCTCTTACAAAAATATCTAAATCATCTGTTTTCAGAGGCCTTTGCGCAACATAAGAATGATTTTCATAATGGGTAACCACCTTTACTTTATGCTTGGTATTATCATAATTTGTATTTCGCACAAAATAGCAAACACCTCCACGATTGTTCGTATTGGGAAAAACGTCCTCGGGATGCATGAAATCGTGCAATTCAGCAATGTGTTTGTCATTCAACATTGCGTTTCGAAATTCATCCAGGCCTTTCCCGCCAGCCATCCAACGAGACGGCATAATAATACACAAATAGGTCGGGGCTATCTCTTTGGATACATTGACAAATTGATTGTAAATAGGCTTGGCACTGGCTCCTGCCCCTCCATCTTCTTCCTGGTACGGCGGATTGCCAATAATCACGTCAAATCTCATATCTGTTAATTGCTTTATTATCTCATTATTATTTTCGCCAATCAAATCATACGACGTAAAATCGGCATATATGTTTTCAACCGGCATCCCGAGCAAGGTGTAAACCTTGCGCGTAAATTCGTAGGCCAAGGTCGAGGTCGCAATTGCATATAATCCCTGCTTGACCTTCTCGCCGAATCTTTGATACAACGCAACGGAGAACTCACCTTCTTTAGAGGCTATATCGAGAAATTTAGCATCAGCCTTCTCGTTCAACTCTTCGAAAGGCAGTATGGCAACCATCTCGTCGGCGACCTTCGCAGGGGTAACTATCTCCGATTCCGACAAACGTCCGAACCTGCGCATGGCAATCTCGACCCGCTCCATGGGGCGCAGTGCGGCGTCACGGATCAGATCGTTGGTATTTTCAATCTTATAGTCGAGAGCCCGCAAGATAAACGGATTGCTCTTCTCTTGAATCACTTTCAGAAATCCTATGTCCAGACCGAGATGGTTGGCGATTCGCCGGTTATCCGTCGTCTCCGGGATAGCGGCAATCACCTCCTCCAACGATTTGACTGTCGAATCCGTTAGGAAAGCGAAGAAGAGAATACGCGCATAATAGGCGGCAAGCCGTTTGTCGAGTTTATCGTCTTCCTCTGCCGGCTTCGGCTGATCGGGCTGTTGATTGGGTCGATTGGTCGGTTCAGTATCTCTGTTTTCAGTTCCTTCCGGCCTATCGGGTGTGTCCGGCATATCAATGTCATCACCATCACCTTCTGTCGGTTTGATCTGGAGACCATTTTTGGCATCAATGGGAGCAATCTCCCGAATAACTTTGAGAATTTCGGTGTCTTCCAACAGAATGCTGTCGGTCGGAATCTCCGATGCTTCGTCCAATACGCTGCGGTTTCGAGAATATTCGCGAACCTCATCTGTAATATTGGTCGGAGTCGCTTCCTGCAACTTATTTTTGTTCAGTACGATGATAGGAGAGATTGCCAACTCTTTTGCGATACGGTCTCTCAAACTTGCATTACCCTGAACCTCCGTATTGACATTGTAGAACTGCGATTTCAACTCTTGTAACCGGAACATGCGATTCGGATCGAAGTCTACCAATAATGTCTGCGGCTTCATGTTGTACTTGATGATTCGGCCGTTTTCATCCTTGAAGGTGGTAACGTATTGATTCTGCAGACGGAATATTGCCTGATCGTATTCCTGCGGAGATGACGTTCCCTTGAGGTAAAGCATCGTGTCCCATTGCGGCACGGTTGTTCCAGTCAACATCCGGTTAACGGTCAACGTCAGTGTCTTGCGACCCTTCTCTTCGCAAGTTTTGATCTTCCCTTTGATAATATCCGTAGTCGAGTATTTACGCTCTTCGTCAAAGCCTGCAATGTTGATAATTTCGTAGTCACATAGATTTTTGAATCGTTCCTTTTCGCGTTGAATCAATGTAGCCATAGCATCGCAGGAGGCACGGAAAGGCAGCACAACAACAATATGGTGACACATCTTAGCGTCTTTGATTTTGGCGTAATCGAGAAAGCCGAGCAAATTCTCATCCTCTTTCGTGCCATCGATTACCTCCAGCAAATCCAGAATTTCTGCTTCGTGTAAGAACTGCCGATGGCTGCCGTCTGCTTTAGGCGTAATCGAATGGGACCGGAACAACTCAGTAAATGCATAGGTAATACCATTTTTACGCAGTTCCTCCATCTTTTTCACGGAAGAGACATTCGGATTGAACGCAAAGCGAATCATCTGTGGAAATCCATAATAAGGATTGTCCCATTCGTTACAATCATCCTCTTTAAGATGCTCGTCATCCCACTGCTTCTGCTCGTCGATAATATCCGTAAACTGTACAAAGGCAATGATGTCCTCCTTTTTGAATTCATCGCTCATCAAAATTCGGTATGGCGTACCGGAAAGATGTATGCGAATCTTTGTATCCAATGTTTTTACGGCTTCGTCCACCTGATCGAGTGTTTCAAAACCATCGATACTTTGTAGTTCCTTTTTAATTTGTGATTTGCTGAGATTATATTGCTGTAAGACCTTTCCATAGGAGGCACCACGAGCTCCAAAATGGGTTTCATCAACGATTAACAAATCAATTTGATGCTCAAAAACCTCTTTGTGCTTTGCCTTGATTTCTTTTCCTTGCAAATCTTGCAACGTCAAGAATAATGCGACCTTATCTCCGGCAGCGAGAGTATCGGAAATAATGTTTTCATTGCTATTTAACGACGTACTGTCCAAAAACTTGTAGCCTGAAAAGTAAACATGGCTCTCAACCGTCTTTTTCCATTCTTGTTTTACATCGGCCTTTGCTGAGACGACGACCACAATTTTCGCATCCATCTCTTTGGCACAGCACATGGCCGTGAAAGACTTGCCGAACCGCATTACGGCGTACAGTAACAGATTGGTGCGTCCGGCAGCTACTGCATTTCTGAAGTTGTCAATGACCTGCTGCTGGTTATCCCGGGGAGGATAACTCTCTGTTCGCTCATAGGTAAATATTTGCGGCAATCGATCCGGAGAATAAAACTGATATTTGCCGTTTTTCTCCCGTGCGCTTTGATAAATGTCCGATATAGCCTCTTCTAGATCAACTGTCGTTGCCCCTTCAAAAAACTCCTTTGAATAGTAAGGCAGATGCCCAAACGTATCTGGTAGCAACCGTGTTCTACCTTTTTCCTGTTCCAGAAAAGTATGGACAGCAAAATCACGAAAAATAGTCTCATCGTCTATCTGTGCCGAATGTTCGTACTGCTGTACCAGATTAGGGAAAATCTTTCTCCATTCGTCCAGACGGACACGCACTCCTCGGGCCGTGTCACCGACCTTCAAATAGTTGGGAACTGTTTCAGTCGAAAAAGCATAGATATGCGGCTCAACCCGCCCTACAATTAAGCCATCGAGAAACGTTGTGTCTATTTTTAGATTAGCATTTGTCATACTATTTCTTTCCCTTTAATAATGAGATAAAAGTCAACGTTTTATTACTGTTCCAATCCTTAATCTCACAATAGATTCCATTATGTTTGAATATATTGCCCTTTTGACATCCTTCACACTCTTGGATTGTCACGCTCGAATCAAACAGGTCCTGGACTGTTTGTTGCACGCGGCGACAACTGCCCGGAATAACTCCTTTCAAGCCGTCCATTTGCCAAATATTCCAAGAAATAATAGAAGCAATATACTGCAGTGATTTAAGTTGAGGCTTTTTGCCAAACTTTGCTTTGTAATAATCGATGAAGGTGTATAAAAGGGATTCCCGGGCAAGGACAAGATTATCCCCCTGCCATTCGTAACCGTAGACACTCATATAGGCCGATTGAGCTGCTTTTAGCCATTCGCTTGATGTCTGTGCATTTTCCCCGACGACGCGAAGTTTTCTATCAAGTAATCCTATCCTTCGTTCTATCGGTATCGGCTTACCAGTTACGGAATCATATCGGCTCACCAGATAGGGAGCCTCTCCACAGGTAATTTCAAGGCGATTTTCGTTGATGTAATCATGCCAGGTTTTACCTTCAGGAAATCCGATTTTCCCCTCTGTCGGAATCCACGAATGTGAACCGTCAGGATTATCTATCTCTACATTAAATACGTTTTCTCGTCCAAACCAAGCATTGTCAATCAGATTGTTTTGTTTATTACAAATCCACGACGGAGTAAAAACTTCGGCCATTTCACGACTGCGTTGCTGCTGCATTTCAAGGCTTTTAACAGCCCGAGGCTTGATCACATCTCCATTCTTGCCAGTAATAGCCTCTAATGTAATTTGATCGCTATATTGATACCCATCCCCAAAATTGGCATAATTGTTTGTCGCCCAGAAAATATTGACTTGACAATTTTCTGAACTTAAAGTGCGATCTATGAGTAACATTGAAAGTAGCTCAGGCGACCGTTCAAAGATTTCATTTTCGTATATGTCAATCTGTAACAGATCCATATATTTTATATTATACGTTTTATCACATTTCTAATTACCGTTTCGGTATACCTCATAACCAGAGTAATTATTCTATATCATAATTAAAATCAGCCTCAATAAGATCTTTAATATCCACTTTAAGCAGTTGGGCAATCTCAACAAACTGGGCCATTGATGGCTGTACCTTATTAGTTTTCCATCGTGAAACAGTCATGTCTGTAACCCCCATCTGTTCTGCCAACCAGCGATTAGTTATTTCTTTTTCAGCCAAAATGACACGCAACCGGTTTGAGCATTCTATTTTCGCCATATTGCTTCATATTAAATTAACGGCACAAAGTTATACATAAAAAGATAATCATCAAAGTAATCTGATAATAATATCTCTCTGTGAGATTCAATAATTGATAACCCCTAGTATTTATCTGGTTTTTCTCTGATTATTTAATTTGTTTTTCTGCTCGCCCCACAGAAGGTCGGAAGACGAACCGCCACCTCCTGTGCCGACATGGGCTTGTGCCGGACCGCCAATGGCAAGGGTAAAAGCCGCACCCAACAGCTCGGCCTGCCTTGTGCTTACCTGCTCCTGAGGTTCGAATACGGCATTGACAAACTCCTCGTCCGTGATCTGGCCGTTAAAATGTCTTTGGGCCACATCATAGTCTATCTGGAATTTGGTGTCCTCAAAAAG
>CALUNG010000009.1 GCA_944321955.1 uncultured Alistipes sp. | reverse complement strand
CGACAGACGACCGAGACTGTGCTTGATGTATATAACCGTAAGGTGGCTCAATGTCAGTGCACGCAGCATCTGTTCATGCGAAGCCCCGCACTCGCGCCCGTACACGACTACCGGAACCGTTGCGGCTATACCCTGGTTGCCGCTTCCGGAGTTGCTCATTACGGGAACCATGGCACCGCTCATACGAGCATCACATGCACCGGACGTATAGGCAAGTATTCGTGAGAACAACGTATCGCCCATGATGCGCAGTTCGTTGTCGCGACGCAATATGCGGCCCAGTCCGTGACCGTAATCGCCCTTGAACGACGTCTCGGCTGCCGCCATGTTCAGTCGCGCCGACTCGGATATGAACTCAATCATGTCAAGAGGTACCGTCATGGCAAAGTCATAAACCTTGCGCAGCGTCAACTCAACATCCGCAGCATCGCCGTCTCCGCCATCAGCAGAGAGTGCATCACGCAACACCTTACCGTCCCGTTCGACACGCGACACAAATGTATGAGAGCCCGAAATCACGGCACGTGACTCATGTCCGGCAGCACGCATCCGAACCTCAATATAGAGTTTCTCGTCGCTGTCGGTTTCGAGCGATATATCGACCTTGTGCGACGTCAGATAGGCCTTGCCACGCTCGACATCGGCCGGTGTCACATTTTTCAGCACTTCGAGTTCATCCTCCGGCTTGCCGACAAGCGCCCCCAGAACCACGGCAATAGGCAGGCCGATCATACCGGTACCCGGAATACCTACGCCCATGGCATTCTTGAGCATGTTGGCGCTCAGTCGCACGCAGATCTCCTCGGGTTCCGACTGCAGGGCTTCAGCCGCCACGGATGCGCACAACGCCACGGCTACCGGTTCGGTACACCCTACCGCCGGTACTACTTCACGCTTTATCAGCGCGATAATCTTGTCGTAATCCATGGATCGCTATTTACCTACGGTCTGTGCAAGCACGAATACGTAACGCTCGGGATCGAGACCGAGAGCCGCAAGCAAATCCGCATCACGGGCACTGCCACGCGTTATGGCCTTCAGGCCGTGACCGGCTGCATAGATATTGACGTTCTCGGCATATCCGGCAGCATCCTGACCGCAAAGGAACTTCACATGTTCGGCAGAAGTATTGCGACCTTCATAGACCTTGGTATCGGCAATATAAGCCAGATTCAATGCAGCCTTTTCGGCAAAGGGCTGACGTGCGGTCAATGCGCGCAGGTCGCCTTCGGCCACACGTACAAGCTTGTGCGCAGCCGAATCGTAAAGATAGGCGCCTTCAGCCAGAAATGCATATACCTTCACCGGATAGAGAGCCAGAGCCGACGGAGCCGTCAGTTTGCCGTCGGGACGATTTACTCCGGCAGCAGCCCACATCACTCCCGAAAGTTCCTCGAGCGAGAGAGGCTCGGCCGAATATTCGCGGCTCGAAGCACGCAGGCTCAACGCTTCGTTTACGGTAAGGCCATCCTTTGCGGGAGGCGTCACCAGCACGATCTCACTACCCTCCACTACCGGAGTCGAACTCTTCTTCACGGGTGCATCGCACGCAACAGCCAGCACTACGGCCAACATCAATATCAAACCTTTCATAACTTATCAGTTTTTGCCATCTGGACAAAGATAATAATTTTTTGCTATCTTCGCACACGCATCGAAGCCTTTTGGCAACGATTTAACACAGTCGTAAAACAGCATGGAAAAACTCGAAAACCGCAAATGGAAAGTATTGTCGAGCGAATACCTCGCCCATGAGCCATGGTTCACCGTACGCCGCGAGAAGGTCCAGCTTCCCAACGGCAATATCGTCCCGAGCTGGTACGTGTTCGAATTTCCGACATGGATCGACGTCATAGCCGTCACGCGCGACGGGCATTTCGTGATGATAAGCCAGTACCGCCATGCCCTCGGTGAAACGCACTACGAATTGCCGGCCGGCGTCTGCGACCCGACCGACGCCTCTCCCGAAACAGCCGCCCGACGTGAGTTGCTCGAGGAGACCGGATACGGGAACGGCAACTGGTCTCTTTTCATGACCGTATCGCCCAACCCGACAAACCATACCAACAAGTCATACACATATCTTGCAACGGATGTTGAAAAGGTATCGCCGCAACATACCGAACCGACCGAAGATATCAGAATACACCTGCTGACTGAAAGCGAGGTGCGCGAACTGCTCGACAGCGGCGAGATCGTGCAGGCGTTGCATGCCGCCCCGCTGTGGAAATATTTTGCATTGAAGAGATAAAAAAGAGGTCCGGATATCCGGGCCTCTTTCTATTTCAACTTCGTCGCTATTTATCCGATGGTGCCGGTTTCTTGCGTACCGTCCAACCGAAACGGCCGATGGCCCTGCCCAGCGTAAAGTACTCGCCGTGAAGATATGCTATCATTCCTGCCCGCTCCATCTCGAACTTGCCCGTATCGGGGTTGATGAAGCGTTCATCGACGACTACGTTGACAACCTCGGCGATAAACATGTCATGCGAACCGAGAGGAATCACGTTTTTGACGCGGCATTCGATCGACACCGGAGCCTCGGCTATGATCGGGGCCTTCACGACGGTAGCCGGAGCAGGCGTAAGCCCCATCTCGGCGAATTTATTGTAGTCACGGCCGGAACGCACGCCGCACCAGTCCGTCGCACGCGCCAGCTCCTCGGTCGTAAGGTTGATGACGAACTCGCCCGTACGCTTGATTATGTCGTATGAATGTCGTTCGGGACGCACCGATATGTAGCACATGGCCGGATCGCTGCAGATGGTTCCGGTCCAGGCCACGGTCATCATGTTGTACTCTTCGGGAGTCAAGCCGCAGCTCACAAGTACGGCCGGTAACGGATAGATCATCGTTCCGGGTCTCCAGTTCTGTTTCATGTCGTATAAATCTGTTTCGTTCGAGACAAAGATACGAATTTTGCAGCAGAAAATTTGGATTTAGAAAAATATTGCCTATCTTTGCACCACGATTACGGAATACCTCATTCCGGATCACACATAAAAGATGGTGCCATAGCTCAGTTGGTAGAGCAAAGGACTGAAAATCCTTGTGTCCCTGGTTCGATTCCCGGTGGTACCACTTGAAAAGAGTTGCAACGATGCAGCTCTTTTTTTCGTATGTATATCTCACAAAAAAGGTCGGGAGCCAGCAGGCTCCCGACCTTCGGTACTATCGAATTCTCATATCACTATTGTTTCGACGGAACTACCGGCACGTACAGATAGCTGTCATATCGGCCACCGGTGTATATCGCATGACGTCCGGCATTGTGCGTTGCAGGCGAGGTCACAACTTCGGCCGGATCGGCGCACTCGTCGGCATCTCCACCGATGGTTATCATGGACACGTTGCTTCCAGGCTGGAACGTATATCCTTCGGCCGGTATCTCTATGCGGGCAGAGCCGAACGGAATAGTTGCCGCCACGGGACGGTACGCCTCAACTGTCAGCTGCAGCATTTCACCTTTGTCGAACAGCAGGCCCATGGGCCATATCTCTATCTCGACCGGCACAACCTCGCCCTTCGACAGCTTTTGCTCCGAAGTAAACGTATAGAACGGCTCCGCCTCAGTCGTACGCAGCGAATCGAGCTGGCGCATGGAGACACGCATGTATCCCGTAGCCGCAATCGGAGCTCCGGCAGCATCGAGGTAACGGCTGCCGTCAGCGGCAAGCTTCTCGACCTTTATTGCAAGGTCCATGTCGTCGTTGTCGAGCGCCGAAACCCACAGGTGCAGTTTCATGTATCCGGTAATCTCGGTCGGGCACTCCATTCTGTAACGGAATGTAACTCCAGATCCAATGCTGTCCGAATCGTATGTTATAACGTTTTCGGTAGCAGGCAGCGAATCATGCAGCCGCGAGTCCGCTGCCGAAAGATACAGGCGTTCGTACTGCGTACGTGCAAGAGGAAATTCGTTCTCGGGGCGATTGACAACATCCTGACCGCCGGGATTCAAGACCGAAAGACGAACCTTCGGAGTCTTTTCCCATCCGTTGTCTACACCCTTCAGATAATGGTCGAAGAACCGGCGCAGATCCTCGACATTTTCGGGCGTGTAGTAGTCGTACCACTCGCTGGTATTGTGTACGCGCAGCCACTTCTCGGGAGACGATATGCGGCGGTATCCGGCAAACGTTCCGTGCGTATGCACCGAATTGGTATAGCTTGCCACGACATAGGCCGGGACGGTTATGTTCTCGAGACGTGCGGCCTTGTCGCGCCAGTAGTCGCACATGTATGGATATTCGACTATCATGCGTGGCTGATCCTCGAGCAATCCGTGCTCCGACGAGAATGTCTCGGCTATCATCTCCGGGAACTCCGGCATGGGAATACCTCCGCGGTGGCTCGATTCGCGGAAATGGTCGCTGAAACCCTCCCATGGAGCTATGGCCGCAAGATGTTCCGGTCGTTCGGCCGCAATGAACCACTGCGATACCGTAAGCCACGAGTTGCCCGACATGCCGACCTTGCCGTTGCACCACTCCTGCGAGGCGATCCACTCGATCACGTCGCAACCGTCGAGAGCATCTTCATGGCCCCAATATAGCAGGTTGCCCTCCGACATGTAGGCGCCGCGCTTGTCGGGATTTACTACGGCATATCCATGCGCCACCCAATACGCCGGATCCGGCCCCTCGAACTTCTCGAGTCCCGAAGTGGCATTCATTGGCACGCCCGAACGCATCGGTACGTCATCGAGCATCTGTCCGCCGACCTCCTTGCCGTACGGGCTCCATGCAAGGATTGCAGGACACGGTTTGCCGTCGACCGGACGAAAGACATCGGTATAAATCGTCACGCCGTCACGCAACTTTACCGGCACATCGCGTTCGAGCAATATGTCGCACGGAAGCGGCATGGCACCTTCACGCCGTACCGTTCCGGCCTTCAGCACGAGCGTCTCGCGTTTGAATCCGGGATAACGCACGCGAGGTGCACTGACGGGCAGAGCCTTGCGGAGCAAAGCCTCGAAAGAGCGGCCTTCGGCATCATGCAACGTCACGGTCTGCTGTGCCGACGCCAACGTCATGCCCGAGACCGCAAATAGAAGCAATGTCAGAATCTTTTTCATATAAATCGGTTTTAACAATATTTTCCTTTGCAAATGTCCGAACATTTATCCGCAAACCATTATTACATAACGGACATTTATTGGTTAAATACGAAACAACATGTAATTGTTGCGAACAAAATCGTCCGGCATGGACGCGCGTGTCATAAGGTTGCCCGAGTTGATGGCCTGCCACCGGATTCACGAGGTATGTAATGACAGCATGGTGTGTTTCCGCATGGCAGCGACATGACAGAGATCGAAGGTTCTTCAATTCGAATCATGAAGAAATACGGCAGTTGTCGCCATCACATCGACTATCACCGATCAAACAGATCGAGTTGACCGTCACGATAGAGATTTTCGATACGCAGGCCTTCTCTTTTGGCGCGAGCTACGGTATAAGCCGTACCTCCAGTCCGCCCGTCGAAATATGCCAGCACGGCCGACGCATTATCGACCAGGTAGTCATTGCGGCGACGGTAGACCTCCGGAGTGTATTCGTCTGCAAGGGTCACCGCTGCATCCGCCTCCTGCATCAATCTGCCGAAACGTTCGCGGTCCGCCTGCGAAAAGCGATTCTCCATACCTCGGAACGGAACGACACATACGAGCCTCAACCCGCAAAGGCGCTCTCGCAACGACAGGACGCACTCCCCCGCCGCAAGATCGAATCCTACGGCCATACCCGTCATGAAGGTGCGGTAACCTTCACCGTAAAGTCGCTCAACGGCCGCCGTCAAGGCATCGTCGCACTCATGGCGATACGTGCGATGGCCGGTAAACGATACGGTTATGTCTCGGTTGTCGTTCATGACTTCAAAGATAGACCATTTGGCTTGAACTTTGCACTTCTGAGTATGAAATTAAAAACTCTACGCCATGAAAAATTCAGGACTTTGCTTTATTTCGATGTTGGGCGGTGCCATAATAGGTTCGGTACTGACCATGTTTCTCACCCCTCAGTCGGGACCGGAACTGCGAGGATCGCTGCGCGACTTCGTCGAGAAGGAGGTCGACAAAATCCGCTGCCGCTGCGAAGAAGAGGAGCACGCCAAACGTTAATGGCTCCGAAGCAATCGACATCTCACACGACATGGATTCGACAGAACATCGTTCCCGTTCGGTGGCCGGGCCGCTTGTTTTCTTCGCCCTCACGGCCGTCATAGCCGCCGGCATGCTGCTTACGGCCCTGCTGTTGTGGCTGGCCGAGATTGTGGGCTCGGTAGCACTCGCATGCATCATACTCGGAGGAATCTTTGCCCTCGTTGCCGTGATCACATACTTCGCCTCGGTACGCCGGACAGTCGCAAGATTTCGCGAGCACCTCGACACAGTATACGAAGTATCGCGTCTGGCAAAGAGCGGCTACGAATGGATTCTGCGCCGCATCTGCGCATTATTCGACGACTGAGCTGCCAAGATCCGCCTCAACGTAAGACGCCCCTGTCTTTATTCGACAGGGGCGTCTCTATCAATATCGATGACCTATTCGTAAACAAGCTCAACAACAACCTTCGTATAACTGTCGCGCATGCGCAGATAAAGATCATTACGTTCTCTACCGCTATGATCCTTTACGAACAGTTCAAGTTTGTTGCCGGACTTACTGCATTCAAACTGGTCGTATTCATCATCCAGATAATACTCACACTCCGCCGACGGCAAAGTAATGGTAGCCTTACGTGAGGAGAAAACCTTGATCTTGCATACGGTAGAGCCGAAAGCGGGCAATCCGTAGGTCGAAGGTCTGACCATTGCATACTTCACCGAAGCGCCCACTGTCTTTTCATCACGTTCGAGTCGCGAAACGACGTACAACTTCATGCAGGCGGTACTCCCGTCTATCGGCAAGGCCATCTTGCCGGAATCGAAGCGGCGCATGTCCGACACGGGATAAGCGATGTAACCGCTACCGACCGTTACGGCTGATTCGCTGGAGAAGAACTCTACATCCCGGCCCGAAATATAGCCCAAACCACCGACTTTGCCGACTTCGACAAGGCCCCAGTCTCCCTGCGATACGAAGTTTTGGGACGAATTTATACGTACTCCGCTATAGTCGAGAACAGTCCCGCCGTTTTCGGTATCGAGCATGTTCACGGTAACGGTTCCCTCCGGATCGGAGGGCGTCTCCTCATTCTTGGAGCATGACGGCAACGCCAGCAACGCAACGGCAGCCATGATTGCGATGGTAAGTCTTCTTTTCATTGCAAAGGGTCGAATATGTAAATTAAACTTGCGTGCAAATATATGTATAAAAACGCATACTCAACACTATTATTGTTCCAGAACCACGTCCCGAAAAACAACGTAGCGGAGCACTTGCGTACTCCGCTACGTGTCATATGACAGACAGTCTGCTACTTGTCACCGAAATAGCGGTGATAGAGACCCTCGAAGCCCTTGCCGTGACGGGCCTCGTCCTTGGCCATCTCGTGAACCGTATCGTGTACGGCGTCGAGGTTCTGCTCCTTGGCGATACGTGCAAGGTGCATCTTGCCTTCGCATGCGCCATGCTCGGCGTTCATACGCTTGTAAAGGTTGGTCTTGGTATCCCATACAACCTCGCCGATGAGCTCTGCAAACTTCGATGCGTGCTCGGCCTCCTCCCATGCGTAACGCTTGAAGGCCTCGGCGATCTCGGGATAGCCCTCGCGATCCGCCTGACGGCTCATTGCAAGGTACATGCCCACCTCGGTGCACTCACCCATGAAGTGGTCCTGAAGACCCTGCCAGAGTTCGGGATTCGAGCCCTTACCGTCACCAAGCTTGTGCTCGGTTACGAAATCGAGCTTGCTGCCATCCTCGACTACCTCTACGAATTTATCCTTACCTGCTTTGCATACCGGGCACTGATCTGGTGCCTCGGGACCTTCGTGGATATATCCACAAACGGTACAACGCCATTTTTTTGCCATAATCTTATTCTGTTTTGAAGTTAGTTAATTCTTTGTTTTATCAACGGCAAAGATAGACATTTATTGCAACAACCCGCAACGGCGTCGATAATATTTTCTGATAAAACCATAAGTCGCATCTATACTTACGGATTATCTGAACGAATGCCGAACGAATATTATTCCGCACCGGAATATTTACCTGTGATCTATCACGTACTCGATATACCCCACATCCGTCGAATCCTTGACAAGCACGCGCTTCTGCGAGTCGAGAAGATACAGCGACGGTATGGCCTTCAGATCATAGAGACGCCCGTTGTTGATGGTGGTACCCTTGTCGTAGGCGTTTATCCACGTACGCGGAATATTGTTGCGATAGGCCTCCCACTCGCCCAGATCCTCGTCCGGATAGAGTGCAAGCACCTTGAGCGTACCTCGTTCGACCATCTCGCCGATCATCGGCGATTCGCTCAAGGCCTCGGTTATCTGCTTGCACATGGCGCAACCCGGATTGTTGAAGAAGATCAACGTATATTCGGCATCGATACCGTAAAGCGTGCCGCTTCGTCCCGACGCCACCGTATATCTGAAATCGTTGGCCTTATGACCTATACGGTTCTGGAGAGCAAGCTGCAGATTGTATTCCGGAGCCATCTTCTCGTACTTGTCGAGAAGCGGGCTGGCAACCTGAGCCTCGAGTACCGGAATGTAAAGTTCATCGTTGCGCAACGGCGAGTTCGGATCGTACAGGACCTTCTCGGCAAGCATCGCAAAGTAGTCGAAAGCGTATTTCGACACCGACGCGCGCTTCATCAGTGTCGTCATGGCCGCACCGTCATCAGGGGCGACGTACCGGCCGACATAGCCGACAAAAGCCTCCATCATCTGCATTGTGTCGATCTCGGCCAGATACAGCGTATCGGTAAAATCGACATTGTCCCAATAGTGGTCGCGCATGTATTGTGTTCGTGCCGCCTCATCCGTGACGGCCGAAGGCACCAATGCCGGAACGAAAACCCGCGGGACCTTCACGTCCGAAGCCGGAGCCGAATTACGACCGCCGCACGACATCAGCATCGGCACGAGAACCGCAACCAAACAAGCAAATCCTTTCATACAGACAAATGTATGCATTATTTCGGTCAAATCCAACCGCATCCCCAATTTTGCACGGTAGTTGCAAAATTTCATTCCGATTGGAAAACCTATTAAACACAACACTTAAACAGTTTATTATGGACGCAAAGAAAAGTACAGGGTTCAAGCTGAGCGTCATGACGCTCGCAATCATGAACGTCACTGCCGTCGTCAGCCTGCGCGGACTGCCCGCCGAAGCGGTTTACGGGCCTTCGTCGGCATTCTACTATCTGTTCGCCGCCATCGTATTCCTCATCCCGACGGCTCTGGTTGCAGCCGAACTTGCGGCAATGTTCTCGGACAAGCAGGGAGGCGTATTCCGCTGGGTAGGTGAAGCCTTCGGTCCCAGGACCGGATTCCTGGCGATATGGCTGCAATGGATCGAGTCGACGATATGGTACCCTACCGTATTGACCTTCGGTGCAGTGTCGATCGCCTTCATCGGCATGAACGAACCGCACGACATGACCCTCGCATCGAACAAGGTGTTCACTCTGGTTGTGGTACTCGCCATATACTGGGTGGCCACGTTCATCTCGCTGCGCGGACTCGACTGGGTGGGCAAGATCAGCAAATGGGGCGGAATGATCGGAACAATCATTCCGGCAGCGCTGCTCATCATCCTCGGCGGCATATACATCGCCACGGGCGGCCACAACAACATGGACATGTCGCAGGGCTTCTTCCCCGATCTCACCAAGCTCGACAATCTGGTGCTGGCAAGCGGAATATTCCTCTTCTATGCCGGCATGGAGATGATGGGCATTCACGTCATGGAGGTCAAGGACCCCGGCAGGAACTACCCACGAGCCATAATCATCGGATCGCTGATCACGGTATGCATCTTCGTGCTTGGTACCTTCTCGCTCGGATTCATCATCCCGGCAAAGGACATCAACCTCACGCAGTCGCTGCTGATCGGCTTCGACAACTATTTCAAGTATCTGCACATGTCGTGGGCGTCGCCAGTCATAGCCATAGCCCTCATGTTCGGCGTTCTGGCAGGCGTACTTACCTGGGTCGCCGGTCCTTCGAAGGGTATCTTCGCAGTCGGCAAGGCCGGATATCTGCCCCCGTTCTTCCAGAAGACCAACAGGAACGGTGTACAACGCAACATTCTGCTCCTGCAGGGCGGTCTGGTAACACTGCTCAGCCTGCTCTTCGTCGTGATGCCGTCGGTGCAGTCGTTCTATCAGATACTCTCGCAGCTGACGGTTCTGCTCTACCTGATAATGTACATGCTCATGTTCGCGGCAGCTATTGTTCTGCGATACAAGATGAAGGACCTGAACCGTCCGTTCCGTCTCGGAAAGGGCAACGGTCTGATGTGGCTGCTCGGAGGTCTCGGATTCTGCGGTGCACTGCTTGCTTTCGTCCTGAGTTTCATTCCTCCCGGACAGATCGCCGTCGGCAGCAACACGGTATGGTTCTCCGTACTTATCATAGGTTGTCTGGTGGTAGTAGTTGCCCCGTTCATCATATACGCCATGCGCAAACCGTCGTGGAAAGACCCGCAGGCCGCCGCCGAGTTCGCCCCGTTCCACTGGGAGGCACAGAGCAACGCTGCGGCAACAGCCGCCAAAGCACAACCCGCCGCTAAAAACAGTAAAACAACCAAATAACACATACGCTTATGACACACAACATACAAAAGGATGCCCTGCTTGCCGTGATGAATCAGGCTCACGACCGTTTCAAGGCCGATACCGGCGGCAGGAATGCCGACTACATACCGTTTCTGGCCAACGTTCCGTCGCAGCTCTTCGGCATTGCCGCATGCCTGCCCGACGGCGAGGTCGTTGCCGTAGGCGACACCGACTATCGTTTCGGCATAGAGTCGGTATCGAAGGTGCCGACAGCCATACTCGCAATGGAACAGTACAGCGCCGGAGAGGTACTCGACCGTATCGGAGCCGATGCCACGGGTCTGCCGTTCAACTCAATCATGGCCATACTGCTCGAAAACGACCACCCCTCCACCCCGTTGGTAAATGCAGGCGCCATATCGGCCTGTTCGATGATAAAACCAACCGGTGATGCGGACAAGAAATGGAAGGCCATAACCGATTTCATCGAGGGTCTTTGCGGATCGAAGGTCGAAGTCATCGACGAACTCTACAAATCGGAGTCCGACACCAACTTCAACAACCGGTCGATAGCATGGTTGCTCAAGAACTACAACCGCATATACGACGATCCCGAGATGTCGCTCGACCTCTACACGCGGCAGTGTTCGATCGGTATTACGGCCCGACAGCTGGCCATCATGGCCGGAACAATATCTTTCGGAGGCATGAATCCGACAACCGGCAAGCAGGTCTTCAAATCGCACCTGACACCGCACATTGCATCGCTCATGGCTACCGTCGGCTTCTACGAGAATACCGGAGACTGGCTCTTCACGACAGGCGTTCCGGCAAAGAGCGGTGTCGGCGGAGGAATCATGGGCGTGGTTCCCGGCGTCGTTGGCATCGCCGCATTTGCACCGCCGCTCGACAAGGCCGGCAATTCGGTCAAGGCACAGAAAGCCCTGAAGTATATTGCCGCACAACTCGGCCTCAACATTTTCGCTCCGGCCGAGACCACCGTTCCCAAGGCTGCCAAGGCCTGATACTACAAAAAGATGAGGCGGACACTGTAAGGTGTCCGCCTCATCTTTTCATTACGGTCGTCGGCTATCTTACGACAGTCTCGTCACGGTCGGGTCCTACCGATATTATCTTTACGGGTACGCCCGTCTCCTTCTCGATATACTCTACATAGTCACGGAACTCCTGCGGGAAATCATCGTAGTTGCGAACCTTGCAGATATCGCATTTCCATCCCTTGAACTCGCGGTATACGGGTTTGAGGTCATCGCCAGCCTCATAGGGGAAGTAGTCTATCTGCTTGCCGTCCAGTTCGTATGCCGTGGCCACCTTTATCGTATCGAAGTCGTTCATCACGTCGGCCTTCATCATGATAAGTCCGGTTACGCCGTTCATCATCACGGCATATTTCAGGGCCACCATGTCGAGCCATCCGCAACGGCGGGGACGTCCCGTCGTGGCGCCGAATTCGTGTCCTACCTGACGCAGCGTCTCACCCGTAGCATCGAAGAGTTCCGTGGGGAACGGACCGCTGCCGACACGCGTGCAGTAGGCCTTGAATATGCCGAAAACGTCACCTATGCGCGACGGAGCAACGCCGAGGCCCGTACATACACCGGCACACATCGTATTGGACGAAGTCACGAACGGATATGTTCCGAAATCGATGTCGAGCATCGAACCCTGTGCGCCCTCGGCCAGAATGGCATCACCGTCATCGACAAAACGATTGACGACATATTCGCTCTCGATAAATTCGAAGCGGCGCATTACGTCTATGCCAGCGAACCACTCCTTCTCGTACTCGGCGATGTCGTACTTGTAATCGTACTGTTTCAGTAGAGCTATATGTTTGTTCTTGAGACGCTCGTAACGCTCCATGAACTGCGGCGACACGATATCGCCCACACGCAGGCCGTTACGGCCGGTCTTGTCCATATAGGTCGGGCCGATACCCTTGAGCGTCGAACCGATCTTGGTTTTGCCCTTGGCGGCCTCGCTCGCCGCATCGATGATGCGGTGCGTCGGCAGAATCAGATGAGCCTTTTTCGATATCAGAAGCTTGTCGGCCACGTTGACACCCATGGCCTCGATCTTGGCGATCTCGTCGGCCAGAATCACCGGATCGATCACCACGCCGTTACCGATGACATTGACCGACCCCTTGCGGAAGATACCCGAAGGGATTGTGTGAAGTACGAAACTTTTACCTGCGAAATGAATTGAATGGCCGGCATTGGGTCCGCCCTGAAATCGGGCGATGACCTTGTATTCGGGAGTCAGCACGTCTACGACCTTGCCTTTACCCTCGTCGCCCCACTGCAGTCCGAGAACTACATCGACTTTTTTCATCTTTATTACCAATTAAGTTAGGAGCAAAAGCTGACTTTTGCACACAAAAGTATTGTTTTTACGGCAAACGGCAATCCGCATGCACAGCCATTTTTCAACAATAAATCCACATTTGCGGTGCAACAGAGCGCAACATCAACGGAAATCGATGATTTCGTACCCGTTGTAGGCCGACGCATCGAACGCGGCAAGCCGTTTGGTCGTTGCGGCGATGCCGGTTATCTCCACCACCACGCTGTCGCCGTTGAGATCATAGACGAGTTTCGACGGCAGCCACGTGGCGGTCGACACCGTCACATCGATGGTGCCGGCCGTACCGTCTGTCGGCGTAAGCCTCACGACTACCGCGGAGCCGTCCTGCGACACAATACGTGAAGTGAACTCGTCGCCTATGAAATCGAGTCCGCCGGCAGGATTGACGAGTATGTTGTGGCTCGAGGTATCGACCGTATCTATCGTTATTTCGCGCCGGGCATTGTTCACCTCGTATCGCACCGCCCCGTCGCCGAAAACGTCGACACCGGCCAACGACAGATTGTAATCGCCGCCGCTGACGGCATAACGGCCATCGCCCGAATAGTCACCGGCATGAACCGTAAACGAGACCTCGTAACTGCCGAGAGCCTTGACCGCAGCCGACATGCGACCGACGACCGATGCGGCAGTCTCATCGGCATATACTCCGACAAAACCGCATACCGAAGCAAGCAGCAATAATATGAAGGTCAGTCTTTTCATTGTCCGAATTTTACTGTACGCCGAGATCCTGCAGCTTCGCTTCGAGCGACGGCAGGTCGTAGAACTTGATTTCGCGCTGTTTGGCACCTATCTGCGGACCGACAATGCCGGCACGTTCAAGTTGCGTCATGATACGTCCCGCACGGTTGAATCCTACCTCGTAGTTGCGCTGTATGTACGATGTCGAGATCTGTCCGCCAGAAACCGCATCGCGTGCTATGTCGGCAAACAGAGGGTCGTACTTGACCGGTGCACCGCCGCCCAGATCGCTGCCCAGCGACGACTCGTTACCGCTGCCGGCCTCCTCGTAGTCGGGAAGTGCGTATGCCGACGGATATCCGTTCTGATGCGATATGAAGTCGACGATCTTCTCCACCTCGGCAGTCTCGACCAATGCGCACTGGATACGTGTCAATGCTCCGTCCTTCGAGAAAAGCATGTCGCCGCGGCCTATGAGCTGATTGGCTCCCGGCTGGTCGATTATGGTGCGCGAGTCGATCATCTGCATGACACGGAAAGCCATACGAGCCGGGAAGTTGGCCTTGATACCGCCCGTGATGACCTTAACGTCGGGTCGCTGCGTCGCAATGATGAGGTGTATGCCGATGGCACGCGCCTTCTGTGCAAGACGCATGACCGGAGCCTCGACCTCGCGGGCCGTCATGATAAGATCCGCAAACTCGTCGACGACCACCACGATATACGGCAGGTAGCGGTGTCCGTTTTCGGGATTGAGCTTGTAGTTGACGAACTTTTCGTTGTACTCGACTATATTGCGGGCTCCGGCCTTGCGGCACAGATCAAGACGGGCATCCATCTCGAGACACAACGAATTGAACGTATATACGGCTTTCTTGGGATCGGTAACGATGGCATCCTCCTCCGAGGCCATCTTGGCCAGGAAGTGCTTCTCGAGTTTGGCGTACAGCGAGAATTCGACCATCTTCGGGTCGATAAGCACGAACTTCAGCTGCGCCGGATGCTTGCGGTAAAGCAGCGACGTGATGATGGCATTCAGACCGACCGATTTTCCCTGACCCGTAGCACCGGCAACAAGCAGGTGCGGCATCTTTGCAAGGTCGAAGACGTAATTCTCGTTCTGGATGGTACGACCGATGACTACCGGCAGTTCGGCGTTGAACTGCTGGAAGCGTTTCGACAGAATGGCCGATCGCATCGACACGATCTCCTTGTCGCGGTTCGGCACCTCGATACCTATGGTACCGCGTCCCGGTATGGGGGCTATGATACGTATGCCAAGCGCCTTGAGGCTCTGGGCTATATCATTCTCGAGGCCCTGTATGCGCGAGATCTTGACACCCTGCTCCTGCACGATCTCGTAAAGCGTGACGGTAGGGCCGATTGTAGCCTTCATCTCGCGAATGGGTATGCCGAAGTTCGCGAGCGTCTCCTCGATCTTCTTCTTGTTGAACGTAATCTCCTCGTCCGACACGTGTGAACTGGAGCGGTATTCGTCCAGCAGATCCACCGGCGGACGCTTGTAGTTGTGTACGTCCTTCAGGGGATCGTAGAGTTTCTTCTCGATGTTCTTCTCGTCGACTACTGCCGCCTGATGCTCCTCGACGACGATAGTCTTTATTTTGCTGTCGTCCTTCTGCTCCGAAAGATCCACCTCGACGAATCCGTCATCACCGTCAGCCTTCCTGTCGGCCGCAACGGAATCTTCCTTCCGTTTAGGTTCGGATTGGTATCCGGGTTTGAACGTATCGTTGATCGTAACAGGCGGCTCGAATACAGGTGCGGAGACACTCATCTCCGGTTCATTGTCAACCGGTTTTACCGGCTGTTCCGGTTGGGACGTCTGTGGCTGTTCCGATATCGTACGGATGACTGTGGTATCCTCAACCGGCTCCTGCACGGATTCAGGCTCGGTCCCATTCTCGGTCTTCTTGCGATTTTTACGTGCACGGCGCAGCAGTCCCCACACGCTGCCTGCTATCTGTTCGCCTTCGTGGAACACGGCCGTACCGGCCTTGTTAACAGTATTTATAAAGTTGCTGTTGATGAATACGCCCGTAAGAATCCAGCCCGCAAGCAGCAATATCGAAGCTCCGGCCACACCGATGCCGTTCTGAAGTTTTTCGGCTATGGCTATGCCGTATGCTCCGCCGAGACCGCTGCCGAAGATTCCCCACTTCGGGCCGAAAGCCAGCCCCAGGGTAAGCGAACCGAGAATAAGCAGCAAGAGTCCGCTCAGGACCGAATGGTTGAACAGCAACGGACGGCGGCGTATGATGCGAAGACCGATGAGTGTCAATATGACTGGTATGAAAAGGCCGAAAAGGCCGAACGAACGACCGGCAAGCTTGTCTGCAATCCAGGCTCCGCCGTAACCGCAGATGTTGCCTATCTCCTTCTCCGCGCGTGGATCGTCCTGCTCGACATTGTAGAGTACGCTGTAATCGTTCTTCCAGTTGAAATAGTATGAAATGACGGCCAGCGTCGCGAAGACGCCGACAAACAACACCACAAGCCCGAAGATCCATCGGGCATTGTCACGCCCCGAACGGTTCTCAGGAGCCTTGTCTGTCGTTTTCTTTTCACTCACCGCCATAAAACAAGCGCATTTATCGAACGAAGATAATAATTTTTTGCCACTTTATCAAATTCAGCGCCCGAATGCCTTGTGTTCGAGGCGCCGTCCGTATTCGTCGTCAGCAAATGTAACGAACTCATATTCGGGCTTATGCCCCACACCGGCACGCAGTCCGCATTCATCCAGCAGATGTTCGACACGACGTTCGACCGCAGCGCCCGAATCTACGATCTCTACATTGCGTTCACCGATGACACGTTCCATTACAGGTATCAGAAACGGATAGTGCGTACAACCGAGCACAATCCGGTCGGCGCCTGCCGCTATCATGGGCTCGAGTACGCGTCGTACGGTCTCTTCGGCCTCGGGCGTCTGTTCGGCGTCGTTCTCCACAATCTCCACGAAGCCCTCGCCCACAGCCGTCAAAATACGTACCTTGTCGGCATAACGGGCTGCCGTGCGGCGGAAAAGGTCGCCTTCGAGGCTGCGTTCCGTTGCCAGAACTCCTACAACACCCGTCCCGGTCGAAAGGCATGCCGGTTTCACGGCCGGTTCGAGTCCGACAAACGGAATCTCGGGATACTTCGCACGAAGGTACTCTATGGCAGCAGCCGTAGCCGTATTGCAGGCCACCACGATCATCTTGCACCCGCGTCCGAGCAGAAGCCGCACGGCTTCGTCGGCCAGCTGTCGTATCTCCTCGCGCGAACGGCTGCCATAGGGACAGTTCTTGCCGTCGCCCAGATATACGATGGACTCGTTCGGCAGGGCTTCATAAATAGCCCGCCAAATGCTCAACCCTCCGAAACCGGAGTCGTACACGCCTATGGGATTATCGTTCATCGCTGCTGAATAACTCTACTATCCTGTCTGCAAGTTCACCGTCGCTGACGCCGTCCGTATCCAACACATGGAGTGCCCTGGCATAATACGGCTCGCGTTCGGCCATGTTGCGCGTCATGAAATCGACGATCTCGTCGTCGCTCAGCCCTCGCAGTTTGGGACGTTTCTGACGCCCGTACGGCGAGAGCCGCGAGGCAATCTGTTCGGCAGACCGGCGTATGTACACCGTTGTTCCGACGCGGTTCATCGTCTCCATGTTGTCCTTCCATACAGGCAGTCCGCCGCCGGTCGATACGACGACATCGGCCGTATCGTCCGCAACCTCGTCGATCACCGACCGTTCGAGACGTCGGAAATACTCCTCGCCCTCGTATTGAAATATATCGGATATGGATGCCCCCTCGCGCTCCTCGATCACCGCATCGGTATCGACGAAGCGCACGCCGAGACGCCTGGCCACCTTGCGGCCCAGCGAACTCTTGCCGCAGCCCATGTATCCTATCAGAAAGAGTTTCATCTCAGCATTCAGAACAGGTTCAGCTGTTCTGGATCAATCTGTTCGTCAAGTTCATTGTGCGGGCGGTCTATCTCCAGACGCACCCCGTCATCCGTAACCGTAACCTCCCCGTCATCTATCATGTCGGTTATATCGGCCGGAGCGGCATTATCCGACTCCGTATCCATCACGTCGTCTCCATCAACTCCAGACGTTTCCGGGTCCTCATCTTCTGACTCGGGCTCCTCGGGCTCTTCAGGTTCGATGAACGTAAGCGTATCGACATCGTATGTGGTCAAACGCTTGCCCTTGGCGCGATGGCTCTTTACCCCAACGAATTCGTCCACATCGATCTTGTCGGCCGGACGCGATGCCTGCGCTCCCTTGTACGTAATACGCAGTTTGGCACCCTTGCAACCCGTTACGCATACAAGATCGTTTTGACCGTTTTCGTCGAGGAAATACTGCATCCTGTCGGTCATCTCCAGTGCAAAACGCTTCATGTAATAGTAGCCCTGCTCACGATCGAAATAGCATACGCTGTACACCTTGTCGGCCGAGAACTTCTGTACGAGAATAGTATCGTCCGGGAAGTGCTGAGCCACATCGAAACCGGTAATGTAGTACTGGTTTTTCGATGTCCATACCACGATCTTGTCATCGCCCTTGAACTCCCCGAGCAGAATGCCTCGCCCGTCGGTATTGAGCCTGTGTATGTCATCGTCGTACCAGATGTTCTGCCCTCCGAGTGTCGATGTCCCGCGCTCCTTGAGCACGATCTTGTGTATGCCGTAACGCGAGAAGAGGTTGCCCTGGCTCTGGCGTCCCTTTATGGCCAAAGTCGAGAAGTCGAGGTCGACAATCAGCTTCTTCAGTCGCGGACGCGGCTTGAAATAGATCTTCAGCACCTCGGCCTCGCCGTTGGCGTTGACCGACATGTAGAGTATCTCGCTCTTGGGAGTACCCTTGGTCAGGTTGTACTCCTTGTCGCGCGTAATTCCCTTGATGGCGCATCGCTTCATCATGATCGGGCCGTTCTTGCCGTCGCGGTAGAGAACGTTGTATATTGTGCGTTCGTCGTTGCGCTTGAACACTCCTATATAATATATACCCTTGTCGAAGAAGCTCTTGTCGCTCACCTTGGTGATGACATAACGGCCGTCCTTCAGGATCACTATCACGTCGTCGATATCCGAGCAGTCGCATACGAACTCCGCGTCCTTCATGCTCTTGCCGATACCGAAGAACCCCTCGGCCCGGTCAACATAGAGTTTGGCATTCGTAACGGCGACCTTCGTCGCCTCGATCGAATCGAACTCACGGATCTCGGTGCGACGCTCGCGTCCCTTGCCGTATTTCTCGCGTATACGCTCGTAATATGCAACGGCATAGTCCGTCAGGTGGGCGATATTGTCCTTCGTCTGCTCGATGTCGGCCTCGATCTGGCGTATCTCGTTATCGGCCCTGTCGCTGTCGTACCGCGATATGCGAATGAACTTCAGTTCGGTCAGGCGCTGCACGTCCTCGATCGTCACCTCACGGCGCAACAGTTTCTTGAAGGGCTCCAGACCCTTGTCCACGGCGGCGTATGCTTCCTCACGGCTCCGGCACCCCTCGATCAACTGATAAAGCTTGTTCTCGATGAAGATACGTTCGAGCGAAGCTGCATGCCACGCCTCGTTCAGTTCATTGAGTTTTATCTCGAGTTCACGCCCGAGCAAAGCCTTCGTATGGTCGGCCGAGCGGCGCAGAATCTCCTTTACGCCCATGAACACCGGCTTCTCGTCGCATATCACGCACGAGTTTGGAGCGATCGACACCTCGCAGTCGGTAAAGGCATACAGTGCATCGATGGTCTTGTCGCTCGACTCGTCGGCCGCCACCTGTATCACGATCTCAACCTTCTCGGCCGTATTGTCATCGACCTTGCGGATCTTGATCTTGCCCTTGTCATTGGCCTTGATGATAGAATCCTTGAGCGACTCGGTAGTCGTGGTGTACGGTATCTCCGTTATGGCCAGCGTACGCTTGTCGATCTTCGATATGCGGGCACGAACCTTGACCGTCCCGCCGCGCAGACCGTCGTTGTAACGGCTCACGTCGATCATGCCGCCGGTCGGGAAATCGGGATAGAGCTGGAAATCCTCACCGCGCAGATGGGCTATGCAGGCGCTGATCAGTTCGTTGAAGTTGTGCGGCAGAATCTTCGAGGCCAGACCTACGGCTATGCCGTCCGCACCCTGAGCCAGCAACAACGGGAACTTGATAGGCAGCGTCACCGGCTCCTCGTTTCGGCCGTCGTACGAACGCATCCACTCCGTGGTCTTCTTGTTGAACACCACGTCGAGAGCGAATTTCGACAGGCGCGCCTCGATATAACGGCCTGCGGCCGCCTCGTCGCCCGTAAGTATGTTACCCCAGTTTCCCTGGCAGTCTATAAGCAGGTCCTTCTGCCCCAACTGCACCAGCGCATCCTTTATCGACGCGTCGCCGTGCGGGTGGTACTGCATGGTCTGACCAACGATGTTGGCCACCTTGTTGTATCGGCCGTCGTCGACGCTCTTCATCGCATGCAGGATGCGTCGCTGCACCGGTTTCAGGCCATCCTCGATATGTGGCACCGCGCGCTCGAGAATGACATATGAGGCGTAGTCGAGAAACCACGTCTTGTACATTCCAGTCAACTTGCGCACGCTGTTTTCGGCCGTCAGCCGGTCGTATTTGCCGACCTGCCCGGTCGGTTCGTCGACAGGACGCTCCTCGTCCACCGGTTCCTCGGCCGTCGAACGGTCTTCCTGTTCAATTATATCCTTGTCTTCTTCTGTCATATCTGATCCGGGTTCTCGACGAGGTCCTCCTCGATTCGCAGGTTGTTGATAATAAAGTTCTGGCGGTCATAGGTATTCTTGCCCATGTAGAAAGACAACAGCTCGTGTATGGGATCGTCCTTCGTCAGACGAACCATATCAAGACGCATGTTCTCGCCGATGAACTCCTTGAACTCATCGGCCGAAATCTCGCCGAGACCCTTGAATCGCGTAATCTCGGCATTGGCGCCGCACTTTTTTATTGCCTTCTCGCGTTCGTCTTCCGAATAGCAATAGTATGTCTCCTTCTTGTTGCGTACGCGGAACAGCGGCGTCTGAAGTATGAAGAGATGACCGCCTCGTATGACGTCGGGGAAGAACTGCAGGAAAAACGATGTCATCAGCAGACGTATGTGCATGCCGTCCACATCGGCATCGGTCGCTATGATCACCTTGTTGTAACGCAGGTTGTCCATGTCCTCCTCGATATTGAGCGCAGCCTGCAACAGGTTGAACTCCTCGTTTTCGTAGACCACCTTCTTCGTGAGACCATAGCTGTTGAGCGGTTTACCGCGCAGCGAAAAGACAGCCTGCGTCCGCACGTCACGGCTGGCCGTGATGGAACCCGACGCCGAATTACCCTCCGTGATGAAGATCATGGTCTGCTCGGCAAGTTCGTGCTTGTCCGTAAAGTGTATCTTGCAGTCGCGGAGCTTGCGGTTGTTTAGCGACACCTTCTTGGCCGTCTCGCGCGCCTTTTTCTGTATGCCCGAGATGGCCTTGCGCTCCTTCTCGTTGTCGACGATCTTCTTCTGCAGGATCTGGGCGGTATCGGGATGCTTGTGCAGGTAGTTGTCCAGCTGCACACCCAGAAAATCGCCGACGAACTGCCTCATCGACACTCCCGGCTCGACCTCCTTGGACCCCAGCTTGATCTTGGTCTGAGACTCGAAAACCGGATCGGTAACCTTGACCGATATGGCCGCAATGATCGACGTACGTATGTCCGACGGATCGTAATCCTTGTGGTAGAACTCCTTGACGGTCTTGGCTATGGCCTCGCGGAAAGCCGTCTGGTGCGTTCCGCCCTGCGACGTGTACTGACCGTTCACGAACGAATAGTAACTCTCGCCGTAACCGCTTCCGTGGGTTATGACCACCTCGATATCGTTGCCCGAAAGGTGAATGGGCGGATAGAGCGGTTCGTCGGACATGTTGTCGTTGAGCAGGTCGAGCAAGCCGTTCTTGGAGACATACGGCGTTCCGTTCAGTATAAACGTCAGCCCGAGATTAAGGTAGGAGTAGTTCCGCACCATCTGCTCGACATACTCCATGTGATAGGAGTACTCGCCGAATATCTCGGTATCGACGCGAAAGGAGATCATCGTTCCGTTCTTCTCGTTCACGCCGCTCTCCCACTTGTCGCTGACCTCGAGTCCCTTGGCGAATACGACCGTGCGGGCCTCGCCGTCACGTACGGAACGTGCCGTAAACTCGCTCGAAAGCATGTTCACGGCCTTGACGCCGACACCGTTCAGACCCACGGTCTTCTTGAAGGCCGTACCGCCGTACTTGCCGCCGGTATTCATCTCGCTGACTGCCGCCGACAGGGACTTGAGCGGAATGCCGCGACCGTAGTCGCGCACCGTAACCACATTGTCCTCGATGGTGATCTCGACGGATTTGCCGGCGCCCATTATGAACTCGTCAACGGAGTTGTCAACCACCTCCTTGATCAGGACGTAGATGCCGTCGTCGGGCTGGCTGCCGTCGCCGAGCTTGCCGATATACATGCCCGGGCGCAGGCGTATGTGCTCGCGCGGGCTGAGGGTAACTATGGCGTCATCGCCATAACTTGCAGTATTGTTGTTCTTCAATTCAGACATAGACATTCCTAACGGTCATTACGGCGCATCTCGGCCAGAGCCTCAACCATGCTTGTGCGTACACGCTCCATAAGTTCATGCTGTTCGAGCGAAGCGACCTCCTCGGCGCTCACTGCCGGCAATACGTTAACCTTGAAGGTATTGTGCCAGTTGAAGAGCATCTTCGCCCTGAACATGGTACGGGTACCGTCCATCACCACGGGCAGGATAGCCACACCCGCCTCACGTGCCAATGAGAAGGCACCGGCCTTGAAACGATGTATCTCACCGTCCTTCGAGCGCGTACCCTCGGGGAACATCGACACAGACGCCCCGCGCGACAACCACATCGTGCCCCGTTCGAGCACCTTGCGCATGGCCTCGGCACCGTTGCCGCGTTCGATGGCTATGTCGCCGTGCAGCACGAGGAACTGCCCGAAAAACGGCAGACGAAAGACCTCGCGCTTGGAGACCCAGCGGAAGTTGAGCGGCAGGAAATAGAGCGCCATGATATCGACCATCGACTGGTGGTTGATGACGATGACATAAGGTTTCGACGGATCCAGATTCTCCATGCCCGTCACCTTGCGGCGCCAGAATGGCGGCACAAGCACGAACATGTAGACCAATGCACGCGAAAACTCATGCACGATCCGACGGCTGCGGTCGAACGGGACAGTAATGACGAAAACCACGGCCGACACCAGCAGCATCACGGTGCAGATAATGACGGTATAAATGTAAAAAAGCAGGCTCAGCATGATATAAAGCGATAATATGCCATTATAATTCAACCTGCAATTTTACTTATTTTTTTCGAGTCGTCCCCTATTTCACGGCAAGAAGTTTTCAACAAAATTCAATTTTATATATATGTATGAATTTTTTTCGAGAAAAAAACGCAAAATTAGGTACTATGTATTGCACGGTATAAAAAAAAACACATATCTTTGTAGCATCGAATAACGAACAGAACAATAAACCAACAGCAATGAAACGTCTATTCACATGCATGATTGCGGCGATGATGGTTACGGCCGAGGTTTTTGCCGCAAAGCAGTCGCCCGTAACCGGAACGGTTGAAGACGAAAAAGGTGAACCGGTTGCATACGCCACGGTAGTAGCCATGAAGGGCAACAACCAGATTGCCGGGACCACTACCGACGACAACGGCGAATTCAGCATGAACATAGCCAACGGCGAATACGATTTCATAATCGAGTTTCTTGGTTATGAACCCGTAAACAGCCATATCGTAATAAAGGGGGCCGGCGATCTCGGCACATTCCGGATGAAGAGTTCGTCCGTCGAGATCGAGGGAGTCGAGGTCAAGGCACAGATCATACGGCGCGAGGCCGACCGTTTCGTGGTGGACGTGGCCAACATGCCCTCGTCGATAGGCAAGGACGGCGTGGAGCTGCTGGAGGCTTCACCGGGCGTATTCGTAAACGACGACAAGATTTCGATCTACGGCAAGTCGGGAGCGAAGGTCTATGTCAACGACCGCGAGTTGAGATACTCCGACGAGCAGCTGCTCAACTACCTGCGCAACCTCAAGAACGACGACGTGCAGAAGATCGAGATCATACCGCAAAGCGGCGCCGACTACGATGCCGACTCGGCAGGCGGCATAATCAAGATAACGCTCAAGCGCAAGCGCGATATCGGCCTGATGGGAACCGTATCGTTCAATACGCGTCATAACGAATTGCAGCACATGTACAGCCCGTCACTGAACCTCAACTACAACTCCGGCAAATGGACCATAAACGCTTCGGGCTGGTACTCCAACAACGCAATGAAGTTCCAGTCGGACGAGAATACCCAATACTCTGTCAACAGCAACCGACTCCAGGCCGAGACCACACAACGGGCCAACGGCCAGTGGTACGGCGGGCGCTTCGGGGCGATATACGACATCAACGACCGTCACAGCATAGGCGCCGAGATCGAATATTACGGGTCACAGTTCGGAACCGACACCGAGTCGGGTACGCTGTTCGAGAACGCCGACCCGGCATACATCAGCAACAACGACAGCCGGTACAACAGCAGCAATCCGAGCAACTCTGTCACGGCGACATTCAACTACATAATCAAGCTCGACACGCTCGGATCAAAGGTCAAGCTGCTGGCCGACTATACCTATAACAAGTCGGATACGCACAACCGCTATCTGACCAAACGTTCGCTATCTTCCGATTACGGCGGCGGTCCCGTAATACTTCCCGACACCGACTACAACGTAACGACCGTAGACCTGTCGTACGAGAAGATATTTTCGCCTAAGATAACCCTGCGCACGGGTGGCAAGTACACCAACAACATCATGGCAAGCAACGCCTTCTATGAACAGCAGGACTACGATACGGGCATATGGAATCCCCGCAGCGACGGCTACAACTACGACATCGACTATGTCGAGCATATCGGCGCCCTGTATGCCATCGCCGACGCAAGACTCGGACGGTGGAACCTTTCGGCCGGCCTGCGCGGCGAGTACACCCATACGTCGGGACGGCACGAGGTTGCAAGGCAGAAATACTTCAGCCTCTTCCCCAACGCCAGCGTATCGTATTCGATGAAGAAGGACGGCTCCTACTCGATGGTACTGCAATACGCCCGCAAGATACGCCGTCCGAGCTTCTGGGCCCTGAACCCCGAACGGCAGCAGATATCGGACTACACATATCAGATCGGAAACCCGAATCTCGACCCGCAGTTCAGCAACGACATCTCGATGACGTTCGTAATGAAGTACAAATATTCGCTGACACTGGGTGCGCAGCTGCAGAAAGACGAGATACAGCAGATAGCACGCATCGACGAAGACAATCCGAACATCAGCTACCTGACCACAGAGAACCTCGACCGGACAAGCCTCTATTATGCATCGTTGAGCCTGCCGTTCCAGTTCACCAAATGGTGGTCTATGAACATCAACGGCACGGCGATGTACTACGGCACGCGTATCACGAAGAGTTCCCCGCAGCAGTATCACTTCATGTGGTACGCAAACGCCACAACAACCTTCACGCTGCCCAAGCAGTTCTATATCGACCTGAGCTGCTACGGGTCGAGCAACATGTACGTATCGAACATCTCGGGCAAGGGTACCGTATCGCTCAACGCATCGGTCAAGAAGCGTTTCTTCGAGGATCGGCTTACGCTGTCGGCCGGCGTGCGGAACATCATTCCGCAGAAAATGCGATTCACATTTAATGGCGACGAGTTCACACGGACGGTCAGCTCCCGACTGCCTTGGCAGAGGCCCATGTTCACATTCTCGGCATCGTACACCTTCAACAAGGGCAAGAAATTCCAGCAGCGCAGCGTCGAGAGCGGTGCCGACACCAGCCGTCTGGCCAAAGAGAACTGATGAACAGACATAGTGTGTTTTTAATAAGGTAACGACAGGCCGCAGGCCGAAGCCGGAAGAACATGGCGAGTTCTTCCGGCTTTTTTCATTTGCACACGAATGTTCCATAAGTCGAATACGGACAAAACAGAGATTTAATATCCGACAATAATTTTTAATACGAAGAGCCGAACAGAAAACAATAAAAAACACATAAAAAATTTGGAATAAATGGTGCGGATATATACATTTGTGCAACAAACAGTTAAGTATAAAATATAAAATTTACAGAAGAGAACAAAATACCCAAACAACAAATTATAACAGTTTGATAGTCTGTCCCTTCCCCGAAACTGGGGGGGGGATTTTCAAGATCAAAACCCAAATCAAATGAAAAAAACCCTATTTGCAGCGATTCTATTCGCTCTCGGCATGACGACATCATGCCAGAAAACAGAGATGACAGATGTCGCAAACGGCGGTGAGACCCTCATCACCGTGTCTGCCCTCTTCCCCTCGGAGATGCAGTTGACCCGTGCAGCCGGCGACGGCTCATCGGTCAACCGTTGTATCATGGGCATCTACCTTGACGGAGTTCTTTACGGCCAGCAGCAGACTGTTGCGGTCGAAGGTCTCAAGGCCACGTTCCAGGCAAGGCTTGTTGCCGGCGAGGAGTACACGCTGGCCTTCTGGGCCGACTGCGCCAACGGTGACAACCCGGAAAACTTCACCGACAAGCACTATGTGACTGCCGACCTCGAGAACGTTACGTTTGCCGATGCTGAACAATATCTCGGCAACGACGACGAACGCGACGCCTTCTTCGGTACCGCAACCGTAACGGCCGACAAGAGCCAGGCCGTTTCGGTGGAGCTTCGCCGTCCCTTCGGTCAGCTCAACGTCAAGACCCTCGATGCAGCCGAAGTTAAAAAGGCCAACAAGGCACTCGTTCCGACCAAAGCCTCGATAGCTTTCGAGAAGGTATACACCGGCATCAACCTGCTCACTGGTGAACTCGCAGGCGAGACCGTAGCCGTAGATTACTCGGCAGCGGTCGACGTGGTTGACAGCGAGACCGGTGATCTGACGTTCGACTACATCTTCGCCCCCAACGGTACGGAGCAGTATCTCGTGAACTTCACCATGTCGTTCCTCAACAGCGATGACGCCGAGGTGGCAACGGCTTACGAATTCACGAACATTCCGGTTCAGCGCAACTACCGCACCAACGTATCGGGTAACCTTCTGACCAAGAAGGCCGACATCAACGTTACGGTCGTTCCCGAATTCGACGGCTCCATCGACAAGAATGTAGAGACAGTTTCGAATATCGACGAGCTTAACAGCGTACTTGAAGGCCTCGATGCCAAGGAGTACACCGTAACCGAACCCGTAACCGGCACTGACAACACGGTCGTAATTCCGGCAGGCATGGAAGGCGAAAACCTCGTACTCGTATTCAGCAGCGTAGAGGAAGGTGCCTCGATAGAAGTGGTTACCGAGAACGGCGAATATGCCGGCAACGTAACCGTTGTAATCGAAGAGGGCGCGGGCGATGTCAACATCAACGCTCCCGCTTCGGACGTGACACTCGAAGGCGATTACGGCGCAGTTACCTGCTCGGCAGCTCCATTGACCGTCGGTGAGGATTCTTCCGTTGACGAACTCAACGTACAGTCGGGCAACGTAGACATCTACGGCACGGTAGGCAGCATCGCAAGAACCGCCGACAACACCGGTGCAAAGACAATAGTAACCGTAGAGGAAGGCGGCGAACTTACCGAAGAGCCTGCAGACGAGAACATCTATGTACTCGAAATGCCTCTCTTCTCGGGCGGCGGTTCGGGTACCCCCGAAGATCCTTATCTGCTCTCTACCCCCGAGGACATGCTCAAGATCGGCGAACTCTATACCGCCGGCATGTACGACCTGATATACAGCGCTGTACTGAAGCTCACCAACGACATCGACATGAGCGCTACTCCGGTCAGGAACCTCGGTGTCATGGGCTTCCTGCTCGACGGCGACGGCCACAAGCTGACCGTTAACCTCACGTCGGAGAGCTCGCTCGGTGCAGGCAGCAACGTAGGTCTGCTCGCACGCTTCAACGGCAAGGGCAACTCGTACATCTACGAGGCCACCACCGAAGAGGAACGAAACAGCGAATATGCATACGAACTCGACGGCAAGACCTATGTAATCTACGGCGGTTGCATCCGCGACCTGGTAATTGACGGAACGGTTTATTCGAATGCCAACGGTGCTGTATCGCCCCTCGGCTGCGGTCAGAACACAGGTTACATCATCAACGTTACGAACTATGCCGACGTAACGGCTGAAGGTGACGCATACTTCGTGGCCGGTATCGTATCGGGAACGAGAGGTACGGGTCTGGTCATCGACTGCAAGAACTACGGCACAATCAAAGGTACAGAGATCGTCGGCGGCATCACGGCACAGCTCTACGGAGGCAGCAGCTGCAACGGCACCTACCCCGACATCATGGCACCCTACTCCGCTTCGGTTAAGAACTGCGAGAACCACGGCGAGATCATATGCTCGGGTAGCGACGTTGGCGGTATCGTAGGTCAGACCCACGGTTACGGCGGCGGCCGCTGCATCTCGAACTGCGTGAATACGGCCAACATTACCGGCGGTACCAACGTAGGCGGCATGATAGGCCGTCACACGACCACCGGAGGTGCGCTGATGATCGAGAACTGCACCAACAGCGGAACCATCACGGCCACCGACGAAGGCGGCCTCTGGGGCAACCTCGGTGTTCTTCAGGGAACCATGATGGACGGCAGCCAGACAGAGTAACCCTATCGAGGCATTATGAAGGCGGCGGCTCCGGCGTTTGGGTAGACCTTTGTCGCAAGCCTTCGGAACAGCCTTAACATCAAGCCCCGGCACTCTTCTTGAGTGCCGGGGCTCGTTTTTTATCGGATTATCGACAGCCGGACTTTATTTCGGCCGGCATATCACATCATAAATCGGCCCACACAGTATGGCCGTCACTCTTGCTGGACGAAAATACGAGGGTGTTGTCGGCCGACGTATACAAGGACATTCCGATACTGTGATCGTCCCAACGGAATATCGATCCCTTCAACTCCTCGCCGCGACCCTCGTCATAGGGTCTGAGCTCGAGGGCAGGCTTACGGTATTTGTAAAGAAACCTGTACTCTACCGGATCGCCGCCCACCGGTTTCACCGTAAGCGTACACTCGGTATGTGAATGGAATACCAGCTCCTTGCTGCCCTCTTCCGTCCACATGGTCCATACGCTTTCGCTTAAGGAGTCGGGAATCTCCAGTTTATCCTCCTTGGAGCAGCCGATGGCCAAAGTACACAAAACAGCCAATACCGCAACCTTCAAAATGTGCGATCCGGCCTTGAAACAATTTTCAAGTCTCATAAATGCAGTGTTTTTAAGGTATTATTTATGGTACAAATGCAACAAGGGGGGGGGCACATCCGTCTGCTGCATCTTTTCTGTCGCAAAACGAGCTACAACAACAATATATTGCCATTAACACCGGAAAATGAACATATTATGTACCATATACATAAAAATGCGCACCTCTTGTGGGAGGTACGCATCATAATGCATAGAGACGTCGAGTATCAGAACTCCACGGCCGGAGCCTGCACACTGCCGCCGTCAGCCTCGAAATAGGGCTTCTGCTCGAACGAGAACATCATGGCTACAAGATTTGCCGGAAACTTGCGCACAGACACGTTATATGCGTTCACTGCATCGTTGAACTGCGTGCGCGCAACGGCTATGCGGTTCTCCGTTCCCTCCAGCTGAGCCTGCAACTCGAGGAAATTCTGGTTGGCCTTCAGGTCGGGATAGTTCTCGGCTACGGCGATCAGACGTCCGAGCGCCGAACGCACCTCGCCCTGTGCCTGCTGGAATTCGTCGAGCTTCTCGGGCGTAAGATCTTCGGCCGAAAGGTTTATGGAGGTAGCCTTGGCTCGCGCCTCGACAACGGCATCGAGCGTATTCTGCTCGTGGGCCGCATAGCCCTTGACCGTATTCACAAGGTTGGGAATGAGGTCGGCACGACGCTGATACTGCGTCTGGACGTTACCCCACGCCGCATTGACGGCCTCCTCTTTCGAGACCATGTTGTTGTAGGTAGAGCACGATGTCATCAACGCGCACAACACTACGGATGCAATCAAGAAAATTCGTTTCATTTTCAAATATGTTTTTATCGGTTAATTCATATACAAGTTACCAGCGCGAGCCCGAGCCGCCACCGCCGAAGCTGCCGCCACCGAAGCCGCCGCCACCGAAGCCGCCGCCGATGCTTCCACCGCCGCCACCAAAGCCGCCGAATCCGCCGCCGATAATCATACCGCCGCCACGCCCGTTGCCGAAGCCGCTGTCGTCGTGTCGGCGCGTACGCCGTACCACCTTATGACCGCACTTCGAGCATACATAAGTCGTATATACGTATTTCACGCCGTTGGCATCCTTTACATTGCTCACATCGCACTGATGCAGGGCAAAGGCCTTGCATGCCGGGCATCGTCTGCGAAGCAGCAACGCCACAACCGCAAACAGCAACGGCAATCCGAACATGCACAGCATGACAAGGAGAATAAATCCCGCATCGGCATCATCCTCCGGCACATAGTCGTCCGTACCGCTCAGATCCACCTCGCTGCCCTGTAGCAAAGCCGCCATGGCATCGACTCCGGCAACCATTCCCGAGCTGTAATCGCCGTTGCGGAAATACGGCAACATGTATTTCATCTGCACGCGTTTACAGATGGCATCGGGCAACACGCCCTCGAGCCCACGTCCCGTCAGCACCCGTATTTCACGCCGATCGGCCACAAGCAGTATGCCCAGGCCGTTGTCGCGGTCGGCCCGTCCGACTCCCCATTTCGAAAAGAGATCGTAGGCGAACGTGAACACGTCGTCACCCTTGATATCGTCAACGGCCACGACAGCCACCTGAGCCACATTGCCGTGCCGCAGTGCATAACATACCGAATCGATATGCGCAACGGCCCCGGACGAAAGAATGCCGTCGGGATTGGACGTAAATCTGAAGCGATTCGACGTCTGTACGTTCGGCACCTCGTCGACGCCGTAAACGCCGGCACGGCCGACCGCCACGGTCATCAGGGCCAGCAGCAATATAATCAGTCGTTTCATGTTCCGATGGCAAATATATGGTTATTTCGTCAAAATATGGTATTCCCACGGCGCCATGTCCCGCTCAACATGACCGTAAAGTTCGAAATCGCCGCCGTGCATGGCATCGCGATATGTGCCGGCATATATGCCCGTATTGAAATCGGCATGTATGGCGTATGGCGAAACATTCATGATGCATACCACCCTGCTGTCGCCCGATTCGCGTACAAAGGTCATCAGGCAATCCTCGGCATTGTTGCGTATCTCGACGAAGCTGCCGCATGCCTCGCCCGACGCAAGCGCAGCCTGCGAATGACGCAGGGCCGTCAGGCGTCGATAGAGTTCCGTATGTGAATCGGGACGGTAATCGGGTATCGGATCGCGGTCGAAAAAGGCAAAACTGTGATCGTAGCCGACCTCCTGTCCCGTATATATCAGCGGAAGGCTCTGAGGCAACACGAACGTCAGGGCCGCCATGATCTCCACTGCCGCGCCGAGGCGCGCGAATTCACTGCCGTTCCATGAGTTTTCATCATGGTTCGATGTAAACATCAGGCGGAAGGCACTGCGGCGGTAACGCGCCATGTCGGCATAGACGTAATCGCGTAAGGCCGTAACACGCCGGCGTCCCTGCGCTATGTCGCATATTATGTGGTGCATCTCCCAGGCATAGCTTGCATCGAATGCTCCGTCAAACAGGTTCAGTTCCTCGGCCTCGGCAAGCATAAATATGTCGTGCTTCACGGCATGCAGGGCCGCCGACACCTCGCGCCAGAACTCTATGGGCACAAGCATCGCCATGTCGCATCGGAATCCATCGACAGCGTGTTCCATTACCCAGAAGAGCATCGAGTCGATCTGACCGCGCCATACGTCATGGTTGGCATAGTTCAGTTTGGCGGTATCGTTCCAGTCGCACGGGACCAATGCCTCCCCATGTTCGTCTCGTTCATACCAGTCCGATGGCTTTTCCGTAAGCCAGCGGGCATCACGCGAGGTATGATTGGCTACCCAGTCGAGCAATACGCGCATACCCAGGCGGTGCGCCTCGGACACGAATCGGTCGAAATCGGCCATGTCGCCGAATTCGGGATTCACGGCACAATAGTCGCGGACGGAATAGTAGGAACCCAACGACCCCTTGCGTTCGACCTCACCGATGGGATATATCGGCATAAGCCACACGGCATCAACCCCCACGGCCCGCAGAAACTCAAGACGTTCGGTAGCGGCGCGCAACGTTCCTTCAGGCGTCAGCTGACGCACATTCATCTCATACAGAACACTATGTCCCCATTCGAGCAAAGCAATATCAACACTCATGATACAACCTTTTTCATCAAATTCTGCCAAATTTACATAATCTGACGGAAATACAATTGCAAATGGGCTCTTTTATCTATTTTCCAGTTATCTTTTTTGATTATATCAAGACAATATAATATCTTTGCATAAATTTATTCAGCCGCCTAAAAACGATACTTATAAACATGAAAATATCAAACGTGTTCATAGGCATATTTGCAGTTGTTGCGCTGTGTTCGTGCAACGTACAGAAACGCATCGTATATCTCCAGGACGCCAAAAATCAGGATATGGTCACGATGGTAGAGAATGGACAAATACGAATAAAGCCTCTTGACAAACTTAAGATAATCGTATCAAGCAAGGATCCGGAACTGGCCGCCCCGTTCAACATGACATCGACATACAACTCGCTGGCGGCCGACACCCGCATCACTTCTTCCGTAAACGGAGAACAATCGCTACAGGTCCGTACCGTAGCTCCGGACGGGACTCTCGACATGCCGATCATAGGAATGATTCAATGTGAAGGACGTACCCGCAGCGAACTCGCAAAGGAAATCGCAGACAAAATCCGTGAAGGAGGTTATATCTCCGATCCATCCGTCAATGTACAGTTCGCCGACATGAAAATAACCGTCATGGGAGAGGTGTCGCGTCCGGGACAGTACGATATCATCCACGACGAAATAACCGTGCTCGATGCACTTGCTCTGGCCGGAGACCTTACCATCTACGGAGTGCGTTCAGAAGTAGCCGTAATACGCGAGGTGGACGGCAAGAGTGTAGTCACATATCTCGATCTGCGTTCGAAAGACATGTTTTCATCCCCATGCTACTACCTGCAGCAGAACGACATAGTATACGTTAAGCCAAACAGATACAAGGCCGCAACTGCCGAAATCAACCAAAACCGCACATTCTGGTTATCGCTGGTAAGCTCTCTGGTTAGTGTATCGACCCTTATAATATCTATCATTTCGCTCACCAAATAGTAAGACTCACCAATGTCGGATACGAACATAAATCTCAATAACGCCCCGCAACAGCAGGGCGAATACGGCAACGACACTGAATCGGTACAGACATTCTCGCTGATGGAACTGATAATGTTCATGCTCAAGAAATGGTATTGGTTCGCTATATCGATGTTTATATGTCTGTGTGCAGGATTCTACTATATAGCCAGCACGCCGAAAGTATACAAGCGTCAGGCCACTATCCTTATCAAGGACAGCCGCAAGGGCAGCAACGACATATCGGCATTCAGCGACATAATAGGTCTATCGTCACGCCGTAACGTCGATAACGAACTCTTCGTACTGCAGTCGCGCCGTCTCATGGTAGAGGTGGTCGAGAAGCTCGGTCTGACAACCAGTTACAAGACCAAACCAGGATTATGCGAAGTGGATCTTTACCACTCTTCTCCCATCGCGGCCGACGTTCTGGACGGGGCTGGCGTCAAAGGATGCTCCTTTGACGTGCAACTGAAGGGCGGCAACAAGATAGCCGTCACTAACTTCAAGGCCAAAGACCTTAAACGCCGCGAACGCAGAGAAGTGATCGAAGCATCTTTCGGCGATACGATTACTACCCCAGTCGGAAGAGTCGTGGTAAACAAGACCCCGTTCTTGATACCTGAAGACTACGACGATTCCACAATATCAGTGAGCAAGGGCAGCGCAACGGCCGTAGCCAACTCATACAGAAATGCCATACAGTCGGCGGTAGCCAACAAACAGTCGTCGATTATCGTACTGTCGCTCAACGACAACGTACCACAACGTGCCGAAGACATCCTAAACTCGCTCATTGATGCCTACAACAATGACGCCGTACGAGACAAGCAGGTCATAGCCGAGACCACCGCCGAATTCATCGACGAACGCCTTGGAATAATCGGTCAGGAACTGGGCGCAGTGGACAAGGAGATAGAGGTATTCAAGAAAGAGAACAATATTTTCGACCTTGAGACGGAAGCTACGCGCATAACAGCCGAGAGTTCGGCCTTCAAGACCGAAGGCCTTAGCGTAGAAAACCAGATCGAGGTTGCAAGATACATACGCGACTATTTGAGCGACGACAGTCGTCAGTTCGCCCTGATACCTGCTACCGCCGCATTCTCGGGCGCCTCGGGATCTGCCCTGAATTCGCAGATCGAGGATTACAATCTGGCTGTCATACGACGTGAGAAACTGTTGTCGGACGGTGCCGTGAACAATCCCGTAGTACAGGATTTAGACCGGAATCTGTCATCCGTACGCAATTCAATAATTGCAGCTCTCGACTCGCACATGAATGCATTAGGCATACAGCTGCAAAGTATCCGCAAGGAGGAGGACAAGACCAACCGCCGCATCTCGTCAGCGCCCTCGCAGGAGAAAAGATATCTTTCAATCGCACGCCAACAACGCATCAAGGAAGAACTCTACCTGTACCTGCTCAACAAACGTGAGGAGAATGCCCTTACGCTGGCCATCACCGAAAACAATGCCCGCATCGTTGACTCGGCTTTCGGGCCTTCACGTCCGATTTATCCAAACACCATGTTAACTTTGCTGGGTGCTCTTGTCATCGGTTTCATAATACCGTTCGGCGCCATATATCTCATAGCGTTGCTCGACACGACAGTGAAAGGACGCAAGGATATCGAAAGGTTCCTGAGTGTACCGTACCTCGGAGATATACCCATATATGAAGGGACTATGGGACGCGGTTCCATAGCAGTAAGAGAAAATGGACGCGACAGTATCTCAGAAGCATTCAGGATACTGCGTACGAACATGGGGTTCATGAACGTACATGGCAATAACATCAAGGTCATACAGGTAACATCCTCGACACCAGCTGCAGGCAAAACTTTCGTGTCGACAAATCTGGCCGTAACTCTTGCCATGTCCGGCAAAAAGGTCCTGCTGTTAGATCTGGATCTGCGTCGCCGTACGTTATCCAAGCAACTTGGACACAGACACGACCCCAATGGACTGACGGCATACATGACCGGTATGGTAGATGATGTCAAACAGGTAATATCAAAACGAGATTTGCACGACAATCTCGACATGATGTATGCAGGTCTGCAACCACCCAACCCGGCAGAGATGCTCATGTCCGAGCGTCTTGACAAGTTGTTCGAACAACTGAGACAAGAGTATGATTATATCATAATAGACAGTGTTCCGGCCATGGCCGTTGCCGATGCAATGATAATGAATCGCCTTTCAGATCTTTGCATATACGTAATAAGGGAAGGTGTTTCAGACCGTAGACAACTTCCGGATATAGAGAATCTCTATCGCGGGCACAAACTGTTGAACATGTGCATCGTCCTCAACGGCTCAAAATACACGAAACGAGGATATGGATATGGATATGGATATGATTACGGCTTGTCCGACGATGACGACAACAAAAAGACGAAAGGAATCGGCAAAATATTAAGGTACCTGCTGTCAAAAGTTCGTAAACAAGATAAAGCATAGCTGTCATGGCGGAAAAGGATTGTGTCATAGCAGTAGACTTCGACGGAACGTGCGTCTCACACGAATATCCGCACACTGGATTCGACATAGGGGCCGTACCGGTATTGAAGGAGCTCTCCGACAACGGGTACAGAATAATTCTTAATACGATGCGCAGTGGAACTCTGCTCCAAAGAGCCGAAGAGTGGTTCGAAAAGAATGGCATAAAGCTGTATGCATCGAACGAGAATCCGTCGCAGCACGAATGGACAAAGTCTCCAAAGGTATATGCCGACATATATATCGACGACAGCGCCTTGGGCTGTCCGTTGAAAACAAGGGAAGGTATCAATCGTCCGTTCGTCGACTGGGAAAAGGTTCGAGAGCTGCTTGTACGTGAAGGTATACTCGACAAATAAACACTCTTTCAGACCACTATTATCAAAAAAGCGACTGCCAATCAAGACAGTCGCTTTTCGTTTCCGTATACCGGTACTATGCCCACAGATTGCGAGGGTATACGCCCTTTTCGATAAGCGCCTCGATCTTTGCCATCAATGCAGGCTTGTCTTCCTTGTAGGTTACACCGAACCACTGAGCAGTCGTACTCAGCACCTTGAGCTTGGCAATACCGTTGCTTATAAGGTAGTTAACCATCAAAGGAATAAAGAATTCAGCCTTTAGGTTGTCCTTGTTGGCCTTGAGGAACTCAACGAAATACTCTTTCGAATAGCGGAAGAAATCCGGGGTAAATCCGAACAGGTTCATCGAAACGGGAGTATTCTCGGCCAATGGCTCGTCGGCTCCACCGTCATGGAAAAGTATGGTACCGTTGACGCGTTCAATCTGCGTACGCTCGACCATCGACTTGAGGAACTTGTTCTCGTCGACGGTGCAGACACCGCGCGATACCGTACCATTCTCCGAAAGCGTCTTGCTCACCTCGTATCCTACCATGCAGTAGTGGTTCTCGGATCCAGTGAGGCCCTTCAGATACTCACCTATAACCTTATACGCATCCTCACCGTAAAAGTCATCGGCATTTATCACGGCAAAAGGCTCATGAATTGCGTCGGCCGCCATCATTACGGCATGATTCGTACCCCACGGCTTGACACGGCCTTCGGGCACAGTAAACCCTTCGGGCAGATAATCGAGCTCCTGATAGACATACTCGACGGCTATCTTGCCGCCGAAACGCTTCTCGTTGAATACCTCCATGAACTCCTTGGCAAAAGAGTGCCGTATGACGAACACCACCTTGCCGAATCCGGCGCGAATGGCGTCGTAAATCGAATAGTCGATAATGGCTTCGCCGTTGGGGCCCACCCCATCCATCTGTTTGAGAGAACCGTAACGCGATCCCATTCCGGCCGCAAGAACCAATAATGTCGGTTTAATCATAATTTCAAGGTTTTTTCGTTTAGTTATGCGCAAAGGTAGCAAAAAATCGGTTATGCGGATACATGCTATTCGCCATTTTTCCCTATCTTTGCATTTATTCGAAAGCATTTGTATGAAATGGTTTGATTCGTTTGCGGCATGGTGGAAAAGCGCTCTGCATAAGCGCCGTTTCAGTATGCTGAGCGTAGAGGACAAGAGCGAAGAGTGGCATGTGCTGGTGTCACCGGCAGGTGCATTCGCGGGACTTCTGGCCCTCGTCCTTCTGATTTTCATCATAGTATTGCTGCTGGTGGCCTATACACCTGTAATCGAGTTCCTGCCCGGTTACAAGAGCGACGCCGTGCGTTCGCGAGAGAGTCTCATGGCCAACATCATGCGTCTCGATTCGATGGAGCGCCGCATGAACGACATGCTTACCTACAACGAAAACATAGTACTTATAATCAACGGCAAGACCCCCGCCGTGAGGACCACGATAGCCACCGACAGCATACATCGCAACAAGGCGCTCGTCGCCCCGTCGGCAGAAGATTCGCTGCTTCGCGCCCAGATGGAAGGTAACGGCATCTACGGACTTCATACGACCGTGCCGCAACGTCAGGCCGGACGCGACAATCTGGAGATGACGGTGCCGGTCGACGGCATAATAACCTCGCACTTCGACATCAAGGGCGGCAAATACGGAATCCGCATGGCAAGTGCCTCGATGTCACCGGTAATGGCTACGGCCGACGGGACTGTTCTGACAAGCATCTGGACACCCGACAAGGCATACATAATCGAGATACAGCATCCAAACGGACTTGTATCGGTATACAGGAATCTGTCGCAGACCATCGTCACCAAAGGGCAGAACGTACGAGGCAGCGAGGTAATCGGATACAGCGCGAGCGAACGGGCCGACGACGGCAGCGACCAGTTCGGCTTCGAGTTGTGGAACGGAGGCAAGGCCGTAGATCCGGAAGGTTACATCGTATTTTGAATGAAATGAAGAAACAAGGTCTCGCAATACTCGGTTCTACAGGCTCGATAGGAGTCCAGACACTCGATATCGTTCGCGAAAATCCCGATCTTTTCGAAGTAGTGACGCTGACGGCGAACCGCAACTGGGAGTTGCTGGCACGTCAGGCCATGGAGTTCGATGCCGACAGCGTAGTCATCGCCGACGAAAGGCTCTATCCGCAGCTCAAGGAGGCGCTGTCCGATACCGACATCAAAGTCTATGCAGGTGAGAAGGCCATAAGCGACATAACGGCCAATTCAAACGTAGACACCGTTGTCAATGCGCTTGTCGGATATGCCGGAATGATGCCAACGGTACGGGCCATCGAGAACGGCAAGAAGGTTGCCCTTGCCAACAAGGAGAGTCTGGTCGTCGGCGGGGACATCATCATGAAGATGGCGCTTGAACGCCGTGTGCCGATACTTCCGGTCGACTCGGAACATTCGGCCATATTCCAGTGCCTAATCGGCGAGCAGTCGCCACTGAGACGTCTCATAATAACATGCAGCGGAGGCGCTTTCCGCGACCTGCCGCGCGAAGCGCTGAAAGACATGACAGCCGAACAGGCTCTAAAACATCCGCAGTGGACGATGGGAGCCAAGATCACAATAGATTCGGCCACGCTCGTTAACAAGGGATTCGAAGTCATCGAGGCTCACTGGCTGTTCGGTGTGGATGCCGACCGCATATCGGTCATTATCCATCCGCAGTCGATCGTACATTCGCTGGTCGAGTTCGAGGACGGCGCACTGAAGGCGCAGCTCGGCACGCCAGACATGCACATGCCGATAAGTTTTGCTCTGATGTTTCCGCACCGCGCATCGAGACCATCTGAACGATTCAGCTTCGCCGACCACCCTACGCTTACATTCCGCGAGGTGGATCGCGTGAAATATCCGGCCCTCGATATCGCATACGACTGCCTGCGACGCGGCGGCACGGCAGCCTGCACAATGAACGGCGCAAATGAGGTGGCCGTGGGGGCATTCCTCAACCACAAATGCGGATATACCGATATCGTACGAACCATAGAACATACGCTCGGCAAGGCAACGTTCATCGCATCACCCACACTGGACGATTATGCGCTATGCAATGCCGAAGCACGAAATACAGCAAGAAACTTTTTAGGAATATAGACACAGGAAAATGGAAATAGTTATCAAGGTCATACAACTCTTCATGTCGTTGTCGCTTCTGGTGGCGATACACGAATTCGGACACTATATCGTAGCACGCATGTTCGGCATCAGGGTCGAAAAGTTCTACATATTCTTCGACCCGTGGTTCTCGATCTTCAAGTTCAAGCGCGGCGACACGGAATACGGTCTCGGATGGATTCCGCTTGGAGGATATGTCAAGATCGCCGGCATGATCGACGAGAGTCTCGACACGGAACAGATGAAACAGCCGGTAAAGCCCGACGAGTTCCGTGCGAAACCGGCATGGCAGCGTTTTCTGGTGATGATCGCCGGTGTGGTGATGAACCTCCTGCTGGCATTTGTCATCTACTGCGGCATTTCTTACACCTGGGGCAGTTCGTATCTGGCCAACGACGACATACGCTGGGGCTACAACTTCAACGAAACAGGCCACGACATGGGTTTTGTCGACGGTGACAAGATAATCTCGATCGACGGTGAGAAGATCGACAACGTAAACGAGATACTGAACATGCTGGTTCTCTCGGACAAGGACAGACATGTACTTGTCGAGCGGCTGGGAATGCCCAGAAGCATCGACATACCATACGACAAGCTGCTTGCCATGCGCAACAACGAAAGCTACACCGATCTCTACGTGCCGCGCGTGCCGATGCAGGTACATGAAATTACCGAACCAAACGCTGCCAAGTCCGGCCTGGCTGTCGGCGACATCGTTCTTGGCGTAAACGGAGTGCAGGCCGTGGATGCGGCAAAGGTCAGGGAGCTTCTCAAGGAGTACAGCGGACAACGTGCATCCATCGACATAGCACGAGGCAACGAAATTACGACTATCGAACTTCAGATCAACAATGACGGTAAAATAGGATTCATAGCCACCTCACCAATAACGCTGCGTACGGAGAAGTATTCGTTTTGGGAGTCGATACCGGCCGGAGCACGCCTCACGGGCCGCGTCATATCGAACTACTGGCAACAGCTCAAGATGATCTTCCAGCCCAAGACCGAGATGTACAAGAACCTGGGCGGATTTATCGCCATAGGCAACATATTTCCTTCAGAGTGGGACTGGCAGCAGTTCTGGTTCACGACTGCATTTTTGTCGATAATCCTCGCCATCATGAACATTATCCCGATACCGGGTCTCGACGGCGGGCATTCGCTCTTCACGCTGTGGGAGATGATAACCGGACGCAAGCCGAGCGACCGTTTCCTCGAAATAGCGCAGTACATAGGTCTGCTGCTCATACTGGCGCTGCTCATCTTCGCCAACGGCAACGACATATACCGATTCTTCATAAAGTAACGACTACCGGCTATGGCAAAGGTCAAAAAGGCATACTTCTGCAAGAACTGCGGATTCGAGGCTCCGAAATGGCTCGGACGATGCCCTTCGTGCGGCGAGTGGAACTCGTTCACTGAGGAGATCATCGCCCGCGAAAGCGGTTCGGTTGCGGCGACGATAGCCAACGTCCCGACCTCGGTGCCTCAGCGCGTACGCGACATCCGCGAATCGGACCGGCGCCGTATCGATCTCGGCAATGCCGAAGTCAACCGTGTACTGGGCGGAGGTCTCGTACCCGGGTCGCTCGTCCTTCTGGGCGGCGAACCGGGAATAGGCAAATCGACGCTATCGCTGCAGTTGGCGCTGGCAGCCAACGGACTGCGCACGCTGTACGTTTCGGGCGAGGAGTCGGCCGAGCAGATCAAGCTAAGGTCCTCGCGCATCGGCATCGGCAACGACGAATGCCTGATATACACCGAAACGCTGCTCGAAAACATCGTAGCACAGATCGAGGAGCAACACCCCGATCTGGTTATCGTCGACTCGATACAGACGATCTATACCGACCTGCTCGACTCGTCGGCCGGGAGCGTATCGCAGATACGCGAATGCGCCGCGACGCTGCTCAAGTATGCCAAAGGCAGCGGCACGTCGATATTCATCATCGGACACATCACCAAGGACGGCACGATCGCCGGCCCCAAGATCCTTGAACACATAGTCGACGTGGTACTGCAGTTCGAAGGCGACAGCAACAACATCTACCGCATACTGCGAGGAATAAAGAACCGTTTCGGCGCCACGTTCGAAATCGGAGTATTCGAAATGCTCGACGACGGGCTGCACGAAGTTGCCAATCCGTCCGAAATACTGCTGTCGCACTACGACGAGCCGCTCAGCGGCATAGCAGTAGGAGCCTCGGTAGACGGCATAAGGCCATACCTCATAGAGGTGCAGGCCTTGGTCAGCAATGCGGCATACGGCACGCCGCAACGCAACACGACAGGATACGATGCCCGGCGAATGAACATGCTGCTGGCCATTCTCGAAAAGCGCGTTGGCATGAAGATGTTCACGAAGGATGTGTTCCTCAATTTCGCCGGCGGTTTCAAGATTGCCGACACGGGACTCGATCTCGCGGTCGTTGCGGCCGTCATCTCATCATACTACGACCGCCCTATAAATGAAGGAATATGCTGTGCCGGCGAACTGGGTCTCTCGGGAGAGGTAAGACCTGCACCGCGCAGCGAGCAACGCATAAGCGAGGCCGCAAGACTCGGATTCAAACGCATAATCGTATCGGGATACCTGCCAAAACCGTCGAAAAGCATCAAAGGGATTGAGGTTGTCCGCATAAACAACATAACGCAACTGCCCAAAGCACTCTTTACAGAAGAGTGACAACGGTCGTTCGTTGGTATAATTGTTGGTTGCACGAAATGTACAACCAACAATTTTTTATCATGGCAATGATTGACAACTTCGACGAGATAATCGGACAGGACAAACTGACGCTCGTCGATTTTTATGCAACATGGTGCGGGCCCTGCAAAATGATGCACCCCGTACTCGACCGTATCGAAAAGATGGTGGAGGGACGCGTCAACATCGTACGTCTCGACATCGACGACCCTGACAATATGGCACTCGTACGCCGCTACGGAATAATGTCGGTACCGACATTCATATTTTTCAAGAATGGGGTCATACTCCGACGCGAAACAGGAGCCATGCCCTACGAAAAGCTGGCCGACATGGTCGAGAGTTACGAAAAGGACATGACTGTCAGATAGTCTCCAAACGCCACGACATCTCGTCACGCACAAAATCGGCGGTCTGATTTTCAGGCAGGGAGGCTATAAAGGCATCTACTCCCTCACGGTCGCGTTCGGCAAGCGATGCAAGCAGTGCGACCGCCCCCTGACCGGCAAGACGATTGTCGGGGAAGGCATTGATTATACGGAACAACGGGCCGTATGCCGCAGAGGCTGCGGTCCGCTCGTTCCGTGCCGCCGCCAGCATGGCCGCATAAGGCGGCAACACGTCGGTCGAGTGCGACCACTCCTCGAGCATCTCGTTGATACACTCCACATGCGAAAAGAGCGCAAGCGCCGCCTGTTCGGCCACCTCGGAATTGATCATGCCGGCAACCCAGAACGGCAGGTCGTCCGACGTCACGCACTCGGGCTCGGCCAACCACAGGCCGGCGATACGCAACTCGCGTACATCCTGCCTGTAAAGATATTCGGCAAATTCATGGTCGTGCGGCAGAGCCGAAGCCTTCTCGCGTATGGTATGGGCGGCAACGCCGTAATTCACACCGTACTGACCGCCGTAAGAGCGCATGGCGTCGGCAGCCACGCCGTTCATCTCCCGGCGCAGCTCCGCCAGCAGAGCCAGCATCCGTGTGGTATTGGAGGTAGTATCGGCCATTATCTTACGATCTTTACGTCACGTCCGTACTCGAAAAGAGGCAATACGGTCCGTACCACCGGTGTCGTTCCGCACGAAAGTATGCAGGTCGAGAAATCGGCCAGACGACAATCGATCGTCTGCTTGTCCTTCGGTCCGGCCTCGTGCAGGTAGCGCAGCGACGTGTCGCCCGACGGCTCGATCTGCAGGATGACGATCTCGCCCGAGAGGTCCGAAGCCGGAATCAATCCATCCTTTTCGCTGAAACGGGCAAGTATGTATCCGAACTTGTCGCTGCTCGGCATAACCGTAAGGCGTACGGTCTGCGTCGAGACGATGCGGCGGCCGAAAAAGAGCTCGAGATAGGCATTTTCATAGGCATCGATCTCTTTCAATGCCGCTGCAAGACCCGCCCCGAATACATTTTCACCCGCTTCGCCGGTGATAAGTTCGATTCGGTGCTTGCGCAACGAGAATATCGCCTCAGCGGCTTCGGCGGCTGCCTGATCCGTAGTCAGCGCCCGCGAATCCATGCGGTCAGGCAACAGACGCGCAAACTCGCGCACATCACCCGACTGCGGCGCTACAACCTCGGTAGAAGCCGGTAATTCGGCAGAAGCCACGTACTCGTTGTCGGCAAGCAGCCTGATCGAAGCTCCTGCTATACGATACGTATCCTTGTCGCTCAACGGGGCACGCATGCCGAGATATTTCTGCGCGAAACGTGCATAGGGTCCTACTATGACTTCGGTACGTTCAACAGTTATGTCTACGGCTATCGTACTGCGCGGTTCGACCAGACGCAACGTTCCGTTCTCCTCGACAACGCCCGTACGTGTTATGTAATCGCCCTGCGCCGATGCTGACAGGCATACGGCCATGGCGGCAAAAAGCAATGCAATGCGTTTCATCTCGACTATGGTTTTGGTTTATGTTATTACAAAGGTAAGAAATATTTCGGCATTTCAGAACTTGAGGTAAAAATCGCGTGTCAGTGCCCGGTATTCGTCCGTATAACCGCCGTATCCGTTGCCTATCGTCAGCGACGAAAGCTGAGGTGCGCCACAATAGCCGTCCGCAAATTCGAGCATCGTACGTATCGGTTCCGACGACGGTTTGCTGCTCACGTCGCACCGCCGCAGCAGAGGCATATTGCCGGCGGCCACTACCCTCGCGGCAGCCTCAGTCGGCACGATCACGGCCAGACGCCCGCCCGGAACAAGCATGCGTTCCGCCGCGTGCATCAGTTCGTCGAATCCGAGCGACACGGTATGTCGCGCCGCTGTCCGGCCGCTGTCGGGACTCTTGAGCGAATCGACGAAGTATGGAGGATTTGAAATTACAAGGTCGAACGGTTCTTCGGGACGATAGTTACGTATGTCGGCAGCCACTATCTCGACACGGTCGCTCCAAGGCGAGGCGACAACGTTTTCTCGTGCCTGACCGGCACTTGCGACATCGATCTCCACCCCGACAACATGAGCCGAAGAGGAGCGCTGCGCAGCCATCAAGGCGATGAGTCCCGTTCCCGTACCGATATCGAGTATGCGGCGGTCGCTTTCAAGTATGGAAGTCCACGCACCGAGCAGTACGCCGTCGGTCCCTACCTTCATGGCGCATCTCTCCTGCCGTACGGCAAACTGCTTGAAGGTGAACATACCAGATCTATTGTTTCAGATAACCGTCGATACCCGCTCCGAACAGCGAGAAATCGTAACGCACCGGATCCGACGGATCGAACTCGCGCAGCGAATCGGTAATCTCGACCGTAGCCTTCCAATCGTTCTGCCGGCGGCGCAGAAGTCCCAATGCCCGTCCCATATTGCCGGTATGCACATCGAGCGGCAGGTATAACGCCGACATGGGGATGGATCGCCATTCACCGAAATCGACACCGCGATCGTCACGGCGGACAAACCAGCGGAAATACATGTTCAGACGTTTGCATGCAGCGCCCTTGTCGATCGACGAGATGTGTTTTTCGCAGTGCGGGCAGTGCTCGACAGCAAAAAATTCACGTCTGAAGTCCGACAACACCTGCGCCATCGACCCTGTGGCTGCATAACGCCCCTCGACGAAACGTCCGATACCTCCGAAACGCTCGCACATGCCGCGTACGGCCATGACGAAATCGATGAAGTCCTGTCCGTTGAACGTTCTATGGACGTAACTCTGCAGCAACGACAGTTCGTGTCGCGAAGCATTGCGCACAAAATCGGCCGGGGCATTGTCCATGTACTGCATCATCCGGCGGGCACTTTTGACTATCGCCTTGCGGTTGCCCCATGCGATCGTGGAGGCAAACAGGCCGGCTATCTCACGATCGTCGCGCCCCGTAAACGAATGCGGAACACTGATGGGATCTGCCTCGATGAAATCGGGATTATTATACTTGTCATGGAGCCGTTCGAGCAGATCGCGCAGCTCCTCCTTCGAGAAATTACATGATGCGTCCATCACTCATCGTTATCTTACGGTCGGCCATCCCGGCCAAACCTTCATCGTGCGTTACTATTATTATTGTCTGCCCCAACTTCTCGCGCAACGAGAAGAAGAGCCGGTGTATTTCATCGCGATTAACCGAATCGAGATTGCCCGACGGTTCGTCGGCCAGAAGGACCGACGGTGAATTGATCAGCGCCCGGGCAATCGCCACGCGCTGCTGTTCTCCGCCCGAAAGCTGCGCCGGTTTGTGATCAAGTCGTTCCGAGAGACCCATCATGCCGAGCAGCTCCCGCGCACGCGCCTCACTGCGAGCCCTGTCGCGATGTCCGATAAGAGCCGGAATGCAGACATTCTCCAACGCCGTAAACTCCGGCAGCAGATGGTGGAACTGAAAGACGAACCCGACATGCTCATTGCGGAACTGCGACAGCGCCTTGTCATTCAATTTCGATACATCGGTACCGTCGATCAGCAGGCTGCCGCTGTCGGCCGCCGACAACGTCCCGAGAATCTGCAGCAAGGTAGTCTTGCCCGCACCGCTCGCGCCGACGATCGCAACAACCTCGCCGCGTGCGACATCGAGCGATATGCCCTTCAGTACCTCAAGCGAACCGTAACTCTTGTGTATGTCACGGGCCTCAATCATGATGTTTCCGTCCATTTTGCACGTATCTTTCAAATATCCTTACAGTATCGACCGCCTCGCGCGTATCATGCACGCGCAGAACGGTCACGCCCTGACGCAGCATCTCCCAGTTAAGGGCGATGGTGCCGGCAAGGCTTTCGGCTGGTGTCACGCCGAGAACCCTGTATATCATCGACTTCCGCGACACGCCTCCCAACAGCGGAAATCCCAGTGCGCGCAGTCGGTTCAGACCGCCCAGCAACTCGTAATTCTCGTCCGTGGTCTTGGCGAATCCGAATCCGGGATCGAGCACTATATTTTCGGGCCGCATGCCGACACTCATCAGAGCATCGACCTTGGAGGCGAAATAGTGCTCCACCTCGGCTACCGTATCAGCATATCCGGTTAACGTCTGCATCGTAGCGGGCGTACCGCGCATGTGCATCGCCACATACGGGACATCATTGGCAACGGCCACCCTTACGATGTCGGGATCGATCTCGCCCGCCGATATGTCGTTTATGATGATCCGATAGTCGAGACATATGGCACGTTCGGCAACCTCCGACCGGAACGTATCCACCGACACCGGAATCTCACGCGATACGCTCCGCACGGCACGTATGCCAGTTTCGACACGCCGCCACTCCTCCTCGACCGGCACCTCGTCGGCACCGTGACGTGACGAATATCCGCCGACATCCACTATCGAACAGCCTTCGGCAACGGCGCGGGCAACCCGTTCGGCTATGGCTGCAAAATCGGGCGTACGACTTCCGTCGAAAAACGAATCGGGTGTGACATTCACAATCGTCATCACCTGCGGTTCGAAGAAGTCGATACCGTACCTATTCTCTCTTCTTGCGGGCCTCATCTCTGAAAATACGATCCAGGCGCCCGACATCGTCGTGAAGCGACTCGAGCGACATGTTCTCTATGGTATAGTCAGCCAACGAACGGAGCTGCCGGTCGGAGATCTGGTTGGCCATGCGGCTCTCGACCTGCGCGACGGTCAGGCCGCTGCGCCTGCATGTCCGTTCGACACGCAGATCGTGCGGCGCCACCACGGCCAGAGTCAGATCAACCTCATGTTCGAATCCGGCATCGAACAGTATGGCGCTCTCAAGCAGGACATACTCCTCATCGGCATGCAGGCCGCACCACCGTCTGAAATCTGCCTTGACGGCCGGATGTACTATGGAGTTCAGCCTCTCCAGACGCTCCCCGTCCGTAAACACCTGCGACGCAAGGTAGGCCCTGTCGAGCCCCTCGGCGGTATAGCTGCGTTCACCGAAAGCCTCAACTATTCCGGCCCGTACATCGGTATCGTCGGTCATCAACGCCTTGGCGTGCGAATCGGTATCGTACACCGATACGCCCAACTCGGCAAACATGCGGCACACCGTAGTCTTGCCGCTGCCTATTCCGCCGGTAACTCCTATGCGGATCATCGTTTCTCTTCTTTTTGAGGATTGTGTATCAACGGCACATCGCCCAACGAGACGATCTTGATATCGCTTACGCGTACCGATATGGCATCCTTAAGCGATTTCGGATCGATCGACAGCATCTCCTCACCGCCCTCTTCGGCCGCAGGAACGACCGTCGTGACCAATTCGTCGAGAGGTATGCGGATACGGTTGCCTATCTGTATCTTGTAGCTGAACAGATTGGTTCCCTTGCCTTCGATTACGCTCGGGACCTCGATCTTCTCACCGCCTATATTCAGTTTGACATTATAGTCGGTCGTATAGTTATAGTCCAGCTTGATGATATACCACAATATGAAAGCGGCAACGAACAGAGCTATGAATACCGGCGAGACGTAACGCCTCAACCATGCAAAAAATCTTTTCATCGGAAACTTGTCTCTTTACAAAAATTCGCGACACGCCGTACACCGGCTATCTCACCACAAAGATAATGATTTTTACAAAAGGGAAAATAAAGCCTCCCGAAAAGGAGCCTACAGAATTTTCTGGAACATGATCTCGCCGACATACCCGTCACGGCGTCTGATCCACTCCTCCCTGATTCCGACACGACGATATCCCGCACTCTCGAACAGAGCCAGACTGCGTTCGTTGTCGGCCGCAACGTTACTCCACAACTGATGCAGGTGCAACACCTCGCGTGCATATCGTTCGACCGTACGCAGAACATCGGACGCATACCCGCAACCGCGATTCGTCTCATCGTAGACAAGTATGCCGATACCGGCACGCGAGTTCAGCGGGTCGAACTCGAATATATCGACAGCCCCGACAGCCACTCCTGCAGCAAAGTCGCCCGGCGTCACATAATCGCCGCCAGCATTGCCTGATGCATCAAGGGCGTCGGCTCCATCATGCCTCCGGCCCAGAGTCTCGATAATAAGCCGCAACTGACGCGAGGCATAGATATCGTAGCGCATCGTCTCGACGAGCTGTTCGAGTGCATAACGCGAATAAGGCGCGACAGTGTTGCTGACGCGCCATATGGCCATATCATTCTCCCACAGATACATCTCATCGACATCCGCAGGTTCCACCGCCCTCAGGCGACAAAGTTTTCCTTCGAGAAACATCCCGTTCTAAAGGCCTATTATGCGGTTGCGCATGAGCATCGCCACACCCCAGGCATTGGCATTGTCCGACATCTTCGACAGACGGAACTTCGTATCCTTGTAGACGAGGTTGAGCGAATACTTGTTCGTCGCCGACTTGAGCGGCAGCATGATGTAATCACCTGCGGCCGCAAGATTGCCGCCGACAATAACGGTCTCGGGATTGAACGTGTTGATAAGGAACGCAACGGCCTTGCCGACCTTCTCGCCGGCCTCCTCGATAAGTTCGATCGAGAGGTTGTCGTCGTTGCGCGCGGCGTTGATAATGTCGTTTATGTGTATGGGCTCGCCACGGTCGTACTTGTCGCGCAGGATGGTATTCACTCCGCTGCGTATCAGGTCGCAGATCTTCTCCTCGATAGCCATACCCGACACCTCGGTCTCAAGACATCCCTTCTTGCCGCACGTACAGATCTTCTCGTTGTCGAAGAAAGGTATGTGGCCGAACTCGCCCGCAAAACCGTTCTTGCCGTAATAGAGCTTGCCGTCTATAACGATACCGATGGCGACACCGCGGCCCATATGCAGATAGATGACGTTACTCTCCTCCTTGGACTTGCCGCACGTATACTCGGCATAGCAACGCGCACGGGTATCGTTCTCGAGCAATACCTTGATGCCGATACGTTTCTCGATGATGTCGCGCAACGACTCCTCGTTCGATGTAAAGTACTTGTAGCTGCGGCCCTGCTCGGGATTGACACGACCGACGATGCAAACCCCAACACCGAGAATCTTGTTACGGTCTATGCCGCACGTGTTTATAAAATTCTCGATATTGGAACATATCTTCTCGAGGCACTGCGTACGGTCGCTCAACACGAAAGTATCGTCCTTGACCTCCTTGATGATGTTGTTCTGCAGGTCGGTAATGACGTAGCTCATGTTGTCACGGCCTACGTTGATACCCGCAAAATAGATCGTCGAATTGGTCAGCCCGAAGACGTTGGGACGGCGGCCACCCGGAGTCTCGACCTTGCCGAGATCGTTCACGATACCTTCATCCACAAGTTCCTGCACAAGCTTGGTTATGGTCGGCACGCTTATGTGCAGCTCTTTGGTCAGTTCGGCAAGCGTACACTCGCCGTTTACAGCCATATGCGCTATAATGTTGCGCTTGATCAGGTTGTTCTTGTGCGAAATACCTTTACCTTCGGTATCATGGCTGTTGAAAAATTCCATCAGTGAACTCATCTCGCTTGATATGTTTAGATATTTTTTACAAAGATAGGTAAAATTATTAAAACTTATCAAATATTTTATGATATTTTTAATAATTTTTAGCCGATAAAACGCATAATATTCAGGCGGGAAAATAAAAAAATCCGTCTCCTTATACCTGGAAACGGATTTTTGTTATCGGAATATGCCTGCCCCGATCAGAGCGAAGCCTTCGATTCGACGGCAGCCTCGGCATTGATCTTCTTGACCAGACCCTGAAGTACGGTACCGGGACCGAGTTCGGTGAATTCGGTGACACCGTCGGCAATCATGTTGCGTACGATCTGAGTCCAGCGAACCGGCGCGGTCAGCTGAGCGATCAGATTGTTCTTGATGACGACGGGATCGGTCTGAGGTTTGGCATCAACGTTCTGGTATATCGGGCACGTGGGCGTCGAGAAATGAGCGTCGGCTATGGCCTTCTCAAGCTCGACACGTGCGGGCTCCATCAAAGGCGAGTGGAATGCACCACCTACAGGCAGAACCAGTGCACGACGTGCTCCGGCAGCCTTCAGACGTTCGCAAGCCTCGTTTACGGCCTCAACTGCACCCGATACGACAAGCTGTCCCGGGCAGTTGTAGTTGGCCGGAACGACCGTACCTTCTATCGCAGCGCATGCCTGCTCTACAACAGCGTCATCCAGACCGAGTATCGCAGCCATCGTTCCGGGCTGAGCTTCGCATGCGGCCTGCATGGCCATTGCACGTTTCGAAACCAGACGCAGACCGTCCTCAAACGACAGAGCTCCCGATATCACCAGCGCCGAGAATTCGCCGAGCGAGTGTCCGGCAACGGCATCGGGCTCAACACCCATGGCCTTGGCCAGAATAACCGAATGCAGGAACACGGCGGGTTGAGTAACTTTGGTCTGCTTGAGTTCTTCGGCAGTGCCTTCGAACATTATGTCGGTAATACGGAATCCGAGAATCTCGTTTGCCTTTTCAAACATCTCCTTGGCCTGCGGAACATTTTCATACAGGTCTTTACCCATGCCCGAGAACTGTGCGCCCTGACCCGGGAAGATATAAGCATGTTTCATTGGAATTAAATTTTAGTTTTATTTCTGAATCCGGCGGCAAAGATAACCAATTTTTCAATACATTTGCAAAACAACCTCCACAACCACTGCCTGAAAGCTCCAGAAGCCCGCAACAATACAATAACAAGCAGAAAATGAAAGATAAATCGCATTATTCTTGGATAATGCATTTATATATAGTACCTTTGTCTTTCAAGCAGAACCAAACAGACATATTTGAAGACAAAACAAGTTATACCCATAAACATTTTCTATCATGAAAAGAATCTCTGAGACAAAAATGGCACGGAGCATGTCGAACGCATACTCCGCACCGGCAATCACACGATTCGACATCGAGATCGAGTCGGGATTTGCAGTGAGCAACACGGGGGTTGTCGACGACCTCGAAGAAAAGGATTACGGAACATATTAAACGTGCGACACCCATGAGAAACCTTTACAAATCGAGCATGCTCGTTGCTGTGGCAGCAATGGCATTCGCAGGCTGCGCCAAGGATAACGCCGAAGGCATATCCGAGGTTGCAGGCAAAAAGATCACGGTGAGCGCAAACGCATACGCTCCGGAAACCGACACCCGCACCGTCATAGGCGACAAGAACGAACAGGGCGCATACCCCGTACTTTGGAGTGACGAAAACGAGGCCCTCGCCATCGTTGAAGTAGCAGACAACGAGGCCGCAGAAGCCGTCAAAACAGGAGAATACACGCTCTCCGAGGACAAGAAGAGCGCCAACTTCCAATTCGAGCTTACCGCAAACACCTCCGCATCCGCATTTGACTATTATGCATGCTATCCATATTCGGCATATTCGGGCATATCGGTCAAATATAAGGATGCAACCATAAAACTGCCTGCGGCACAAACTCCGACTGCAACTTCGGCAGACCCGAACGCATCGATACTATTTGCAACAGATACCGGTCATAGTGCACAGCCCAATACACTGAATCTTTCGTTCAAGCATGTAGCGGCATACGGCAAGATGACAATAACCGGACTGCAGATTCCGGCCGGCGAAGTTGTAAAGAGCGTTGCGTTTACCGCTCCCGATTGTGCTCTCGCCGGAACATACTGGTACTATTACGAGACTCCCGAGACAAGCGAAATCGGCGGAACATCATACAATGCCATCACGACGAACCTCGAAGGCCTGGTTAATGATGCATCGCAGGATTTCACCGTATGGTTCGCCTGTCTGCCCGCAACGATCAGCAACTCTTTCAATGTAAGCGTTCAAACCAACACCAATACCTACGCCCGTGAAGTAGCCGTACCGAGCGACAGACCTCTCGAATTCATTGCAGGGCAGGTATCGACCTTCGGAGTGGATATGAGCAGCGCAGGTCTGGTTGAGGATTATTCCGGTGATTATATAATTCTGGCCGAACAGTCTGGAAAGTATTATGCATTGGCCAATACTTATGAAGTCGACGACCAAAAGAAAGAGCGTCTTGACGCTGTACTTTTCGAATACAACGGGACAGATGAATCCATATTAACAGATAATAGCAATGTAGTATGGACCGTATCCAAAACAGGAAGTAACTATACATTTGCCAAGGACGGGAAATATCTTTCATGGGACGGAAGCGACAATGTTGCATTGCTCAGCGATACGGAATATGAATTGGTCATAACGAAAAACAGCAACAACACATATGCGATTTCACCGGCAACCGCATCAGGACGCAAATTGACAAAGAACAATTCAATGGCATATTTTGCCTTCTACAGTGGATCCGGAACAAACGAACTTCTTCTCATACCTGCAACACAGATCGTATTACCGACTATAGTCACAGACGCTACAACACTTTCTATAGAATACAACGACGAGACGGAACACGAATTCAATGTTACAGTAAATGATGCGACTTCGATTTCGACCGCAGCATACGACGATGCCGAGGGTACTACCGAGTGCAGCTGGCTGATTGCAGAGTATGCTGAAGGCAAGGTTACATACATGGCAGAAGTAAACGACACAACAGCTCCGCGTACAGCATACATTGTTATAAATGCTACAAATGAAAACGGATCGAAGAAAGCAGTCGTTGCAGTAAGCCAAACCGTAAATCCGTCATTGGCGACATCCATAACCGCAACGATGGATACGTTTACATCAACCTCATCGAACAACATTGCAGGAGACTATAATGTATACTATTCGTGCGCAAAAGGCGGAGGGACAAGCGATCCGGCCATAAATAGTGGTGAAATAAGGTTGTACCAAGGCAAGCCGGGAGGTAATATTAAGATAAGTGCGGCTGCGGGTTACAAAATACAATCCATCACTATTGGCACAGGGATGAAGACGTCCATCAAATACGAAATAGACGGCAATGGCACCCATCAGCCTGATTCAGCAATAAGTCTGGCAGCAGGAGCAACATATACATTGAGTGATCAGAATGCAAACTCAGTAACATTCCACTGCTACGGTTCAGACAAGAACAGCAGATTATATGTAAACTACTTGAGCGTAACATATGTTAAAGAATAACAATCTTTATTAATACCTATCAAAAAAAAGGCTGTCTCCGAATTCGGAGACAGCCTTTTTTAATAAATAATCACTACATTATTATCTCCCCTTCGACGGTACCCTGATCACCCCACCCGTCGATAACGATATCGCCGATCTCGATACGGTCGGCCTTGACCGTAAGGCTCAACGTAAGCTGTTTGCCGCCCTCGAGCATGTCGCAGGCATCGGCTTTCTCGTCGACAGTGAATGTCGTCGACAGCTCACCGGCCTTTACCGAGATCTCTACATCGGAACAAGCCTGCGGAACAAGCATAAACGACACGTTCCCGCCTTCAGCCTCGAACTGCGACTTCGAAGATTCGCTACTGTCAAGTTTGCCTGCAAACATATCCACCTTACACGACGATTTGGCATTGCATACGGTCACGATATCCGCAGCAGAAACAGTCGATGAGGCATCAATCGAATACTTGATCACAAGACGGTGCATAGCATGACCGAACTTCAACTTAACGGGATCTGAAGAGCCTACAGCAACGTCTTTTACCGAAGCCAACAGCAGATCCTTGTATTTGGCTGTCGACAGGTCAAAGGAAAACAAACCGTTGGAAATCTCCTGAACAGAATAGCAGGCCGCAAACGAGACCTTGCCATCGGCCGCAACCTTCTCCACATCATTCCAATACAGATCGGTATAACCTACGCTATAACCGAACTCTGCCGATTTGCCGGTCGTCCCGAATGCCACAAGGGTGAATGCGTCTCCATCGGCAAACGACCCGCTGCCGTCCTCGCCGAGTTGCGGAGCCCGCGTCTCAATAGGATCAATTCCGGTTACAATCTTTATTTTCCCATCGGAAACGGTTGTCTTGTTGTCATTCTTGTTGCAACCGACAATTCCTGCAACTGCCGCAATGGCCAATATCACAAAAAATTTTCTGTTCATAGTCTTATTTTTATAAATTTTACAATTTTATTCAGCTACCACAGCCGGATACTTCTTTTTCCATATATCGCGACGCAAATCCACGGAGCACAAAGACGTAATCATGAATTTACCGACAGGATTTCCGTCTTTGTTGTCCAAAGACTTGAGATATGTATATTCGTATCCATTCTCCTCAATATATACAACCTGACTACGACGCATCATTGCTCCATTAGCATCTTGATCAGCCATATTGTTATCACAATAATACACATGCGATACACGACCGGATTCATCGAACTCTGCGCCCCAAAATACCATGGCATGGTTGCCAGTAGACGGGCCTGCAATATCAAACACATTAAATCCTAAAGCCTTTCCATTCAACAGTGCGTCTATAACAAACTCGTTGAATGTTTCACAGTTCGGTTGACGAGGCGAATCCTTAGCAATAATATCCGTTTTATCAAATACATTGAAGAAGAACCCCGGGAATCCCTTGATGTTAGGAGTAAGAAGATTCTTGGTATTACCCGCAATGAACCAGTTGACACCGGCAGAATTCCAACTTCCCCTATCCGGAAAATTACTTTTGAAAAACTCGAAAACAGGAGCCCGGTTCAACGTTCCGTTATAATATAAGGGCAGGAATTCATACGATGGACGATCAAAAGCCAAACCCTCAACCACAGTAGAACTTACACTCGACCCGTACTCTTCATCATAGGCTTCAATATACGCCTTGTTATTGTTAAGCCACCACAGCAACAGATTCGAAGCCGAAGCCGCCCAACATAGATTTTTGTCATTTTCGTCATAATTTACAGATTTGTTGCAGTCGTACCAGCCACACCCTTCTTTCCATGTAAGACATTGGCTTTCGTATACGGTAGCATCAGCTCTGAACCACTCTCCCTCGGGATATTTACCCTGATACGACGGAGATATCGACGGGATATTCTCCTCTCCCGGGAAGGCGGGAGCATTGACACCGCGCACCCAAAGCGTTTTATTGGCCACATCTTGATCAACGACACGTATCGACAACCTCATCGTTGTTTGCTTGCCATGCTCAAAGGCAGTCAGTGGCTCTCCTTCGGAGGTAGATTCCGGAGCATTGAACGACACCTCTTTCTCAGTCGATTTTACACGAACCAACCCGTCGCCTTCACGATAGGGGGCAACAGGCTGGGGAACGACCAAAGCCTCATAGCTTCCTTCAGATATTTTTCGCGGAGTTATCCATACAGGCTCCTCCATGGACACCGCAACCGAACCTTCGAGCAAATTTACCGAACCACCCGCGATCGTCCGCACTGACAGCTCGACGCCGTCGATTTCGCCTGTAATAGAGATCCGCAGACGATGCATAAGATGAGTGAAACGGAAATTGGCCCTATAGTCGTTTTCACCGAGCGAGACCTTGGAAAACAAAAGGTCGGACGAGGCAAAACCGTCTCCCGACTGGTCGGTGTCGACACGGCATGTATAAGCTTCAGGAGCCGCATCAGCGGAATTACCGGCAGCAGGATAATGCGCAGACAGAACAAGCTCCCCGAATCCGAACTCACTGCGTTCAAGTCGCGGCAGCCACTCGGAACCGTCGTACGTAAGTTCGCGGTACTGCACGTTGCTGCCGTTGTCGACATAAAGACCTACGACATCGCCTGCAGTAAACGAACCGGAACCGTCTTCAGCAATATCCGTACGTGTTACATCACGCGTAAACTCAAGTTGCAGATAGCCGTCACTGCCGTTCCCCGTAATGGAATCCGTCCTGTCTTCGGCACATGATACGGCGAACAACGACAACAGACAAACAGACAAATAACAGCCCGCTGCCACAATTCTATTAAATACATCAATCATAACTCTCATATAAAATTTCCAAACAAACGGCATAATCGACGTTTACAATACATCGTACCGCAAAATTTCCGCAAAAGTACGTCATTTATCACAATTTTCACATCATCGTTCCACTATAGGCACTTAAACATTACCATTACGACATTTGCGTATTGCCCGGAGATCAAGACAGAAACGAGCAACGATATTGCGTATTGCATGCACTCGCACATGGAAAGATAACAAAACCGTGTTTTTGCATATCCATTCACGGAATACAGGCATGGCACATATTTGTTCTTTTCGTCTTTTTTATAGCACAAGCGGTTACATTGGCACATTATCCATGCGATATATTCAACATTACGAAAGAAAATGAAATATATTTCTTTCCTTTTTTATTCGTTTTTGCAAAATAAATATTATATTTGTATGAAAAAAATATGCCTTTTTATGAACAATACATACGATGTCATCATCATAGGCGGCGGAGCTACCGGAGCAGGCATTGCACGAGACTGTTCGCTGCGCGGCTTAAAAGCCCTGTTGCTCGAACGTTCCGACATCTCGACAGGCGCAACGGGCCGCAATCACGGCCTGCTGCACAGCGGTGCACGATACGCCGTAACCGACCACGAATCGGCCGTGGAGTGCATCAAGGAGAACATGATCCTGCGCAAGATTGCGGCACACTGTGTGGAGGAGACCGACGGACTTTTCATATCGCTGCCGGAGGACGGACTGGAATACCAGGCTACATTTGTCGATGCATGCCGCAATGCCGGCATCCGAGCCGAAATAATCGATCCCAAAGAGGCTCTCAGAATAGAACCGGCTGCAAATCCGGCCCTTATCGGCGCCGTACGCGTTCCCGACGGGGCGATAGATCCCTTCAGACTTACATCGTCGAATATTCTTGATGCCAAGGCACACGGAGCCGAAATACATACATATACCGAAGTAACGGAACTTATCCGCGAGCAGGATCGCATAACAGGCGTAAAGGCATTCGACTATCGCACCCGAAGCGAAGTTTCGTACTATGCGCAGGTAGTCATTAATGCCGGAGGCATTTGGGGGCACGGCATAGCCGCCAAAGTTGGCATAACAATCAACATGCTGCCGGCAAAAGGCGCGCTGCTGATATTCGGACATCGAGTGAACAATCACGTGCTGAACCGGTGCCGCAAACCGGCCGACGCCGACATACTCGTTCCGGGAGATACCATATCGCTCATAGGCACTACCTCGAGCAAGGTCCCATTCTCCGAGATAGACAACATGACGGTTACTCCCGAGGAGGTCGACATTCTCCTGCGCGAAGGCGAAAAGCTGTCGCCGCGCCTGGCCTACACGCGCATTCTCAGGGCATACGCCGGCGTCCGCCCTCTGGTTGCGTCGGACGACGACCCGAGCGGACGGACCGTAAGCCGCGGAATCGTACTGCTCGACCACGCCACACGCGACGGCATGGAGGGATTTATCACCATAACGGGTGGCAAGCTGATGACATACAGGCTTATGGCCGAATGGGCCACGGACCTGGCATGCCGCAAGATAGGTGTAAGCGAGAAGTGCCGCACAGCGACGACACCGCTGCCCGGCTCGAACGAAAGCCGCAAGGAGGTCGACAAAAAGACCCGCAACATACCGTTGGCGCAACGCAGATCACTGATCGCACGCCACGGTGATTTGGCCACGAAGATAGACGACAAGAATCATTTCAAGAACAGCCTCGTTTGCGAATGCGAGGAGGTATCGACCGGCGAGGTGGAATACGCACTCGAAAATCTCGCCGTCAACAACCTCATAGACCTGCGGCGCAGGACCCGCGTCGGAATGGGAACATGTCAGGGCGAGTTGTGCGCATGCCGTGCTGCCGGAATCATGGGCAGACGCAGCCCGGTATGCGCAAAAAAGGCGAAAGCAGACCTTGCGGCATTCCTCAACGAACGCTGGAAGGGAATGGAACCGATAGCATGGGGCGACACGCTGCGTGAAAGCGAATATACGACATGGATATACGAAGGCGTATGCGGTCTGTCGGACGAAACTGAAAAAACATCGGCACAATGATATTCGATACAGTCATAATAGGAGGAGGATTGGCGGGCATGGTCTGCGGCATACGTCTTGCCGAAGCCGGCAAGCGGTGTGCAATAGTATCGCAGGGCCAAAGCGCCATCCATTTTTCATCGGGATCGTTCGAACTGCTCGGACGATTGCCGGACGGAACAGCCGTCTCAGATCCGGTCGAGGCAATGGATCGTCTCAGGGAGATATCGCCCGAACATCCGTATTCGGTGTTGGGCAGGCAAAGATGCGAACAATACGCCATGCAGGTACCCGATCTGCTGCGCGCGGCCGACATACCCGTATCGGGCGACTGCCGCAAAAATCATTTCCGCATAACACCAATGGGCAAAGCTACGCCCGCATGGCTTACGATCAGGGGATATCTTACCACGGAAGAGCCGGAACAACTGCCTTTCGGCAAGGCATGCATAATAAATGTTGATGGATTTTTAGACTTCTACCCCGAATTCATAGCGGAAGAGTTCGCCAGACACGGAGTTGCATGCAGTTTCGGATCGGTGAACCTTCCCGACCTCGAAAAGATCAGAAAGAATCCGAGTGAAATGCGTTCGACCAACATTGCACGGGTATTCGACCACGAAGAGAACCTCGAAGTACTCGCCGCAAAAATACGCGAATGCAGAAAAGAGTGCGACGCCTTGATTCTCCCGGCAATCATAGGTCTCAACCGCAACGACTCGCTCGAAATACTCAAATCGAAAGTCGACATACCCATTTATCTGTTGCCGACACTGCCGCCGTCGATTCCGGGAATCAAGGCACAGCAGGCGCTGCAACACCGTTTCCGTTCGCTCGGCGGTGAATATTTTCTCGGCGACACGGTCGTTTCGGCCAATATGGAGAATGGTTCGGTCAAAGAGATCTTCACCGTAAATCACGGCAACATACCTTTCCGGGCCGATAATTTCGTACTGGCTACGGGCAGTTTCTTCAGCAAAGGTCTGGTTGCCACGCCGGACGCAATACGCGAACCGGTCTTCGATGCCGACACGGTGTTCGTTCCGGAGAGGAAGAACTGGTATTCGATGCGCTTCTTCGACCGTCACAACTACCAGTCGTTCGGCGTAAGGACCGATACGGAGCTGCATGTCGTCAAGGGCGACAAGGCCATAGGCAATCTATACTGCATCGGCGCCGGCCTGGCCGGATTCAATCCGGTACATGACGGATGCGGAGCAGGAGTATCGATACTCTCGGCCATGTATGTCGCAGACAGGATATTAAAAGGAGAATAACCATGAACATACAACAGAATACAGTCAGCGAAAACAACTTCGAACAGTGCATCAAATGTACGATCTGTACGGTATACTGTCCAGTTGCTGCCGTCAACCCCGACTTTCCGGGTCCGAAACAGGCCGGTCCCGACGGGGAACGGTTGCGTCTGAAACAACCGGACTTCTACGACAATGCGCTGAAGTATTGTCTCAACTGCAAGCGCTGCGAGGTGGCATGCCCGTCGAACGTCCGAATCGGTGACATAATCCAGTCCGCACGCATAAAATACGGTCCCGGCAACAAGTCCGTACGCAACTTCATACTGGCCAATACGGACCTCGTGGGCTCGCTCGCGTCGCCGTTTGCACCGATAGTCAATACGGCCGTGGCCCTCAAGCCCGTACGCTACATGATGGACAAGGTCATGGCCATAGACCATCGCCGCATATTCCCGAAATATTCGCACGGAACATTCACGTCGTGGTACCGCAAGCATGCAGCTGCCGAACAGGCTGCATATACTAAACACGTGGCATATTTTCACGGTTGCTACGTCAACTACAACAACCCTCAGTTGGGCAAGGATCTCATCCGCATAATGAATGCGGCAGGCTACGGGGTCACGCTCCTCGACAAGGAGAAGTGCTGCGGTGTGGCCCTGATCTCGAACGGTCTCTACGGACAGGCCCGCAGGCAGGCACAGACCAACATGACATCGATACGCAAGGCCGTTCGGGATGACGGTCTGGACATCATAGCCACCTCGTCGACCTGCACGTTCACTGTCCGGGACGAGTATCCGCACCTGCTGGGTCTCGACAACGGAGACGTTCGCGACAGCATAGAGCTGGCAACAAGATACATATACCGGCTGATAAAGTCCGGCAAAGTCCGACTGCGCTTCAAGGAGGACGCGACACCGCAGAAGGTGGCATACCATACCCCATGCCACATGGAGAAAATGGGCTGGGCATACTACTCCATCGAACTGCTGAGAATGATTCCGGGCGTGGAGGTTACGGTTCTCGACTCGCAATGCTGCGGCATAGCGGGCACATACGGCTTCAAGCGCGAGAACTACGAAACCTCTCAGGCCATAGGCGAACCGCTGTTCCGGCAAATCGAGGCTTCGGGCGCCGACATCGTGGCCACCGATTGCGAGACATGCAAATGGCAGATCGAGATGTCGACGAGCAAACCGTGCGAACATCCGCTGAGCATTCTCGCATCGAGACTTGAATAGACCTTAAAAACTTCACATACCAACCTCTAAACTACCATGAAACAGTATATTCTTGCGCTCGATCAGGGGACAAGCAGTTCCCGAGCCATAGTTTTCGACGAAAGAGGCACGACATGTGCCGTGGCACAACGCGAGTTCCGCCAGATTTTCCCGAAATCGGGATGGGTGGAGCACGACCCTCACGAGATTTGGTCATCGCAGGCTTCGGTCATTGCCGAGGCGATCACCATGATGGACATCAACGGTCTCAACATCGCAGGCATCGGCATAACCAACCAGCGTGAAACCACGATTGTATGGGACTGCGACACCGAAGAACCTATCTATAATGCGATAGTATGGCAGGACCGCCGTACGTCGGACTATTGCGACGAGCTCAAGAACCAGGGGCTGACCGAGACGATACGTCAGAAGACCGGTCTGATTATCGACGCCTATTTCAGCGCCACGAAGATAAAATGGATTCTGGACAACGTTCCCGGAGCACGCAAGCGTGCCGAGCAGGGAAAACTGATGTTCGGAACGGTCGATACGTGGCTTATCTGGCGTCTCACTCGCGGCGAGGTACACGTCACCGACGTAAGCAACGCCTCGCGTACGATGCTCTTCAACATACACACGCTCGATTGGGATCAGGAGCTGCTCGATCTCTTCGGCATACCTCGTTCGATGATGCCCGAGGTCAAGTCGTCGAGCGAAGTCTACGGGCATACCAAAACCACGATCTTCGCACACAAGGTTCCCATTGCCGGCATAGCCGGAGACCAGCAGGCAGCCCTCTTCGGTCAGATGTGCACCGAGCCGGGCATGGTCAAGAACACCTACGGCACCGGCTGCTTTCTGCTGATGAACAGCGGCGAAAAACCCATACTGTCGAAGAACAACCTCATCACCACGATAGCCTGGAAGATAGGCGACAAAATCAACTATGCACTCGAAGGCAGCATATTCGTCGGCGGGTCGGTCGTGCAGTGGCTGCGCGACGGTCTCGGAGCCATCAAGTCTTCGTCCGAAGTCGAAGAGCTGGCCGCAAACGTACCCGACACCAACGGCGTATATTTCGTTCCGGCAATGACGGGTCTCGGCGCCCCGTGGTGGGACCAGTATGCACGCGGCACAATCGTCGGCATAAGCCGCGGAACGACAACGGCACACATCGCCCGCGCAGCGCTCGAAGGCATAGCCTTCCAGACAATGGACATAACCGATGCCATGTCGCGCGATGCAGGCATACCGCTCAAGGAACTCAAGGTCGACGGCGGAGCCTCGCGCAACAATCTGCTCATGCAGTTCCAGGCCGACATTCTCGGCACACGCGTCATCCGCCCGCAGACTGTCGAGACCACGGCAATGGGTGCGGCATATCTGGCAGGTCTGGCCGTAGGATACTGGTCCGGTGTGGACGAGATACGTAAACAATGGCAGATCGACCGCATATTCGAACCGTCGATGGAGGAGGATCAGATGCGTATCGAAAGGGCCGGCTGGGAAGATGCCGTAAAACGTACGCTCAGCAACTACACGAAATAACCGACAACAAAACCCAAACTACCATGAACGAACTCGTAACCAAATGCCTGTTCGAATTTATCGGCACGGCTATTCTGGTCCTTTTCGGCGACGGCGTCGTCGCATCGACCGTTTTGAAGAGATCGAAAGGAGAAAACGGCGGTTGGGTCGTAATCACCATTGCGTGGGGTCTGGCCGTCATGCTGGGGGTATTCATTGCGGGCCCGTATTCGGGTGCCCACCTCAATCCGGCCGTCACGCTCGGTCTGGCAGCCGCCGGCACATTCAGCTGGGGGATGGTTCTGCCCTACATCGTTGCCCAGATGCTCGGAGGATTCGTCGGAGCAGCGCTCGTTTATGCATACTACAAGAACCACTATGACGCTACGGATGACCCGGAGGCCAAACTTTCGACTTTCTGCACGATTCCGGCGATACGCAGCTACGGCCGCAACCTTTTCAGCGAGATTGTCGGCACCTTCGTACTCGTATTCGTAATTCTCGCCCTCTCGACCGACAGCAATACGCCCGAAGTCGGGATGGGCTCTCTCGGAGCATTTCCCGTAGCGATGTTGATCGTTGCCATCGGCATGTCTCTCGGAGGGACCACAGGTTATGCCATCAACCCCGCACGTGACCTCGCCCCGCGACTGGCACATGCCCTGCTTCCGATAAAGGGGAAAGGTTCGAGCGACTGGGCATACTCATGGATCCCGGTTCTGGGTCCCGTGGTCGGAGGATTTCTGGCTGCAGCGCTATACTGCATGATACTGTGTTAAGGCAGTCCATCAATCTGCCTGCAATATACAAAGAAGCCCGGCGTACTGATCGTACGCCGGGCTTTGTGCTACATGCGGTTGCTGAGATCCTTGACAATCTCGCCGTCGAAGAGGTGCAATACCCTGTGGGCGAAGGTTGAGTCGTACTGCGAGTGCGTAACCATGATAACCGTGGTACCCTCGCGGTTAAGCTCCGAAAGCAGTTCCATCACGTCGCGGCCGTTCTTCGAGTCGAGGTTACCCGTAGGCTCGTCGGCGAGAATCAGACGCGGATTCGTCACTATAGCCCGCGCTATGGCCACACGCTGCTGCTGACCGCCCGAGAGCTGCTGCGGGAAGTGCTCGGCACGGTGCGATATGTTCATGCGTTTCAACATCTCGTCGACGCGGCGTTTGCGCTCCGCAGCCTTGACACCCATATAAATCAAAGGCAGCTCGACATTCTCGAAGACATTGAGTTCGTCGATAAGGTTGAACGACTGGAATACGAAGCCGATATTGCCCTTGCGGAACGAGGTACGCTCGTTCTCACGCAGATCGGTCACATCACGGTCCAACAGATAGTACTTGCCGGAGGTGGCGTTGTCCAGCAGTCCGAGAATATTCAGCAATGTGGATTTTCCGCAACCGGACGGACCCATTATGGCTATGAACTCGCCCTCCTCGACTTCGAACGACACGTTGTTCAGAGCGATGGTTTCGATCTCTTCCGTACGGAAGACCTTGCGCAGGTTTTCAACTTTAAGTATTGACATAACTGTTTGTTTTTTTATGTTTTTGATATATGATTATTCTGATTTTACAGCGTTTGCGGGATTTTCATTGGCCGTTTGCCACGAGCAGAACGTTACCGTAGCCGTTGTAACTATAAGTACGGCGGCCAGAGCCGCAAGCGGAATCCATACCGTGAAGGGTGCGCGGTAAGCGAAAGATGCCATCCAGCGGTGAATGATCCACAAGCTCGTCGGCAATGCTATTGCGAAGCAGATTAGGACCATCCAGATGTAGCGGAGGTTGAACATGCGGAGAATCTCTCCTGTAGTTGCGCCCATAACCTTGCGCACGGCCACTTCGCGACGGCGGAACTGCGTCTCGAACAGCACGATGCCGAATACGCCCATCAGCGCTATGACTACGGCCAGCACGGTGAAGAGACCCACAACGGTAGCCAGACGGCGCTCCTTGGCATACTCTTCGCCGAGCTCTGCCTCGAATGTATGGATCAATATATCGCCGGGTGCGATGCTCGGGTCGGTTTCGGCAATGCACTGACGCAGATAGTCTGCCACAGCCTTCACGTCGGCATCGGGGCGGTAGCGCAGGTAGAGCATCTGCGAAGCGCGGCCACCGGAACTCTGCGACCACTCTGCGGGAACCACGTAAAAGACGAAAGGTACGACGTCGTACTGCATCGGGCGGAAGTTAAAGTCGGCACATACCCCCACGATAGGATCCGTTGTGAAAAATCCACCCAATTCGTCGCCAAGTTCGAATCCGTATTCGCGACGGGCTGCCTCGTTGCAGATCAGCATGCCGGTGGTCTTGTGCTCGTCCGACTCGAGAAAGTCGCGACCGTCGGTAACGGGAATACCCATCATCCTTAGGAAGTTCCAGCGCACGATGTAGGCCTGCAGGGCAACTCTACGTTCCTTGTATTGGCGCCCCCAGCTCATGCGTGAGGGATTCACCAGACGTCCGTCGGCCGCCGTGATGTCGACCACGCGAGTGTCTGCCAACAGCTTGTCGCGAAGTGCATCGTAACTGAGAGCGGCCTTTTTGGAGAGCTGTACGGCCATCAGGTTGTTGCGATTGAAACCCATGTCCTGACGCAGCATGTAGTTGTGCTGACGCAATATGAAGCCCGTGGCGATGATAAGTCCCATGGAGATGGTGAACTGGAAGCCGAGCAGCAGTATACGCAGACGTCGGCCGCCGACCGATCCGGAGAATGAGCCCTTGATCACCAGCGCGGGCGGGAACGAGGTGATGTACCAGGCCGGATAGAGGCTCGCCACAAGCGCCATTACCAACGCCACGACAAGCAGAATGCCGATAACCGGAAGGTTCTGCGCCAGAGTCAGTGGAGCGGAGATATAACTTGCCAGCTCGGTGCCCTGAATGGCAAAGGAGAGATACCAGGCCAGAAAGAGGGCAATGACTACCAGTCCCACGGCCTCGAAGACGAAGCTGAAACGCAGCGACGAGTTCGGAGCGCCGAAGACCTTGAAGGTATTGACGGTACGGATGCGGACAGGCACCAGCGCGAAGAAGAAGTTTACGAAATTGATGAATGCGAGAGCGATGACCAGCAGTGCGATACCCAGCAGCGTGTATGTCGTCACGAGCGATCCCTGCGCACACGGCACACGGCTGTCTGTCTCGAAATAGAGATCGCGGACGCACGAAAGCCTAAACGGCTCCGTTTCGAGTTGACCATCTTCATTCGCTTCGCCGGGATACATCTCCACGAACACCTTCTGCCACTCCTCGATCACCTGCCGTATGTCGGCTCCGGGTTGAAGCCGGACATAATAGTTGTAACTCCACTCCGAGTGGTCGTCGAGACTCTGGTCACCCAGATCCATAGCCAGCTTGCATTCACCAAGCAGCGAGTTTGCGGGGAAATCCTCGAAAACAGCCACTACCTCGCGGGCATTTTCGGCCGAAGGCTGATCGGTATTGCACCAGAGCATGTCGCCTACACCGACGCCCAGCTGTTCGGCGGTACTGCGCGAGATTATGACGCTATTCGCACGTTTCAGGTCGTGGACATCGCCGGCGACATTCTGGAAATCGAAGACATCGAGCAGCGGCAACGAGACTGAACCCAACGAGATTTCGAAGCGATCGTATCCCATCTTCGAGGAATTCTCGCGCAGTACGACTCCGGGACCGAAACCGCCCCATGTGCAACCTCCGGCCTCAACGGCCGAGGTCGACGGGATGAATCGCTCGACCATGGGCCGGCAGACCCACGACTGCCAGGCGCCGGGTTCGTACCAGTCGACACTCTCGACCAGATATATACGGTCCGAATCTTTCAGCGTACGGTTATAGGTCATCTCCCAGCGTACCTGCGCCAGAATGATGTAGGATGCCGTGAAGGCAAGCGTCAGACCGACAATGTTGAGCAGCGATGAAACCTTGTATCGCCGCAACGTGGTAAGAAAATTTCTTAATGCGATTTTCATATGCAGTGATTTTTCGATTATTCTGTTTTTATTGAATCGGCCGGGTTTTCGTTTGCCGTACGCCACGAGCAGAAGGTTACGGTCGCGACCGTAACGGCCAGTACCACGACAAAGGCCGTGACAAAGATCCACCAGCGGATCGGCACGCGATAGGCGAACGATGCGAGCCAGCGGTCAACGGCCCAGTAGCCGACAGGCGCTGCAATGACGAAACAGACGACGACAAGCGTAACATATCGGCGATTGAAGAGTCGCAGCACTTCCGCTGTCGTCGCCCCCATCACCTTGCGTACGGCCACCTCGCGGCGGCGTTGCTGCGCCTCGAAGAGCACGATACCGAAGACCCCCATCAGAGCGATGACGACGGCAAGTACGGTGAACAATCCCACGATTGTCGTGATACGTCGCTCGCGGGCATACTGTGCGTCGAGTTCCTCGTTCATGAAGCGGACGTCGACAGGGTCGCAGTCCGGGTCGAAACGTTCGGCTGTACGCTGGATATGGTCGCAGGCCGCCTCAAAATCGGCTCCGGCAGCTATACGCACATAGAAATAGGACATAACGCCTGACGTGGTCACAAAGGCAAACGGCACTACAGGATATTGCAGCGGTCTGAAGTGGATATCGGGACATACGCCGACAACATCGCCGTCGTCCAACCGGTAGCCAAGTACGGCACCCTTGCGGGCGAGCAGATCGTTGACAATATAATGAGCCATCGTATCGCGGTCATACTCCGGAAGGAAATTCTTGCCGGCAATGACCGGAATACCCAGCACGTCGAGAAAGTTGCTGCGCACAGGGCGCACGTGGATCATCACCTCCTCGTCGCCGATCTTCCGTCCCCAGAGCGACAAGTTCCCGGCAACGAGTTGTCCCTGACCGGCGGTGACACCTACGATCCGAGGGTCGGACTGCAACGATGATGCAAATGCGTCGAAAGAGTCGGGAGCGGCAAGTTTCGATGAAGGGAAATGGAATGTCAACACTTGTTCGTGGTTGAATCCAATGTCGAAACGGCGTACGTAGCGCTGCTGCAGCAACGAGCAGAGCGAAAAAACGATCAGTCCTATCGAGATGATGAACTGCACGCCGAGCAGGGCCACCCTGAAACGACGGCCCACCGAAGAACCGACAAACGACCCTTTGGCTGCCATTGCGGGGTTGAACGAGGTGATATACCACGCAGGGAAACTTCCGGCGACAAGCGCTGCAACGAGCGACACGCCGAGCGAAATTGCCAGCACCGGAATATTATCGACCGGCGAAAGCGAACTGCTGACATACGATGCGAACTCGGTACGCTGCAACACCACGGCCACGTACCATGCGCAGAGCTGCGCGATAATGACGAAACCCAAAGCCTCGAACAGAAAACTGAAGCGCAGCGAGGAGACAGGAGCTCCGAAAACCTTGAGGATATTTACTGCACGCAACCGCACGGGCAGCAGCGCGAAAAAGAAGTTGACGAAGTTGATCAACGCAATCAGCATGACCAGCACCGCAACGCTCAACAACGAATAAGTCAGTGTTACCGACCCGTTGGGGAATGGGCCCATGCCATCGAAGACCCGGCTGTCGAAATAAATCCGATCGAGCGGTACGAGCAGACAGTCGCGCCGGTCGTTCATATCCTCTTCGCTCAAATCATCACCCCAGATCGGGGCCATGCGCTCGATATAGGCACGGTAGTTATCATCGTGTATATTCTCCCAGCGGCATGCCACAGCATCGGGATCAGCGCCCTCGCGCAGACGGACGAAATAGCAGTCGTTCCAATAGGCGGGATTCATGTCGCGATTGCCTATATCCGTCATGGCGACGATGCGCGCAAAGCTACTGTTTACGGGGAAATCCTCGTAGACAGCCACCACTTCGTGCTGTTCGTCGGAGCGTTTTCCATTCTGATCTCCGAACCAGAGTACGTCGCCGACATGCAGGCCTAACCTTTCGGCCTGCGAACGTGCCAGAGCGACACTGTTGTGTTGCGTCAGCATCTGCAGGTCGCCTTCGACAGTGCGAAGCCCTGCTGTTGCGAGGAAGCCTGTCGAGACGGAGTTGACCGACATTCTGAAACGACTGAACTCGCCATGGCGTTTCATCCATACTGGCTGTTCCCAGATCCAGGGACGGATGCAGCCTCCAGCCTCGATTTCTGGAGACTGGGCGATGAGCTGTTCGCCATCCGGTCGCGTAGAGCATATCGAATAGCGAGTCTCGTCGAACGGCGACAGAGGCGCTACCAGATAGATGCGTCCGGCATCGGGTATGGCGCGATTGAATGTCAATTCCCAGCGTACCTGCACCAGAATGATGTAGAAAGCCGTGAAAGCCAGTGTCAGACCGACAATATTGAGCAGCGATGAAGCCTTGTACCGGCGCAACGTGGTCAGAAAATTTCGTAAGGCAATCTTCATGGGATACTCTCCGTTCGTTTTCAGTTTTCGGGCGTCGCAGCGGCTCCGGCATGCCGGAAAACTGCTGCCGCTGCAACGCAATTTACACAATTATAATTCATGCACGATCTCATTTGTTGAGAATCAGCACGTCGTTTGATCCATAGTTCTCGTAACCGGATACTATGACACGCTCACCCGGTTCCAGACCATCGAGAACCTCGTAATATTGCGGATTCTGTCGGCCGATACGTATTTCGCGTTTGTAAGCCTTGTCCCCTTCGGGCGACAGGACATAGATCCACGATCCTCCGGTGCTCTGGTAGAACGATCCGCGAGGTACGAGCAGAGCCTCGGTCGGTTCGCCAAGTTCGAGGTGGAGGTAATATGTCTGTCCGTTGCGGATATTCTGCGGGTGTGCTCCCTCGAAGACGAAATCCGCACGGAACTGTCCGTCGCGAACTTCGGGATAGACCTTGCGCAGGCGCATCGTATAGTTGGTATCCTGACGCTCGAACGTGGCCTTGAGCCCTGCATGCACACGGTCGATATAGCTCTCGTCGATACGGGCCTCAACCTTGAAATCGGACATGTCATTGATCTGACCGATCTTCTGTCCGGCCTGCACGGACTGTCCCAGTACCACATCGAACAGGCCAACTTCACCGTCGATCGGCGATTTCACCTTCAGATTGTCGATACGCTGGCGTATGAGCTGCATGTTGCGCTTCATGTTCTCGAGGTTGTCGTTCATCTGCTCGATCTGCACGCTGCGGTAGAGCGAATCCTGCACCTGACGCTCCATGTTCAGCTCGCGCTTCCTGACGGCAAGATCGTACTCCTCCTTCGACTGCAGCCAGTCTTCACGGGCGATCAGATTGTTGCGGTAAAGCTCGTCGTTCTGCTGCCATGTACGTTGTTTGCGCTCAACGTCGACATCGAGCTGCAGCTTGTCGAGACGCAGGTCGAGCTTCTCCTGCTCCATCGAGATCAACGTATTGCGCAGTATGTTCTGCTTCTCGGCGAGTTCGGCCTCGCTGTTCAGTATCTCGAGCGTCAGCGACGTATTGCTCAAAACCAGCAGCACATCACCCTTGTGGACCGATGCCCCCTCCTCGACAACCAGTTTGTCGACGACACCCGCCTCGAGCGGGCTCAACTGCACGGCCATGATGGGCTGCACCTGCCCCGAAACACGTATGTAATCGTTGAATTCACCTTCGGCCACCTTGCCAACAGCTATCGTACGGGCATCGATGCGCATGGTCGACGAAGAGTTGCGGAACAACAACCATACGACAAATACCATGAAAACAACTCCTAAAATGATATATAGCCCGCGACGGGTAGTGAAGAGTGCCTTGACTCCACGTTTTTTTTCAATCTTGACATCCATAATTATTTACGAATTAGAGGTTCTCCGTTATAGTACTCCACAAGGCGTACCTTGATTATATATTGCAGTCGTGCACGCAGACGCTCCGATCGGGCTTCGAGCAGGTTGTCGGCCGCCGTCTGCAACTCGATGGCCGATACCAGACCGCGTTCGTATTTGCCCGAGACAGCCTCGTAGGCGCGTTGTGCCGCTTCGGTCTTCTTCGTCGCATAGACGAACTCCTTGCCGTACCCCAGCATCTGCTGATAGGCCTGCGCCACCTCGCTCTGCAGCGAACGCAACGTCTCGACGCGTTTCTGCTCGGCAATGTGCCAGTTGTTGCGTGCCTTTCTGACGTTGGTGCGACTCGACAGTCCGTTGAAGATCGGAATGTTGAGCTGAAGCGATACGTAAAAGCCACGGTTGTCGCTGAACTGACGGGAAAACGATGAATAGAGCGCCCGATTGTCGAGGTTCATGAAGTAGTTGGTGGAATATCCGCCTCCCAGATAAATCGACGGAAAGAGATTGCCGCGCGCAACAGACAACGACAGGCGCGAATATCGTTCATTGTAACCGGCCGCAACAGCCTTGGGATTGTTCTCCAGCGCATTGGCCAGAACTTCATCGTATCCGAAGGCTACCCCGGCGGGTGTCTCCACGGCAACATCCGTATCCACGGTCAAACGTTTGTCTCCGGGGAAGTTCATGGCCTCGGCCAGTGCTATCTCGGCCAGAGCAAGATTGTTCTGCTGCTGCATGACAAGATAGTCGTCCGATGCGCATTGCGACTCCACTTCGGCCATGTCGGCCGAACTCTTGAGTCCCAGCTCGAGCAGCTTGCGGGTTCGCGTCACCTCCGCAAGACTGGTTTCGTACTGCTCGCGGGCAAGCCGCACGCTCTCGGTATAGTAAACCACATCGAAATAGGCCTCCATGGTCTTGAGCGCCACCTGATCGCGTGCAAGCTGCAGCTCCTCGGCTCCCTGCCGGCGCATGACCCGGGTCGCACGCAACGTATTGATACGTGAAAGGCCCGAGAATACGGGAACAGATACCGACAACGAATACGAGTTGTCGAAATTGGAGACGTCGGTATAGGTATTCGTCTCGGGGTCTACCGAACGGCCGAAGCTCGTCGAGGCCCCTACCGTACCGCTTATCGACGGTACCATGTCGGCTATCGACGCGATATAGTCCTGACGGTAATTATTATTGGTATACGACTGCTGAGCCACGGTAGCACTGTGTTCCACGGCATACCTCATGCACTCGTCGAGCGACATCCGTACCCCATCATCCGCAACAGCGGCATGGTTGTCGCCGTCAGGCATGGCAGGCAGTGTATCTGTCGCAGGACAAGGAATCTCCGCAACACCGGTTGCCGAAGGCTGAACTGCAACAGCGCTTGTCCAAAAAATTGACATTACGAGAATCGTAAATACTCTTTTCATGCGTTTCATATACTTTTGCACTTTTCGACTCTATTTCATGCCAACCTTATGCCAAACACAACAAAATATTGATTATCAATAATATACATTTAGCGCCAGATCTTCAAGATGTAAAATATTTTTACACTCGCGTAAAAAACATTGACAACGCTGAAGGTTTCCGGTATTTATACATTAATTTTATGGTCCGTAAGGGCCTGCACGCACGGCCGTAAACACAACTTAAACAACACGATATCCATGGCCAAAGAGGGAACACTGCTCATTGTCGACGACAACCGCAGCATACTTGCGGCTCTGCAACTGCTGCTCGACAAATATTTCGAACGCGTACTGACGCTTCCGTCTCCGAACCAGCTAATCTCCACGCTGCGCTCGGAACCGGTGGACGTCGTTCTGCTCGACATGAACTTCAAGGCGGGAATAAACAACGGCAACGAGGGATTCTACTGGCTGCAGGAGATACGCCGATGCCGTCCCGATGTCAAGGTGGTACTCTTTACGGCCTATGCAGACATCGACCTGGCTGTCCGGGCCATGCGCGACGGCGCCGTCGACTTCGTGGTCAAGCCGTGGGACAACGACCGACTTGTGGCGGCCCTGCGCAATGCCTGCACCCTCGCACGTTCGCAACGCGAGGTGAAACGCCTGAAGGAGATAAAACGCGAGCTGACGCAGGAGGCGCCCATGTTCTGGGGAACGAGTCCCGCCATGATGCGCATACGCGAACTGGTCGAGAAGGTTGCGGCCACCGACGCGAACATACTCATAACCGGCGAGAACGGCACGGGCAAGGAGATGCTTACCCGCGAAATACACAACCGTTCGCCCCGCAGGAACGAACTGATGGTATCGGTCGACATGGGAGCCATTCCCGAAACCCTGTTCGAAAGCGAACTCTTCGGACACGTGAAGGGTGCCTTCACCGACGCCCGCAGCGACCGTGCCGGAAAGTTCGAGGTGGCAAACGGCGGCACGCTCTTTCTCGACGAGATAGGCAACCTGCCACTGCATCTGCAATCCAAACTGCTGACCGTGCTGCAGAGCGGACGAGTCGTACGTGTCGGCAGCAACACTCCCATCGACGTGGACATCAGGCTCATATCGGCGACCAACCGCAACCTGTACGAGATGGTAAAGCAGGGACTTTTCCGCGAAGACCTGCTCTACCGCATCAACACCATACATATAGACCTGCCGCCGCTGCGTCAACGTCACGACGACATATTGCCGTTGGCCGAGACATTTCTGAAGCAGTACGCATCGAAGTACGGCAAGGAGATCGAAGGCTTCGACAAGGCAGCCGAGACCGAGATGCTTAAATATCCGTGGCCCGGAAACATACGCGAACTGCAGCACACCATCGAGAAGGCCGTCATACTGTGCGACTCCAAATCGATATCGACCGATACCCTGCTGCTGCGACCGGTACAGATGCCACAGCAGAATGCCGATTTCGCCACTCTCGACGACATGGAGAGATCAATGATCGCTCAGGCCATGGAGCGTTGCAACGGCAACATGACCGAAGTGGCCCGACAACTCGGCATCACCCGACAGACCCTCTACAACAAGATAAAACGCTACGGATTATGAAACGGCTCAGCAACATATCGTATGCCCCGACCGCCTCATACGCCGTAGTGGCCGTTCTCGCGTCGGTCGCCGGCGGGTGGCTGGCGGCAAAAGGCATATACCATATCGCAGCAGTCTGCATACCTATAGTAATATTTGCCGTATATCGCATTCTGCGGCTGTACGGCAACACCATACGACGCGTCACCTTCATGTTCAACGCCATCGACAGCGACGACCTCTCGTTCCGATTCAACGAGAATCCGGCGACGGCGGACATTCCTCCGTTGAATGCAGCGCTGAACCGCATAAAGGAGATACTGCAGCACGCAAAGCTACAGGCCGAGGAACGTGAACGCTACTATCAACTCATAATGGAATGTGCACGTACCGGTATCATAACCATCAACGACGCCGGCAGCGTCTATCAGGCAAACGACGAGGCTCTGCGTATCTTCGGACTGCAGCGCATGACCCACATACGGCAACTCGAGACCATGGCTCCAGACATATGCAAGGCTTTGATGACGATACGCCCGGGAGACCGACTTCATGCATCGTGCATTACCGAAACGGGCGAGATATCGCTGGCGCTCGGATGCTCCGAAATAATGCTCGACCAACAACGTCTGCGCGTCGTCTCGGTAAGCGACATCAACAGCGAGATCAATCAGGTGCAGATAGAGTCATGGAGCAAACTGACCCGCATACTGACACATGAAATAATGAACTCTCTGGCTCCGATAACATCATTGAGCGATACCCTGCTGCGCACGGACAAGCCTCTCGACGCGGAGATCGAACGCGGTCTCGAGACCATATCGGCGACAAGCCGGCGCCTGACAATGTTCGTCGAGAGTTTCCGACGCTTCACCCGCATTCCCGAACCGCACAAGGAGCCGTTCGAGGTAACCGAACTGCTGAATCAGGCCGTAATCCTGAGTGGTACGAACAAGGCAGACATAGACATAAGCGTGGATGTAGATCCTGTCGACACGATGATCTATGCCGACAAGACACTAATGGGTCAGGTTGCCGTCAACCTGATAAAGAATGCATGCGAGGCCGTATCACACCGTCAGGACGGCCGCATAGAGATCCGGTCACGCATAGACCCGTCCGAGAACGTAACCATCGAATTCAGCAACAATGGCGGAGCAATACCGACTGACATCGCAGAAAACATCTTTACCCCGTTCTTCTCGACAAAACCCGACGGCTCGGGTATCGGATTGAGTATTTCAAGGCGAATAGTACAGATGCACGGAGGCTCGCTCTATCTGAGTTGCAACACCGACAAGAAGGTGACTTTTACACTGAAGATCGCATGATGTCTATTTGTCTATTCGCGGGACTACAACCCGAGCGGAATCTCTATGTCGTATGTTCCGAGAGCCTCACTGCGGTACGTCGGTGCAGCAGAACATACATGCAACGTATGAACCCCTTCGAGCAATCTCTTGCTGCCATCGTCAAGCACCGTCTCGAAACGTTCCACAGGCACACGTACAGTCACGCGCCGCGTCTCGCCGGCCAGGACCCTTTCACGGCTGAATGCCACCAGTTGCGACACGGGAGCACCATTTCCGGCTGCAGGCGAAGAGTGATAGAACTGTACGGTTTCATCGATATCGAACTCCCCGCGATTCGCCAGTTCCACACTGACCGTAACCGTACGGTCCTCGTTGACAACCGCCGTCGCGTCGCCGTATTCAACACGGCCGTAACTCAGTCCGTATCCGAACGGGAAGAGAATATTGCCTGTCATGTATTTGTATGTCCTCTCGTGCATGGAGTAATCCTCGAACGGAGGCAGATCCTCGGCCTTCTCGGGGAATGTAACCGGAAGACGCCCGCTGAAGTTGGCATCGCCGAAGAGCAGATCGCCCAACGCTTCGCCTCCGGCCTGTCCGGAATACCATGTCATGACTACGGCATCGGCCAGCTCGCAAATCTCCCTCAGATCGATGGGGCCGCCGCCCGTAAGCACGACGACGATCCCGTCACCCTTCGACTGCTTGACAGCCCGCAGATAGTTCATCTGCGATTCGGGCAGGCGCAGATCGAGACGGTCGCCTCGCGCCGGATTGGCTATCGATTCACCCTCCTCGCCTTCGGTACTGCCGTTATTGCCCATGAAGATGACTGCAACGTCGGCCTCGGCCGCATCACCTACGGCCCAGTTGATATCATTGCGCGGTGCATCGGCCAACAGGAAACCGGGTCGGAACGTTACACTCGTACCGTCGCTGACCTTGCCGACGATCCCCTGCAGATAGGTACTATAATTGTCGCTAAGACCGTAATAGTTGCCCATCTGATAGAATATGTCGGTAGCGCCGCTTCCGGAGAGATTCAACAGGTGCATGTTCTTGTCCAGCGGCAGTATGCCGTCATTCTTCAACAGCACCATGCTCTCGACGGCAGCACGTTTTGCCAGCGCCTGATGCTCGGGGCATCCTATGCGGCTTGCGGGTATGTCGTTGTAGGGACACTGCGGGTCGTCGTGCATGATTCCGAGTTTGAAACGTGTCAGCAAAGTCGGCCGCAGCGCGTTGTCGAGATCGTCTTCGTCGATCAGGTGAAGAGCATAGGCATCGGTCAGTGTACGCAACGTACGGCCGCACTCCAGATTCAGTCCGGCCTTCAGCGCCATGACGGCAGCGCCCATCTCGCATCGCGTGCAGTGATGTCCGCTGTATATGTCGGTGACGGCATCGCAGTCGGAGACGATATGCCCCTTGAACTGCCACCTGTTACGCAGTATGTCCTGCAGCAGGAAAGGACTGGCCGAACAGCAGTCCCCGTATACGGCATTGTATGCCGTCATGACGGCCTCGACTCTGGCATCCTTGACAAGCATCTCGAACGCCGGCAGATACGTCTCGAACAGATCCTTCATCGGAGGGTTGACGTCGGCCCCATGACGGGTAGCCTCCGGTCCAGAATGCGCGGCAAAGTGCTTGGCGCATGCGGCAACCTTCAGATAACGGGGATCGTCACCCTGCATTCCCTTTACGAAAGAGGTTCCCAACACTCCCGTGAGATAGGGATCCTCGCCGTATGTCTCCATGCCGCGGCCCCAACGCGGATCGCGGAAGATGTTGACATTGGGAGACCAGAAGGTCAATCCGGCATTGCGGCCGTAATTGCCGAGACGCTGGGCCACGTTGAACTTGGCACGCGCCTCTTCGGCTATGGCATCGCCTATGTCGTGCAACAGTTCGGTATCGAACGTGGCGGCCAGACCGACAGGCTGAGGAAAGACCGTAGCCCGGCCGTTGCGGCCTACACCGTGCAGGCCTTCGTTCCACCAGTCGTAAGGCTTGATGCCGAGCCGCTCGATGCCCGGCGTGGAGTTCATCATCTGTCCGATCTTCTCTTCGACGGTCATCGAATCCAGCAGACTCTCTACCTGCTGCGACATGTCGTACCGTATCTCTCCCTGACGGCACGACACCAGCATTGCAACAGCCAACAGATAATATAACGTCTTCTTCATGTGATTCCAGCGTTTATTCCGGTGCATTGTCGTAAACGCTGTCAAGCGTATACTCTTCATCTTCATTGCTGCAGGCCTTCACGATGATATCGACGATCTCTTCACCGTTGTTCAGGAAGGCTCCGGTCGAATGGTTGATCACCCCGAAGCACTCTTCGCCGACACCGGCGTTGCCGTTGTCCCAATAGAATGCGGCTATTCCGTACGTTGTGGCAGCCTTGCAGAAATACTCGATATAGTATTTGCGGAAACTTTCGGCCCGCTCCTGCGCACGGTGAACACATCCGAACTCGCCGAAATAGACCGGTATATCCTTCGACACGTATTTGTCGTACAGATCGGCGCACATGCCGCGGATGAAATCTTCGTCACCCCACGATGCCTTTTTGTTCGGATCGGCCGTATGTCCCCATTCGGTATATTTGGCATTGAGGGCAAAATCCGAGGGATCATAGCTGTGAACCGATACCAGCAGTCGGCCTTCGGCCGTATCGTTCGGAAGTTCCAGATGGCCGATCGTCAACTGAGGATTGGCACTGTACCCCGCTACCGCCAGATAGCGCGTCGCATTCTTGCCGCCGACTGCCCGCACGGCATCGACCGCAACCTGATTCCACTCGTTCAGTACCGAATACTGTCGGCCGCCGTCATTAAGATTGCCGCCGTTACCCCACGCACCGTCCTGAATCTCGTTCAGCATCTCGAAGACGAGAAAGTCGTCCGTATCCTTGAAACGTTCGGCTATCTGGCTCCATATTGCACGCAGCCGGGCCTTGACCTCTTCGTTATAGGCCTCGTCAGTCGATGCCTTCTCGATGTTCAGCCAATATTGGTTGCCGTATCCGTCATGATGGATGTTGATTATGGCGTTCATGCCGCACTTTTGTGCGTAACCCACGACCTGCTCCACCCGGTCCATCCACGCCTCATCGATCATGTAGTCGGGAGCATCGCCCGTACGTCCCATCCATGTCACAGGTATGCGCACCGACTTGAATCCCTTGCGTTTCAGTTGATTGAAAAGCGTCTGCGTAGCCGCCATGTTCCCCCATGCCGTCTCATTGGCCACACCGTTGTTGTGGGCATCAAGCTGGTTGCCGAGATTCCATCCGGGAGTGAGACTCATGGCAAAGGCGGTCGCCGATGTCGACGGAATGGAGGGCTGGACATACCGGCGCTGCTGCTTTATGGCAACGGAAACCTTTTCGTCACCCGACATGAGCGTTACGGTCGCCTCACGCGCCGTTTCGCCGTTTTCGTCGGCCGTAAAGGTAAATGTCGTAAGATTGTCCTCTCTTGCGACATTCGTCTCGACCAGCCAAGTCTGGTCACTCTGTGCCGTCACCTCCAGATTGGAACAGCACGTAATGCCTACCTCACCGCCATCGGCCGGCAATGTATAGGCGGTAACCTGCCTTACGGCAAGTCCTGCCGCAGTCGCCGCAGTATTGTCCGTCGAGCAGCTGCCGCACACGGGGCTTGCAACAAACAGCAAAAACAAATTCAGGAAAGATCTTTTCATCATAGGTCAGTTTTTTACAGTCATGCCACAAAGATATTTCCTGACACGCACAAGCGGGTTTGATTGCTTACATTGTTGGTTTGTTAACTATCGTTTCGCGTGATACCTGCTCGGAGGCACCCCGTAATGTTTCTTGAATACGGTACTGAAATACTTTACGTTGACGAATCCCGTCCTGGCGGCAACATCCACAACCGGTTCTCCCTGCGACAGCAACATCTCGGCATGGTCGAGACGTATCATGCGTATGAACTCCTGCGGTGTCTGGCCCATAAGCGTCTTCAACCGTTCATAGAAGAGAGTACGGCACATCGCCATCTCACGGCACAGGTGCTTTATGTCGAAATCGGGATCACCGAGATGCTGTTCAACTATGAGGCGCGCCTTCTTCACGAAATCACAGTCGGCTTCGTTCGGGCGTATGTCCGAATCCTGCTGGTCGACCTGATTATCGTCATTGCGGTTCAGCGCAATTTTGCTGTAATATTGATGCAGCCGGTGACGGTTGGCGATATGCATATGGACCTTGGCCTTGAGTACAGCCACATCGAACGGTTTGGCTATATAGTCGTCGGCTCCCATCTCCAGCCCTTCGATTATCGACTTGCTGTTGGATTTGGCCGTAAGCAGCAACACCGGTATGCCGGCCGTAACCGGATTGTTCTTTATCAACCGGCACATCTCGTCCCCCTGCATGCCGATCATCATCACGTCCGACAGGATAATGCTCGGGTAATCCGTTTCGAGATACTTGAGAGCCGAAACGGCATCGCTGCGCAGTACGACACGGTATTCCGGCGAGAAGATCTCATACAGGAACTGACGCAACCCCTCGTTGTCGTCGACCACGAGTATCGTATCGCGTGTCGGAATCTCCGAGGCATCTGCCTCACGGCCGTCATGTTCATCATGTTCGCATTCCGGTTGCTGTGCCGCATCGCTGCGCCGAAGTGTCAGCGTAAAGGTCGAGCCCTTGCCCTCCTGCGAGGTGAAGGTCACATCCCCGCCGAGCATCAGCGCGAAACGCTTCGACTGCAACAGACCGAGACCGGTTCCCGGGGCCTGGGAATTGATCGCGTTGCTGGCACGGAAGAAACTCGTGAAGAGACGTTGCTGTTCATTGTCCGATATGCCTATGCCGTTGTCCTCTACCGATATGCGGACCGTATGGCGCGACTCTTCGACGAAAATACGGACCCGGCCGCCCGACGGCGTATATTTCACGGCATTGGACAGCAAGTTGTTAAGTATGCGGTTCAACAACGTCACGTCTGCTTCGACATACAGGCCGTCGGGTACGTCGCCGACCTTCAGCTCGACGCCTTCATGCTGGCACAGTGGCACGAACGCCGTCACCATATCGTCTATCACCCGCCCCAATGATACGGCTTCACACTGAGGCCGGGCATTGAAATGCTCCATGCGCTCGACCTCGAACAACTGCGACAGCATCTCGAGCAACTTGTGCAGGTTTCGGCGCGCCAGGCCCACCTGATGGCGTGCTTCACGGTCCAGATTGCGGTCCATGTCAAGTATGTCGAGCGGAGCCTTGACCAGTGTCAAGGGAGTACGTATGTCATGGGCAATGCTTACGAAAAAGTCCATCTTCTCGTTCATGTAGCGCATCTGCAACTTGCGGCGCTTGTAACGCCACAGGCTGCGTACCGCGACCGCCACGATCAACCCGTAAACGATCCATGCCCACCAGCGCAACCACCACGGATACCGGATGGAAATGCCGACATTGCGTTCGTCGAGCTGCATGCCGCTGTTGATGCTGTAAGATCGCACCCTGAAAACGTAATCTCCTGGCGGCAGGTTCTTGTACTGGACATGCTCGTTACGGCTCAACGGACTCCAGTCATTGTCGAATCCCTCAAGACAATAACGGTAGGCCAGATCATCGCTGTATCGATAACATATACTCTCGATATCGACCGAGAACGAATTGTGACGATGGCTCAGTTCAACCGAACCCGCCTCGAGCATGCGGTTCCACTCCGACAGCATCTTCCGTTCTTCATCGGAGCTTATGTTGTCTATACGGAAATCGGTAAATCGCAACACATGCGGTTCATGACCGCTAAGCGATATGCCGGGAGAGAAGATCAGCAGTCCCGACGTGCTGCCCATGGCGATACGGCCATCGGAGAGCAGACATGCAGCCGAACGATTGAAGCTTCGCCGCATCTCCCGACGGTAATTGAGGTTGTATAAAGACATGTCGCTCTCAGCCGCCATGCACGACAGACCGTGATCCGTACCTATCCACATGTTCCTGTTACGGTCGACGACAAGTGCATATATTCGATTGGAAGGCAGACGGTTTTCAGTAGTGACCTGCTCAAATCCGCCCGTATCGAGATTGAACAGATACAGGCCTCCGCCGTCACTTCCCAGCCACAGGTGTTCCTCGTCTACAAAAGCCATGGCATGAACGAACGTATTGACATCATGGCCGGCCAGTGCAACGGCATCGATTCTCCGGCGTACCTCGCCGGTATGTTTGTCAATCAGAGCGATACCGTCGACCATGCCCGCCGCCATGATCGAGTCGCCGTGCTCGCACAGGCAGCGCACCTTCGGCACGTCGAGCCTCCGCCAACGATTCGACGGCCACTCGAGCAACATCGCATCGTCGTCGAGCTGCGCCACCCACAGGCTGCCGCTGCCGTCATATTGCACGGCTGGAACATAGCTCGAAAGCATGGGGCTGTTTTCAGAATTGTAGTGCGCAAGACGGTGCAGAGCGGTATCATACACATACACCCCATTACCGTACGTAGCCACTGCGACGCGGCCGCGTTTGCGGTCATGCGTTATTCCGAGACAGACACATCCCTTAAGTATATGACGCCATGAGTTGTCCGAAATGTCGAATACGCTTACACCGTCATCCGTAGCGATCCACAACTCTCCGGGAGATGTCTCTACCAGCGAGTTGACATTGTTGTCTGAGAGTCCGTCTATGCCCTCCGCCGGCTGCTGAAGCAGCAATACGGGATGATCCTCGCGCGACAGCATGGTCACCCCTCCCGTATACGTCGCAACCCACACATCGTCTTCACCGTCCAGACACATGGAGTAGACTCCCATGGCATTGAGCAGTCCGTTGGCCTTCGTAAATTGCGGAGCGATACGCCACGTCTGCAGATCCACGGCATAGACGCCGTCACCGTCAAAACCTGCAAGCAGCGTCGATTCATCCTGTGCCAACATGCTCCTTACGGGCGTATGCGGCAGCAGGTCGAGCTGCGGAATATCGAGCACACGGTACGTTGCAAGATCGATGACACGCAATCCGTTGCTGAACGTCCCGGCAAACAGCAAACCGTCATCCGGCATGACATAGAGACTCTGCATGTAGACGTTTTCACAAAGACGATGCAGCGGTGTTCCTTCGCGCGTAAATATATGTATTCCATGCGTCGACGCCACGGCCATTCCATGAGGCAGTTCGATCACATCCGTAACGAATACGTCGCGGACAATCCATCTCAACTCATGGGTTTCGGGATCAAGACGGCATGCCCCGTTGCTCAATCCGATCCACAGTTTCGAACGGCTGTCGAAGCAGACGCTGTTGACCGTAAGTCCGTCGCCTTCATACTCAGCAATATTGATGTACAGCTCGAAACGGTCGCTCATGGCATCGAAACGATAGATGCGACCGGCATTGTCGTAGGCATGAAGCCGATGTCCAACGTCGAAAGCCAGCGAAATGGTACGGCCCGATGCATCCGAGAACTTCATGTTGCTCTCAAGGTCGTAATGTTTCATCGTGCGGCCGTTCCACCGGTCCACGCCGTCAATGGTAGCCACCCACAGAGCCCCGTCCGAATCGCAGCAGACCTTGTAGGCACGCTGACTGCCAAGGCCTTCGGCAACGCCCATGGATTTTACCGTATAACCCGATCCGGGTACGGCGGCAACAGACCGCACGAGCCCGGCAAAAAGGCCCGCCGCCAATAGAATAGATGTTATAATCCGTTGCCGCATGGGATTGTCGATAATACAAATATAACAAAAGAGTTTCTAAATAACCAATATAGCATCCCCATTTTGACAAAAACGCACGTATTCAAACCTTATATGTACGCTATCGAACCGCAAAAAAACATTTTATAATGAATTTTGTAACAAGGAAATCCGCAAGGAGATTCAACTAACCAAAAACCAACTATCTATGAACAAACTCTACAAATGCGTGTTGCTGACAATGACCGCACTTCTATCCCTCGGCGGAGGAATCGTCAACGGCCATGCAACAAACAACGAAGCAAGCGCCACCCTGTCGCTGCAGGCTGAACCTGTCGTGGTCAAAGGAGTGGTCAAGGACAACAACGGGCCCGTAGCCGGCGCCAGCGTGGTCGAGAAGGATACGACCAACGGAACGGTGACCGACATCGACGGCCAATTCCAAATCAGCGTCTCTCCGGATGCGACGCTTGTCGTCGACTTTCTGGGATACAAGACCGAGGAGGCACCGGTAAACAACCGTACATTCATCGAGGTTTCGCTCACCGAAGACAGCCAGATGCTTGGCGAAGTGGTGGTAACGGCCCTCGGAATAAAACGTGACCGCAAGGCCCTCGGATACGGAATAGCAGAGGTCAAGGGCGATCTCCTCACCAAGGCCAAGGAGACCAACGTGATAAACTCGCTGGCCGGCCGCGTTCCGGGTCTGGTTATCAGCCAGACGGCTGGCGGACCGTCGGGATCGACGCGCGTTATATTAAGAGGTAGCACCGAGATGACCGGCAACAACCAGCCTCTGTACGTGGTCGACGGCGTGCCTCTCGACAACACCAACTACGGCAGCGCCGGAACGTACGGAGGATACGATCTCGGAGACGGCATCTCGAGCATCAACCCCGACGACATCGAAAGCATGTCCGTTTTGAAGGGTCCGGCCGCATCGGCTCTCTACGGCAGCCGCGCAAGCCACGGCGTGATTCTCATAACCACCAAAAGAGCAAACGAGAAGGAACGTTTCAGCGTCGAATACAACGGTACGTTCACCATCGACACGCAGTTGGCCAAATGGGATGACGTGCAGGAGACATACGGAATGGGCAGCAACGGTACATACAGCTACGACGCCGTATCCAACACCAACAAGAGCTGGGGTCCGAAAGCCGACGGCAGCAACATGCTGCGCTATTTCGACGGAGTCGAGCGTCCGTACCTGATCATCCCCGACAATACGTCGGGCTTCTTCCGTACGGGTTTCACCACCACGAACAGCGTTATCGTAGGCGCAACCAGCAACAAGACGGGAGTGCGTTTCTCATACACCAACATGCACAACCGCGACATCGTGCCAAACACCTACATGGACCGCAACACGTTCAACCTGCGAACCAACACATCCATAGCAAAGGTAGACCTCGATTTCGGAGTCAACTACACCCGTGAGGACGTGAAGAACCGCCCCGCTCTGGGCGACAGCAAGGCCAACATCGGCAAGAACCTCATGACCCTGGCCACGACATACGACCAGGCCTGGCTGAGAAACTACGAGGATGAGAACGGCGAATACGCCAACTGGAACGGTATGGACCCGTACAACGTCAACCCGTACTGGGACATATACAAGAACCGTAACGTCTCGGGCAAGGATTCGTTCCGTCTCAACGGAAAGGCCGTATGGAACATCGGGAAGCACGTCAAACTGCAGGGTACGGTCGGTGCCGAGTTCAACTGGTTCCAGTTCGAGGACTTCAAGGCTGCAACGACTCCCGGATACGAATCGGGATACCTGCAGCGCAGCAACTTCTTCAACCGCATGTACAACGCCGAGTTCCTTGCGTTATACAACAACTCGTGGGGTGACTTCGACCTCAACGCCACGCTGGGCGCCAACCTCTACATGGTCGACAACAAAACCACCGTCACGACGGCACAGGACATGAAGATCCGCGACGTGATCGCTCTCATGAGCTTCAATGAGGTCAGCGTCGAGGACAGCAGTTACCGCAAACAGATCAACTCCGTATTCGGTGCCGTAAACTTCGGCTGGAAACACATGCTCTATCTCGACATGACGCTGCGCTGCGACCAGTCGTCCACGTTGCCCGTGAACAACAATACGTATGTATATCCTTCCGTATCGGGCAGCTTCATCTTCTCGGAACTCATCAACGCCAAAAAGGCACTGCCGTACGCCAAGGTACGCGTTTCGTGGGCACAGGTGGGTAGCGACACCGATCCGTATCAGCTCGGACTGGTCTACACCAAGTCCAAGTTCTCGTATCCGGGATACACCATCGGCTACATCAACAACGGCACGGTACCCAACAAGAATCTCAAACCGACGATGACCAACTCCTTCGAGGCAGGTCTCGAACTGCGATTCCTCGACAGCCGCATAGGGCTTGACTTCACATACTATACGCAGATCAGCCGCAATCAGATCATGAGCATGGCCAGCTCCGACACGTCGGGATATCCCTACCGACTGATCAACGCCGGAGAGATCGAGAATACCGGTATAGAGATCGCGCTCAATACGCGTCCCGTACAGGTCGGCGACTTCTCGTGGGACCTGAACCTCAACTTCTCGAAGAACAACAACAAGGTGCGTTCGCTGGTCGAGGGTACCGACATGTTCGAACTCGAAAAGGCAACATGGCTCGACGTACAGGTGGCGGCCAAGGTCGGCGAGAACTACGGCTCGCTGATGGGACCCGACTTCCTGCGCAACGAGAACGGCGACATACTCATCGACCCGAATACCGGCCTTCCGCAATACGACCGCGACAACCACGTACTCGGAAACGCATCGTGGGACTGGACCGGAGGTATCGTGACGACTTTCACCTACAAGTCGCTGTCGCTGTCGGCAATATTCGACGTCAAGGTCGGCGCCGATCTCTATTCGATGTCGGCACGCGCCGCATACGAATCGGGCAAGGCTCCCGAGACACTTCGCGGACGTGAAGAGTGGTACCGCTCCGAGCAGGAACGTCAGGCTGCCGGCGTTCCCAAGGGCGACCAGTGGGATCCGACGGGCGGATTCATCGCCCCGGGTGTCATAGACAACGGCGACGGCACATACCGCAAGAACGACATCTACATCAACCCCGAGGATTACTGGTACAGCGTATGCCGGAATGCCCCGTCGATGTTCATCTACGACAACTCATACATCAAGTGCCGCGAGCTGACGTTGAGCTACCAGGTTCCGACCGACTGGTCGCGTGGCGTGCTCAAGAGCCTGACGGTATCGTTCGTGGCCCGCAACCCGTTCATCATCTGGAAGAACATCCCCAACATCGACCCCGATTCGAACTACAACAACACCACAGGCATGGGTCTGGAGTACGGATCGCTGCCTTCGCGCAGAAGCTTCGGTTTCAACGTAAACGTCAAGTTCTAACTTAGAGTACAACCGCAATCATGAAACACTTAAGATTATTCAGGATAATTCTCCCGGCAGTCGGCCTGCTTCTGTTCGCATCGTGCAGCGACGACTACATGGAAAGCATCAATACCGACCCGTCGAAGGCCACCACCCTCGACCCGAATGCACAGCTCACCACGGCCCAGTTGCAGACATACGGCGATCTGGACCTCACCGAGACTTTCCGCAGCTATACCTATGCATTCACGCAACAGACAATGGGCTGCTGGAACACGACAAACTACGGCGGACGACACATGATGTCCGATAACGACATGAGCAAGGTATGGACCCGTTACTATCCGATCGCTATCAAGAACCTCGTCGATGCAGAAGTCAACAGCGCCGACAACGAGGAGATGATCAACATCAACGCCGCAATCAGGATTTACAAGGTCTACATGATGTCGCTGCTGACGGACATTTACGGCGACATACCCTATTTCGAAGCGGGCCGCGGTTTCATCGACAACAACCCGACGCCGAAATACGACACACAGGAGGAGATCTACGCCGACTTCTTCACGACGCTGGCCGATGCCGCCTCCAAAATAGGGACAGGCGTCGATGCCATCTCGGGTGATCTCATATACGGAGGCGACTGCGCAAAATGGAAAAAGCTGGCCAACTCGCTGCGTCTGCGTTTCGCCATGCGCATCTCCAACGTGAACCCTCAGAAGGCACAAGCCGAATTTGAGGCAGCCCTGCAGGATGAAGGTGGCATAATTGAAACTGCAGCGGACAACGCCCTGGTAAAGCACATGGAGGTCGCTTTCAGTTTCGGTTCGGAAGCATATACCGACTATCGCGGCAATGCCCTTTCGCAGAGATTCTACGGAAACGACCCGGCCAACAACCCGACATATATTTGTTCGACACTCTTCAATGAGCTTTACGACACGGGAGACCCGCGTACATTCATGATCGCACGCTTCTACTATGACGGCATCATGAGCCTTACAAGTCCCGAAAACCGCATAGACCTTACCGACGAGATGATCGAGAGCGGCTGGGACATGAAGGCAGATGCGCGCACCCCCGGTTCGTTCGCATGGGAGCCGTGGCCGCGCCAATACACCAGCGCCCTGACCGAACAATACAGCGAGACCGATTCGGATTTCGCCAACAACATGTCGTACGCAAGCATCCCGAAACTCGCCAACAACTTCCTGAAGAGCGACAACCCGGGAGTCGTAATGACTTCGGCCGAGGTCAAGTTCCTGCTGGCTGAAGCGAAAATCAACGGTTGGGCCGTCGAGACAAATGTCGCCACACTCTTCACGGAGGGCGTAACGGAGGCCATAAACTTCCTTGTCGACAGTTACGGGTGCTCCAGTGTCAAGGCCGACGAGATAACAGCATATCTCGACAACCTCCACTTTGCAAACGTCGACGACGATATCAAGCGGGAACTGATAAACACCCAGGCGTGGATCCTGCACTTCACAAACCCGTACGAATGCTGGGCGAACCAGCGACGCAGCGGATTCCCGCGACTCAAGTCCCCGGCGGAGTACGGCTACAGCAACGTACTGGTAGACAGCCAGGAGATACCCGTAAGACTGTGCTATCCCCGCCTCGAATCGTCGTACAACACCGACAGCTACAACGAAGCTCTCGAACGAATGGGCGGTACAAACAGCTGGAATATCCCCGTATGGTGGGATGTTGAATAATCCATACACATTAAAAACATTTCGTGAATTATGAAAAGCAAACACATATTGTTTCTGGCGGCACTCGCAGCTTCGCTTGCATTCGCATCGTGCAAGAAAGAAGAGCCGTTTTCGACCATAACGCCCGATGACCAACCATGCATCATCGACCCCATCTTCCCTGACAGAACCGCTACCGGAGACCTGGCGATATACCAGTCCTTCAGCCGTGACACGAACCTGAACATCGAGATGGTCGTAACACCTTCGCTTTACACCACCGTAACATGGTATCTGGACGGTAAGGCTGTCCATACCGGCCTGACGATCGACATGCCGCTCGAAGCCGGAACATATACCCTGCGCGTGGAGGCCACCACGACCAAAGGCAAATCCACATATCGCGAATGTCTCATCGAGGTTACGCCGCTGGACGGAGACCCATGGTCGGAAGAGACAGGACTGGAGCGATATGTAGCCCCGGGAATGGAAGCCGCATTCACAGGAACGAATCTCGACAAGGTCAGCGGAATAGTGGCAGGCGACATACCGGTAACGGACTTCAGATACAACGCCGAAACTTCGGCCATAGAATACACCGTACCCGCAGAGATCGAAGCAGGCAAACATCGCTTGTCGCTTCTCGACAGCGCAGGAGAGAGATACGGAGCCAATACGGTTACCGTATTGACCGGCGCGACCGTTCTCGAAGGTGCCTCTACCGCAGCTCCGGGAGGCAAGGTAATACTGTCGGGAGTAATGCTCGACGAGGTGACATCGATGACAATCGGAGGAATAACGGTAGAGACCTTCGACTCGCAGAGCTCCGGCGAACTGACATTCACATGTCCGGCCGAACTGACAAGCGGCGAGGAGTATGTCATGACCGGCACGACCTCGGGAGGTGAGGCCGTAATGTTCGGTGCGGCAGACGGACAGCTCTATCCAGAGACACAGATACTGATGACATCCGAAGTAACGATCTGGGAAGGACACTTCGCCGTTGTAAACTGGGGCGAGGCCAACTTCGAGGGGGCCCGCTATCTTCTGGGCGACGCCCGTGTAGGCTCGCTCCTCAGGATATACTATTCGATCGACACCTCGGCCGAATACCATCAGATACGCGTGGTAACGGGAGGATGGACGCGTCTGATCGGCGAATCCGATGCCGACGACATAATCCCGACCGAAGACGGCCTGATTGAGATCGAGATGACGCAGGAACGCATCGACCTGATCAACAACGACTACGGCTTCATGTGCGTAGGTCACGGATACTTCGTCGACAAGATAACTCTCGAATAATACGCCATGAAGAGATTATCCATGTACGCCCTGTTGCTCCTTGCGCTCGTTCCGGGCGCAAGGGCGCAACAGGCTGTCCCGCTATACATGCAGACCGACGCCCCGCTCGAAGAGCGCGTCGAGGATGCATTGAAACGCCTCTCCCTCGAAGAAAAGGTGGCGTTGTGCCACGCCCAGAGCAAATTCACGACGGCAGGGGTCGCCCGTCTGGGTATCCCCGAACTTATGATGAGCGACGGACCGCACGGCGTAAGGGCCGAAATCGAATGGAACAGCTGGAACTATGCCGGCTGGACCAATGACTCGATAACGGCATTTCCGGCGCTGACGGCTCTCGCCGCAACATGGAATCCCGACACGGCTGCACGCTACGGTCGTGCGATCGGCGAAGAGGCACGCTACCGTGAGAAAGACGTGCTTTTGGGCCCGGGAGTAAATATCTACCGTACGCCTCTCAACGGCCGTAATTTCGAATACATGGGCGAAGACCCGTACCTGGCAGGAGAACTTGCCGTACCCTATATCAGGGAAGTACAGAAGAACGGCGTCGCCGCATGCGTCAAGCACTTTGCGCTGAACAACCAGGAGAAATGGCGCGGAACTGTCGATGTCGTGGTAAGCGAACGGGCTCTCAGGGAGATATACCTGCCGGCATTCCGCAAAGCCGTAGTGGAGGGCGGAGCATGGAGCATAATGGGCGCCTACAACCGCTATCTGGGACAGCACTGCTGTCACAACAGCGTTCTGCTCAACGACATCCTGCGCGGAGAGTGGGGATTCGACGGTTGTGTCATCACCGATTGGGGCGGAGCACACGATACGCGTGAAGCCGCACTCAACGGGCTCGACATCGAGATGGGAACCTACACTAACGGACTCACCTCCGAAAGCGCCCTCGGATACGACAGCTACTATCTGGCCACGCCCTATCTCGAGATGCTGCGAAAGGGCGAAGTCCCGATGCAGACGGTCGACGACAAGGCACGCAACATACTGCGTCTCATATTCCGCACATCCATGAATCCCGCACGCCCATGGGGATCGCTTTGCACCGAAGAGCACTATGCTACGGCCAAAGCCATAGGAGACGAGTCGATAGTTCTGCTCAAGAACAACGGCATTTTACCGTTGCAGCCCGACAAGTACAAGCGCATTCTTGTCGTCGGCGACAATGCCACGCGGCGGCTTACGGATGGCGGCGGCTCGTCGGAACTGAAACCGAAGGATACCGTATCGCCCCTTCAGGCCCTTGAGAAGATCTACGGCGACAAGATCATATACACCCGAGGATATGCCTGCGGACGCCCGTTATATGAACGCGTGGAAGAGGTGCCGGCTGCAACTATGGATTCCCTGCGTAACGAGGCCGTGGCATTGGCCCGAACCGCCGATGTCGTTATTTATATAGGTGGCCTGAATAAAAATGCATACCAGGATTGCGAATCGACCGACAGAAAATCATACAATCTGCCGTTCGGACAGGATGAGCTTATCGAAGCTCTGGTCCAAGTCAATCCGAACATCGTAATCATGAATATCAGCGGCAACGCCTATGCAATGCCGTGGGTCGATCGCGTACCCGCAATACTGCATGCCTCGTATCTGGGCAGCATGGGCGGTCTCTCTATCGCCGACGTCATCAGCGGACGCGTAAACCCGTCGGGAAAACTGCCATATTCGATTCCCGTCAGATTGTCCGACTGCGCGGCCCACGCCTCGGGAGACCCGAAGAACTACCCCGGCATCGAACGCGGAGAGAAATCCGAAACGGCGATTCCCGGTTCGCTTGTCGATGGCGGTGCTGATCCGCAGGTAACATACGCCGAAGACATATTGGTCGGATACCGGTGGCACGATACGAAAAAAATTCCGGCTCTCTTTTCGTTCGGGCACGGCCTGAGCTATACCGAGTTCGAATACGGCACACCGACGGTATCGTCCGCAAGGATGAATGCCGGAGGCGACATACACCTGAGCATCCCCGTCACCAACAGCGGCAAGTGCGACGGCATGGAGGTCGTACAGCTCTATATCCAGGACGACAAATGTTCGGTACCGCGACCCGTAAAGGAGTTGAAACACTTCCGCAAGGTCTTCGTCAAGGCCGGCGAAAGCGTCAACGTCGAGTTTACGATCACGGAGGACGATCTCAAGTTCTACGACGAGACTTCGCATGACTGGATCGCCGAGGAGGGCACGTTCAAAGCCCATATCGGTTCGTCATCGACAGATATCCGCCATACGGTCAGGTTCAAGTACTTGAAATAGAGGTTCAAACCATATGAACGATAAAAGCGGCGGCAGGGATTGGTTCGATCCCTGCCGCCGACATTTCAGTATGTCAGAAGGCTGTTTCTGAGTAATAAACATTGTCGTCGGCAATCCCCGGCAACGACATGTCACAAAAAAGACCGGAAAAACGGCCGTTTCGAGACGTTTTTCCGAAGTGAGAACCGCTTATTAAGCGTAGCGGCCATACTAACAAGAAAGCCGATAATCTCTTGATTATCGGCTTTCTGATCATGAGCGGAAAACGAGACTCGAACTCGCGACCCCAACCTTGGCAAGGTTGTGCTCTACCAACTGAGCTATTTCCGC
>CALUNG010000008.1 GCA_944321955.1 uncultured Alistipes sp. | reverse complement strand
AAGCGGGCCGACGAGGTGGTCGACCTGTCGCTCAAGCACCGCACGCTCGACAAGGTCATCACCGACTGTTTCGAGCAGATCGTCTACTCGATAAACCAGCCTACCGGCGCACGCAACTTCCAGGCCGTCTTCTGGAACGTGGCCTATTACGACCGCTACTATTTCGAAAGCCTCTTCGGCGAATTCGTCTTTCCGGACGGTTCGCGCCCGCACTGGGAGTCGCTATCGTGGCTTCAGAAACGCTTCATGAAGTGGTTCAACCATGAACGTACCCGCACGGTCCTCACATTCCCGGTCGAGACCATGGCATTGCTTACCGAGAACGGCGATGTCAAGGACAAGGAGTGGGGCGATTTCACGGCCGAGATGTATGCCGAAGGACACTCGTTCTTCACATACATAAGCGACAACGCCGATTCGTTGTCGAGCTGCTGCCGACTGCGCAACGAGATTCAGGACAACGGCTTCAGCTACACGCTCGGGGCCGGCGGCGTGTCGACGGGCTCGAAGAGCGTATTGACCATCAACCTCAACCGCTGCATACAGTATGCCTCCCGAAACGGCATGCACTACATGTCGTTTCTCGAGGATGTAGTGGACCTCGTGCACAAGGTCCAGACAGCCTATAACGAGAATCTCAAACATCTGCAGGCCAAAGGCATGCTGCCGCTGTTCGATGCCGGATACATCAACCTGTCGCGGCAGTACCTGACCATAGGCGTAAACGGGCTTGTCGAGGCTGCCGAATTTCTCGGCATCACCATCGACGACAACGACCACTATGCCTCGTTCGTACAGGAGGTGTTGGGCCTCATCGAGCGCTACAACAGGAAATACCGCAGCAAGGAGCTGATGTTCAACTGCGAGATGATACCGGCCGAAAACGTGGGCGTTAAGCATGCCAAGTGGGACCGCGAAGACGGCTATGCCGTACCGCGCGACTGCTACAACTCGTATTTCTATGCCGTGGAGGATGATTCGCTCAACATACTCGACAAGTTCCGGCTGCACGGACGACGCTACATCGAACATCTCACCGGAGGCTCGGCCCTGCACATGAATCTCGAGGATCACCTGTCCAGGGAACAATACCGCCATCTGTTGCGGGTGGCTGCAGCCGAAGGATGCAACTACTTCACCTTCAACATACCAAATACGGTATGCAACAGTTGCGGACACATCGACAAGCGTTATCTGAAGGAGTGCCCGCACTGCCACGGCACCAACCTCGACTACCTCACGCGTGTCATAGGCTACATGAAGCGGGTATCGAACTTCTCGGCGGCACGCCAGCAGGAGGCCGCACGACGCTATTACGCACGGGCATAGAGATGGCGGCTGTCAGATATTACAATTTCGACATCGTATTCGCCGAAATCCCCGACGAGGTGACGCTCGCGATAAACATTACGGGTTGCCCGTACCGTTGTCCGGGCTGCCACAGTCCGCACCTGCAGACCGACTGCGGCGAAACACTCGACGACACAGCCATGCAGGTCCTGCTCGACAGATACGGGAGCGGCATCACGTGCGTATGCTTCATGGGAGGCGATGCCGCCCCGCACGAAATCGCGCGGCTCGCCGGCAAGGTACGCGAATACAACACCGAACTGCGAACCGGATGGTATTCGGGGCGCGACTCGCTGCCCGAAGGTATTGACGCCACGACGTTCAACTATGTAAAGCTTGGCGGCTACGTGGAGGCAAAAGGGGGCCTCGACTCCCCCACGACCAACCAGCGCATGTACGCCGTCGCCCGCGACGGAACGATGACCGACATCACTTTCAGATTTACAAAGAAGAGATAACATGATTAAACGGCACCCTACTGTGAAGGTGCCGTTTGTCTATTCAGGGAGTTGAGCCGTATCGGTATTCTCATCGTCGGCCGACGATATCGACGCCTCTTCAAGGGCCCTGGATGATTGCTGCTTCTTCGACGACAGTCCCATGCCGCGCATGCGTTCGCCCAGACGTATCACGTTGTTGTTGCCCTGACACATGCGTTTGTATGCCTGGCCGTATGCCTTGGCTGCATTGTCTATCGCGCTGCCGACCTTCTCGAGCTCCGAGACGAACATGCACAGCTGATCGTAAAGGTCCGTTGCGGTCTTTACGATCCGGGCCGTATTCTTGTCCTGAGCATCCCGTTTCCACAGATCGACCACAAGTTTCAATACGGCAAAAAGATTTGTCGGTGACGATATGATAACCTTTTTCGAATAGGCATAGTTCCACAGCGAGGCGTCCTCCTTCAGTGCCGCGAGGAACGAAGGCTCGGTCGGCATGAACATGATGACGAAATCTGGAGAATCGGCAAAATACTGCTGGTAGTCCTTGGCGGCAAGCTCGTCGACATGACGGCGCACCGATGCGACGTGTTCGCGAAGAGCCGCGGCCGACGAGGATTCGTCGCCATGCGAATATCGTTCGTATGCAGTCAGCGAAACCTTCGAGTCTATGACAACGTGTTTGCCGCCGGGAAGATGCAGGACAACATCGGGACGCAGATTGCGGTCATTGTCACGATCCTTGACATTGTACTGTATCTCGTAGTTGTCGCCTTCGCGCAACCCCGAATTTTCAAGCATGGTCTTCAGTATGACCTCGCCCCAGTCGCCCTGTACCTTTGAATTGCCCTTGAGGGCATTGGTCAGGTTGGCCGTCTCGGTGGTTATGCGGTCGTTGAGCTCCTTGAGGTTCTTGAGTTCGTTGCGCAGTGCTCCGCGCTGCTCGTTTTCGGAAGAATATATGTGTTCCACACGCTCGCGGAAGTCTTTGATATTGTCACGGAAAGGCTTCAGCAACAGATCGAGCTCGGACTTGTTGGTCTCGCGGAACTGACGTGTCTGCTCGCCGAAAATATCATTGGCCAGATTACGGAACTGCGCCTTGAGCTGCTCCTCCATCTTTTCACGGTCGGCGTTGCTCTCCTCGATTCTGGCTCGGAGTGCATCGGCATCCTTGCGGGCAAGAGCCTCGTCCATTTCGGTTTTTTGCAGACGCGCCGACATCTCCGACAGCCGTCTCTCCGAATCGTCGAGCCGCTGCTCGACAAGACTTTTATCTTCGGAGAGACGTGCGGAATCACGTCTCGACACGAAATAGAGAACGGCAAAAACGACAAGACCGACAAGCGCCACCACGAATCCGACTGCGAGGAGAGTTTCCATAAATGATAAGCTATGTTTATGCAAATGTACGATTTTAATTTTTCAATTCTGATAAAATCCGCTACTTTTGTAAAATATAACAAGGTATAGTTTCATATGAGGATAATAGCCCCATCGATGTTGTCGGCCGATTTCGGCAACCTCGAGCGCGACACACGCATGATCGACGGCAGCGCCGCGGAATGGATACACATAGACGTCATGGACGGCGTATTCGTGCCGAACATATCGTTCGGTTTTCCGGTATTCAAGGCCATACGCAAGGCTTCGCCCAAGTTCATGGACGTACACCTGATGATCGTCGAACCCGAGCGATACATCGAACGCTTCGCGCAGGCCGGTGCCGACATGGTCACTTTCCATATCGAGGCCACCGAGCATGCCGACGCCTGCATTGCGGCGGCACGCAATGCCGGTGTCAAGGTCGGCATGTCGATAAAGCCCAAAACACCTGTATCGGTGCTCGAGAAGTGGCTGCCCGAGCTGGACATGGTACTGGTCATGAGCGTCGAGCCCGGTTTCGGCGGACAGTCGTTCATGCCGCATTCGATCGACAAGATACGTGAACTGCGCGCACTGGCCGACAAGTGCAAACCCGATCTCACGATCGAGGTCGACGGAGGAATATCCGCAGCCAACGCCGGTATTCTGTTCGCGGCCGGAGCCGAGGTGCTGGTCGCAGGAAGTTCGGTATTCGGAGCTGAGAACCCGTGTGAAGCCATCGACAAAATGCTTGCTGCACAATGATTTCAATCGACAACCTCACGGTCAGCTACGGAGGCTGGACCCTTTTTGACAACATATCGTTTCTGATCAACCCCAAGGACCGCATAGGCCTTGTCGGCAAAAACGGGGCCGGCAAGACCACATTGCTGCGTCTGATTGTCGGAGAACAGCAACCGACATCAGGCGCCGTCACCAAAAACGGCGAATGTACGATCGGCTACCTGCCGCAGCAGATGAAGGTCGCCGACACCACCACGCTTCTGGACGAGACGGAGACGGCTTTTGCGGAGGTTCTGCAGCTGGAGGCCGAAATCGAACGGCTGACGCGCGAGATCGCCGAACGCACCGACTACGAGAGCGACGACTACGCGCAACTGATACACCGCCTCAACGAAGCAAACGACCACTACCATATACTGGGAGGCGAGACACGCGACGCCGATATCGAGAAGACGCTGCTCGGCCTGGGCTTCAAGCGCGAGGACTTCAACCGCCCGACGAGCGAGTTTTCGGGCGGATGGCGCATGCGTATCGAGCTTGCCAAGTTGTTGTTGCGCCGTCCGTCGGTCTTTCTGCTGGACGAGCCGACGAACCACCTCGATATCGAGAGCATACAGTGGCTCGAGGAGTATCTGCGCAACTACAACGGGGCCGTGCTGGTCATATCGCACGACCGCGCATTTCTGGACAACGTCACGAACCGCACCATCGAATTGTCACTCGGCAAGATATACGACTACAAACTGCCATATTCGAAGTTCGTTGTGGCACGTGCCGAACGACGCGCACAGCTGATGGCCGCATACCAGAACCAGCAGCGCATGATCGAGAAGAGCGAGGAGTTCATCGAAAAGTTCCGGTACAAGCCCACGAAGTCCAATCAGGTGCAGTCGCGCATAAAGCAACTTGACAAACTCGAACGAATAGAGGTCGAAGAGGAGGATCTGGCGACGCTGAACATAAAGTTCCCGCCCGCACCGCGTTCGGGCCAGATCGTGGCCGAAATCAAGGATGTTGGCAAGTCGTTCGGAGACAAGCACATATTCAGCGGTGCCAACTTCACCATAATGAAGGGCGACCGCATCGCCCTCGTGGGCCGCAACGGCGAAGGAAAGACCACGTTCGCCCGCATGCTTATAGGCGAACTCGCACCTACCGAGGGAAGCATCAGGATAGGAGCGAACGTAAGCATCGGATACTACGCACAGAATCAGGACGACCTGATGGATGGCGAGTTCACCGTGTACGACACTCTCGACCGCGTGGCCGTTGGCGACATACGTACACGTCTGCGAGACATTCTCGGAGCATTCCTCTTCCGCGGTCAGGATATAGACAAGAAGGTGAAGGTCCTCTCGGGCGGCGAACGGTCGCGTCTGGCCATGGCCCGCATGATGCTCGAGCCGCACAACCTGCTGGTGCTCGACGAGCCTACGAACCACATGGACATGCGTTCGAAGGACATACTCAAGAACGCCATCATGAAGTACGACGGCACGGTGGTAGTTGTATCGCACGACCGCGAATTTCTCGACGGCATGGTAGACAAGGTGTACGAATTCCGCGACGGCGGTGTCAGGGAGTATCTCGGCGGCATATACTATTTTCTCGAGAAGCGCAAGCTCGAGTCGCTGCGCGACGTGGAACGCCGTACGGAACCAGTACAAAGCAGTGAACCGCGCGAAGCATCGGCCGGCAAACTCTCCTACGAACAGAAAAAGGAGCAGGAAAAACAGATACGCAAGTTGCGCAAGGCCGTAGACGAGATCGAGGCGCAACTCGCCGACATCGAGAAGCAGATAGCCGAATACGACAAGCGCTTTGCCTCGTCCGGCCAGTACAATGCCGACGACTACAAGGCCTACGACGACCTGAAGAAGCGTTACGACCACATGATGCACGAGTGGGAGAAGACATCGTACGAACTTGACATAGTGGAAAACAACTGAAAAACCGACACGACATGGAGAACATGATATTCGGCATACGACCAGTGGTCGAGGCCATCGAATCGCACAAGCAGATCGAAAAGCTTTATATCCGAAAGGGAGCAGAGGGACAGCTTATGAGCGAACTCAAGGATCTCTGCATGCGCCATCACATCCATACGCAGGAGGTCCCGGTCGAGAAACTCAACCGTCTGACGCGCGGCAACCACCAGGGTGTCGTCGCACAGATAGCGGCCATCGAATATGTCGAACTCGACGACATACTCGAGCGTGTACCCGACGACGAAACGCCGCTGATAGTCTTGTTCGACGGCGTCACCGACGTACGCAACTTCGGCGGCATAGCCCGTTCGGCCGAGTGTGCCGGAGCACACGGACTGATAACGTCGCTCAAGAGTTCGGCACCGGTAAACGCCGATGCCGTAAAGGCTTCGGCCGGTGCGCTGAACATCATACCCGTATGCCGCGTCGGGTCGATACGCAACACGCTCAAGGCACTGCAGTCAAAGGGGTTCCAGATAGTTGCGGCAACCGAAAAGAGCCGAAAACTGCTCTATGACGCCGACTTCCGCCGTCCTACCGTCATAGTAATGGGCGCCGAGGACAAGGGCATATCCAAGGAGGTACTCAAACTGTGCGACGAACAGCTCGCCATACCGCTCATCGGGCACATCGAATCGCTCAACGTATCGGCAGCCGCAGCCATCATGCTCTTCGAAGTTGTAAGGCAGCGAATAGGCGACTGAGACATAACCCGTAAAACATATTGCCCATGAAAACGAATCTGTACGGTAAACTGTGCGGAGCAGTGGACGACCTGCGCATGTCCGCAGTACGCAACCCGGTGGAGTTGCTCTTAATCCTCTATGCCGTTGTCGGAGTGGCTCTGGCCTACCACGACGTCGAATGCGAGTGGCTAATGCGCAGCATGATACTGATTCCATTCGTATTCACGCTCGCATACATCCTCAACACGCTGCGCGTACCGAGAATCGCATATCTGCTGTCGTGGGTAATAATCGTACCGCTGTCGTTCATCGGAGCGGTCAAGGAGTGGCCCGAGACGTCGCAATACTGGATCTCCGTCGGCATACTTTGCCCGCTTGCCATACTGGCAAGTCTCCGACGACGCGACAACAACGCCTTCACGGATTCGATTCTGGCCTATGCCGCATCGTTCGGCGTTGCCTTTGCATTCGCCCTGACGATACATCTGCTCATTCTGGCAATATTCGGATCGACGGCATACATCTTCGACATAAAGCTACCTGATGCGCTGTGGTTCTACGCAACACTTGTCACATACGGAATCGTGGCACCGGCAATGTTTCTGTCGCTGCAGCACAGGCTTCTCTGTCGCAGTTTCAGTGCCGGACGAACCGTTACGGCATTGGTAAACTACGTCATCACGCCGGCCCTGCTCGTCTACACGGCCATACTCTATCTCTATGCAGCCAGGATACTCGTTACATGGGAGCTGCCCAAAGGCGGCATAGCCTACATGGTCTTCGCCTTCACGATAATCTCGGTTGCAGTCGGAGCAATACAATATACGCTCGAAAAGCGTTTCTACGACAAATATTTCAAGTATTACAGCCTCATAGCAATACCGGCACTGATTCTTTTCTGGACGGGGGTTGCGCACCGTATCGTCGAGTACGGGTTGAGCGAACCGCGCGTATATCTGCTCGTTTGCGGCGTCGTCATGACCCTGACGCTGGCCCTGCTGCCGTCTCGCCGCGCCGGACGGTACATTTACATTGCGGCCATCGCATTCGTTCTGTTCGCTGCCGTCTCGTGGATACCGCCCATATCGGCCGAAAGGATCGCCATGGAGTCGCAATGCAGGCGAATACGCAAGGCCGCGACCGAAGCCCATGTACTTGCACCAGACGGCAGGCTGATCACAGGCAACAGATCGGAAGCCGACACCACGTACAAGGTTCAGCACCGCCGCATATACGAATCCCTCCGCTATATCGAGAAGGACTCGGCCTGCATTGCCCGTTTCGGAATTAAGGATGCCGGAGAGTATCTGGTCGGGCTCTCCGAGCATACCGGAGGATATGCCGATGCGTACTCGGTCAAGGTGTATGAGGATAATCGGGCTGCGAAAGATGCAAGCTTCTACTTCTACGCTTCACGTGGTGCCGGAAGCGACAAAGCACCTTACGACATAACCGGCTTCGAGCGGCTATATGCCGCTCCGGCGACGGACATCTACTATGACGGCGAGACTATCACAATCGAAGCCGAGGGACTGAATACCAAAATATCATGCAGCGATATGCTTGAGAAGCAACTTGCCCGCTTCGGCCGCACGAAAGAGGATATAACCCGCCGCGAGGAGCTCGAACCGTACACATCGACGCTTCTGGAATACCGTACAGACTCGATGCTTGTGATCTTCGACAACATATCGATCGAAAGAAGCGCCGAGAAGGGGCTGCACGTAACCGATGCCTCGGTTGCGGCCGTATTGACAAGGTAAAGGAGAGTGGCTGAGTCGAAGTACATACATCCCGTAATCGGAGAGATCACACTCTCGCAAACGCGGCGGGCAACACGTATCTCAATAGCCGTAAGGCCATCGGGCAGCGTACGGTTGTCGTTTCCGCCGTCTGTATCGGCGCGTCGGGCACTCGCCTTTCTCGAGGCGAAGGTCGACTGGATTGCAGCGGCGCGCCATCGTCTCGGCGAACGTTACAAGCCGCACAGGCCTTTCACCGACGAGGAGATCGAGGCACTGCGGCGTGCCGCAAAGGTGGACCTGCCGGCCCGGGTAGAACGTTTCGCCCGCATGTTCGGGTTCAGATACGGCCGCGTGACTATCCGTGCAACCAGATCGAAATGGGGATCGTGTTCGGCCGACAACAACATATCCCTGAGTCTCTATCTGATGAACGTACCGGAGCATCTGCGCGACTATGTGGTCATACACGAACTTTGCCACACGGTTCACCACAACCATTCGGCCGAATTCCACCGTCTGGCCGACCGCTGCATGGGCGGCAACGAAAAAAAACTGCGCAGAGAACTGCGCAGTTATTCGACAACCGGATGATCATTCGCCTGTTTTACCCCTTATTGCTGCGAAAATCGCCCGGTGTCATGCCCGTATGACGCTTGAAGTATGTCCCGAAAAACGATGCCGTCGGGAAACTCAACTGATATGCTATCTGCTGCACGCTCAGATCCGAATAGAGCAACAGCAGTTTGGCTTCCGAAATTATTATTCCGTCTATCCAGTCCGATGCACTCTTGCCGCTGGTCTGCTTGATCAACGATGAAAAATACTTCGGCGTCAGACATAACTTGTCCGCATAAAAGGCAATACGGTGCTCCGTACGGAAATTCTCGGTCAACAACTTGATGAAATCGCTCATCAAACGGCTGTTGCGATTGTCGCATGAGTTCGAATTGAGTTGACGTTCGTTGACGTACTTCTCCATGATGCTGTTCATGAAGAAAAACAGCGACGACAACTGCCCGCGCATGACATTGATATCGTATTTGCCATACTTCAACAGTGAATATACGAGATCAATATACTTGCCCAGTATCCGACCATCGGTTTCGGTAATGGTAAAGCATGGGTTGTTGTACATCTGAAGACCTATAGGCACGACTGAACCCAACGATATATTCATGTCGAAATGCAATAGCGATGTAGATACGGCAAATACGAAACCGCGGGCATTATCACTGCACTCAACCTTGTATATGCTTGATGGCATTAACATTAAAGCCATGTTTTTGCCTACCACAAAACTGCGCGTGTTGATATTTATACGCGCCTCCCCATCATACATTACGACAAGTCCTATGACATCCGCACGGACCGGCCCCCTGAATGATTCGCTCAACTCATGAGTCGCTACACTCTTGTCGAAATTATAGATAAGGAAATCGTCATTCAGGCCATCATCGATATTCATCATACGTTTGACCTCGGCCAACGTAAAATGCAAAATACCTTTACTCTCCATAATTCATTCTCTTTGCACCAACGTAAATATATGCATATTCCCGCGATTTATAACTTTCAGACCGTATTTTCAGTCCAAAAGAACATGCAGTCACCTAAAAAAAACAGCGGTTACAGATATCTGTAACCGCTGTTTTGACTGTTTCAGGATTATCGGCTACTTGTTTTCGCCCTCCTTTTTCTTCATCAGGTCGTATGCAATAGGAGTTGCGATGAACACCGACGAATAGGTACCGATGATGATACCCAACAGCAGTGCGAAGATGAATCCGCGGATCGTCTCGCCACCGAAAGCGAAGATTGCTATCAGAGTTACGAGAGTCGTACCCGAGGTATTGATCGTACGCGACAGCGTCGAACAGATGGCGTTGTTGATGTTCTCCTTGAACGGACGCTTCGGATAGAGACCGAGGTACTCGCGGATACGGTCGAAGATAACCACCGTATCGTTGATCGAGTAACCGATGATGGTCAGGATCGCGGCGATGAATGCCTGGTCAACCTCCATCGAGAATGGCAGCAGACCGTAGAACATCGAGAAGATACCGATAACGATAAATGCGTTCTGGGCAAGTGCCACGGTAGCACCCGTAGCCCACTGCCACTTCTTGAATCGCAGTGCGATGTAGAGACCGATTGCGATCAGCGAGAAGAGAACGGCATAGAATGCATTGAAGATCATGTCGCGGGCAATGGCAGGACCGATCTTGTTCGACGATATGATACCGTTCACGTCGTCCTGCGTATCCTTGAACTGATCGAAGGTGATGTCATACTTGTAGAGATCCTTGACGGCATCGTAGATCAGGCGGTCAACCTCGGCGGTCGTCTCCTCCGACGTATCGTCATACTTGTACTGTGTGAAGATACGCATCTGGTTGTCGGCACCGAACTGCTTTACCTCGCAGCTGATGTTCGAAGCATCGGCATTCTCGAGCGATGCAAAGGTCTTGCTGACTGCATCGCGAACCTCTTCGCTCGATACGTTGTGGTCGAAGCGTACGACGTAGATACGTCCACCGGTGAAGTCGACACCCATGTTGAGACCGCGCACGAAGAACGAACCGATCGACAGCAGGATGAGCACGAGCATCACGATGTACGAATACTTGCGCTTGCCGACGAAGTCGAAGTGTACGTTTGCGAGGAAGTTCTCGGAGAACTTGCGCGAGAAGGAGATATGGCCCCACTTGTTCGCAACCCATTCGATAAGCAGACGGGTGATGAAGATCGAGCAGAAGAGCGAGGTGATGATACCGATGATCAGGGTCGTTGCGAAGCCCTGAACAGGACCGTTACCGAATACATAGAGAACCAGACCGGTAATGATGGTGGTCAGCTGGCCGTCGATGATTGCCGAATATGCATTCGAGAAACCATCCTTGATGGCCGAAGCCAGACCCTTGCCCGAACGGAGCTCCTCCTTGATACGCTCGTAGATGATGACGTTGGCATCGACGGCCATACCCATGGTCAGCACGATACCGGCAATACCCGGAAGCGTAAGGACGGCGCCGAACGACACGAGTACGCCCATCAGCAGGAACACGTTGGTAACCAGCGCGATATCGGCCAACCAACCTGCCGTGCGATAGAACAGGCCCATGTAGAGCAGTACCAGAATGAACGCTATCACGAACGAGATAAGACCGGCATTGATCGACTCCTGACCGAGCGACGGGCCGACAACCTCATCCTGAATGATGCGTGCCGGAGCAGGAACCTTACCCGACTTGAGGACGTTTGCGAGGTCCTGAGCCTCCTGTATCGTAAAGTTTCCGGTGATGGCCGAGTTACCGCCTTCGATCTTGTTCTGAACTACCGGAGCGGAGTATACGTAACCGTCAAGGACGATGGCAATGCACTTGCCTACGTTGTCGGCAGTAAGACGTGCCCACTCGGATATACCGTTCGAGTTCATCGACATCGAAACCTCGGCCGTTGCACCGCGCTGCGAATAAGCCTCGCGGGCGTCGGATATAGCGCTACCGTCGAGCGGAGCCTTGCCGTCGGGACGTTCAACCTTCAGAGCGTAGAGAGCGAACTTGTTGTCGAGAGCCGGATCGGCCTTGATACCCCACTTGAACATTACGTCGGCCGGGAAGGCATCCTTCACTACACTCATCTCGAGATATTTGTTTACGGTCGGGATATCTGCCGCATCGGCTGCACCGATAACCGCACCACCAGCATAGTAGGGATCGAGAATAGCCAGCAGAGGATTCTCCTCGCGGGTATAGTGACGTACGGTCGTATCCTCTACCGTGGACTGTGCCTCGCCTACCTCGCTCAGAAGGCCCTCGTCGGCACCTTCGGTAGCGGTCTCCGCAACCTCGGCAGCCTGTGCCGCCTCAGCCTGCTCGGCCTCGGCTGCAAGCTCGTCGCCGAGAACGTTCTTCAGATCACGGTCGGCCTTTGCCAGCGACGTCATGAGGTCCGAAGCGTTGTAGGTAGTCCAGAACTCGAGCGATGCCGTTCCCTGAAGAAGCTTGCGCACACGCTCGGGCTCCTTTACACCGGGAAGCTCAACCAGAATACGGTTCGAGTTGGGCAGACGCTGGATGTTGGGCTGCGTTACACCGAAGTGGTCGATACGGCTGCGGATGATGTTGAACGAAGCGGCAATCGCATCGTCGGTCTCCTTGCGCAGAACCTTGATCACCTCGGCATCGGTGCTGTTGGGGGTAATGTCCTTACGGTCGGGGCTTACGAAGATCGTAGCCAGCGGAGTTCCGTTGCTCGAGGCCTTGTATGCCTTCTCGAAAGCATCGATGAAATCGCCGGTACCCTGCTTCACGGCCTCCTTGGCTGCAGATATGGCCTCGACGAATGCGGGATCGTTCTGGCTGTCGCCGGCAAGAGCCTTGACAACATCCTCGACTTCGATCTCGAGCATGACGTTCATACCGCCCTTGAGGTCCAGACCGAGGTTAACCTCACGCTCCTTGCACTCCTGATAGGTGTACTTGCGGACCAAAACATTGTATACAGGTTTCGTGGCTACGGAATCGAGATAGTACTGTTCCATGGCCTCGCGCTCGTTTTCGGGGAAGGTGCTTGCATACTTGGCAGCAGCCTTCTCGACGGAATGCGTCTTCAGCGTAAACGAGAGCTGGAAAATACAGGCAATCGCAAGGAAGATTGCGAGTAATTTGATTGCGCCTTTACTTTGCATTTGAGTTAAAAATTTTGTTATAATTTGTAGTTTAATTATTTGTCCTCATGCATACGTCCGACACGCTCGCGCACACCGGACGCCAATAGCGTACAAAAGTACTAAAATAATCTTAATTACAGCAAAACATAACGTGGAAACTTACGTTTGTTGCACACTTTAACTACAAACCGCCCCATGTACATGCAGAATACGGGCAAACATCCGGGTGTTGAGACGCATAGACCTACAAAAACAGGCATCATGCACGACAATCCATATTCCCGCACGCACAAAAAAAAAGCGGGGCCGGAAGTGCTTTGACACACTTCCGGCCCCGCCGGTCATATCACTGATCCGTTATCCGCGGATTATTTGACTTCCTCGAACTCTACGTCCTCGGGCTGGCCGTTGTTGCCGTTGCTGCTGCTCTGCGAGCCGGCATTGCTGCCTGCGCTCTGCTGAGCACCGCTCTGGGCCTGCTGGCTTGCCTGCTGCGAGTAGATGTCCTGCGAAGCAGCCTGCCATGCGGCATTCAACTCGGCTATGGCGCTGTCGATGGCTGCGATATCGGCATTCTTGTGAGCCTCCTTCAGTTTTGCGAGGGCTCCTTCGATAGCCGATTTCTTGTCGGCAGGCAGCTTGTCGCCATACTCCTTGAGCTGCTTCTCGGTAGCGAAGATATTCGAGTCGGCGGCGTTGATCTTCTCGATACGCTCCTTCTCGGCCTTATCCTTCTCCTCGTTGGCCTTGGCCTCGTCACGCATACGCTGGATCTCCTGCTCGGTCAGACCGCTCGATGCCTCGATACGGATCTTCTGCTCCTTGCCGGTACCCTTGTCCTTGGCCGATACGTTCAATATACCGTTGGCATCGATATCGAACGTAACCTCGATCTGCGGTACACCACGGGGTGCTGCCGGTATTCCATCGAGGTGGAAGCGACCGATACTCTTGTTGTCACGAGCCATAGGACGCTCACCCTGGCATACGTTGATCTCTACCGAAGGCTGGTTGTCGGCCGCAGTCGAGAAGACCTCGCTCTTGCGGGTAGGAATGGTCGTGTTCGCCTCGATAAGTTTGGTGAATACGCCACCCAGAGTCTCGATACCCAGCGACAGAGGAGTTACATCCAGCAGAAGCACATCCTTTACCTCACCGGTCAATACACCGCCCTGAATTGCGGCACCGATAGCTACGACCTCATCGGGGTTGACACTCTTGTTGGGCGTCTTGCCGAAGAACTTCTCGACGATCTGCTGGATAGCCGGGATACGGGTCGAACCACCTACGAGGATAACCTCATCGATCTGCGAAGCCTGCAGACCTGCATCACGCAGCGCGAGTTTGCAGGGCTCGATGGTCTTCTGGATAAGGTGATCGCACAACTGTTCGAACTTCGAACGCGTAAGCTTCATTACCAGGTGCTGAGGTATGCCGTTGATAGGCATGATGTACGGCAGGTTGATCTCTGTCTCCATCGAAGACGAAAGTTCGATCTTCGCCTTCTCGGCAGCCTCCTTCAGACGCTGCAGTGCCATCGGGTCCTCACGCAGGTCGACGCCGTGTTCAGCCTTGAAGGCTTCGGCCATGTAGTCGATCAGCACGTGATCGAAGTCATCGCCGCCAAGGTGCGTATCGCCATTGGTAGACTTAACCTCGAATACGCCGTCGCCCAACTCAAGGATCGATATATCGAACGTACCGCCACCCAGGTCGTATACGGCGATCTTCATGTCGTTCTTCTTCTTGTCAAGACCGTAAGCCAACGCTGCGGCCGTAGGCTCGTTGATGATACGACGTACCTTCAGGCCTGCAATCTCACCGGCCTCCTTGGTAGCCTGACGCTGCGAGTCGGAGAAGTATGCCGGTACGGTGATAACCGCTTCGGTAACTTCGGTTCCGAGGTAATCCTCGGCCGTCTTCTTCATCTTCTGAAGAATGATGGCCGAAATCTCCTGCGGAGTATATTGACGACCGTCAATATCGACACGCGGAGTGTTGTTGTCACCCCTTACGATGGTGTACGGGGCGCGTGCTATATCGGCAGTTACCTTGTCGTACTGCTCGCCCATGAAACGCTTGATCGAGAAGACCGTACGCTTCGGGTTGGTAATGGCTTGACGTTTTGCCGGATCGCCGACCTTACGTTCGTTGTTGTCCGTAAAGGCGACAACCGACGGAGTGGTGCGATGTCCCTCGGAGTTGGGTATGACAACCGGTTCGTTGCCTTCCATCACTGCCACGCAGGAATTCGTAGTTCCCAAATCGATACCAATAATCTTTGCCATAGTTGTAATATTTTTTATTCGTTAATAATTTCGTTTTGTTGTGTCCTTCCGCATTTCTGCCGGACGCCCTTATTACGAGCAAAGGTTGTACCAAAAGGAAAATCGCCACTGAAACCGCCCCCGAACTGACATTTGCGCAAGATTTACTGCCATTGTGGCAGACGACGACTGCCACACACGTACGACATGGCGCGCATGAAATGAAAATATGGCCGGCACTCGCATGCCGGCCATATCATCTCTTCGGTGTCGCCACCAGCTATTTTATGTCATAGCGTTTAAGTATCTTGACGATCTGCGGCTGGATCGAGTCGGCCCAGCGCTTGTATCCCCACGACGAGGGATGCGTGCCGTCGGTCGAGGTGTTGTGGTCGGTGCCGGTCTGCGTAGCGACATTTATATAATAGACATCGTTGTACTCCCTGACGATATCGGCCATCAACTTCTCGACATAATCGATTCGGCTCTGCTCGGCAGCTTCGAGTTTGGTGTCGAAATTACGACCTTCGCGGTAAATCGTGCGCAGGAAGATGATCGGGGCTGTCGGGTGCGTCTTGCGTATCTCGTCGATGAACGGACGTATGCGCTCGCCGATCTCCTCGATAGTCGGGTTGGAGAAGGCATCCACGACATACGCATCGGCATCGGTCGAGGCCAGTATCTCACCCATCACACGCTGCAGCTTGCTGTTTCCGCTCATGCCGAAGCTGCAGAAATAGAGTCCGGTCTGACGCTGCAGGAATGCCGGATAGGTCTGGCCGGCGCATGTCGCTCCATGACCGTGGGTATAGCTCGAGCCGAAGATCGCGATCTTGTGGCGGAAAGGATTGTCGACGGGGCGGATCGTTGCACCTTCATCTACGCCGATCTCGAGCGACTTCAGCTCCGAAAAGAGCGGCAGGTATATCAGGCAGCGTTTCATCTGGCCGTCCATGTGCGCTATCAGACGCAAAGGCTTGTTCAGACGGTTGTTGCCGGCCTTGTCGCGTCCCGCGGCGTTCGACCGCGAAGCGGCCCAGATCCATTCGCCGTCATCCTCGATATAGAGGTTGAAACCACAGGCAGCATTCATCGTCATGCCTCCCGGACAACGCGAATATCCGAATTCGGCCTTGACCCATATCGATTCGGAGTCCGTCTCGAAAAGGATAGCCTCGCCCGTGGTATTGAGCAGCAGAGTGGCTTCGGTTTTTGTAAGTTCGGGATAGTCGGCCACCTCGACACGATGGTACGGGTTGGTCGTCTTGCACAGCTTCCCGAGTTGCGTCAGTGTCTGTGCATCGACATACTTGATGTCGGCAGCCGATGCATTGACGCACAGAAGTGCGCACAACGCAAGCAAAATAACATTCAGTCTCTTCATGATCCGTGTACAGTCTCTTGTTTATTTATGGTTGAAATATCCGTAAAAAAGCCGAACTTTAAGGTTCGGCCTGTTGTAAAAAAGCTAAGATTATTTATTTGTTTTCGTTCAGGATACGCATTGCCGCATCGAGAATCGCCGTATCATCCAACGTAACGACACCGCCGTCGGGACCCTGTTCGAAGTGGACACCCACTCCGTTTTTGGCATCCAGGTGCTGGCCGCCGAAATAGTTGCGTACAGTCTCGACATCTATGCCCAATTCATCCGCTATGCGCTGCGAGCTTCCGCTCGGTAATCTGTCCTTGATACGGCGCAGTTCATTAAATGTGATAATCATAGTACTATGGTTTAAAGTTTGAAGTTGTCTTTTCGTAACACTTATGCACTACTAAATTAACATTTTTTTTTCACACGGCAAAATTTATACATTACTTTTTACAAAAAAGGCCGAAGCAAAACTTCGGCCAATAATTCGGTACAGACTGATGATCAATCAGCCTCTTCGATATATATCTGGAACAACAGCGGCGTATACGCCTGTATCTCAGTGGTAACAGTTGTTGTTGTCGTCGTATCGCTCGTATCGTAATAGTTGTTGTAGTAATAGTTGTTATAGTAGTTATAATAGTAGTTGTTGTAATAGAGATTGCCGTAATAACTGTTGTAGTAGTTATAGAAGTTGTAGTAATTGTAGTAGTTGTAATAGGATGACGACGATGAAGAGGTCTCCGACGAACCGGACTGTCCCGTGGTGCCGTAGGCGAAACTCGACGTCGTCACGAACGCCGCCCACTGTCCGAAGCAGAGCTGCGGAATGGTATAATACCAGGCCGTTATCACATTCTCCTTGTCACTTTCGGGAGTGTAACTCATGACCGAGCCTTCACTTTCGACAGACCCATAGATTATCTCCTTGACCTCGTCGATATTGGTATCGGCAATGAAGCCGTCCAGAAAACGGCAAATATACCATATTCTGGCCGTTTTGTCCGTACCTATCGTATCTCCGTAGGTTCCCTGTCCGAAGCGCTCGACAAGAGCGGCATTGATCTTCTTGTCGAGCTCGGTCGGACCTCCGGCATAGACGTCGCTGTCGAAATAGGGCTCGTTGGTACCGTAAACCGGAGTCTCATCCTCCTCACTCTTGAGGTAATGGAATGCATAATCGAAGCCACGCTCCGCGTCGGGTACATACTTGGGATATACAAGCAGACCCGGAATGGTGTCATATGCATGACGCCAGGCCAAACCGCTGTCCGTACCGTCCGCACGTGTATGCACACGGCGCAGCGAGGCCCGCAGGGCCGATTCGGCCGTATCTTCCGATTCGTCCTTTTTGATCGGTGTAACGCCGCCGTTGCCTTCGCCGAAAGCATCGACCAGGTCGCCTTCATAGGCAAGCGGATTGTTCACGCGGTTGACTATCGTAAAGTCCATGATCATTGGTCGGTTGCCGTCAAGCTCATACTCACCCTCGTAACCGCCGGTACCCGATACACCTCCGGCTCCGTTGACTATCGACGAAGGCAGATAGAGACGCAGCGACGTACCGTAACGCACCTCGAATTCGGTACTCAGTCCATGATCGGCGGCATATTTTTCACCAAGGGTCAGCACGCTCTTCATTGCAAGGTACGTTCCCTCCATCAGCGAGATGTTAACGTCGCCGATATAGCGCAAATATGGTACGTAATGGGTATATTTCGTAAACGAGCCCTGCATCTGAGCAATGGGTTCGCTGCGCGTGATGCAGACCTGTCCATGCAGATCGCGGCCCGTCATGTTGTAGAAGAGCCAGCAACTGCCCTGCTTTTCGTCCTTCAGTATCTCGTTTATGGACAAGCTGTCCGCAACTCCCGGATCGAGCACCTCGACATAGTATTCGCCGTCGGTCTGGAAATTCTCGACAAGTTCCGGCTTGTTTTTCAGCATCCATGCACGCAGCGACCTGTTCTCAACGTCGCTGTAGGCCTCTTCGGGCTCCTTGATACATGATACCGACACAAGTCCGGCAAAAAGCGGCACTGCAAGCAGCCGTAACAAATATCTCATGACAAACCTATTTTTTCGTTACCTTTTCAACAGTAAAGAGCCACGCCACTGGCGACTCTTTCGGGACCAGCCCTATGATACCGCTGCCATAGGCAGCAGCATAAGTCATGTACACCTCCACGCTGTCACCTTCGCGGCAACCGGTCAGAGCGCTGCGTAGCCCCTCCATGAGATCCGGATCGCCCGCCGTCAGTACAAGCGGGTCGGTCGACCAGAATTCGGGATTGAGTTTTCCGCCGGTCTCCTCCATCGCCGTAATCGTCTCTTCGCGGTTAGACCAGTACGGCATCGTATTGGCGAGCGACGAATAGTTGAAGACATACGCATCGAAATATATTTCGACCCTGTCGCCGACTTCTACCTCGGTCCACGTGTCGCGCCCCTCGGCGTAGGTTGTAGCTATGTAGCGGTAAGTATTGTTGCCGTACGAAGTATAGTACTCGGGATTCTCGTCGATGCTCTCTTCGGCCTCCTTTTCGGACATAAGCCTTGGCGAGTGCGACGACTCGAGATAGTTCACTATCGACGTCTGCTGCTGCGTCAACGTATCCTCCTCCTGCTTGCAACCGGCAAGCAGCGATACGCCCAACAACAATACGGTTATCGTGAATTTCCCAATCATAGCCTATAAACGTACAAATTTAAGCATTTTATTGCATACGGGCCCCATTTTTTGCAGACAAAATCATCACAACCGCTTCAGGGCCTCCCTTACGGCCTCCTCGACCGTAATCGACGGTTCGGCCTTCATGACCTGACGCAACACCTTTTCGGAAGCGGCCTTTCCGAATCCGAGCATCACCAGCGCCGCAAGAGCCTCGTCGTAGATCTCATTGGAGCCGGTATTGGCCACAGCTGCCATGCCCGCATCGTTCAGGTCGAGCATCTTGCCGCTCAGTTCGACGATTATCTTCTGCGCAGTCTTCAGTCCGAGGCCCTTCACGTTCTTGAGCAACACGGCGTTGCCGGTGGCTATTATGTTCTGGAGTTCGGACGTCGAATATGTCGACAGAATCATGCGGGCCGTATTGCCGCCCACGCCCGATACGCTTATCAGCAGACGGAACAGTTCGCGTTCCTTTTTCGTGGCGAAGCCGAAGAGTGTCTGCGCATCCTCGCGCACGAGGTAGTGCACGAAAAGTTTTGCCGAGGCAAGATTCTCGATCTGCGAGTATGTCTGTAGCGATATGTTTATGAAGTAGCCAACGCCTCCGGCATCGATCACGGCATAGGCCGGAGCCGCTTCGGCGACGGTACCCTGTATGTATTCGTACATATCTTCAAAATTAACAATACGATTGACAAAAATAAATAAATTTTTCTACCTTTGTGGTCTAACGCGCAAATTTTACAAAAACGTCTGATATATAGATTATGAAAAAAATTCTTTTCGCTGCGTTGATAGCAGCAGTCTGCCTCTCGGCCTGCAAGCAGCAGGGCGAGAAAAAGGAGTCGAGCGAAGCCGCCGAGACTCAGACCGTCATCGAAGGCGGCGACATCGCTTACGTAAACGTCGACAAGGTGTTCGCCGACAGTGAGATGTACAAGAGCGAAGGCGTCGCACTGAAGGACAAGACCGAAAAGGCACAGAAGAGCTGGGACAAGAAGGCTCAGAACCTTCAGTATGAAGCCGCACAGCTTCAGGAGAAATACCAGAAGGGACTGATCACCACCCGCGACGCCCAGGCCAAGCAGGAGGATCTCGAAAAGAGAGCAGCCAGCCACCAGACCGCCGTACAGAAAGAGGCCCAGACCCTCGACGAAGAGAATTATGTCTTCTCCAACCGCATGAACGATCTTCTGATGCGTTCTGTTCAGGCCATCAACGCCGACAAGAAGTACAAGCTCGTCATCAATGCATCGGCTCTGCTCGACGCTCAGGAGGGTCTCGACATAACCGATCAGGTACTTGCCAAGTTCAACGAACTCTACGCCGCCGAGAAGAAGGACAAATAGTACCGCCGGCACTGTTCATAATTAAAAAAGATACCGACTCTTTTCAGTGTCGGTATCTTTTTTTACCTTTGTAGCAATCAATACTACTGCACAAAATGGGCTTCATACCTTTTTCGATACTGGACTTCATCGACATTCTGCTGGTGACCACCCTGATGTTCGGCATATACAAGGCCACTCAGGGGACGAATGCCCAATATATTCTCACGGGAATAATATTCGTATACCTGCTGTGGGTCATCGTACGCGCCCTCAACATGGAGCTGCTCTCGGGAATCCTCGGGCAGATCATCAGCGTGGGAGTCATTGCGCTGTTCATCATATTTCAGCCAGAGATCAGGCGTTTCCTTCAGATAATTGGCATGCGCCAGAAGGAGCTTGGATTCATCACCCGCATCTTCAGCCAGCAGCACAAGGAGCAGTTCGATACGGCGCCGATAGTTGCGGCATGCCGCGACATGGCCGAAACGAAGACCGGAGCCCTTATCGTAATAGGCCAGCGCAGCGACCTGAAGCTCATAACCGAAGGAGGCATTGCCATCAACGCCATAGTATCGCAATCGCTTCTCAAGAACATATTCTTCAAGAATGCTCCGCTGCATGACGGCGCCGTCGTCATCGAGGACAACCGTATCGTGGCGGCCAAGTGCATACTTCCCGTTACGCAGAGCGACGTACCCAAGTCATACGGCACACGTCACCGTGCAGCCATCGGACTGAGCGAGATATCCGATGCAATCATCATCGTTGTCTCCGAGGAGACCGGCAGCATATCGATAGCCCACAACGGCCAGCTCCGGCGCGACATAGACCCAAACCGCCTGGCGCAGGCCATCAACCGCTACATCAGCGCCAACGCCCGCAAGAACGAGAAGGAGAACGCCGCCGCCTGAAACGAGACAGGGGGGGGCAAGGCATTGTCATGTCCATACGCCCGCAATAAATCGCACTGCTGCAACGTTTCATACAAAAATCACCACCATGAATACGACTATATTCACGGCGGCATGCAGTGCATACCTGCTGCTGACGGCCGCAAGCGGCTTCTGCTCCGAACCCATGTCCCATCGCGACAGCATGATGGCCCTGTACGAACATCGCAGATTCCGTATCGAGAACCGTAGCGTCGAGATATACGACTCGCGCAACCCCAAGCCCGAAAGCCTCTATCGGGTAGCCTACCATCCGCATCTCGGCAAGATGGTTTCACCCGATGATGAACGGCGTATAATGGCGGAGATCGACGAACGATATGCCGAATTGGGCAAGGATTCGCTCACGACATCCGAGATGTTCTACGTTATGAAGCCATATTTCGAGTATCTGCGCTACGAGGACCCGCACTATCGCGTTGCGCCGATGGTCCCGATATATGTTCCGACCTACGGCCGCGACCGCAAGTTCTTCAAACTGCTGCGCACACCGGCATTCGACTACGCCTGCATAAACGACACCCTCATCGTGAACAACTCGCTCGAGGAGGGTCTGCAGCGAGGAGACATGATAACGGCCATAAACGGCATCCCGACAGGCAAATATCTTGCATATTCGTACGACGACCGCTATAACGACATCGTCGTTCCGTTGAGATACTTCCACTACGGCGACATGGTCGACTCCTTCGACATAGAGTTCGTGCGCAACGGCACGCCGGGCTCCGTTCGTACCGAAGGCATGGAACAGTCACGTGCCGCACTGCTACTGGCCAAGATGAACAACCCGTACCGCAACATACGCATATATGAGCATGCCCGCTGCGGATACATTCGCATATCGACATTCTACCCCGACAACAGCCTTCTCGTCAGGACCATACGCAAGGCCATGCTCGACTTCCGCAAAAAGGGTTGCACCGACGTCATTCTCGACCTGCGCCGCAATACGGGAGGCAACGGTGCCGACTTCGACCGGCTGATGTCAATATTCATCAACAGGCCCGTAATCAAATACTGCAGCGGCCAACGCATCATGGTGTCGTCACGAACCAGACCGTATTACGACCGTTTCACGGAGGAGATGGACGGAGAGGTGGCCGAACTCAACGAAGATGAATACGTAAGCGAATTTCCGACAGTCGGTAAAATGTACATCGGCGGCATGAAGCTTTATGTCATGATGAGCCGCGATACAGGATCGATCGCGGCCTCGTTCTGCAACATGATCCAATACAACGGTGCCGGCAAACTCGTCGGCGAACCGTTGCTGCACAATGCCCTCAAATACGGGGAGACCGTACGTGGCAAGCAGATGATTCCGGTACAGCTTGTCGAGACATCGGTTTCGACGGTCGAGATCGACGAATACACGCGAGCCGTCGACGGCGTACTCCAGCCGGACATTCCGATTCCGTACGTTGCGGCCGACTATCTTACAGGCAGGGATGCCATGCTCGACCGTTTGCTCGAGATAATCACCCGAAGCCATACCGACAGGACGGAATAAGTCTGCCGGAACATTCACAAAAAAAACGGTCGTCCAGAAGTTTGGACGACCGTTTTGGTACGACTCGATTCCGAATCCGCCTATTTGGTCTCGGCAGCGGGCTACTCGGCTGTCGCTGCGGGCTCAGCCGTTTCGGCAGCTGCGGGCTCCTCTGCTGCAGCCTCATCGGTTGCGGGAAGCTCCATCTGAGGCATCGTGGTCTCATCGGTAGTCGTCTTCTCGATAAGGGTCTGTGCATCCTTCGAGAGGCTCGACGTGCTCTGAGCAAGCTTGTCACGATCCATGGCCAGAGTAGCTACAAGGCTCAGAACCAGGATGGCAACAGCCATCGTCCAAGTGAACTTTTCGAGGAAATCGGCGGTCTGACGAACACCCATGACCTGGTTCGACGCACCGAAATTGGCGGCCATACCGCTTTTGGGGCTCTGAACCAATACTGCGAGGATGATCAGGACGCTCGCAATCAGAATCAAAACGATACAAAAAGTGTATAACATATTCCTTATGATTTAATTTATTTGTTTTTTCGTTCTATATCGCCAATAAGTTCGGCAAAGTAAACACTTTTTTCCGGATTTAACAAACTTAATTTGCGATAGATTTCAATGGCCCGGTCATTCAGACCCTGAGCGAGATACACCTCGGCGAGCTCCTCACTGACCACATCATCCTCGTCGGAGAGTTCCGCTTCGGTCTCAACATCCTCATCCTCAGCATCTTCGTTAGCCACAATACGGTAATTGTCCAGTTGCAGGAACTTGTCTATAAGCTCTTCATTGACAGACTTTCCGCACGCAGCGCCGAACTCTGCTTTCGGCATGTCGAGCGACGACACGGCACGTCCCGCTGCAACCACCGCCAGGCGCGAGCTCTCGACACCGCGCTGATGCGAGCGCACGACACGGGCCGTCGAGAACCATTCGTATTCGCCGATAATGCGGTCGAGCTCCTCGTCCGAAACGGGAGTGCAGGCGCCTTCCGTCGCTATGTATTCCTTAAAGTCAGCCATATACTACCCCGCTACCAGTTCGATGCCGCAGCCTGGAATATGTCGGTCACAAGCTGGTCGACTATTTCGGTTATGAGTTCGCTTTCGACTTCGGTCAGCAGACGTGTCGAATCGTAATCCGCGTATGCCGAGAAACTCTTGTTAAACGAGAGCTTGTCGTCGATGACATTGGTAAAGCGCACCTTCACCGTAATGGTAAGGCGGTTCTGCAGTGCATAGTCGTCGCTCGACACCGATGCCGTAGTGGACGAATAGCCCGTAATCTCACCCTCGAAAGCAAAATCGCCGCCCTCATCCACCTGCGTCAGACGTGTCTGGCGCGAGAACTTGTCGACAAGGGCATCCGTCAGCGTCGAACTCAGAATCGGCGCAACCATCGGGGCGTTGTTCGGGAAATAGGCCACGCTGAAGGTCTTGGCCTCCGGCGGAATCGAGGCTCCCGACAGGGAGTATTTGACCGTGCAGCCGCTCATGGCGACCACGGCGGCCGCGATCATCAAAAATATCGTTCGTTTCATCATAGTTTTACATTCTTAACCTTCTTGCGCAGGCATTTGGCAACCTCTGCATACTCTGCGGCACTCATTTTTATCTGCTTGCGCATACCGCGATCATCCACGAATACTGCACATCCTTCATCCCGGGAGTAGCTTACGCTTCCTATGCGGTCATAACGCCACGCAGTCAAGAAGCCGGAAATCACCCTGCGGCCGGTAAATATGAACCAGTAACGTCGTGAAAACATCACTTCGTAAAAAGCCAGTACGCCCAGCAAGAACCATGTCACGCCCCAAAGCACCGATCCCAGAGCGATGTACACCACTCCCATAATGACATAACAGCAGAACAGCACACATGAAGTTATACTCAGCGCCCGGCCGTTTCTGACAGCGATAACACCACGCCACTCTCCGCTCTTCAACTTGTATATCTTGACGATCTCGAAGACGAAATACGCCACGAATATCAGCAGGAAGAACGAACAGAAACAGATATCGAGAATATCGGGTCCCATAATTTTCAGCGGTTATATCTTGCTGTCGTCGATACCGAGTTCCTTGATCTTGCGGTAAAGCGTCCGTTCTGACATGAACAGTTCGGCGGCGGCATCCTTGCGTCGTCCGTTATGGCGGCGCAGGGCACGTATTATCTGTTCGCGCTGCACGTCGGCCTTGGTCAATTCGCGCGGCTGATCGTCCACAACCTCGCTCTCGACGTAATCGTCGGCAGCGCTGCTCTGCGTCTTGGTAGGCAACAACCCGATAACGTCATGATGCGAGTGGTCGGGAGCAGGAGCGGCATTCGTCGCCATGCCCATACGCATCTCCGCAACCATGCGTTTCAGATCGTTTATGTCGCTCCGCATGTCGAACAGCACCTTGTACAAGAGTTCGCGTTCGGTGTTCATGTCCTCCATCCGGGCGGCACCCATAACGCTCGGGGCCGTCGTCTGCTCCTGTTCGGGCAGGTATTTCGCCAGAATCGGTGCCGTTATGACACGCGACTCCTCCACGGCCGAAATCTGCTCGGCAACATTCTTCAGCTGACGTATGTTGCCGCGCCAACCGTAGTGCTCAAGCATCGAGCGGGCCTCCGTATCGAGCGTTATGACGGGCATGCGGTACTGCACGGCCACATCGTTTGCAAACTTGCGGAACAACAGATATATGTCTTCGGGCCTCTCGCGCAACGGAGGAACAGTTATGGGCACGGTATTGAGACGGTAATAGAGATCCTCGCGGAAACGACCGGCCGTTATCGACTGCATCAGGTTGTTGTTGGTGGCCGCCACCACACGCACGTTGGTCTTCTGGACTTTCGCCGAACCCACGCGCATAAACTCGCCGGTCTGCAGCACGCGCAATAGCCGAACCTGCGTCGACAGAGGCAACTCACCGACCTCGTCGAGGAATATCGTACCTCCGTCGGCCTCTTCGAAGTAACCCTTGCGGGCATCGGTCGCACCTGTGAACGATCCCTTCTCATGGCCGAAAAGTTCGGAATCGATCGTACCTTCGGGTATCGCGCCGCAGTTCACGGCGATATATTTGTTGTGTTTGCGCGCGGAATACGCATGAATGATCTGCGGGAAAAACTCCTTACCAACACCGCTCTCGCCAGTGACAAGTACGGACAAATCGGTCGGAGCCACACGCAGGGCAATCTCGAGCGCTCGGTCGAGCAGTTCGGAGTTGCCTATGATTCCGAATCTCTGTTTTACGGACAACAAGTCAGCCATCTTTCTCTCTCTGTTTGGATTAAATCGAACCGGCACGCGGTTCACAATTATCTGTTATCTTTCTCTACTTCGCTTCGGCCGATGCGCTCTCGCTGTCGGCCTCCGCGGCAACTGCTTCATCCGTTTGTTCCCCGGCATTCGCATTGTCGGGAATAAACATCTCCTTGAGGGTCGTGCCATCCTGACGGTTGGCACGTACATAACCGTAAACCATTACCGCAACGGCAATCAGGGCAATCACTATCGCCACAACGACGAACATGTCGGTACGTTTGCGACGACGTCTCTGCGGCTTGACGGTACCGTCTCCTACAGGCTTCGCCGCTTCAACGGCATCGGCTGAAGCCGACGGCTGAACGACCGGCGCCGCTGGACGTTGACGAACGGGCTCCTGACGCGTACTGCGGAAAGATATGATGCCGTTCTCGCCGCGACGCAACACGCCGAAGTCTCCTATCTTGTACACACGGCCGCTGTCGAGTGCATGACGCACCTCGAAAACGAAACGGTCGATGACTCCCGCCGCCTCGATATCGCCCACACCGCGTGCCTTGATCAGGCCGCGCAGTACACCGTCGTCGCCGCGCAGCAACTCCGAAAAGACAACACTCCCGTCGGGCTCCTTTACCAGAAAAGCTCCGAGTTTGGGAATTACCAGTCGGCGGTTGTGTTTCAAATATTCAATGATAATGGAATCGATCATAGCATGAAAAATTCGTTCAAAAATACACTTTTTTGCATAAAAAACCAATACCGGCACATATTTATTATATAAATCGTTGGCCATGTCAAAAATATTTGCCTACTTTGCAGCCCGATATTTTTGGAAATGTAATCGAGCTACTTTGTCATTTTTTTCGCAATGCAGCTCGGCCGGATTAAAAAATCTTTACCGATTGAGAGATGAAGAACAAGTACATCGACTTGATTGAACAGACGTTCGATTTTCCGCAGGACGAATTTACCGTCACGGACAATGAACTGAATTTCTACGGAATTCCGCTCATGGAGATCATCAAACAGTACGGAACCCCGTTGAAGATTACCTATCTTCCCAAGATCTCGCAGCAGATCAACCGTGCCAAACGTCTCTTCAATGTGGCCATGGCGAAAGTCGACTACAAGGGATCGTACAACTACTGCTACTGCACCAAATCGAGCCACTTCTCGTTCGTGCTGGAGGAGGCGCTCAAGAACGACATACATCTCGAGACATCGTCGGCATACGACATTCACATCATCAATTCGCTGTATGACAGCGGCATAATAGACAAGGACCGCTACATCATCTGCAACGGATTCAAGCGTCCGCAGTACGTCGAGAACATCGCCCAGCTCGTAAACGACGGCTTCGAGAACACGATTCCGGTCATAGATAACAAGGAGGAGCTCGACCTCTACGAGGACGTTTTCACCAAGAAGTGCAAGGTCGGTATCCGCATCGCCTGCGAAGAGGAGCCCAAGTTCGACTTCTATACGTCGCGTCTGGGCATCCGCTACAATGACATCATAGATTTCTACAAGGCCAAGATACAGAAAAGCAAGAAGTTCCAGCTCAAAATGCTGCACTTCTTCATCAATACCGGCATCAAGGACACGTCATACTACTGGAACGAGTTGGCCAAGTGCATAAGCCTCTACTGCCAGCTGAAGACGATATGCCCCGAACTGGACAGCCTCAATATCGGAGGCGGTTTCCCGATAAAGAGTTCGCTCAACTTCGATTACGATTACGAGTATCTTTCCGAGGAGATTGTCGCACAGATCAAACATATATGCGAATCGAACGGCGTTCCCGAACCCAACATCTTCACCGAGTTCGGATCATTCACCGTCGGCGAGAGCGGCGCTACGCTCTACTCGATAGTCAACCAGAAACAGCAGAACGACCGCGAGTTCTGGTACATGATCGACAGTTCGTTCATCACCACATTGCCCGATACGTGGGGAATCAACCAGCGCTACATCATGCTCCCGATCAACAACTGGGACAAGGAGTATCACCGCGTATTCCTCGGAGGACTGACGTGCGACAGCGAGGATTTCTACAACTCCGAGGCACATACCAACGCCATCTTCCTTCCCAAGCTCGAGCCGGGCAACACCCAATACATCGGATTCTTCCACACGGGTGCCTATCAGGAGGCGCTCGGAGGCTTCGGAGGCATACAGCACTGCCTGATCCCGTCGCCCAAACACATCATCATCGACCGCGACAAGGACGACAACGAGTACTACACGCGACTCTTCGCCAAGGAGCAGTCCTATCGTTCGATGATGCGCATACTCGGATATTGACGACGCAATACCGACGATACTAACGAGGCCGGCCCCGCAAGGAGCCGGCCCCGTCGCTTTGACATACCGTGCACTTCGTCACTTTATTATGCGCTGTATCGAATTGGCCCGGCGCATGGCCTTCTCCAGCCCTTCGGCATCATCCGTTTCGATCATCTTGCGCATGATCTGAAGCTGGTGGATGTGTTCGCGCAGGACATCGAGTACGTTGTACTTGTTCTTCAACAGTATAGGCACCCACGTCTTGTACGATGACTTGGCCAGTCGCACGGTACTTTCGAAACCGCCGCCCGCAAGGTCGAATATGTGCTGCTCCTCCCGTTCCTTTTCAAGTACGGTAAGCGCCAGAGCAAAAGATGTCACATGCGATATGTGGGACACGTACGCTGCATGCAGGTCATGGTCCTCGCCGCTGTCCATATAGATTTTGTGCATGCCGATGGTGTCGTATATCCGCTCCACGAGAACCAGAGCGTCCGGAGCGCTGCGATCGCGTTCGAGTATCACCACCGTACGGCCAGTAAAGGCGTCGTTGCGTGCGGCCGACGGACCGCTGTATTCCGTACCCCACATGGGATGTGTCGCGACAAAACGGTCGCGGTTTGGATGTTGCGATATGACTTCGCACAATTCGCTCTTTATCGAGCCCATGTCCATCACTGTCTGCGTAGGGCGCACCTTGTTGAGCAATTTCACGGCAAGCAGCGGAATACCGTCCACCGGCACGGCCAGAACGATCAGATCGGCTTCGGCCGCCCCCTCCTCGAGCGTCACGATACGATCCACAAGGCCAAGACGCAACGCCTCGGCCGCATTTTCGGGCGACGACTCGACACCGGTTATCGAATCCGACAAACCATACTTACGCAGGGCGAGGGCAAACGACCCTCCGATAAGTCCTACACCTACTACAAGAGTCTTCATGCCGCTTCTATCCGTTTATGAGTTTCATCTGTACCTGTACCGACTCTTCGTGAATGGCCCGCATCACGGTCTTTATGAATTCGGGATCGAGATCCAGTTCGACGGCCTGGGATCCGCGTTTGTTGAGGATCTCGTCGTAGCGCCGAGCCTGCAATACTGGCATGTTGTGCTCCTTCTTGTATTGGCCGATCTCACGCGATATGCGCATTCGTTTCGATAGCAGCGACATCAGCTCGTTGTCGAGTTTGTCGATTTCGCGGCGCAGTTCGGCAAGGCTCTCGGTCGTCTGCATCGTATCGCGTATTACCAGATGCTCCAGTATAAGCGACAGCGACTCGGGAGTCACCTGCTGGTTCTTGTCGCTCCATGCACAGTCGGGATCGCAGTGCGACTCGATTATGAGACCGTCGAAGCCGAGATCCATCGCCTCCTGCGACAGCGGAGCGATCAGCTCACGACGGCCTCCCATGTGGCTCGGGTCGCAGAATATCGGCAGCTCGGGCAACCGGCGATGCAGCTCGATGGGTATGTGCCACTGCGGGGCGTTGCGGTACAGGGACTTGTCATACTCGCTGAAACCGCGGTGTATGGCTCCCAGACGGCGAATGCCGGCATTGTATATACGCTCCATAGCACCGATCCACAGTTCGAGGTCGGGATTTACCGGATTCTTCACCAGCACCGTGACGTCGACTCCCTTCAGGGCATCGGCAATCTCCTGCACGGCAAACGGATTGGCAGATGTACGTGCACCGATCCACAGTATGTCGATGCCGGCATCGAGCGAAGCCTTGACATGGCGGGCATTGGCCACCTCGACGGCCGTGTACATGCCAAGTTCATTTTTAACACGCTTGAGCCACTCGAGGCAAGGCTCGCCTCCGCCCTCGAATCCGCCCGGTTTGGTACGCGGTTTCCACACGCCGGCACGGAAAATCCTGATGCCGCGATCGGCCAGACGGCGGGCCGTCGACATAACCTGCTCCTCGGTCTCGGCGCTACACGGACCGGCTATCACCATGGGGCGTTTGGGGTCTACGCCCTCGAATGTTAATGCGGTAAGTTCCATAGTCATATCTTGTTTTTCATTTTTACAATTCTGTCCAGAGCCTCCTCCATGCGTTCACGCGTGGCGCACAGCGATATGCGAATGTAATTGTTGCCGTTGCTGCCGAAGACAAACCCGGGAGTCACGAATACATCGGCTCCGTAGAGCAATTTGTCGGCCAGATGCGCCGCATCTATTTCGCTCGCGGGCACACGTCCCCACAGGAACAGACCGACCTGCAACGGGTCGTATTCGCATCCGAGAGCATCCATGATACGTTCGGCCACACGGCGCCGCCCGGCATAGACACGGTTCACCTCGGCATACCACTCGTCATCGGCGCCGAGAGCCTCGACAGCCGCCAGCTGCAGCGGCCGGAACATGCCCGAGTCGATATTGGACTTCACGCGCAGCACCCACTCGACGAAACGACTGTTCGACGCCAGCATACCTACGCGCCACCCTGCCATGTTATGGCTCTTGCTCAGCGAATTGAGCTCGATGCAGATCTCCTTTGCTCCGTCTACGGACAGGATGCTCTCCGGACGGTCGTTGAGAATAAAGCTGTACGGGTTGTCGTTGCAGATGACGATATTGTGACGACGTCCGAAATCGACCAGCCGCTCATACGTCTCACGTGTCGCACGGGCACCTGTCGGCATGTTCGGATAGTTGACCCACATGAGTTTTATGCGGTCGAGCGGCATGCGTTCGAGTGCTTCGAAATCGGGCTGCCAGCCATGTTCGGCATCGAGGTCGTAGGTGAATATCTCGGCCTCGGCAAGACGGCTCACGGAGGTATATGTCGGATAGCCTGGATTGGGCACCAGCACGCCGTCTCCCCTGTTCAGGAAGGCAAGCGATATGTGGAGTATCCCCTCCTTCGAGCCGATAAGAGGCTGTATCTCGGTTGCAGGATCGAGGGCGACGCCATAGTGGCGGCCATACCACGCGGCAAAAGCCTGACGCAACTCGGCAATACCCACATATGGTTGGTAGGAGTGGGTATCCGGACGGCGGCTCTCGCGGCACAGCACGTCCACGACGGCCTCCTGCGGCGGGCGGTCCGGGCCGCCTATGCCGAGACTTATGATATCGCGTCCGGCGGCGCGCAAGGCCGCCACTTCGCGCAGTTTTTTCGAAAAATAGTACTCGCTGACGCCCTGCACACGCCGTGCAGGTTCGACACTACATTTTGCATTCGACATACTCTCCAAGTATTTTAAGGTCACTCACCAACGGCATGATGGCCGCCAGAGCCTGACGGTAGCGCATCTGCTCGGTAAAGGTGACATCCACATAGAAACGATATTCCCATTCGCGGCCGATGATGGGCAGCGACTGTATCTTCGTGAGGTTCATGTCGTAGAACGACAGTATGGTCAGCACCTTCGACAGCGACCCGCACGAATGGCGCAGGCTGAAGGCCAGAGACGCCTTGTCGGGGTGTGTAAGGTGTCCGTCCTCGCGCGACGTAACCACCAGGAAACGCGTAAAGTTATGCTTGTTGGTTTCGATACCCTCGAAAAGCACCCTCATGCCGTAGAGCTCGGCGGCAAGACGACCGCAGATGGCGGCATGTCCGCGCAGCCGTTTCTCGGCAATCTCGCGTGCGCTGCCGGCCGTATCGTCGCGTTCGACAACCTTGTACGACGGGTGCGCCTTGAGAAAGTCTCCGCACTGCATGAGTGCTATCGGATGAGAATCTACCTCGACGATCGTCTCGGGCGTATCTTCGGGCAGCGAACACAGCACATGCGATATGCGCAGTTTGTACTCGCCCACCACATGCAGGTTGCTCTGCCGCAACAGCTCATGGTTCTGCAGAAGGCTTCCTGCTATGGTATTCTCTATGGCCACCACTCCGTACAGCGAAGGATCCTGGCCGAGGCGCTCGAACAACGCGTCGAATGTCGTGCACGGAACCGTTTCGATACGTTCACCGTCGAAATACCCGCGTGCAGCCACTTCGTGGAAGCACCCCTTCTCGCCCTGTATGGCAACTCTCTTCATCGAATATTGTTTTTAGGACCACAGGTCCCGTTAACAAAAAAGGTCCCATTCTTACGAACGGGACCATACATCAAACTCAATTTATACTAAATCACTCACACATACAATCCCTTATTACTTCATGCCGTAAAGTAATAATAATAAAAGTATGCGCGGGCAAAATTTATCATGGTCAAACGGTGCGCAACCTTGTTACGCATTGCAAATATAATTAAAAATTCTTAACATTGCTCGCATCAGGCTAAAAATATGCGTATTTTTGTCTTCACCATAATTTTACGGGGATGTCGGTGACATGGAATCCGTGGCACGGTTGCCACAAGATCAGCGAAGGGTGCAGACACTGCTATGTCTATCGTCAGGATGCACGGTGGGACAAGACGAGCTCCACGGTCGTCCGGACGGCGCAGTTCGACATGCCCGTGCGCCGCAACCGCAAAGGCCTCTACAGGATTCCGTCGGGAGAGTTCGTGTACACCTGCTTCACTTCGGACTTTTTCGTCGAAGAGGCCGACGCGTGGCGTCCCCGTGCATGGGAGATGATACGCCAACGCAGCGACCTTACGTTCCTGATCATCACCAAACGCATCGACCGCTTCGAAACAGGCTTGCCCGAAGATTGGGGTGATGGTTACGACAACGTAATCGTCTGCTCGACATGCGAGACTCAGGAGAGGGCCGACTACCGGCTGCCCATACTTGCAGGTCTTCCCCTCAAACACCGTCAGATAGTATGCGAGCCGCTGCTCGAGGCAATCGACCTGACACCGTATCTCACTTCAGGAGTGGAAGCCGTAACCGCAGGCGGCGAATCGGGTGAGCAGGCGCGTCCATGCAACTACGACTGGATACTGTCGCTGCAACGGCAGTGCGTCACTGCAGGCATATCCTTCCGCTTTCATCAGACCGGTGCCCGCCTGATCAAGGATGGCAGAATGTTCCTCATACCGCGCCGGCTGCAGCACGAACAGGCCCGCAAAGCAGGCATAGACACTCCATAAACGTAAAAAAAGCAAAGTTGCCGCTGTTTCATTGACGTTTTTTCATTACCTTTGAAAACGGAAAATCCAAACAACCTAACACCTCGTTAAAGATGAAAAAACTTCTCACCTTTGTCATTGCACTGTCGGCCGTCACAGCATTAGTTGCTCAGCCACGTGCAGAATACCCGCGTCCGCAGTTCGAACGCAGCGAATGGATAAACCTCAACGGAGAATGGAGCTATCAGCTCGATCTGGTCAACACAGGTTTCGACCGCAAGCTGTTCGACAGCAGGGGATTCGATGACAAGATCATTGTCCCGTTCTGCCCCGAGAGCAAACTTTCGGGAGTCGAGCACAAGGACTTCATCACCGGCATATGGTATCACCGTACGCTGCAGGTTCCGGCCGCATGGGCCGAGCGTCGCATCATGCTCAACTTCGGTGCCGTGTACTATGAGTCCGAGGTCTACATCGACGGCCAATTCGTAGGCAGACACACCGGAGGTTCGGACTCGTTCGCATTCGACATAAGCAAGTTCGTCGCCGACGGCAAGCAGCACGACCTCGTCGTACGTGCCAACAGCGATCTGCGCAGCCGCACGCAGGGTGCCGGCAAACAGTCGTTGCGCTACAATTCGTTCGGATGCCTCTACACCCGTACGACGGGAATATGGCAGACCGTATGGCTTGAAGCCACATCCGATTACTCGCTCGACTACGTACAGGTCATAACCGACATAGACCAGCGCCAGGTGGTCATCACTCCTCGATATTACAATACCCTGTCGACAAATACATTGACCGTCAACATCTCCGAAAACGGCAAGGTTCTCGCAAAGAAGAGCGTGACGACAGTCGAAGGCATGCCAGTTGTCATTCCGTTCAGGAACTTCAAGACATGGTCGCCAGAAGAGCCCAATCTCTACGACGTGGAATATATAATAAAGGACAAGGACGGCAATGTCCTCGACCGCATCAAGTCGTATCTCGGCATGCGCAAGATACATGTCGACGGCAACAAGATCTACCTCAACAACAAACCATACTACCAGCGTCTGGTTCTCGACCAGGGTTTCTATCCCGAAGGCATATGGACCGCTCCGAGCGATGAAGCCCTTCGTCACGACATAGAGATGTCCAAGGCCGTAGGTTTCAACGGAGCACGTCTCCACCAGAAGGTTTTCGAAGAGAGATTCCACTATTGGGCCGACAAGATCGGTTACCTTTGCTGGGGTGAATATGCAAGCTGGGGCATCGACGAGAAGTCGCCCGTGGCGGCACGCAACTTCCTGTCCGAATGGAGCAACATAGTCGTTCGCGACCGCAACCATCCGTCCATCGTCGTATGGACTCCGTTCAACGAGGTGTGGTGGCCCGACAACGTGCAGTATCCGCGTCTTGTGGAAGACACCTATAAACTTACTCATGCGCTCGATCCGACACGTCCGGTCAACAGCGTCAGCGGCGGCGTTCTCACACCGTTCTACGACATCTGCTGCATGCACAACTACGAGCAGGATCCGGCCAAACTGAAGAAGATCATATACAATGGCGGCAAACTCTTCAACATGCATTCATATACGAAGACCCCGACCATATCGAGCGGTAACGTTCCCACAGGCGACATGCTCGACAAGGCACCGCTCCAGACCACGGAGTACGACGGACGGAGGCCGTATCTGATGGATGAATTCGGCGGCATAAAGTGTCTCGAGGCCAATCCTGTGCCCGACATCGAAGGCCGCGAGAAACAGTCATCATGGGGCTATGGCAATTCGGCCGTCACCAAGGAGGATTTCTACAAACGTCTCGAAGGTCAGGTCGACGCCATTCTCGACCTGCAGGATCTCGTCTGGGGATTCTGCTACACGCAGCTGACCGACGTCGAGCAGGAGGAGAACGGTCTCTACTATTTCGACCGCCGTCCCAAGTACGATGCGGAACGTCTCAGAAGCATATTTGCAAAACCATTGAAAACCTCAGAAGATAAAGAGTAACATATGTGGAAATTTCTTGAACCGGCACCTCACAAGCAACCGCTGCCGGAGAGTGAAATAGCAAGAGAGTACCGTAAACTGAGACTCAAGGTATTCATCGGAATATATTTCGGATATGCGGCCTACTACCTGGTACGCAAAAACCTGTCGTTCGCAGTTCCCGACATGATAAACGAGGGACTGATCGACAAACCGGGTGCCGGCGTGGCCATGGCCGGCATTCCGATAGCCTATGCCGTCAGCAAGTTTATCATGGGCAGCGTTTCGGACCACTCCGATGCCCGCAAGTTCATGTCGATAGGCCTGGTACTGGCTGCAGCCGTAATGCTCATTACGGGACTGTTGCCATACGGAGCAGGTGTCGGAGGAGACTTCTCCACAAACATAGGCATACTGTTCGTCATGATGCTGCTGGCCGGATGGCTCTCTGGAATGGGATGGCCTCCGTGCGGACGAATCCTCGCCCACTGGTTCTCGACCAATGAACGCAGCTTCAAGATGTCGGTATGGAACACGGCGCACAACGTCGGCAACGGAACTCTCGCACTGCTCGTATCGGCCGGAATCCTGATATTCGGATCGATGGGCATACACGACACGTGGCGTGCCGCCTTCATCGTACCTTCGGTCGTTGCGCTTCTTTTCGCCGGTTTCTGCTGGCTTATGCTGCGCGACACGCCCGAATCGTGCGGACTGCCGCCGATCGAAGAGTACCGCAAGGACTACACCGGCGCCAAAGCCGCCAAGGGCGAAGAGGAGAAGATACCGTTCCACCGCCTGTTCGTGGACTACGTATTCCGCAACAAAATGCTGTGGCTCATAGCCGTCGCCAATGTCTTCGCATACTTCGTACGCTACGGCATCAGCGACTGGTCACCCACATATCTGCAGGAAGTCTTCGGCATGGATCAGGACGCCACATCTCTGGCATTCGCTTTGTTCGAATACGCCGGAATACCAGGTACGATCCTGTGCGGATGGATCTCGTCGCGTTTCTTCCAGGGACGCTGCGCCCCGGTAAACGTGATATTCATGCTCATTGTGGCAGTAGGCATCGTGCTCTACTGGGAGGCTGCAGCCGTGGCCGCTCTGACTGGCATCGAGTTGCAATATATAGTATATGTGGCTCTCTCCCTTATCGGAGGTGCGGTCTACGGTCCCATCGCCATGATCGGCGTGCAGGCGTTGTCACTCGTGCCGAAGAATGCTGCAGGTACGGCTGCAGGATTCATGGGACTGTTCGGTTACATGCTGGGCGACGCCGCGCTGTCGAAGGTGGTCATGGGATACGTTGCCGACAGCTCGCTGGGATGGAACTTTACATTCGAGATGTTCGTGACGGCATCGATCGCCGCCGTAGTCATTTGCTCCATAGCATGGGGAAAGGAGAAACGCACCATGGAGGAGCGTCTGCACCAGGCACGCGAAGAACACAAACTGTAAAACAATAATGTACAAATCGCTCGGAGAGTTCATCGGCCGGCTCGAACGTGAAGGAGAGCTGCTGCGCATCAAGACCCGGGTATCATCCGATCTGGAGATAGCCGAGATAACCGACCGCATGGCCAAGAGTGCCGGCGGCGGCAAGGCCCTGCTGTTCGAAAAGACAGACAGGGAGTTCCCGGTTCTTACGAACATGATGGGATCGGACCGGCGTATGGCCATGGCTCTCGGAGTCGAATCGCTCGACGATATCGGCCGACGCATCGACTCGCTGCTGCACGAAGCGACTTCACCCAAGGAGCGTCTCGCCGACAAACTCAAGGTGCTGCCTCTGCTTTCAGAGATGGCCCGCTGGTTTCCTAAGAAGAGCACCCGGCGCGGCGAATGCCAACAGGTGATACTGCGTGGCGACGATGCCGACATCAACCGCCTGCCCATACTGAAGAGTTGGGGCTGCGACGGCGGCCGTTTCGTAACTCTTCCGATGGTCAACACGGTCGACCCAGAGACGGGCATACGCAACGTCGGCATGTACCGCATGCAGGTTTTCGACAGCCGCACCACCGGCATGCACTGGCACATACACAAGACCGGCGCCCGACACTACGACGCATACAGGCGTCTGGGGCGCCGGATGCCTGTGGCCGTCGCACTCGGCGGCGATCCGGTTTACACCTACTGCGCCACGGCACCGATGCCCGACAACATGGACGAATACCTGCTTGCCGGCTTTCTGCGCCGCAAGGCCGTAAAACTCGTACGGTGCATGACGTGTGATCTCTACGTACCGTCGGACTGCGACTTCGTGATCGAGGGATACGTTGATCCGTCGGAGGAGAAGGTCATCGAGGGGGCCTTCGGCGACCATACTGGATTCTATTCCCTGCAGGATCTCTATCCGAGGTTCCACATCACGGCCATAACGCACCGTCGCGATGCGGTCTACCCCGCCACCGTCGTGGGCATTCCACCGCAAGAGGATGCCTGCATAGCCAAAGCCTCCGAAAAGATCTTCCTTGCACCGATAAGGCTGGCCATACAACCCGAAATCGAGGATATGACCATGCCCGCAGCAGGCACGGCACACAACATCGCCATCGTCTCGCTAACCAAACGTTACGACGGTCAGGCCGCCAAGGTTGCGCAGTCGCTGTGGGGGGCCGGGCAGATGATGTTCAACAAGTACATGTTGCTGACACGCTCCGGCATCAACATACACGATACGGAGACTCTTGCAGCCATCATGCGGCGCACGGATCCCGCCCGCGACATAATACGCAGCGAAGGCATACTCGACGTGCTCGACCATGCAACGGCCACATGCGGCTATGGAGGCAAGGCCGCAATCGATGCCACCGATATCGACCCTCGGTCGGCTGTCGGCGAATACACGTTGCCGGAAACAATAACCCCATCGGATGGAATTACACGTATCGATACGCAATACGCCGAAGAATGGGGCGTTGCGGTGTTGTTCGCCACACACGAAGCCGATCCCGATGGATTCATCGTCCGCAACGGGCTCGACTGCGTCAACTTCGCGGTCGTTGTCGACGACAGGGCCGACGGTCTCGATGCCGGGGAGTTGCTGTGGCTTGCCGCCGCAAATACCGATCCCCGCCGCGACATGCACATGGTCGGTCACTGCATGATGATCGACGCCCGCAGCAAGCGCCCGCATGTTGCTGGCAATCCCGACCGCTGGCCGAACGTCGTCACGTCACTGCCGGAGACAATCGCCCTGGTCGATGCACGCTGGAATGAATACGGCACCGGCGAGTTCATCGAGTCGCCGTCGAGACGTTACCGCAGGCTGCTGTTGTCCGACACCGAAAAGTGGTAAGGCATGGCACTCTTCTCCGAAAGCAACCGCAGAGGCCTGCTGTACCTTCTGCCGCTGGTGGCGATAATCATACTGCTGGTCGCTCTGGCACATCCACGTAACGACAGTCTCGTATTCGAACCCATGGCAAACAAGGAGGAGTCAGAAGCACAGAGGCCCGACACGCTGTTCCGCTTCGATCCCAACACGGTGACATTCGAGGAGCTGGTGCAACTGGGTCTGAGCAAACGCACATCGGCTTCGATCATAAAATACCGCACGCGCGGCAAGGTCTTCTCCATAGCCGAGGATTTCGCGGCCTGCTACGGCGTAACCGACTCGATGTACCGACGGCTGAAACCCTACATCGACATTGCACCGGAGTATCGGCCAAAGCCGTTCGAACACGACGACAAATCAACGGACGTCAGTAAACAGATAAAATACGAACCGTTCCGTCTCGACACGGTGACGGTAGCCTATCTGCGTACGATTGGCTTCTCGCACAGACGTGCCACGGCATTTCTTCGCTACCGCGACATGCGCGGCGGACTGCGCAATATCGAAGAGGTCGGAGAGTGTTACGTCATAGGCGATGCCGAACTCGACACGCTGGCCCGCTATATCATATTTCCGCAACAGGAGCAGTCGGATACGAAGAAGATGCTTATCGAGATCAACGAAGCGGATTCCGCCACTCTGCGCAGCATCTACGGCATCGGTGAAAAGAGCGTCATGGAGATAATCGAATACCGTCGCCGGCTCGGCGGATTCAGCCGCGTGGAGCAACTTGCGGAGGTAAAAAACGTTACGGAGAGCAACTACGAAAAAATTTTACAACAAATTTATTGCGACAGTAGCGTAATTTCAAAAATAGATGTTAACTTTGCAAGCCCGCAAAGTATGGCCGGACACCCTTACATATCCGACCGAGCGTTGCGCAAACTGCTTAAGACAAGACAATTGAAAGGAGGTTGGAGTACGATCGAAGAGATGGTTGAAGACAAAATATTCACTCGCGACGAGGCCGAAAGGCTGCGTCCGTATCTTCGATTTACGAGCAACAGAGAGTAAACTGCAACATTTTTACATCGTAAGGACTTTCAATTAACGGATTCAAGAACAACAACTAAAAACAATAGAAGAATTATGATCATCATGCCTGTAAAAGAGGGCGAGAATATCGAAAGAGCTCTCAAGAAATTCAAACGCAAGTACGAGCGCACCGGCGTTCTGAAGGAACTTCGCCGTCGTCAGTACTTCACCAAGCCTTCGGTCGAGAAGCGCGAGAGAATGCAGCACGCAATCTACGTCGAGCACATGTACAAGGAGGAGGAGTAGAAATACGGCATTTGAATAAAGAAAAAAGGTTCGGGAAATATCCCGAACCTTTTTTCTTCGCCATGTTTCATGTTACCTCAACGGTTTCAGAGCAAACTCGAACGTATAATCTCCATAAGGCACACGGTACTCCTCGCGCGGCAACCGGCTCCAGCTGTTGACACAACCGAGTCCCATGTTCTTCAGATCGAAGTTTACATAGACGTTGCCATCCTTCTCGAGTTCGGGGAAGTGTTTGCGGTAATTCTCCGACATGCAGTCCAGCTGGTCGAACGGATACGGCACGGCCGAAGCCGAGAACAATCCGTCGGATACGATCTCGAAACCGCGTCCGGCTGTGTCGCGTATACGCCACCAGCGCAGGTCGCAGTGCGAGCCCGACTCCTGCGGACGTGCATAGAACGGATAGAGCTGCCCGTCGACACTCTGCACGTAATGTCCGACACGTGCGCCGCTCACGCGATCGCAATAGGTCTCATGCGGACCAGCTCCATAGAACTCAACCACATCGAATGCCTCCGGCATCGCCATCTTCATGCCGAAGCGCATGAGGTAAGGAGCAGTCTTGTTCCCGGTATCGGCCTTCATTATCTCGGCAGCCCTTACGGTTCCGTCTGGCAGAACCTCATAGTGCATCGTAACCTCAGCACCCATCTCTTCGATGGAATATACGGCCGAAATCTTAACCGATGCTTTGCATTGCTCGGCGTCGAACTTGCGCAACTGCAACTTTGCAGTACGCCACTTCAGCCACGATTCATATACAGGTCTGTTTCCGCCCTTGCGTACGCCGTAGTCGTTCTCGGTAAGGGCGCGATAGAACTCCGGACGCAACGGCTCTCTCAGAAGTTCCGTTCCGTGATATTCATAGCCATAGATAAAGCCATCATCGCCGAACTTCACCTCGAAACCGTCGCCGCGAACCGTACGTCCGTCAAGCGACACCTTTCCGGCAGCGTCGTTGAATATAAACTTCGAGGCTGTATTGTACGCTTTCAGCACAAACTGATCATGAGCAACCTCATACCCGGCATCGAGCAAAGCGTCGCTCTTCTTCAGACGATAGCTTACATCGAGGATCACCTCGTCAGCCTGCAAGGCATCGATATCGGCCGAAGAGTATCCAAGTTTCACCTCGACAGAGGCCTGCGGTGCTACATCTATATTCTCGACAACACCCGTCATGACTGATCTGCCGTCTGCCAACACACTCCATACCATACGGTATTTCGAAAGATCTATGAAGAAGTTCTCGTTGAAAACCGATACTACACCGTCACGCAGATCCACGGCCGACGTATGAATGTTTCGCAACTGGTACTTGACCTCGTAGGCCCCCGGATTGGGCGTACGGTTTGCGGCCACCACGCCGTTGCAGCAGAACGAATCGTCCGAAGCGTCACGGTCGTTGTAGTCGCCGCCGTAACGATAGATCAATTTGCCGCTGACACTGTCGCGGTAGGCAAGAGCCTGATCGGCAAAATCCCAGATAAAACCGCCCTGATAGTTCGGATACTTGCGAATCAAGTCCCAGTACTCCTTGAAACCACCGAGAGAGTTGCCCATGGCATGCGCATATTCGCACTGTATGAGCGGACGCTGCCACTCGTGATCTGCCATATTTTTGCAGTAATCCTCGCACCATGAATAGGTAGCATACATCGGGCACTGTATGTCGGAGTTGTACTGCTGCTTATTGTAGTTCGACGAAGCCTGTTCGTACTGCACCGGACGACTCTTGTCGTATGCCTTTATCCAGTCGTAGCACCTGTAGAAGTTCTCGCCGTTGCCCGACTCGTTTCCGAGGCTCCAGATTATCACCGACGGATGGTTGTAGTCACGGTATACCATGCGCTGATCACGTATGAGGTGCGCCGCAGCATAATCTTTCCGGATGGCAAGCGTCTTGTCGCCATAACCCATGCCGTGCGACTCGATATTGCCTTCATCCACGAGATATATGCCGTAGATGTCGCACAAGTCGTACCACAGCGGCGTATCGGGATAGTGGCACGTACGCACGGCATTGAAGTTGAGCTGTTTCAACAGCTTCAGGTCGCGTATCATGTCTTCGCGCGTCACATAGTATCCGGTATTGGGATTCATCTCGTGACGGTTCACACCTTTTATATATATGGGCTGACCGTTCACGAGCAGCTGCGCATTGCGAATCTCCACCTTGCGGAATCCGACGTTGAAGCCTGTAGCCTCGACAACATTCCTGCCGTCGGTTGCCTCGACGGCAAGACGATAGAGATTCGGCTCCTCGGCGCTCCACTTCTTCGGGGCCGACACCTCGAAAACAGTTGAGGCCTGACCTTTAGATACGGGACAGTTGCGGCTTGCAACCTCCGTTCCGTCTGCATCGCGCAACGTGAGCAATACATTCTTGATGCCCTTCGTAACGTCTACCCTAACGTCGAGACGGCCGTCACGGTAATCGTTCACAAGATCGGGTGTAATCTTCACATCGGCTATACGACGCTTGTCACGGGCGTAAATATAGCAGTCGCGACCGATACCCGACAGCCGCCAGAAGTCCTGATCCTCGAGATACGAGCCGTCACACCAACGATATATGCGCATCGCAAAAAGATTTTCCTCGCCGGGCTTGACATAACGGGTAATATCGAATTCCGCTTCGAGCTTGCTGTCCTCGCTGTATCCAACCTCGCGTCCGTTAATCCACAGCGTCACGTTGGATGTCGCCGAGCCGATATGCACGAAAATATCCTTGCCTCCCCACTCGGCCGGAACCTCGATCATGCGGCGATACGAACCGACATGATTCTGCTCGACAGGGACATACGGCGGATTATTCTTGAAAAACTTGTGCCACGGATATGGTGTATTGGTATATACCGGATCGCCGTAACCGTTCAGTTCCCAGATACCCGGAACGGGCATGCTGCCCCACTTCGACGCATCGAAATCGGGCCGATAAAATAGAGCGGGAGCCTGGTCGGCATTTTCAACCCAGTTGAAACTCCACATACCGCCGATCGAACGGTACTGCGGCGATGTCGTAAAGTCGTTGACATACATGTTGTCGTTCGACTCGGGATAAACGATAAAACTCGAACGCATCGGTTCGCGATTCACTTCATAGAGTTCGGGATCGAGCCAGCGCTCGCCCTTTGCCGATGCCGAGACGGCCAAAAACAGCGCCGCACACGACATCCAAAGTTTTCGATTCATGTTTCTTTATACAATTTAAGGTTTCGGTCGGGAACAAATGTAAGCAAAAATATGCAATAAAAAAAAAAGCCGGAGACAAACTCCGGCTCGAATTAATGTCACGAAAAACAGTCAATATTATTTTATGAAAAGCAGTTCGCGATATTTGGGAAGGGTCCAGAGCTGATCGTCGACAACTTCCTCGAGACGATCTATGTGCTTGCGAATCTTCTCGAAATAGACCTCGACCGTATCGTGATACGCAATGGCCTTGTCGTACATGTTCTCGATCTTGTTGGCCACCTTGCGGGCCTCGATCATGTCGATGGTCATCTGCTGGATGGCGGCCGTATGATCCTGTATGCGTTTGATAAGTTCGAGATCCGAGCTCGACTGCATGCCGAGTTCCTTGAGCTTGTACGCCTTGTCGAGCAGTACGGACTCATATTTCGAGGCAATGGGAACGATGTGGTTCATGGCCAAATCACCGAGGACCCGGGCTTCGATCTGTATCTTCTTGACATAAGTCTCCCACTTCACTTCGGTACGGGCCTCGAGCTCAACCTTGCTGTATACTCCCAGATCATTGAACATCTTGACGGCATCCGCATCGAGATAACGCTTGAATATCACCGGCGTCGAAGTCTCGCAATCCAGTCCGCGACGTGCAGCCTCGGCTTTCCATTCGTCGGAATATCCGTTGCCGTCGAAACGTATAGGCTTGCACTCCCTGATCTTCTTCTTGAGAACCTCATATATGGCCTTCTCCTTCTTCGCACCGGCTTCGATACGGGCATCGACCTCAAGTTTGAATTCGGCAAGCTCGCTTGCCACAGCCGAATTGAGAACGATCATGGCTTCGGCGCAGTTGTCCGAAGAGCCTACGGCACGGAACTCGAAACGGTTTCCGGTAAAGGCGAACGGCGATGTACGGTTACGATCGGTATTGTCGAGGAACAAGCTCGGAATGCGCGATATGCCGCTCATCTTGAAGACGCTCTTGGCATCGAAACGGATAACCTCGTCGCTGCGGCTCTCCTCGATCTTGTCGAGCACGGCCGAAACCTGAGCTCCGAGGAAAGTCGAGATGATTGCCGGGGGTGCCTCGTTAGCGCCGAGACGATGTGCATTGGAAGCGCTCATCACCGAAGCCTTGAGCAGTCCGTTGTGCTTGTATACGGCCGAAATGACGTTTACAAGGAAGGTAATGAACTGCAGGTTCTCCATAGTCGTGCGACCCGGACCGAGCAGGTTTACTCCCGTGTCGGTTCCGAGCGACCAGTTGTTGTGCTTGCCGGATCCGTTCACGCCCTTGAAAGGCTTCTCGTGCAGCAGCACGCGGAAGTGATGGCGGCGCGACACCTTGTCCATAACCGTCATGAGCAACTGGTTGTGGTCGTTGGCAAGGTTCACCTCCTCATAGACGGGTGCCAGCTCGAACTGATTGGGGGCTACCTCATTGTGACGCGTCTTGACCGGAATGCCGAGTTTGAGACACTCGTACTCCAGATCCTTCATGAATGCCATTACCCTCAAGGGTATCGCTCCGAAATAGTGGTCTTCGAGCTGCTGGTTCTTGGCAGACTCGTGACCCATAAGCGTACGCCCCGTCAGAACGAGGTCGGGACGTGCCGCCCACAAACTCTCATCAACCAAAAAATATTCCTGTTCCCAACCGAGGTATGAAAATACACGATTGACATTCTTGTCGAAATAGCGGCAGACCTCCGTGGCGGCCTTGTCCACGGCCGAAATCGACCGCAACAGAGGGGTTTTGTAATCGAGAGCCTCACCCGTATAGGCTATGAACACCGTCGGGATGCAGAGCGTCGTATCGACAATGAAAGCCGGCGATGTGGGATCCCAGGCCGAGTATCCGCGTGCCTCGAACGTATTGCGGATACCGCCGTTGGGGAACGACGAAGCATCGGGCTCCTGCTGTATGAGCAGCTTGCCCGAGAACTCCTCCAGAACTCCGCCCTTGCCGTCGGGTTCGGCAAAAGCATCGTGTTTTTCGGCCGTTCCGCCGGTCAGCGGCTGGAACCAGTGGGTATAATGGTCGGCTCCGTGTTCGAGCGCCCACTGTCGCATGCCGGAAGCTATGCCGTCGGCCACTTCGCGGGTCAGCGGCGTTCCATTCTCGATCGTATCGACAAGCGCTTCATAAGTCTGCTTGTTCAGATACTTGCGCATGGCTTTGCGATTGAAGACCTTTTCGCCGAAATAATCCGACGGACGGCCTTCGGGAGCTGCGACATCGACGGCGCGGTGATTGAGTGCGGCATCGACCATTTTGAATCTCAACAGTGTCATGTTTTTTGCGTATGTTGTTTACTAACCTTTTTCGAATGATGGAAGGTTGTCGGACCTTCTCATCCATCGACGACGCAAAGGTATATCATATGTTTTTATGTTGTTCGTAAAAAATCGGTATTTTTTTCAACAAGTTATAAACTTTTTATCGATTATCGATATACGAACAACGATTTACGACGATTTTACATCATTTTTCACGCCAAAATCAGAAAACAGCACCAAAAAAAATCACAGCCCAACACATTTTACCAGGCAACCGACATGTGCACAGCGACTCCAGTGAACAAGCACCTATTCCGACATTGCAATTCGGACAAGCCCATCGTAAACTTTCAATCCATAACGCAAAGCTGTTATTTTATTAACAAATAATTGTCGAGTTTCGAGTATAATGCTTATATTTGTATGCTTTTTAAGGAAGCTCACAAAAAACTATACAAAAGTTATGGCAAAAACTAATCGAACCAAGCTGTTTACCGAGTTCCCGCCCGTCACCACGGAGCAGTGGGAAGCGGCTATTACAGCCGACCTGAAAGGTGCGGACTACGAGCGCAAGCTCGTTTGGCGCACGGGCGAAGGCTTCAATGTCCGTCCGTACTACCGTGCCGAAAATCTCGAAGGCTTGAAATTCCTCGGAACGCAAGCCGGCGAATTCCCCTACGTAAGAGGAACCAAGAAAGACAACAAGTGGCGCGTATTCCAGACCGTCAAGGTCGAGGATCCGAAGCAGGCCAACGCCGAAGCTCTCAAGCTTCTCAACGCCGGTGTTGACTCTCTCGGTTTCGAGATTGCATCGGAGGAGTTCACGGCAGCCGATCTCGACACGCTGCTTGCAGGCATCGTGATTCCCGCAGTCGAACTGACATTCGGCGGCAAGAAGACCGGTCATGTTGCAGAACTCGTGCTGGCCAAAGTTGAAAAGGACGGCATCGCAAAGGATGACGTTCACGTAAACTTCAACATCGACCCCGTAGTCAAGAAACTCTCGTCAAAGGGCTGCTTCTGCCACGGCGACGGGGCACACTGCTTCGGCAAGATCGCCGCGCTGATCAAAAAGAGCGCCGACTACAAGCACGTCCGCGTCGTTACGGTCAACGGTCAGATATTCAGCAACTCGGGTTCGACGATAGTCGAGGAGCTGGCATTCACGCTGTCTGCCGGACACGACTACATCGTACGACTCATGGACGAAGGTCTTACGGTCGACGAGATCGCCCGCAAGCTCCGTTTCTCGATGGCCGTCACATCCAACTACTTCATGGAGATGGCCAAGTTCCGTGCAGCCCGCATGCTGTGGGCCAACATTGTCAAGGGCTACAATCCCGAGAAGGAGTGCTCGTGCAAGATGTTCACGCATGCCGAGACGTCGGCCTGGAACCAGACCGTATACGATCCTTACGTCAACATGCTGCGCGGTACGACCGAGGCCATGTCGGCTTCGATCGCCGGAGTACACTCGCTGGAGGTTCTGCCGTTCGACCATGCTTTCGAGGCTCCGACCGACTTCTCGAAACGTATTGCCCACAACGTGGAACTGATCCTCAAGCACGAGGCACACTTCGACCAGGTTGTAGACCCCGCAGGAGGTTCGTACTATATCGAGAATCTTACAGAAAGCATCGCCAACGAGGCATGGAAGCTCTTCCTCGAAATCGAGGATAAGGGCGGCTACATCAAGGCCTACGAGGACGGATATATCGTAGAGCGCGTCAAGGCTTCGGCCGCAAACAAGGACAAGAACATCGCTACGCGCCGTCAGAGCCTGCTGGGTGCCAACCAGTTCCCCAACTTCAACGAGGTTGCCGACAAGTCGATATGCGAATGCGTTGTCGAGCGTCCCGAAGCCGAGGGCAACGTACTCGTTCCCTACCGCGGCGCTATGGCATTCGAGGCAATGCGCATGCATGTTGACCGCTGCGGCAAACAGCCCAAGGCATTCATGCTCACATGCGGCAATCTGGCCATGGCACGTGCACGTGCACAGTTCTCGTGCAACTTCTTCGCATGCGCCGGCATCAAGGTTATGGACAACACCTTCTTCAAGAGTGTCGAGGATGGCGTCAAGGCCGCACTCGAATCCAAGGCCGAGATCGTCGTAGTCTGCGCATCGGATGACGACTACGCAGAAGTGGCACCGAAAGTCAAGGAGCTGCTGGGCGGCAAGGCCATCCTGGTGGTTGCCGGAGCTCCGGCATGCACTCCCGAACTCGAGGCTCAGGGCATCACCAACTTCATCAATGTCAAGAGCAACGTTCTGGAAACGCTTAAATTCTATCTCAAGGAGATGGGTATCTAAAAGAGCATAAGTCATGAGAGCAAAATTTTCAAATCTTACATATAAGGGCGACGGCACGAACAGTTGCTGCGCCAAGGAAGCCGCTGCTCAGGAGCCGTGGCTGACTGCCGAGAGGATACCCGTCAAAGGCACCTATACGGCTGAAGATCTCGAGGGCATGGAGCACCTCAACTATGCCGCCGGCATAGCTCCGTTCCTGCGTGGTCCCTATTCGACGATGTACGTGATGCGTCCGTGGACAATCCGTCAGTATGCAGGTTTCTCGACCGCCGAGGAGTCCAACGCATTCTATCGCCGCAACCTCGCCGCCGGACAGAAAGGTCTGTCCGTGGCATTCGACCTTGCAACGCACCGCGGTTACGACGCCGATCACCCGCGTGTGGTAGGCGACGTCGGCAAGGCCGGTGTATCGATCTGCTCGGTTGAGGACATGAAGGTGCTGTTCAACGGCATTCCGCTCGACAAGATGTCGGTGTCGATGACCATGAACGGCGCCGTACTCCCGATCATGGCGTTCTACATCGTAACCGGTCTGGAGCAGGGCTGCACCCTCGAACAGCTTTCGGGTACGATCCAGAACGACATTCTCAAGGAGTTCATGGTGCGCAACACCTATATCTATCCTCCCAAGTTCTCGATGAAGATCATCGCCGATATCTTCGAGTACACATCGAAGAACATGCCCAAATTCAACTCGATATCCATCTCGGGTTATCACATGCAGGAGGCGGGCGCTACTGCCGACATCGAGTTGGCATACACGCTGGCCGACGGTCTTGAGTACCTGCGTGCAGGTATCAACGCCGGCATGTCGATCGACGCATTCGCACCGCGTCTGTCGTTCTTCTGGGCAATCGGCATGAACCACTTCATGGAGATCGCCAAGATGCGTGCTGCACGTATGCTGTGGGCCAAGATCGTCAAGCAGTTCAACCCGAAGAACCCGAAATCGCTCGCTCTGCGTACACACTCGCAGACGTCGGGATGGTCGCTCACGGAGCAGGATCCCTTCAACAACGTTGCACGTACGACGATCGAGGCCATGGGTGCCGCTCTTGGTCACACCCAGTCGCTGCACACCAACGCCCTCGACGAGGCAATCGCCCTGCCGACCGATTTCTCGGCTCGTATTGCACGTAACACCCAGATATACATCCAGGAGGAGACCAGCATCTGCCGTGAGGTCGACCCGTGGGCAGGTTCCTACTATGTGGAGAGCCTGACCGACGAGATCGCCCACAAGGCATGGGAGCACATCGAGGAGATCGAGAAGCTGGGCGGTATGGCCAAGGCCATCGAGACCGGTATTCCGAAGATGCGTATCGAGGAGGCTTCGGCCCGCAAGCAGGCACACATCGACTCGGGCACCGAGAAGATCATCGGTCTGAACGAGTACCGTCTCGAAAAGGAGGCGCCGATCGACATTCTGGCCGTAGACAACACCGCAGTTCGCGAGAGCCAGATCAAGCGTCTGAAGGAGCTTCGCGCAACACGCGACAACGAGGCCGTGAAGAAGGCTCTGGATGCCATCACCGAGTGCGTACGCACCGGCAAGGGCAACCTGCTCGAGCTGGCAGTCGAGGCCGCCAAGGTTCGTGCAACGTTGGGTGAGATCTCCGACGCATGCGAAGTCGTAGTAGGCCGTTACAAGGCAGTGATTCGTTCAATCTCAGGAGTATACAGTTCAGAAGTGAAATCAGACAGCAAATTCGAGAAGGCGAAGGCCATGTGTGCCGAGTTCGCCAAGAAGGAGGGTCGTCAGCCCCGTATCATGATCGCCAAGCTCGGTCAGGACGGACACGACCGTGGAGCGAAGGTTGTCGCAACGGGTTATGCCGACGTCGGTTTCGACGTGGATATGGGTCCGTTGTTCCAGACTCCGGAGGAGGCCGCAAAACAGGCCGTGGAGAACGACGTACACGTTGTAGGTGTATCGTCGCTGGCGGCAGGTCACCTTACGCTGGTTCCGCAGATCATCGCCGAGCTGAAGAAACTCGGCCGTGAGGATATAGTTGTCGTAGTCGGCGGAGTTATTCCCGCACAGGATTACGACGAGCTCTATCGCGACGGCGCCGCAGCCATATTCGGTCCCGGTACGCCGATCGCCGATGCGGCCATCAAGATCCTCGAGATCCTCAACTCGTAGCGAGAAGGATCCGAACGGTTCAAAAATAGAGGGAGGCTGTCAAGTCTCCCTCTATTTTTTACTACTTATACTGCTGTTGCAGGCAGGCCGTATCAGTGTCCTTCCAGTTCGCGTTGGTGGCGCCGCTCACCACGGGCTGCTATCAATATGCTCAACTCGTAGAGCCCGTAGAGCGGCAGCATGACAAGAATCATACTGGCGGCATCCGGCGGGGTGATTATTGCTGATACGGCGGCAAGTATCACTATTGCATGGCGGCGGTAGCGTTTCATGAACGAGGCCGTAAGCAGCCCCATTCCGGCCAGCAGCCCCACGAGTACGGGCAACAGAAACACGAAACCGCAGACGAATGTCATGTTCAGCACGATCGACATGTACGATTCGATATCAATCATGTTGGAGATATCGCCGCTGACGGTATATCCAGCCAGAAAGTTTATCGACAACGGTGCAAGAAGAAAATATCCGAACATCGCTCCCGTAAAGAAACATAACGATACATGCAACACGAAAAGCCGGCTGCTGCGCTGTTCCGAAGGTGTAAGAGCCGGTTTCACGAACCCCCACAACTCCCATAGCATGTACGGGATGGACAACATCAGCGCCGTATAGAACGACAGGCTGAGATGCAGGTTGAACTGGCCTGCCATGGTAGTATTGATAAGGGTTAACGGCCGATCATTGATACGCAGCACATCGGTATTCAGCAACTGCGAAAGCCATGCAAAGAAGCGGTTCGTAGGAAACCACTCCGATTTCGGCCCCATGATTATGTCCATCAGCCACTCCTTGGCCAGAAAGGCCGCAATCATAAATACAAACAACGAAGCGGCCGACCGCATAAGCCGTGGCCGGAGAGCGTCGAGATGTTCGAAGAACGACATGTCGACGGGTTCGGGGTCTCGAACCTTGAACAACTTCATCGCAACGATGCAGAGGCTAATGACAGAGCAGACGCGCTGTTACTTGCCGGTCTTTTCGTCCTTGCCGGCATCGGACTTGGTGTCGGACGACTCGTCCGTCTTGTTCTCCTCGGTATAGTCCTTGCTAACGGCATCCTTGAACTCCTTGACACCGCGACCCATGCCGCGCATCAGTTCGGGAATCTTCTTTCCGCCGAAGAAAATAACGACCAGAAGTATCAGAATCAGAATTTCGGTTACACCGATCTTGTTCAGAAACAAAGGAAGAATAGTAAGCATAAAGGCAAATTTTAATATACCACAACATTGCAAATATAACTTATTTTCGACAATCGGGCAACACGGCCTACGATAAAAGAGTACCGAACAGTGAGACAAGCGTACAAAAAAACGGATGTCCCATGTTGGACATCCGTTTGCAAACATGGCTTCAATCGTTACATACATGCCTCGAGAATGCGACGTGCCATGGCCCCGTCGACATTTCCTGCCTCGCCGTAGTGCACGCCCTGGGCATTGAAGCGGCGTTCGACTTCAGCTATGGTCTCTTCGCCGATACCCTCCTCCGAAAGGTGTGTCGAGAGACCGAGCGAACGGAAGAACTCCTCGGTACGAGCCAGCGTACGGTCGATACGTTCCTCCTCGCTGCCCTCCGTGATACCCCAGATACGCTCGCCGTACTGCAACAGTTTGGCGTGTTTCTGATCGCGGAGAACACGCAGCGTACCGTTGATCACGATGGCCAGCGTTGCGCCGTGCGTCAAACCGTGTAGAGCCGTCAGTTCATGCCCGATCATGTGCGTTGCCCAGTCTTCGGTCACGCCCATACGTATCATGTCGTTAAGCGCCAAAGTGGCCGAAAGCATATACTCGGACATGGTATCGTAGTCGCGTTCGTCGGACAGCGCACGAGGTGCCGTCTCGACTACCGTATGGAGGATTCCCTCGGCCCAACGATCCATCAGCAACGACTGTCCGGGAGTAGTCATATACTGTTCGAGCACATGCACGAACGTATCGGCCAGACCGCATGCTATCTGACGCTTCGGCAACGAGAAGAGCGTCTCGGGATCGAGTATCGAGAATACGGGATAGTTGCTGTAGAAGGCATACTTCTCCCTGGTCTCGTAACGCGAAATGACGGCGCCGCTGTTCATCTCCGAGCCGGTTGCCGACATGGTCAGCACAGTTGCCAGAGGCACGGTCTTGCGACAACTGCCCTTGAGTACAAGATCCCATGCATCGCCATCGTAAAGCAGGCCTGCCGAGATGAGCTTCGTACCGTCGATGACGGATCCGCCGCCAACAGCCAGCAGAAAGTCTACATGGTGTTCCTTGCCGAGAGCTATGGCCTTACGCAGGGTCTCGACCGCAGGATTGGGTTCTATGCCCCAGAATTCGACGAAATCACGTCCTGCAAGAGCATTCACCACCTGTTCATAGACGCCGTTGCGTTTAACGCTGCCGCCGCCGAATGTTATCATTATGTGTTTGTCGGCCGGTATAAGCTCGGCAAGACGTGCAATCTGTCCTTTGCCGAACACCAGCTTCGTGGGATTGTGATAAACAAAATTCTTCATGGTTACCGGTATTTAACGTTATTGTTTTTTCCGAATGGCTGCGATCTCTGTGCCGCATCCTAACAAAGATACAAAATCAGCGATAAAAACAAAAGACTCCGGACGCATTTTACATTCGGAGTCTTGTATCGGCATGCGGACAATATCTCATCCGCAAAAGTTATCCGTTAGAAGTATTTGCTGCGCAGGTCCTTGATGGCGGCGAGTTCCTGAACCGCATAGAGCGAAGCCTGCTGTGCCATACTCTCGGCCATGGCCTGCAGACGTACCTTCTCGGCGTCGGCAGTCTGCTTCTCGCTGTCGGCGATCGAGTCTACCGTGAATACATAGACACCCGAAGCGCCCTTGACCGGAGCAGAGAGTTTGCCGGTCTCGGTCGTTGCCGTTATGGCACCCACCAGGCGAGGCTCAACGCCCACGCCGTTGATGTAGAACGATGCATAGGAGAGATCCTTGAAATCCGAGACGGTCGAACCGAAGCCCTCGGCAACCTGCTCTACGTTCTCGCCCTTCATCTCGGCAACGATGTAGTCGAACTTCTTGTCGTGCATGAGTGCCGTGGTCACCTGCTGTGCAACCTCGCTGAGAGGTTTGTACTCGTTGTCGTCGATCTCGGTAAGCATCGCTACGGCGTAGTCCTTGCCGACCTTGATTATATCCGAGATGTCGCCGACCTTGGCACCGTATGCCCAGCGAACGACCTCCTGCGACTTCTCGAGTCCGCGAACCGAACGTTCGCCATTGTTTATGGTAGCCACGCGCGGGGTCATTGAGGCCTCGGCTGCAGCGGCATTGAACTTGTCGGCACCGCCTACGGCCTTAACCGAGAACGAACTTGCAGAAGCATGGATGGCGTTGTTGGTCTTGGACGAAGCCTCGACAGGGTACTCTATGCGAGCAACCTTGACATGCTTCGTACGTTTGTCGGCACGATAGACATTCACGATCTGGATGGCGTTGCCAGAGACGATCTTCACGATATCACCCTTCCTGGCATTGGACAGGGCGTCTACGAAATCGGACGGAAGAGCCGAGAAAGGCAGTACACCGATCTCTCCACCGTTTGAAGCGGTCTCAACAAGCGAGTTCTCGCGAGCTACCGTAGCGAAATCGGCACCGTTCCTGAGAGCCAGCAACAGGCTGTCGGCCAGTTTGTCGTCATTGTACTGAAGCACGATGTGGCGCAATCCGAGCGAATCGGGAACGACCTTGCTGTCAACGACGCGAGCCATTGTCCATACGTCATTCGAAAGCTCCGGACCGTAAGTCTTGCCGGCCATAAGGGCAGCAGACTCGGCCGACGGAAGCTGCTCGCCGGTCAGATAGCGGTCATCGACGGAACCGCGGCGGTTCTGGCGAACGAAAGCGTTGACATCGTCGGCAGCGGCAAATTCCGCAGCCACAGCCTTGACTTCTGTTTCGATTGCCGACATGTCCTCAGCCGTAGGCTCAACCTCGAACAGTACATACGAAATCGAACGCGAAGGCTGCTGTTTGAACATGCCCTTGTGCGCGTCGTAGTATTTCTTCATTTCGCTCTTGCTTACCGTGAAGAGCGAATCGGGAACGGATGCATACTTGCGCGATGCGATTTTACCGGTAAAAGTCTCGTTTGCATGCTCAACACCGCTCTCAACCTCGAGTTTGTTGACATACGCGCCACCCTTGACTATACCCATGAACTTTGCGATCTCACGCTCGAAAACAGCCTGATCGTTGATATAGGCCCATGTCTGCTGCATCTGATAGTTGTTCTCGACCTGAGTCAGGAATCCGGCTATGGCCGAAGCATCGTACTCGCCGGTTGCCGGATTGGCAAAGGCACGGTAATATACGCCCGAAGGACGCTCGCCAGCCAACATCGACATACGCTCAGCCTCGGTAACAGCAAGACCGAGTTTCTCGAAACCGGGGATCATGGCGTGCTTTGCCACAAGCGACTGCCATGCGGCCATCGAGATACGCTCCTCGCCAGCCTCGTCTGCTGCAGCCGCATTGCCGCCGTTCTGGCTCTTGGTCAGCTCGTATGCGTCGTAATATTCCGAATATCTGATCTTGTCGCCGTTGATCTCGCCGACCTTGGGATCGGTACCCGAGAAGCCCATTTCGGTCTTCAGTGAAAGAATAAATGCCAAAAGCGCAAGGGCTATCACAATCGACAGCACGATGCCGAACTTGGTTCTTAAGGTGTTTAGACTTGCCATATAACTATTGTATTTGTTTTTTATTCAAAATAGCCTCCAAAGGTAGTAAATTTATTCCTAATTCAAACAGCTATGCTTTAGAATTTTCACAAGATTTCCACCCTTGCAAGGTCGATTCTCGAACGTGTAGTCCGCAGGATTTTTATGCGGAGGTTGCCCAACATGAGAACCTCCCCTGCCGAAGGCAACCCCTCGTATGTATAGATTATATATCCGGCCAGCGTATCGTACTCGTCGCTCTCCTCGATTCCAAGGTCGTATTTCTCGTTCAGATACTTGACATCGAGCTTGCATGAGAAGACATACTCATGTTCGCCGACCTGTTTTTCAATCAGTTCGGGAGTATCGTGTTCGTCCTCGATCTCGCCGAATATCTGTTCGAGAACATCTTCGAGCGATATAATGCCGGCCGTACCGCCGAACTCGTCAATAACCACCGCCACATTGCTCTTGCTCTTCATGAACCGTTCGAGCATGTTCTGCAAAGGCAGCGTCTCGGCGACATAGTCCACCTTCATCAATACGCTGCGGATATTCTCGGGCTCATGGAAAAGGCTCTTCGAATTGACATAGCCGATAATGTTGTCGATCGAGCCCTCCCATACGAATATGCGCGAATACATCGTCTCGACAAAGCGGTCCGTAAGCTGCTTTATGGTTGTGTCGGCTATGTCCACAGCCTCGATGTCCACACGCGAGACCATGCAGTCGCGCACGCGCAGATCGGCGAAATCCAGAGCATTCTGCAATATGCGGATCTCGGGTTCCTGCTCATGCTGCGAGTCGTTGTTGTTGGTATCGAGCAGACTCTCCAGATCGCGGCGGTCGAAGTGCATCTCCGCGTCCGAAGGCAGATTCTTGCGTCCGAAGATTCTCAATATCCCGTACGACAGCAGTGTCGTGAAACGGGCTATGGGATAAAGCAAAAGGTAGAAAAAGTATATGACCGGCGCAAAGAACCTGTAATAGAAGTTGGGATTGCTCTTGAATACCGACTTGGGAATGAATTCGGCGACGAAAATGATGATGATCGTCGGGATGATCGTCTCGAGCAATATCGAACCGTTTTCGAAGATGTCGGTCCAGCCGAACATGTAGGCCAGCGATCGCAGGAACATCGACATGCAGAGCGAATAGACCACCAGCGCAATGTTGTTGCCGACAAGTATCGTCGTGATGTACTGTCCCGGATTGCGGGCAAAGACCTCGGCAATGAAATCGAACATGCGGCTCTGCTTGCGGTCGATCTCGAGCTTGAGCCTGTTCTTGTTGAGAAAGGCTATCTCCATGCCCGAGAAAAATCCCGAAAGCAGCAGCATCAGGATTATGAACGTAACGGATGTGACGATCGATTCTGTCATGGTCTATTCATTTTTCCGGATCTGCACTTCGGCCTCATCCGGGCGTCTCATACGAAGTTTCGCATCACCCTGCACCGATGTCTGTCTTATCGACACGGGCTTTGCACCCGTTGACCGCAAAGGTTCGGATTTGGCCGGCTCGATACGTTTCACGCCGGATGCGGAGGTATTTCTCTCCCGATCGGGCTCCGGTTGCGATCTCTGCGGCTTCACACTCTCGGGAGCGTCAGTCTTTTCCTCCTGTGCAGGCTTCGCAACCGAGTCACCGCGTTCATCGTTCGTCGCATCGTTTTTCTCCACGCTGTCCGCATCCGATGCGGTATTGCCGTTGTCTACCTGCGATACATCCACACGCATCTTGCCCTTCATACGGCGGAATGTCCAGTGCTTCAGTTCCTCGTCGGATTCGAAGCCCTCGCCGACCCACACGTCTCCCGAAGCCGTAACGATCTTGGTATCGACATTCGAGTAAATGCGTTTGGTCATCGAATTCCAGAAGAGCTGCTGCGTGTATAGTTTGGTGCTGTCAGACTTCACCACCTCGACATTGCCCTTGGCCTCCCACAGTTTGCGGTTTTCGTAATAGATGGCATAATTGGCCACGAGCGTCGAGTTTACGGTCGAAAGCGAATCATCCTGATAGGTGGTTATGTCTATACCCTTGCGAAACTCGCGGTAAGGGTCCTTGGCCAGCGTATACCCCTCGAGCAGCGGCGTCTTGAAGTAATATGAACGTTGTCCGTTCTCGGACATCAACACCGTAAGGTTCTCGCTCTCCTCGGTCATCAACGCTTCGTTGTTTTCCGTTTCGGCAACCTTCTCGGTCTTGTCGCACGAGAATAGCAAGATAGCACTTCCCACCATGGAAAGTGCTACCATTGCATATTTAACAGTTGTGAACACAGAGGCGGATTACTGTGCGCGGAAGCGTACCGAAGTCGAGATGCCACGTGCAGCGCCGCAACTTACCGTATAGGTCGAACCCTCCTGAAGTTCGTTGAAGAAGCACTCCTCGGCTGTCGGGAAATAGCCACGATATGCAGCCTGGAACGTACGTGCATCCTTCTGAGTTTCGGGTTCGCTGTCGAGCAGCGATATGGCCTTTGTCATCGTATCGTACGCCACCCAGTACGAAGCGTCCTTAGCAAGACCCGAGCACGAGCCGTTGCCGAGAGCATAGGCCTGTGCAAGGATGAAATATGCATAACCGTTCTCGGGCTCGATGGCGATAGCATCGCGGGCTGCCGTAACGGCCTCGTTGTAACGCTGAGCCGCCAACTCTACGACTGCAATACGAACCAGAAGCTTAACACGCTCGGCCGGAACAGTCTCCGAAGCCACAGCCTCACGCAAATATGTATTGGCCTTATCGAAATCCTTCTTGTTCTGGAAAACCTGGGCAAGGGCGAGAGCCGTATCTGCCGAAGGTTTCAGAGAATAATATTTTTCTGCGGTCTGCAGGAAGAAATCCGACTCGCAACCGGCACGCAACATAAGCGTAACAGCCTGCTCGAGCATATCCACGTCATCGGGATTTGCCGCAATCTTGTCCTTGTACAACGCCTCGAGCTTGTCACAGCTTGCGGCGCCGCTCATGCTGAAACAGGTTTCAAACTGCTCTTTAGACTCAAGCTGATCGGGGGCTATGTTTTCGAACATGGGCGCAAGCTTCTCGTATGCGGAAAGCACATAGTCCGCACTTACCTCGTCTACGGCATAATCGTCGCACAGATTCTTGAAGTAGATGGCCATCAGCTCCGGATCAGCTTTGCCGTAAGCCTTGACGGCCGCATCGATAGCCTCTTCGAATGCCTTGCGGATACCGGCACGGTCAGACTGGTCATAGGTAAGCAGCTCACGGGCCTTACGGTCGAGGATATATGCCGTACCGCGCTTGGGATGCGATCCGAAATACTGGTTTCGGAGATCGTATACCCACATCAGCGAATCGACATAACCCTTCTTCTCGGCTACGCTCTTGGCACGGGCAATCTTGTTCTTGTAAAGACGGATACCGTTTACATAGATATTCTCCGAAGCCGTCGGGCACTTCTCGACAAGAGCCTTCAGATAATCGGTAGCCGATCCGTAATCACGATTGTCGATCGACTCCTTGAGAAAAGTACTGTTCAAGATATTCTCCTTGCGCTGTTCGGGCGTATCGCCCCACTTGGCATAACGAGGATCGCTGAAATCCTGCGCATAGCCAGAAATACATACGGCGGCCAATGCCACTGTCAAAATAGTCCTGATGCTTTTCATATTTCTTTATTTTAAGTTGTTACCAGATTAATCGTATTTGGGTCTCACGAACCAGTAGTCCTCGCCGAACATCGTCAGGCCGATAGCTATCTTCACATACTGCTGCTTGACAAGGCCTATGCGGGCGTTGCTGATGCTGCTTTTGATGCTTCCGAGCGAGCCGCGTCCTCCGAACTCCACTCCGAAATCGATGCCCGAAGCCCCCAGGAACCTTATCGGGAAACCTATGCCGGCCGTGATGGCATACTGGTCGAGCTTGCGATCCTGATAGCTCAGATAGTAGCCTCCGTAACGGAAACCTATGCGGTAGGACATGCGGTTGTAGTAGTGACGCACGTCAAAGCGGTTCGGCGTATACTCGAAACCGACCTTGAAGGTACTGGTATTGACATACGATACCGCATATCCGCCGTAGATATTCTCCGATATCTTGGTATTTTTGGCGCCCCAGTTCTGATAGACGTAATCGAATCCGGCCGCGAAACGTGCATCCTGATAGAATATGCCGGCAGCCCACTGTTCGGGCAGACGTATCTCGCTGCTGCTGTTTTCGTAGGTTACGGTCGTCGAGTTGCTGTCGTCGTTATAGATGTTGCGTGTCAGTTTCGGACGCAGGCTGCCTCCCATGTCATAAGTCGCACCGACGGTCAGCATGCGCTTGTCATTGGCGATGATGCTGTACTGCAGACCCGCCTGAAACTTGAAACTCGATACGCTGTAATTGTCCGTACCGATGGTCGAAGAATAGTTGCCCACACCGACCACGTCGTTCGTCACCGAAGCTGTATAACTGCGGTCGATATCGCCCCAGTAGTACATGCCGGCAACACCCAGCGAGAAGTTTTTGAATATCTCCCAGCCTACGCCGAGCTTGACCTCCGTGATGTCGCCTTCACCCGTATAATTATATTGTACGCGACCTATCTGGCCCCATATGTCCTCGCTCTGTTCGGTTGCGGTCATGTTGTAGCCTACACTGCTGTACGGCGTAAGACTCAAACCGAGACCCAGTCCCTTGGCCAGCGGCATCTGAAGGGCTATGTCATGGAAGTTGACCGAGTTCTTGGCATTTTTGGCCAGTCCCGTCTTGTTGCCCGAAGCATCGTATTTGTTCTGCGAGTTGACGATGTTCATGCCCTCCACGCCGAAATTGAATATGAAACTTTTCTGCATGGTGGCGCTGTAACCGGCCGGATTGAGCAGGCTCGTCATGGCCGAACTGCGCCAGGCAAGTCCGACTCCGCCCATTGAACGCATCGGAAGCGTACCCTGCGTGCTGAGCTCACCCACACCGAACATCGAATACGGCGAAAAAGCGTTGGTGCTGCTGGTCTGCGCATGCGACTTCAGCGTTGCGAACCCCGACAGGGCCACAACGGCGACGACAGTCCTCATCACGCTACTACTCAATACTCCTCGTTGCATTGTATTCCAAAATTATATTCAATCCGTACACGGTCAAATCACAATTTGCAAATATCGTGTTTTTAATTCTTTTAACAAAGTATTTTGCATCTCCACCCGTAAAAATTATGCACAAATCGTCGTATTTTGCACCGATTGCAGCAATATAGCCCTCTGTTTCATAGGCAATCCCGCTCATGGCACCCTGCTCTATCGCGCTTTCGGTATCGGTACCGAAAAGCATGACCGCATCGGTCGGTTCGCACAGCGGCAATTTTGCCGTATACTCATGCAGGGCGCGCAACCGCGATCCCAGACCGAGCGATATGTTGCCTCCGAGAAATACCCCGTCCGCAACAACATCATAAGTTATGGCCGTACCGAAATCGACGATCAACATGTTCCTGCGTCCGTACAGAGTCTGGGCCCCTACGGCTGAAGCAAGACGGTCGGCACCGAGGGTCTGCGGCGACCCATACCCATTCTCCAACGGAATAGCCGTATCGGATGAGAAGTGAAGCAGATAATCCACCCTTCCACCAAGCATTCCGCACACACGCTCACCACCTGTGCCCGTCGATGCCACTATCGCCTTGTCAATGGACGGATAATCGGCCAACAGCCGGTCGATGAAATAATCCGTCACATTTGCCGTACGTCGTTGGTCTATTATTCTGTCACTCTCAATAACGGCACTCTTGACCAAAGTATTGCCTATGTCTATGACTAAATTCATCTTTTTACGCAAAATTACAACTCCTTAAGCACTTCGCAAGCCTCGGCGACGCTACCCACGCGACGTACAGTCATGGCGAGGCGGTCACCATGCTGTTTCAACACGAACCGGTCGGGTTTGGCCGTTACCTTGCGTAACAGATCCATAAAGGTATCGCTCTTGTAGAACGGCGACGACGAATCGCCCACGAACTGCACTATCATCAGGCCGTTCTTGATCTTGACACGCTCCATGCCGAGCCTTACGGCCTCCCAGCGCAGACGCACCACGTTGAGCAGTTCGACTGCCGCCTGCGGCAACTCGCCGAAACGGTCCTTCAGATGATCGCCGAAACGTTTCAGCGACTCCTCGTCATGCAGCGAATCGAGTTCGCGGTATAGACGAAGACGTTCAGCCTGCTGGCGTACGTACGACTCCGGCAGTTCGGCCGGTGTATCGATCTCGATTACGGCATCATCTATGAAGTTCATGTTGCCCAGGACCTTCTGTTCGTTGTCGGACATGCTCGAGACGTCGACACCTTCGGCGCGCAACTCGGCAATGGCCTCCCGCATGATCTTCTGGTATGTCTCGAAACCGATGTCGGCGATGAATCCGCTCTGCTCGGCTCCCAACAGGTTGCCCGCACCCCTTATGTCGAGATCCTGCATGGCGATATTGAACCCAGAGCCCAGATCCGAAAACTCCTCGATGGCCCGCAGTCTGCGACGGGCATCGCTTGTAAGCAGCTCGTCAGGTGGCGTCAGCAGGTAACAGTACGCCTTCTTGTCGCTGCGGCCGACACGTCCGCGCAGCTGGTGCAGGTCGCTCAGCCCGAAATTCTGGGCATCGTTTATGATTATGGTATTCACATTTGGAATGTCTATGCCGCTCTCGACTATGGTCGTCGATATCAGCACGTCGAAATCTCCATATATGAAATCCATGATCAGCTTTTCGACCTGTTCGGCCGGCATGCGTCCATGGGCTATTTCCACTCTGGCCGACGGGCAGAGTCGTTTTATAGTATCGCGCAACCGGTCGAGATCCTCGATCTTGTTGTGGATGAAGTACACCTGTCCGTTGCGTGCGAGTTCCGCATCGATGGCGTCGCGTATCACATCCTCGGACCAGACATGAGACTCCGTAACTATCGGGCGGCGGTTGGGCGGCGGTGTCGAGATGACCGAAAGGTCGCGCGAACCCATCAGCGAGAACTGCAGCGTACGCGGTATGGGCGTAGCCGTGAGTGTCAGCGTATCGACGTTGACGCTCATCTGCGTCAGTTTCTCCTTGGCTGCGACACCGAACTTCTGCTCCTCGTCGATTATAAGCAACCCGAGATCATGGAACCGGACGTTCTTGCCCAATATCTTGTGCGTACCGATAAGTATGTCTATCTTGCCGGCAGCCAGATCCTCGAGTATCTGGCGTGTCTCTTTGGCGCTCTTCGTACGGTTCAGATACTCGACCCTGACAGGCAGATCGCGCAGACGCTCCATGAACGAACGGTAATGCTGCAACGCCAGAATCGTCGTCGGCACAAGCACGGCCGTCTGCTTGCCGTCGACCGCCGCCTTGAAGGCGGCACGTATGGCCACCTCGGTCTTTCCGAAACCGACGTCGCCGCATATCAGGCGGTCCATCGGCTGTTCGGACTCCATGTCGCGCTTCACCGCCTCGGTCGCGGCCTGCTGGTCGGGCGTATCCTCCCACATGAACGAGGCCTCGAGTTCCTGCTGCAGATACGAGTCATGCGAGAAGGCGAAACCCTTGCTCGCCTTGCGTCGTGCATAGAGGGCAATGAGTTCGCGCGATATGTCCTTGACGGCCTTCTTTGTGGCATTCTTCAACTTCTGCCATGCTCCGCCGCCGAGCTTGTATATCTTTGGCGGTTCGCCGTCGCCGCTCTTGTAACGCGATATGCGGTGCAGGGCATGGACATTGACAAACAGAACGTCATTGTCCTTGTATATGAGTTTTATGGCCTCGTGCACCTTGCCGTTCTCATTTATCTTGACCAGTCCGCCGAAACGCCCCACGCCGTGATCGATGTGCACCACATAGTCGCCGACCTGCAGGGCATTGAGTTCGGCAACGGTCATCTGCTCGTCACGCTTGATCTCGCCGTTGATACGGTAACGCTGATAGCGGTCGAAGATCTGGTGATCGGTATAGAGGCACAACTTCAGGTTGTGGTCGATGAAACCGGAATGCAGCGTCAGCGGCAGCGACTTCATGTCGGCTTCGCCGTGTCCTATCTGGTGGAATATGTTGCCGAGGCGCTCGATCTGGGCTCGATTCTCGGAGAGAATATAGCACCGGTATCCCTGTTCGGTATGCGAGACGATATCGTCGGCCAGTATCTCGAAATTTTTGTTGAACGACGGCTGCGGCGACGTCGAGAACGCCACGGTGGCATCGGCCGGACGTTCCGGCAGATTGTTGCGCAACAGCATGACGCGGCTGTCGGCCATGTCGGCAATCAGGGCCTTGCGGCTGGTCATCATGGTGTCGATACGCGACGGATCATCCATTTCGCCCAACATCCTGCGACGCAGATCGTCGACCTTGCGCAAGGCGTAGTCCGCATCGAAGAACCAATAGGTAGCATCACCGGCGAACCGTGCAAGCGACACCTTTGCGTCGGAACGGACATTCATGTCCGGGACGATGTCGGCACGCTCGACCTTGTCGGCCGACAGCTGACTCGAAATGTCGAAAAGGCGAATCGACTCCACATCGTCGTCGAAGAAATCGAGACGATACGGACGGCTCTCCGAATACGAAAAGATATCGACGATACCGCCACGTATGGAGTACTGCCCCGGTTCATATACGAAATCCACCGGAACGAAGCCCATGCTGTCGAGCCTGTCGCGCAGATCGGATATGTGCCAGCGGTCGCCGACGGCGACGGACAACATGCCGCCGTTCATCGTATCGGGATCCACCACTCCCTCGGCCAAAGCCTCGGGATAGGTGCAGACGATCATGTAACCGTCGCGCGCCGCACCACGCATGGCGTTCATCGTATTGGTGCGCTGCACGACACCCTGGGCATCTTCGGTTCCGTAGGTTATGGAGTGCTTGTACGACGATGGAAAGAAGTAGACACGCTCCTCGTCGAGCAAGGCATAGAAGTCGTTCATCAGATATGCGGCTGCATCGCGGTCTTCGGCGACGAAGACGTGCAGCCCACCGCAACGCGCTATCGCCGCTGCGGAATAAGGCGAAAGAGCCCCGCCGACCAACTCGTTGAGTTGAACGGTAGCGCTCTTTCTCTTAAGTTCCTTACATAGCTTCGCCAGCGACTTTGCGTCGGCGAAGAGCCGTAAAACATCATTCATATTCAAAATCCCCGTCAGGCTTGCACTGGCTGGTCCGGATTCTACCCGAAGAGATTGTGCCCTTTCCTGTCAAGATACCGTACGTCGACGATACCGAGGCTCTGGTCGGTATGGATGCTTATCCACGCCTTGTAGCGCATCACCCACTTCATCCGCAACGACACCAGACCGCTGCGCAGGTAGGCAGCCACATAGGGACTTACGACCAGCTTCACGTAACGGCGCTTGCGGTCCTGCACCAGGAACGATATCTGGTTCTCGATCTTCTTGTCGAGAAGTATCGTCGGTTCGATCTTGCCCGTACCGTTGCACGTCGGACACACGTCCTGTATGTCCTGAACCGGCACCGGACGGATACGCTGGCGCGTGATCTGCATCAGTCCGAACTTGCTCAACGGCAATACGGTATGCTTGGCCTTGTCGGTAGCCATCAGTTTGGTCATCTCCTCATACAGCAGCTGGCGGTTCTGCGCCTTGTGCATGTCGATGAAGTCCACGATGACTATTCCGCCCAGATCGCGCAGACGCATCTGCCGCGCAATCTCGTGCGCCGCCGCAAGGTTCACGTCCAGAGCGGTCTGTTCCTGATTGTCTTCGGCCTTGGTGCGGTTGCCGGAGTTGACATCGATCACGTTCATGGCCTCCGTATGCTCGATGATGAGGTATGCACCGCGCCGGAGCGACACGTATCGCGCAAACAGAGACTTGATCTGACGCGAAATGTCAAAGTTGTCGAATATGGGCAGCGTTCCGCGATACAGTTTCACGATTTTCTCGCGCTCGGGATCGACCACCCGTATGTAGCTGCGGATATTGTTGAACATGGCCTCGTCGTCGACGATTATCTGCGAAAACGAGCCATCGAGTGAATCGCGTATGATCGTATTTGCACGGCTCATCTCGCTCATAAGCAGAGCCGGAGCCGTATTCTTGCGTATTTGCTGGAGGGTTCTGTGCCACTTGTCGACCAGCGCCATGATATCCTGCTCGATATCCGCGTCGCTGGCATTGGCGGCAGCGGTACGTATGATCACGCCGTAATTCTTGGGCAGCACGCTGGCAGCTATTCGCTTGAGACGTTTCTTGTCCTCGTTAGAGCGTATCTTCTGGGAGATGAAAACCTTGGAGTTGAACGGCACCAGCACCACATTGCGGCCTGCAAGCGAGATGTCGGCCGTCAAGCGTGGTCCTTTCGTCGAGATGGCCTCCTTGGCGATCTGGACCATGATCTGCTGACCTACCTTGAGGTGGTTGGCGATCTTTTCGGTTTTGGGATTGAGGGCCGGCTCGAGCTTCATCGTTTCAAGCCTGAGACCCCGTTTTCCGGGTTGGTAGCTTTCGACTACCTTCTGCAGCGACGGGAACTGACTGCCCATGTCGAGGCAATGTATGAATGCGTCACGCTCATGACCTACGTTGACGAAGGCGGCATTGAGGCCCGGCATTATCTTGCGGACCTTGCCCAGATATATGTCGCCTACGGCGAAACCGGTCTGGGTCTGCTCCTTGCTCAACTCCACCAGCACCTTGTCTTCGCAAAGCGCGATGGTCATTTCGGTCGGGGTTACGCTTATTATCAGTTCTCGATTCATAGTTTGAAATTAAAATAGGTAAAGCTAAAGGGAGTATTCTCACCTTTAGCTTTAGCTTACCTACCGTCAGTACGAAGCAGTTACCTACTTTTTCTTATGACGATTCTTGCGAAGACGCTTCTTGCGCTTGTGAGTCGCCATTTTGTGACGCTTATGCTTCTTTCCGTTTGGCATAGTTTGAGTTTTTAAATATTTGATTATTTAATCTTCGCAGCGAAGCTCTTGGCGGGCTTGAACGCCGGAATATTGTGTGCCGGAATGGTTATGGTCGTATTCTTGGAAATATTGCGTGCGACTTTCTGAGCACGTTTCTTGATGATGAAACTGCCGAATCCGCGAAGGTAAACGTTATTATTTTGAGCCAAAGAACCTTTGATGCTTTCCATAAACGCCTCTACAATTGCCTGAACCTGAACCTTCTCAGCACCCGTCTGTTTAGCGATTTCGCTAACGATATCAGCCTTTGTCATAATGTTTTTTTTTAAAGTTTATAATAAGTTGCCTATCATATGTATGTTTCTCATTAAACCCTCCTAACCGTCAAAGGGCTTGCAAATATACTCTTTATTTTTTATTATCCGCCAATAAACCAATATTTTTTTATTATTTTTTAATGAACATCAACGTTTTTTTCGTTTCCGAACCCGTCATGCGGCAAATCCGCAAATTTCTTTCCAAACTGTGGAAATACAACAGTTTGTATTATTTCTTCTTCAGATATTTGTCGAGCCATCCGAAAAACTCGCGGTTCCACACCAGCGAATTCTGCGGCTTGAATACCTGATGGCCCTCGTTCTCGAACTCCACGAGGCGCGCATCTATGCCTCTTGCCCTTGCCGCCGTAAAGGCCTGCAGCGACTGCGTGTACGGAATGCGGAAGTCATATTCGCCCGTGATTATAAGTATCGGCGTATCCCATTTTGCCACAAGCTTGTGAGGCGAATTGGCATACGAACGCATGGCCGTAGCGTTAGTCTTGTCCCAATATGGGCCTCCGTAATCGTTATTCAGGAAGAAAAGTTCCTCGGTTTCGCCGTACATCGACTCGAAATTGAATATGCCGCAATGTGCGATAAATGCCTTGAAACGCTTCTGGTGACAGCCGGCAAGGTAGAATACCGAATATCCTCCGTACGACGCACCGACACAACCGAGCCGGTCACGGTCGCACCACGGTTCCTTGGCCACGTCATCGATTGCGGAGAGATAGTCGCGTATGTTCTGACCCGAATAGTCGCCCGAGATCTGATCGAGCCACTCCTGTCCGAACGAAGGCACGCCGCGACGGTTGGGCGCAACGATTACATAGCCCTGCGCAGCCATGAGCTGGAAGTTCCAGCGATAGCTCCAGAACTGAGAGATAACGCTCTGCGGACCGCCCTCGCAATAGAGCAGCGTAGGATATTTCCTTGCAGGATCGAAGTCGGGAGGAAGTATCACCCACGTAAGCATCTGCTTGCCGTCGGTGGTACGCACCCAGCGTTTCTGCACCTCGCCGAACTTGATATTGTCGTAGATTTCGCCGTTGACATTTGTGATCTGTGCCAGCGAACCGTCCGCCAGATTGACCTCGTACAGTTCGGCTGCGCGCGACATCGTAGTCATGGCAACCACGGCGCGCCCTCCGGCCATCGTTGCGGCGGTTATGTCGTGGTCACCGGATGTGAGCACCTTGACTTCACCGTCGAGCGTGGCGCGGCACAACTGCAGTGTTCCCTCGATCGGCGCGATGAACCAGAGGGCATCGTTTCCGTCCCATATCAGGTTCGTGGCGTTGTAGTCGAAGTCGGCCGTAAGGTCCTTCATCGCTCCGTTACGCGAGTTCCACACGAAGAGACGCTCCTTGTCTGACTCGTTGCCGGCACGGCGCTGCGAACGGAACGCCACCATGCTGCAGTCAGGCGAGAACAACGGATACTTGTCGTATCCAGGCATGCTCTGCACGCGGCGTTCCGGCGTGTCGATCTGCACGTTACCCTCACCCGTCTTGCAGATGTCAACAGTCTCGCCCGAGGCAACGTCGTAGAGATATACGTCCGAATCGGTCGACACGGCATACTCGTAACCTGTCAGCTTCTTGCACGTATATGCAACGTACTTGCCGTCGGGGCTCCACGAAATCTCCTCCATGTCGAAGTACGGAGCAAGCGGTGCATCCCATGCGGCATCGGCGCCCAGAATGTCCACACCGGACTTCGCCTTGCCGTCGGCCATGTCGCCGACGAAGATATGTAGGTAACTGCCTTCATCCCAATAATTCCAGTGGCGGCACATCAGGTCGTCATATATGCGGGCCTGCGACTTGGGCATGTCCTTGTAGACGTCCGACGACTTGCGGTCGCACACCTGCACGCGGCTCACGTAATAGAGTTTGTCCCCTGCGGGGCTTATGCCATAACCTTCGACGTCCCGGTCGAAATCCGATACCTGCCTGACATCTTCGCCGTTCGACGCCATCGACCATATCTGGTTCGATCCGCCGCGGTCCGAAAGGAAGTAGAGGCGGCTGCCGTCGGCACTCCATTCGGGATCGGAGTTGTTCGACGCGAAATCGGTAAGTTGCGAAACCGCACCCGACGTCATGTCACGCAGATAGATGGCCGTAACGCCGCGGTTCTCCTCCATATTGTAATATGTCACGGTATAGGCCAGCGCATTGCCGTCGGGCGACAGCAACGCCGAGCCGATACGCCCCATTTTCCACATCACCTCGGGGGTGAACACTCCGGCCGCGATCTCTTCGGCCGTCAGCGAATTCTCTATGGCCAGCGGCTGCGGACGCTCTCCGCAACCTGCCGCACACGATGCAACCAGCATAAGCAATAGCAATTTTTTCATGTTGTCAAGTCGGTTTTACTTCAAATATTTTTTTACTAATTTTGCCTGCAAACTTTTCATGCCATGAACCCAACCGTATATTTTCTCGACAAAAGCATAACGTTTCTGCCCGAAGGGGCGGAAATTTCGGGATTCGACGCCGCAATCGACGCCGCACAAGGCATTTCCCGAGCGAAAGTAGTAAAAATTCTCGAGACGCACAATCGTCTTGCCGTTTTATCGGACGATCCCGACGCCGCCTTCAAGGAGTTAGGGCGCGATTTCATGTACGTTACGGCCGCGGGCGGAGTCGTGCGCGACGGCAACGGGCATACGCTGATGATTTACCGGCGCGGCAGGTGGGACCTGCCCAAAGGCCACTGGGAGAAGGGCGAGACCATCGAAGAGTGCGCCATGCGCGAGGTGGCGGAGGAGACCGGTGTCGGCAATACGAGGATTATTGCGCCGATATGCAATACTTTCCATGCCTACAACGTTTATGGTAAGTGGGAGCTCAAGTGTACGCACTGGTTTCTCATGGGAGGCGACGGCCTGAGCCGCACCGTTCCACAGCAGGAAGAGGGCATATCGTCGGCCGACTGGCTCGATGCCGGCCGCGTAAGCGAGGCTTTGGAGACCTCGTATCCGACCATCAGGGCGGTATTCGCCGCTCTCGACAAGATAAAATAGCGCCCCTTGTACTGTTTTTGCAGTGTAGAAAACATCAAAAACGACAACGACGTGGTAAAGATTCTATGGGTTGACGACGAGATCGAACTGTTGAAACCCCACATACTTTTTCTCAAGTCGAAAGGCTACGAGATCGACACCTGCAACAACGGTTACGATGCCATAGACATGGCTTCGGAGACCGCCTACGACCTCATCATTCTCGACGAGATGATGCCGGGCATGACCGGTCTCGAGACCCTGCCGCTCATCAAGGATGCGCGGCCAGCCACTCCCGTCATCATGGTAACCAAGAGCGAGGAGGAGAATATCATGGACAAGGCCATCGGATCGAAGATAGCCGACTACATCATCAAGCCGGTCAATCCGAATCAGGTGCTGCTCTCGATCAAGAAGAACGTGCATTCGCAGCAGCTGGTCAACGAGCAGACCACGGCCGACTACCGTGCCGAGTTCGGGCGTATCAGTTCGCTGTACCAGAGTGCTTCGACCTTCTCGGACTGGTGCAGCCTCTACCGCAAGCTGACGAACTGGGACATAGAACTCTCGACGTCGAACGACGAAAGTATCAAGGAGGTGCTGCACTACCAGAAGAACGAGGCCAACCAGGAGTTCTGCAAGTTCGTCTGCCGCAACTACCGCGACTGGATCAACCGCCGCGACGAGAATACGCCGGTGATGTCCCATACGCTCATGCGCAGCCGCATCTTTCCGGTAGCAGACGCCAATCCGAAGACCACACTGCTGCTTATCGACAACTTCCGCTACGACCAGTGGAGATCGATACACGCCATGCTGCACGGCTACTTCGACGTCGAGACCGACGACTTCTACTGTGCCATTCTGCCCACGGCCACGCAATACGCCCGCAACGCCATATTTGCGGGGCTCATGCCACTGGCCATCGACAAGATCATGCCCAACAAATGGCTCAACGACAACGAGGAGGGCGGCAAGAACCAGTACGAGGAGGAGTTCCTGCGCCGTCAGCTGGCAAGTTGCGGACGCACCTACAAGACCACATTCGACAAACTGATACGTCCCGAAGCCGGCCGCAAGCTGATCGACAACTTCCGACACATATACGACGCCGACTTTTCGGTGATCGTCTACAACTTTCTCGACATACTGTCGCATGCACGTACCGAGACCGACATCATCCGCGAGCTAACAGAGGACGACGCCTCGTTCCGGTCTCTCACACGTTCGTGGTTCGAGCATTCGGAACTCTTCACCATGCTCAAGATGCTCGCCGAACACGGGCATACGGTCATCATAACCTCGGATCACGGTACGGTGCGGGTAGACAACCCCGTACGCGTCACGGGCGACCGTGCAACATCGGCCAATCTCCGCTACAAGACGGGCCGCAACCTGGCATACAATCCACGCGAGGTGTTCGAGATAACAAAACCCGAAGAGGTACAGCTGCCGTCGGGCAACATATCGTCGAGCTACATCTTCGCCTACAACCACGATTTCATCGTCTACAACAACGACGCCAACAAGTACATACGCTACTACCGCAACACGTTCCAGCACGGCGGCATCTCCATGGAGGAGATGATCGTGCCGTACATAGTGCTGAAACCCAAGCAGTGACATGAGACAATACGACGGAAGGTGGCCTTGCGGAAAAGCCCCCTTCCATTGTTTTGCAGCTGTATGTTACTTTCCGCCGCCTATGCGCACGCCCAACTTGACATAGCCCAAATGAGCGATGTTGTCGGTCTTGAAATCAGGCAGAAGGCCGCAATAACCGACTCCCAGCGAGAAACGGAATATGTCGATGCCGATACCCGGCTGGCAATAGAAGCCGTTGATACCCTTCATGTCAAGGACGCCGAAGAAACCGCCAAGCGAGCAGTTGAGATAGGGACGGACAAATTTAAGCGGAATATAACCCTTGAGGTTCAGAGCCACGGGTACATACGCCGACTTGATGACATATTTCAGATCCAGGACCTTGAGTACGTTGATGACGCAACCGAATCCGGTTTCGAGACCGGCATAAAAGCAACGGCCGACCCTGGCACCGAAGCTCACGTCGGCAATAGGGCCTCCGGCACCATCCTGAAATACGGCGCCGACGTTGATGTAGCTCTGGAATCTCACAAGAGGAACGCCGGCTAAAGAAGACGAGGCCGATGAAGAGGAGAACGTCGAGGCGGATAGCAAACCGCCGCCCGCCAGACAGTCGGCTGAAGGCATGGTGTTGTACAGGCACATGTCGGTCCTGTCGAGAGGCCGTGTCAGAGCGTTTTTACCGTACGTCGGAAGAGTCTGCGCACCGGCAACGGATGCCAGCGCGGCGAAAACGAAGAGAAGCAGAAGTTTTTTCATGGGCTTGAATGTTTTTTATGGATATCAGCAATCAATCCGTACCATTGAGTCGGCCGACAAGCGGGCGTCTCAATGCAAATATAGCAATTTTTTCCTGAAAAGCAACTTATTCACGCCATTTCAACTATTTGACCGCCGGCAGTCGCCGAGACGGAAAAATTAGTATCTTTGCGGCAAGATAACAACACTTGTCATGCAAACCGTACACATAACCTCGCAAAGCGACCTGCCGACCGTGGCACGCGCCATACTCAACAATCTGGGAGAACGCAACGTAGTGGCTCTCTACGGAGTCATGGGGGCCGGCAAGACCACGCTCATACGCGAGATTGTCGCCCAGCTCGGATCGGACGACACGGTCACCAGCCCGACATTCGCGCTGGTAAACCAATACTCCACGACCGAGGGGCGTCACATATACCACTTCGACTTCTACCGCATAAACCGTCTCGAGGAGGCATTCGACCTCGGTTACGAGGAGTATTTCTATTCGGGCGACCTGTGCCTGATAGAGTGGCCGGAGAAGATCGAGGAGCTGCTTCCGGAAAATGCGATGATCGTACGCATCGAGGTCGACGGCGAAGACGAACGGACATTCTTCATTGACTGACACATGAAAAGTCGCGTTACTGAAACGGACGCATAAATCGGAACATAAATACACAATGGAAAATTACGAATCCAAGCAGCAACAGATACTTCTGCCGGCCGAGGCCGTCTACGCCATGATCAGCCGGTTCGACAACCTAACGCCAGCCCTGCACGACAAGGTCGAAGAGTGGCAGGCCGACGAGGACCACTGTTCGTTCAAGGCCAAGGGCTTCACCGTAAAGCTCCGCATCATGGACAAGGAGGCTCCAAAATATGTAAAGATCACGGGCGACGAAGGCGGCGTACCCGTCGACTTTTTCTTCTGGATACAGCTGCAGCCAGTCGCCGAGCGCGATACCCGCATGCGTCTGGTTCTGCATGCCGATCTGAACATGATGATGCGCATGATGGTCGGCGGAAAGATCAAGGCCGCCCTTGACCAGATAGCCGAAGCAATGGCCAAATCGTTCAACAGCATGGCATACTGACACTCCAGGGCAAAAGAGTTCGACAAGCCGCCGGGATTGAAAAATCCGGGCGGCTTGTTCGATTTCAGGACATATCGGCCATGTCTCGGGTCGGTTTTCGTGATGAAAAACACGGTGTTCGTTGAATTTATTTTTCTTATATATGTAATAGACCTATTTTTGCAACGATAATACCGTAATATGAAGACCAGATTCTTAATATTGCTTGCAATCTGTTCGACAGTCGTAGCGGCCTGTTCGAAGAACGATACGGAGATGACCGCACCCGACAGCGAAAGCATCGAGGTCTCGCTCGGCCTGCCTCTGGCAGTTGCCGAAAGCCGTACGACGGTCGACGATACGACAGGCGAAACGACTTGGAGCGCCGGCGACAAGATTGCCCTGTGGGCCACGTCAAACGACGGCACGAACGTTCTCGAAGGTTCGATCTTCACGATGTGGCACTACGATGCATCGTATGCCTCGGCCTACTTCACGGCGACGATAAACGCCATGCCCGAAGGCGAATATACATACCGTGCCGCATCACCGGCACCGACGGCAGTCGAGGGATTGACGGCCACCTACACGATACCTTCGGTTCAGAACGGACGCAACGACTCGCTTACCGACATCATGGTTGCCGCGCCGATCTCGGCCGCACAACTCAATGCCGGGCGCAATGAACTCGATCTCAGGTTCAAACATCTGCTGCACGCCGTCAAGATAACCATACCGGCCGAAGGCAACATGATGGGACATCCCGTTACGCGCTTCACCATGACTTTTCCTGCGGCCGTCACCGGAACCCTCAAGGTTGATGTGACGGATCCCGCCGCCGTTCCGACACTCGAAAACGGCAGCAATACAGTAACTTTCGAGTTCGACGAACCGAAACAGGCCGGCGACAGCTTCTGGGCGACCATCTACCCCGCCTATCTCGACGGCGAGATCCGATACACGGCATATTCGGACGGATATACATCCAAAGAGAAGAGCTTCACAGTCACCAAACAGTGCGAAGCAGGCCACGTCACACCCATGCAGTTGACCATTCCGGCTCTCGACCTTACGACCACCATAGCCTTCTCGATCGGAGAGTCGCATCTGGGCGAAGAGATCTCTTCGTTCACTATCACCGACGCCAACGGATCGCCTCTGTTCGGGCCATTCCAGCGCAACGACGAAAACCTCTACACCGTATCGTTCGACGGTGAATTCTTCACGCCTTCGTATTCGGGCCAGCAAGTCAAGGCCTCGTTCGAATCCGAAAACGCCATCGTCACACAAACATTCACCATGCCCGAGATCGTGCCTTACGTCACCACGACCGTCGCACCGCTTACGGTGCCGTACCTGCTGTACGAGGACTTCTCGGGGCTGAAGGCCACCAGCGGCGACACCTTCTCGGAGAGCGAAACCGTCAGAAGCACAACGCCCGACGGCGTATCGCTCACGCAATACGGTCTGGCCGAAGGTTGGAGCGGCGCCCGCGTGGGAGGGCAGACCGGTCTTTCGATCAGAGTAAACACTGGATTTGAGACCGGACTCTTCGCCAAGGCCACATACAAGGGACAACTCGACACTCCGCAGCTCACCGGCATCAAGGAGGGCAAAACCGTAACGGTAAAGGTAGAGTTCAACGCCGATGCGGCAGGCGACTACACGACATGCTATGTAGGCAACATCACCGCCACGGGCGCAGTCAACGGCGAGACTGCCATAAGCAACGGCACCACCATAAACATGACGGCCGTCAGCGGAGTGACCTTCTCGAGCGTCTTCACGCAACGGTCGGCAACGATACCGAACTGCACGAACGCCCACCGCATAGCGCTGCAGCCGAACAATACGCGTTCGGGTGAGTTGACACTCAAGTACTATGACCACTTCATCTATTTCGACAACATAAAGATTTCGATTCAGAACCAATAAAATGATGGGAAGACATTTATTGACATGCCTGATGGCGACAATGGCCGTAATGACGGCCGTTTCATGCGCCGAACACACCGACAGCGTCGGTCGTGAAAAGGGATACGGACAGATAGCCATATCGGGATCCGGTTCAGCTCAGGTTCTGGTCACAGGCACAAGACAGGAAGGAACGGTGGAGATCGACACCGAGGTTCCGGCAATAGAGGCCTTTGCACTGACCGTAACCGATTCCGAAGGCGAATCGCAACAGTGGCCTTCCGTAACGGATTACTCGGCCGAAAGGCACTATTTCCCGGCCGGAGAATACACGGTACACGTATCAAACGGCAATATTGCCGATGAAGGTTACGACTTACCGTATTTCGAGGGAGAGGCCAAGGTTACGGTCGAGGCCCGCAAGACGGTAACGGCCACGGTAACGGCATACATAGCCAACACGGTAGTGGCGGTTGAGTGTACCGACAACTTCAACAAATACTTCACTTCGTCGGAATTCACCGTATCGACCAAGGCCGGCAACGAGTTTACGACTACGGCACCGATGGCTCGCCCGCTCTTCATACAGCCTCAGGAGTTCGGCATCGTCTGCACGGCAGTAAAACAGACAGGCGAGAGCGTCACTCTGCCCAAGCAGATATTCACGACGGTAAATCCGCAAACGCGCTATACCGTAAAGTTCGACGTGGCGCAGGCTGGCGGAGCTACCGTTACCATCGAATTGAACGACACGGTCATCGAGGAGATAGCTCTCGATGCCGAACTCAACGACGATGCATTGAATGAAACAACAACGGAACAGTAAAACCATGAAACATATGTACATCTTCAACAAGGCAACGATGCTGCTGGCGGCAGTGGCGCTCATGACAGGGTGCGTCAACGAGGATATTCGTTACGATGATGATGCCACGTCCAAGAGTGAAAATATCGGATACCTGTCGCTGTCGGGACTCGATGTCGAGGTCCTGAGCGATACCGAAATCGTCACCGGCACCAAGTCACAGCACTCCACACGCGCCGACGAGGTCGATCCGAGCAGCTTCACGGTCGATATCATATCGGAGAAGACCGGCGAGACGGTTACGTCGTTCAAATACGCGGACAAGCCCGCCGATCCAATCGAGCTCGAGGTAGGCAACTATACGCTCAACGTCTATTCGGGTACGGCTCCCGACATGGCTTGGGAGACGCCGACATACGGAGCTACAAAGGAGTTCGTCATCACCCGTCTGAAGGAGACGCAGCTGGGGCGCATCGTATGCAAGCTGTCGAGCATAAAGATATCTGTAAGCTATTCGGCCGACATAGTCGACCTTCTAAGCGAGGATACAAACGTGAATATCGCCCTCGGTGAGACGAGCGCCGATTTCGGATTCAACGAAACGCGTGCCGCCTACTTCAGGGCTCCGGCCGCCGAGAACGACATGGACGTAACCATCACCGGAAGCTACAAAGCGGCCGAAGCAGGCGAGAACAGCACGTTCGAGATGACCTCGTCACTGCCAAAGGTCAAGCCGGGACAGTGGCGCAAGATAACCATAATAATAGAGCATGCCAACGAGGGCGATATCGACATACGCATTGAGGTCGAGAACTGGACTTTCGACGAGATCATCACCGTCGACACGTCGTCGATGCTCATGGAGACCGTAATCGAGGACAATGACGGCAAGGGTCCGGAGATTCTGCTCGACGGCGGCAACATAGACGAACCGCTGACACTCACCGACGCCATGTTCGACCAGTATGGTGACTGCACCGAACCCGTACGCGTAAACATCTCTTCAGAGAGCCCGATAGCAGCTCTTCAGGTCGAGATTTCATCGACCGACAGCTCTTTCATGACCGCACTCGAGAGTCTCGGCATTCCCTCTTCGTTCGACATGTGCGCACCGGGCGCCGCAGGCGCCATGCTCAATGCCCTTGGCTACCCCACCGGCGATGCCGTCCTCGGCAAGACATCGGTGTCGTACAACCTCCAGCCGCAGATGAAACAGCTCTATGCATACAAGGGGACACACAGTTTTAAGATTACGGCTACGGACGACAGAGGAGGCAAGAGCGAAAAGACCCTCGTCATTACGACCGCAAGCGTTGCCGCAGGCCCGACAATCGTATGGGTTGACCACGATATCGACACCCGCTACACCGTTGTCGACGGTCTCGACGTAAAGATCGAAATAACCAGCGAGACCGGTATCAAGGAGTTTATCGTAACCATCAACTCCGATACCCTCACTCCGTCGGAACTCGAAGGTGTCGGTCTGCAACAGGTCATCGACCTTGTCAATCCGGGGGCACTGAAGACCCCGCTCGAAGGACTCGGCTTCCCCACCGAGGATAAAGTTCTCAACCAGAAAAACGTATCGTTCTCGATAACAGCCTTCCTGCCGCTGCTCAAGGCTACGGGTACGGGCAACCATGACTTCGTACTCGATGTCAGGGACGACAACGGACAGAGTGTCAAAACATTAATGCTGAAGACCGAATAATGAAACGCGCACTTATATATTTATGCAGCCTGTTCGCCATGGTGTCGTGCTCACAGGAGTTCGACGAAGGTACAGGCGTGATGCCGGCCGACAGCGGCATGCTGCGCATGAGCATCGCGATGCCCAAGAATGCAGGCGACACGGAGTATGATCCGATGGACTACTGCACGGTCAGGATATACAAATATACGGCATCGGATGCCCCGGAGGCCGAAAACGGCCGAATCAAGGAGTTGATTCGCAAATACGAATCCACCGACGAAATTCCGGCAGAATTATGGCTGCTTGCGGGCGACTATTCGGTATCGGTTCTTGCCGGTGACGAAACCGAGGCTACGACCACGCACAAGAGCTACAGCGGTTCGCAGGACTTCACCATCGAAGCCGGAACGATACAGCCCGTAACGGTTTCGTGTTCGTTGCGCAACGCCATCGTGCAGGTGGTATTCGACCAGACCGTGCGGGAAAAGTTCGCCGATACGGCCTATTCGTACATAAGCGTCGGCGAGGAGTTCGACCTGGCATCGGCCGAGAACGGAAGCGTCCCCACGCTGAAATTCGACGGTGACGGTACCGGATACTTCATCGTACCGGCCGAGGCGCCAACGCTGTGCTGGTTCTTCCACGGCGACAGCGCCGAGGAGGAGATCGGCACAGTCGAAAAAACGGGCAAGATAGAGAATGTACGTGCAGCCGTGAAATATACCTTGACGTTCAGATACTCCAAGGGGCTCGGCGGAACCCTCTCGTTCGAACTGGATGTGGACGAAAATCCCGAAATAGTCGACGACACCATATCGTTCAGCCCCGATCCGACGATCAAGGGCGAAGGCTTCGACATCGATACCGTACAGAAGTATATCGACGGTTCGTACACGTTCAACATCTCGGCTCTGGCCAATATCAGCGCACTGTCGCTCTCGGCCGGCAGCAAGGAGTATGAGCTGCTCAGCGGGCAGCATGCCGGCATAAGCGTCTCGCAGACTGATTCGAAACACTATACCGTAACTCTCGGCGCCGACTTCTTCGCACAGATGTACGGCGGCAACCACGAACTCACGTTCAACGTTGACGATGCCGACGGCGGACACGGCGAGAAGGTGGCCACATTCGCCGTACAGGGCATTCAGCCGCTCGGCGCCGGCGACTACGACCTGTGGTACAATACCGCGGACTTCAAGGCTACGGTGCTGACCGCATCGGCTTCCGACATAAAGATCGGGTACCGTACCACAGGAGGAGAGTGGACGATGATCGCCGCAACGAAAGATCCGTCACAGGATGAGGTATATACGGCACATGCCACCGATTTTGCCGCCGGCAGGGATTACGAATACAGACTCTTCATCGATTCGGCCGAGGTCGGAGCGCAGGCTGCAACCACAACTCCGGCCGGAGGGCAGATTCCCGACGGCGATTTCGAGAACTGGAGTCAGTCCGGCTCGTGCATCTACCCCTACGCTGCCGGAGGCACACAGTGGTGGGATACCGGCAACCCGGGTTCTACCACCCTCGGCGAGGAGTATAACCTGACGGTATCGTCGACCGACGTACGTCCCGGTTCGCAGGGCCAGTACAGCGCCTACATGCACTCGGCATATCCGTCGCTGCTCGGCATCGGCAAGTTTGCCGCCGGAAGTATCTTCTTCGGAAAGTTCGCCGGCACGCAGGGTACCAACGGCAAGACCGACTTCGGACGTCCGTTCACCTTTACGGCACGCCCCAAGGCCGTGAAGTTCTGGTACAAGAACAGCCAGGGAACAATCAACAAGACCGGCAACATCGACAAGAGTGGCACCGACCTGCTCAAGGTATTCGTGGCATTCTGCGACTGGACGGCACCGCACCGCGTAGATACCAGCGACACCTCGACATTCTTCGACCCGCGTTCGGCCGAAGGCGTTACGGCCTACGGATATTTCGAAACTACGGAATCAACGGCCGAATGGACAGAGAAGACAATAGAGATTACATACAATAACGACGACAAACCCAACTACCTCGTATTTACGTTCACCGTAAGCGGATACGGCGACTACTTCACCGGCAGTACCGACAGTTGGGGATACATCGATGACGTTGAACTGATATATTGATGCGTTTCCACACACTGATTACTACCCTGCTGCTGGCAGGAGCCAGTCTGGCATCACCGGCACAGACACGCGATGCGGTTGCGGCAAAGAATGACAACGCGAAGATCGCGGCACATGACAATGCCGCGACCGCACGGGATTCTGTCGAAGTGCGGCACCAACATACGGAGATGACTCCCGACCAGCGTCGCGAACACCGAGGCATTTCGTCGCGTTCGACACGTATCGTACCGCGCGGGCAATGGATCTTCGGAGGTACGCTGTCATACTCGACACACTCCAACGACAAGTACACGTTTCTGGTTGTCGAGGGCATCAATTCCGAAGGCTACACCTTCAAGGTGAGTCCGTTCATCGGCTACGCCGTAAAGAACAACATGGCGGTGGGCGCACGTGTGGTCTACTCGCGTTCGCTGCTGAAGCTCGACGATGCACAAATCAGCATGGACGACCTCAACCTCGGCATCGACTACTACTATGCCCTCAAGCATTCGTATGAAGTTGCGGCCGTATGGAGACAATACATACCGCTCGGCCGAAACAAGCGGTTCGCCATCTTCACCGAACTGCAGCTGGGCATAGGAGGTACACAGTCGAAATTCGCTGAGGGATCGCCCGTCAGAGGCACATACGAGACCGGGTACACGGTATCGCTGGGCCTCAATCCAGGCATCGTTGCCTTCGCGACCAACAACGTTGCGTTCGAAGTCAACGTCGGCGTTATGGGATTCAACTACTCCAACACCAAGCAGGTGCACAACCAGGTGACTGTGGGCAACAGATCATCGAGCTACATGAACTTCAAGGTCAACATCTTCTCGATAGGAATGGGTGTTGCGTTTTACCTGTAAACAAATGCGATGGATATGAAACGTTTGACACTGACATTCACGGCACTGTTCGTCGCATTCATGGCCATGGCCGGCGAAAACGAATCGGTCACAGCGACGGAAACGGCAAAACTCAAGGATTCGGTAAGAATCGAAGAGAAAGGCGTCCGCAAAAACAGGTTCATGCCGATGCTCAACCGCGTGGACCGCGAGATAGACAAGAATACATACGCCTACAAGGGCGAGATAATGATGGGAGCAACGGTTTCGTACGGCACACTGTCGAGCGACGATACCGACTTCTACCTCATACTCGACAATATCAATCTCAAGGGTACGGTCGTAACGGTCAACCCCTACATAGGATATTTCGTCGCAGACGACAACGTCATCGGAGTGCGTTTCGGGTACTCGTATCTATACGGATCTCTCGGCAACGTCAACCTAAATCTCGGAGAGGAGAACGACATCGAATTTTCACTCGGCAACATGAGTTTGAAGAGAACCATGTACTCGTTCGGCGTTTTCCACCGTTCTTATGTGGCACTCGACCCGCGGGGACGCTTCGGAGTATTCAGTGAAGTGGAGCTTCTGGCCGAGACCGGTACGCAGACTTTCGCCTACAAGTCGGGCGATGCCATGAAGGAGTCGACGTCGGACATATTCCGGGCCAAACTCAACTTCAACCCGGGTATCGCCGTCTACATCTTCCCGAACGTATGCGGCAGCATATCGTTCGGACTGGGAGGTCTGCAGTACAACCACATAAAACAGCACAACGAGCTGGGCGAAAAGATCGGATCACGCTCGACGTCCAAGATGCGGTTCCGTCTTAATCTCGCCGACATACGCGTGGGCATGACCGTCCACTTGTGGAACAAGAAAAAGACACTTGCACGATGAACGGAACTTTGAAATACATATTGGCACTCGCGACATCGGTCTTGTCCGTCGGTTGCATCCGGAACGACATTCCGTTTCCTGTGATAAAGCTGGGCGTAGAGTCGATCGAGGTCGAGGGTACGAGCGGCGCATGCGTCATCGACAGCAATACCAGCACGGCAACCATTCCATTGGAGGAGACTACCGACATACGCAACGTCAACATCACATCGATAAAGTACACCGACGGAGCACGTCCGTCGGAGAACATGGTCGGGACATTCGACATGCGCGTACCCAAATACATCACGCTGTCGCTCTACCAGGATTACGAATGGACGATCCTCGCACAGCAAAACATCGAACGCTACTTCACGATCGAGGGACAGATCGGCACCACCGAATTCGACGTCGACAACTGCATGGCCACGGCATACATGCGCGACGACTACGATACGGGCAACGTAAAGGTACTTTCGCTCAAGCTCGGCCCGCACGACATAACCGAGATGAGCCCCACGGCCGAAGAGCTTACCGACTTCCGTTCGATACGTTACGTGGAGGTGACGTATCACGGCCGCACCGAGCGCTGGACACTGGCTGTCAAGCCCAAGGAACTCTCAGTAGTCATTGAGAGCCTTATGGCAGGATCGCAGGCTGCATGGATCAGGGCGAGCGGCATAGCCGGGACCGACATGGGCATACGTTACCGCAAGGCCGGCAACGAAGAGTGGATCGATGCGCCGGACGAATGGATAACGGTCGACGGCGGCACCTTCTCGGTCAAGATGCGCCATCTCGAGCCTCAGACCGAATACGAGGTCGTGGCCTATGCCGACGACAGCACCTCGGACGTACAGAGTTTCACCACGGGCGAACTCTATATCGTTCCGAACAACGGCTTCGAAAACTGGCACCTGAGCAGCAAGAACATATACTTCCCCTATCTGGCCGACGAGACGCCGTATTGGGGAACCGGCAACCAGGGTTCGTCCATCGCCGGCATTAACATAACCACACCCGTCGACAACGACCTGCACGAAGGTACCGAAGGCAAATACTGCGCGCAACTCAAGTCGACTCTGGCAAGCGTTGCCGGCATAGGAAAGTTCGCCGCCGGAAACATCTACACGGGTGTCTATGCCCAGACCATCGGTACAAACGGCCTTGTAGACTTCGGGCGTCCGTTCACGCTGCGTCCTACGGGATTCAGTTTCTGGGCAAAGTACAATCAGGGCGTCATCAACTGTGTGCCGAACAACAACAAGTCACCCATGAACGAGGGCGACATGGACAGCGGCATCGTATATGTGGCACTTGGATATTGGGGCGATCCGGCCGAGGTCGGAGAGTCGCCGCACAGGGTCGATACGCGCGACGTCTCTACATTCTTCACGTCGAACGACCCGCACATCATTGCCTACGGCGAAAAGATATTCGACGCGTCATGCCCCGAGTGGACCAAATTCGACGTGGAACTTGAATACCGCTCGGACGCAACACCGTCGCACATCATAATCGTATGCACGTCATCGCGATACGGAGACTACTTTGTCGGCAGTTCGAACAGCATAATGTGGATCGACGACTTCGAGCTCAGGTACGACTTCGACGATTGACGCATTCAAGTCACACAAACGAAAAAGGGCGGGAAACATCCCGCCCTTTTTCGTTGCCGCACGCCTATCTCGGCGGCAGAACCACAAGGCAACTCGACACGGCACGCTCGCCCTCATGGTCGAATCGCTTGTTGTCGCAGGGATGGTTGAGCACTCCGCGGTCGCTGCTCCACAACGTCGACGAACCGCCGCCGTCGAGGTTGATGGCATCGACAAGCCCGAGCCAGCGGCAAACCTCGACAAGTTCGTTGATGGTCATACCCTCGGCCTGCTCGAAACGGCCGTCGATTACTACCATGAAGACGTCACCCTTCTCCGTACGGCCAATAAAGCTGCGCGGATTGCGCCCGAAAAAACTGCCCAGCGACGGGTCGTACGCAAACGGCTTGCCGTCATCTACAAGTATGGGGCCGGACGCGAGTATGTTGTCATACATGGGCGTATACTTGCCGTACTGCGACGTGTCGCATGCAAATACCTCGATGTCGCGGCCGTCGATCGTGAGAATACCGTTGACGCGGTAGGCTTCGGCATCCTCGGTATGCGAGCAGTCGTGGCCGTCGATGCGTACATACGTCGAGGGGACAACCTTCTCCACGTTCCAGTAACCGGCATTTATTGCCGCCACGGCCTTGCGGTCGCGTGCGGTAGTGCTTGTCGGCGTCAGTTCGGCAGTCTGCACTATGCGGGTATAGAAGCGGCGCTGTTTGTAACGGATAATCGAAACAGTCTGCTTTGAGTCGAAGATCTCCATGCTTGCCGTACGGGCTTCAACACCCTTGTCCGGTTCGGAAATCTGCCAGTCGGCCGTAACGAAGGCCAGCGAATCGGGATTCTGCGCAAAGGCGACGGTTACGGTCGCCAGAATCAATGCGCAGAAGGCTGTGAATCGTTTCATGTCTCAAATGATATTACGGGGTTGCGTGTTGTGCAAATATAATACTTTTACGGCTAACGGGCAACCGTTCGCGGCGACAATGCAAGCCCGAAACAAACAGGCCGACACTCAATACAGACCCGATAACTGAAATAAAAGTTGTCCGATTGCGAATTTTGTATTACATTTGTTCGCGTTTTGCGATGGTTCCGTAGCTCAGTTGGATAGAGCAACAGCCTTCTAAGCTGTGGGTCGCGCGTTCGAACCGCGCCGGAATCACTTTCAGGGCATACCGGAGCCACAATGAACCAACCATGCCGCCTACATGAAATACCACCTTGCCTTACCGTCCGGCAATACGGTAAGCAACAATCCATTACCAATATCTACAACAACCTTAAAACTTTCAATCACATGAAGAAATCGTTATTGTCGTTTGCCGCGATATTCGCAGCGACGATTCTGAATGCCGCGGAGCCGACACCGGCAAAGGTGCAGGAGAAAAAGCCTGCCGTTCAGAAAACGGAGATGAGCGTATCCGATGACGGCACGATGCAGTTCGCTCTTGCGGGCAATGCCGAAGAGCTGCGCGACAACATCGTTACGCCGGCACTTAAAGGCCTCAACGGAATTTGCGACATCGAAGTGACGTTCCGCTACCGTCGGCTGCCCAAATCGAGCGTCGAGTTCCGCATATCGGACGCCGGCGTCATCAAGGAGTATACGCTCGACGACGTGGAGATAACCCTCACCGACAAGAACTATCCATACAAAGGCAGCAAATGGGAACGCCTGCGCCTCGAAAACGGCAATGTGCCGGTATTCAACAAGGAGGTATGGCGTACGGCCCGCATCGTGGTGAGCGGAGCCACGGCCAAATCGAAACTCGGCTGGCGCGTGGTTCCCAGCGGCAAGAACGCACCCGAAGGATTCCGTTTCGACGGGGCCGAAGTGAAGGTGCTGTCGAGCGTCAAGCGTGAAAATACGCTGCGCGTAATGGACTACAACATCCAGAACGGAATGTGGGCAGACCAGGGAAACAATTACGACAATTTCGTGGAGTATATAAAATCGGTCGACGCCGACGTGATAATCTTCTGCGAAGCACAGTCGAACTACATAACCGGCGAGGAGGGACGCATGCCCGAACCCATCGACCAGCGTTACCTGCCATCCCACTGGGGAGAGCTTGCGGCCCGCTGGGGCCATGACTATTGGGTAATCGGCGCACATCAGGACAACCATCCCGTGGTCATCACGTCGAAATATCCCATCACCCTCGTGCAGAAACTCGGAGGCAAGGAGGTTTCACACGGTGGCGTACACGCACAGATAACGATCGGCGGTCAGCGTATCAATTTCGTCGGATTCCACACATACCCGGCATATTACGGTCGCGATGTAGCTGTCGAGGATCGCAAGGCCAGCGCACTGCGTTTCGACGGCGAGAAGTTCCGTGCGGAAGAGATGAAGATCTTCTTCGAGCGTACGATTCTCAATCCCGAATACGCCGACGAGACCAACTGGCTCATCATGGGCGACACCAACAGCATTTCGCCGCTCGACGACCGCTACTATGAATACGGACCGGGAAGCCCGTTCTACTGGGGACACAACTACGTACTGCAGAACTCTGACTGCATCGATCTTGTCAAGAGCTATTGCTGTCCGGCCAACCGCGACGTGATGATACCGTCGACTCAAAGCGGCCGACGCATCGACATCATGTACGGCACGCAATCCATGTCCAAGCGCGTCATAAGGGTCAAGACTCCGCGCGAAGGATTCACCAAATCGATCAAACGGGCCAATTTCCGCTTTCATGAACGTTCGTCGGACCACCTGCCCGTGATCGTGGATTTCAAATGGGAATAACAATCTGTCCAACCTGAACAAACCTGTCAAATAATGAAAAAATCGCTACTGCTGTTGCTGGCACTTGCAGCCACGTCGTTCTGCGCCGCCGGCAGCAACCAGACAACAAGACTGAATGTCGGCATACGTAATGATGCGGCAACAAAACTTTGTATTCCAGCAGCAAATGCATGGAAAGCCGGAGATATGATCTATGTGAACGGGGAACTCTGCAAGGTTATCTCCGACAGCAAGGGATATGCACGCGTCGAGGCGAGAAAAGCCGACAACAACGCCTACACGGCATCATGGCCGGGCGACTGCGCTTCCACAACCGACGGTATACGGAGCATACTTCTGGTTCCGGCACAACAATATCGAGAAAAGGGGATCGACCGTCTTGCAATGCCAATGCATGCAGCCGCGACCACCGGTGACAAATTGATTCTCGAAAGCCTCTGCGGCGTACTCGAACTCACCGTAAAGGGTGATGCGGCCGTCAACTCGATACGCGTCGAAGACAACTCCGGCACGGCTCTTTCGGGCTGCTTCAGCCTCGATGCCGGCACCGGGAGACTCGTTGCGGCTGAAGACGGGATGAATTTCATTCTGCTCGATTGCAGCAACGGCGGCAAAGGCGTTGCTCTCGATGCAGCCGGCACAACATTCCGCATCGTGATGCCGGCACGCAAATACGATAACGGCATACGCATATCGATAAGTGACCGCTCGCACCGCAACATGACGGTTTCCCGCACCGAAGGATTCGAAATATGCAGTGGCAAAATCACCAAAATCGCCGGAATCGAATATTCGCCGGCCGCAGAGATGGTCTTCGCCGAGAATTTCGACGCTTTCGTCTGGGGCGGCGACCGCATGGCCGGCAAATCCGGCCGCGGGTTCAACCCTGCAGCTACGGGTGAAGGCTCGGCAGACACGGACTACACCGGCAACGAACGGGCAGTATATGCATCCGGATTCGACAAGGCCGGTTCGCAATACCTGCAGAGCGACTACAAGGTATTGCTTGCAGAGAAGCCGGCAATGGGGACGGAGTATCTGGCGAACCGCAACGTACTCGACTGGCGCCGCATGTTCCGCGTGCAGGAGTATCCGGGATATCTCGGCGTTGGCGTCCGCGACAACTCCCGCGGCATGGTCGAAACGCCGATGTTCACATCGCTCGACGGCGTATGCGACATCGAGGTGACGTTCAAGGTCGCACTGCAGGCCAAAGCCAACTCCTGCGTCATGGTTTATGCCAACAGAGCAGGCGTCATCAGGGAGTATTGGGTTGACGGCATACGCCACACCCTCTACAACACCAACTACCCTTACGTCAACGGCGAGGGCGAATACATCAAGATCACGCGCAACGTCATGTCGGCCGCCGGCAGCGACTCCGCCGCCAAGGAGTGGCACACGGTACGGCTGGTGGTAAGCGGCGCCACGGCCGAGACATACATGGGATGGACATCCGAACAGCCCGACTCCAGATACGTCAACGGCTTCTTCCTCGACGACATCGAAGTAAGGCTTCTGAACAGCGTGCCGCGCGAAAGGATACTGCGCGTAATGGACTACAACATACAGAACGGCATGTGGGCCGATCAGCAGAACAATTACGACAATTTCGTCGAATACGTGAAATCGGTCGACGCCGACGTATGCGTCTTCTGCGAGGCCCAAACCATATATTATGCCGGCACACACACCAAATGCAAGCCCGAAGAGCGTTACCTTACAGAAAACTGGGGAGAGCTTGCAGCCCGTTTCGGCCATACGTACTGGGCCATAGGAGCGCATCAGGACAACTACCCCGTAGTCATAACATCGAAATACCCGATTACCCTCGTACAGGCATTGGGCGGCAAGGAGGTATCGCACGGAGGTCTGCATGCACAGGTCACCGTCGACGGCGAAACGATCAACTTCGTAGGGTTCCACACATGGCCGCAGGCGTACGCCAAGGATGCAACCAAACCGGCCGAAGTACGTGAACGCAGCAAACGCGAACACGGCGGTGACAAAACCCGAGCCGATGAGTTCCGCATATTCATGGAGCGCACCATTCTGAACCCCGAGTATGCCGGCGAAAAGAACTGGCTTATCATGGGTGACATGAACTGTTCAACGCCGCTCGACGACTCGTTCCACGATCTGGGCTGGGAGAATCCACGCTATCTGGGACAGAAATACATGCTGGAGAACGTTCCCGCACACGATCTGGTCAAGGCATACAACAACCCCGACAAACGCGACGCGATAACACCGTCGACACAGGGCTGGGGACGCATCGACCTGATGTACGGCAGCGAGGCTATGTACAAGCGCATGCTCAAGGCCAAGAGCCCGAAATGGGGTTTCACGAAGGCTACATGGAACGACAAGACGAAATTCTACAACGGCTCGTCGGACCACCTGCCCGTAATCGTCGACTTCGTGTGGAGATAGTGCGCCCAATCGCGTCCGATCAAAGAAAATCGCCGAAAAAAAGCCGGTTTTCATTGCAAATTGCCGATTTATGAGTATCTTCGCGCACTCGAATGCCCGTAAAGGGAGAGCGTTAACATTTTATTAACTAAATTTTATAGCGAAATGGCTGTTAAAATTCGTCTGGCACGTCATGGCAAGAAGGGTTTTGCCTTCTATCATATCGTTGCCGCAGATAGCAGAGCGCCACGTGATGGTAAATTTATCGAGAAATTGGGAACCTACAATCCCAACACGAATCCTGCTACGATCGACTTGAACTTCGAAAGAGCTCTTGATTGGTTACAAAAAGGCGCGCAACCCACGGACACTTGTCGAGCAATTCTCTCGTACAAGGGTGTATTATACAAGAAGCATCTGCTTGGAGGTGTTGCCAAAGGCGCATTCTCGGAGAGCGATGCCGAGGCCAAATTCAACAAGTGGCTCGGTGAGAAGGAGGGCAAGATAGCCGCCAAGGTAAACAAGCTCGCTACCGATGCCAAATCGGCCGAGAAAGCCCGCATGGCTGCCGAGACCAAGGTTTCGGAAGAGCGTGCCAAGGCTATCGCCGAGAAGAAGGCCGCAGCCGAGGCTGAAGCAGCCGCCGCTGCCGCCGCACAGGAGGCCGAAGCCGCCGATGCAGCCGCAGAGACTCCCGCCGAGGAGTAATCGGGCGCCGCGAGGCTTCTTGAACAAAGGTTAAATCCCCCTCGCAAAAAGGGGGATTTGCTTTTTAGATACGACGGCAACCATGACCGTCCAACAGCAACCGTAACAAAAAACTATCAAAAGGTCCAAATGCAGGCAACGGCACGCATAAGCAAACTTTTCGGAACGGAGGGCGGTGTACTGCTCTCACTCTACGAATCGTTCCCCGAGGATTTCGACGCGGATACCACCCCGCTGTTCGTCTATGACGACAACCTGCCCGTACCATTGTGGTGCGAGAGTTTCGAACCGCACGGAGCATCGGGAGCCTTTGTCCGCTTTGCCGACCTCGACACTCCGGAACGGATGAGCGAATTTGTCGGGCGCGAACTCTACATCGATACCGATGACGATGCCGACGATGAATTCCGGCTCGAAGAGCTGATCGGATTCGAAGTAACGGCCGACGGACATCACGGCAGAATAACCGATTTCTTTGACAATGATGTCAATCCGTTGTTCGGCATCACGTTCGACGGGCATGACGGAGAGAAACTGATACCGGCCGTCGAGGAGTTCATCGCCGGAATCGATTTCGATGCCCGCAGCATGAAACTGGTATTGCCCGAGGGATTGCTGGAACTTTAATTCTCTGTACAATGGCACGCGTGGTAATAGGACTTTCGGGAGGCGTGGATTCGTCGGTAGCGGCTTATCTGCTCAAGCAGCAGGGCCACGACGTGATCGGTCTCTTCATGATCAACTGGCACGATACTACGGGCACGCTCGAGGGCGACTGTCCGTGGCACGACGACCGTGTTTTCGCCGAGCTCGTAGCCAAACGGCTCGACATACCGTTGCGTGTCGTCGACCTGTCGCAACAGTACCGTCAGCGCGTGGTAGACTACATGTTCTCGGAATACGAGCGCGGACGAACGCCAAATCCCGACGTGCTCTGCAACCGCGAGATCAAGTTCGACGCATTTCTGAAGGAGGCCCTGAAACTGGGAGCAGACTTCGTTGCTACAGGGCACTACTGCCGCAAGGCCGTAGAGACCGTTGACGGCAAAACCATATACAAGTTGCTGGCCGGCACCGACAAGAACAAAGACCAAAGCTATTTTCTGTGCCAGTTGTCGCAGGAACAGCTGCGATACGCCATGTTCCCTGTCGGGGATCTCATAAAGCCCGAAGTAAGACGCATAGCCGAGGAGCAGCACCTTGCCACGGCCAAACGCAAGGATTCACAGGGAATCTGTTTCGTCGGCAAGGTAGACCTGCCCGTATTCCTCCAGCAGAAGCTCGCCGCCCGCAAGGGAAACATCCATGAAATATTGCCGACATGGCCCAAATATGCACAACGACATGGTGACGACCTCGCAACGCTGGCCGAACCATGGCACTACACCGTACGCGACGGCAAGAAGATCGGCGAGCACAACGGAGCGCACTTCTACACAATCGGGCAACGCAAGGGTCTTGGCATAGGCGGGCGCAAGGAATCGCTCTTCATCATCGCCACGGACGTCAGGGAGAACGTGATATATGTCGGCGAAGGCGACAGCCACCCTGGCCTCTACCGCCGGGCGCTGAAGATCATGCACGACGAGGTTCACTGGGTCAACCCCACACGCCGACTTGTCGTTGGCGAAAGCTGCCGTTTCGACGTACGCATACGCTACCGCCAGCCATTGCAGAAGGCTACGCTCTTCATGCGCGAAGATGCAGCCTACATTCTCTTCGACGAGCCTCAACGCGGCATTGCCGCCGGACAGTTTGCGGCGTGGTACGACGGAGATGAACTTGTCGGCTCGGGTGCAATATACGAATAGAACCTAAACCTAAACAACCTATAAAAATGAAAAAGATCAGATTTATCGCGGCTATGGCCGCAATGGTAATGGCCGCATCGACGGCCATGGCACAGAAGTATGTCGACGCATCGACGCTCAACGTACAGGGACGCACCAAGCCGTCACAGGAGAATCCCTATTTCCGCGTGGACAGCGAAGGTTACGACTTCGCCGAGGAACATATCGTGCGTTACTGCCGCTATCCGGTCGGCGTCTACATCATGTTCAAGACCGACAGCCATGCCATATCGGCAAAGTGGACGACCGCGAAGCGCGCCTGGGGCAACAACATGACCCCGATCGTGCAGCGCGGACTCGACCTCTACATAAAGAAGGACGGCGTGTGGACTTTTGCGGGAGTGGCACGCCCGAGCATGACAAAAGACGTACACAAGTACACGATCGTCAAGAACATGGCCGACGGCGAGAAGGAGTGCATGCTTTACCTGCCCATATGGAACGAGGTGGAATCGCTCGAAATAGGCATTGACGACGATGCAGCTATCGAGGCCATACCGTCACCGTACAAATACAAGGTCCTGACCCTCGGGTCAAGTATCACGCACGGAGCTTCTGCCAGCCGCCCGGGCATGATCTTCACGGCACGCATGAGCCGCAGTACGGGTATCGATTTCGTCAACCTCGGTTTCAGCGGCAACTGCAAGCTCCAGCCCCAGCTTGCCCGCCTCATCGCAGACAGCGAGGCCGACGCATATCTTTTCGACGCCTTCTCCAACCCCTCGGTCAAGGAGATCGAGACACGTGTGGCCGATTTCGTGCGCACGGTGGCTGAGGCTCATCCCGACAAACCGATGATATTCCTCCAGACAACCATACGCGACCAGGCTACATTCGACACCAAATGGGCGAAGTTCAACGACGAGCGCCGTGCAACGGTACGACGCATGATGACCGAATTGGCCAAAAAGTACGACAACGTCTATTTCCTCGACAGCGACACGATCACAGGCACCGACCATGAGGGTACGGTAGACGGAGCACACCCGACAGACATGGGATTCAACCGTTTCATTGATACGTGGCTGCCCAAGATAGAGAAGATCCTCAAAAAGTACGGTATAAAATAGCATGCGCACAGCACTGCTCGTCATAACATTGTTTTTAACGGTCCAACTCCCCGCCCAGCGGAGAGTTGGATTCGCTTATTACGATGTCGACGGGCTATATGACACGTTGCCTTCGCCATTCTACGACGATTCGGACTACACGCCGCAAGGCCGCCTGCATTGGGACAACGAACGCTATGAACTGCGTACCGCAAAGGTAGCGGCCGTCATAGACTCGATGTCGATGCCGGTAGTTGCGCTGTTCGGCGTCGAGAACGAGCAGGTGGTGCGCGATATTGTTTCGAAGTGCCGGGGAGACTATTGTTACATACACCGTACGCTCAACCGTCTGGACGGCCTCGATTTTGCATTGCTCTACTACGGAGACGTGCTTTTCCCGCAACGTGTGAGTACGGGTTACGACTACATGCTCGTGGAGGCCGCGATAGCCGGACGCGACTACGCGATATTGCTGACGCACCGCAGCCGTTTTACCGGTGAGATCATAGCCGAACTGCAGCACGAACAACCAGACAGGTTCATAATCGTGGCAGGCGATGTCTATCGTCTCGACTACCGGCGCTTTCCGCTGGCCGAAGCAACGGCCCGGGCCGAGCGTGCCGGACGCGGCAATGCAATGTTCAGACGCGGATGGACGATGGCCGACCGCATCTTCGTGGACAAGCGGCTCGATGCGGATTGCGACGTATATGCACGCCGGTGGCTGCTCGACGGCAAAGGGGCACCGGCAGCAGTGTACAATCGCAACAGCTATACAGGAGGTTACGGCCGGAGGCTGCCGATTTTCTGTTATATGTGCGAAAAAACTTGTTTTTGAGTAAAATTTCACTATCTTTGTATTCCGCTAACGTAGCATATACATAACTATCAAATAATCAACAGTTAGTCATTATGGCAGATGTTAAACGAGTTTATACCTTCGGTAACAAGGAAGCCGAAGGTAATGGAAAGATGAGAGAGCTCCTCGGCGGCAAGGGCGCCAACCTGGCCGAGATGAACCTCATCGGAATTCCGGTCCCCCCCGGATTCACTATTACGACAGAAGTTTGCACGGAGTATTACGCACACGGCAAGGAGGCTGTCATCGAGTTGCTTCGTCCCGACGTGGAGAAAGCCATGAAGAACATCGAAAAACTGACGGGCATGAAGTTCGGCGACAAGGACATGCCGCTGCTCGTATCGGTTCGTTCGGGCGCCCGCGCATCGATGCCCGGCATGATGGACACGATCCTCAACCTGGGTATGAATGACTCGGCCGTAGAGGCAGTTGCACGCCGCACGGGAAATCCCCGTTTCGCATGGGATTCTTACCGCCGTTTCGTACAGATGTACGGCGACGTCGTCCTCGGCATGAAACCCGTATCGAAAGAGGATCACGACCCGTTCGAGGTGCTCATCGAGGAGCAGAAGGCAAAACGCGGCGTCAAGAACGATACCGACCTTACGACCGACGACCTGAAGGCTCTGGTCAAGAACTTCAAGGCCGCAATCAAGAAACAGACCGGCAGCGAATTCCCGACAAATCCGTGGGATCAGCTTTGGGGTGCAATATGCGCCGTGTTCGGATCGTGGATGAACGAGCGCGCAATCCTCTACCGCAAGCTCAACAACATTCCCGCAGAGTGGGGTACGGCCGTGACCGTTCAGGCGATGGTATTCGGCAACATGGGCAACAATTCGGCTACGGGCGTGGCATTCTCGCGTGACGCCGCTACGGGTGAAAATATCTTCAACGGCGAGTACCTCGTAAATGCACAGGGTGAGGATGTCGTTGCAGGTATCCGCACGCCTCAGCAGATCACAATCGAGGGTTCGCGCCGTTGGGCAAAGGCCCAGAACATCTCCGAAGAGGAGCGCGTGACGAAATATCCGTCGCTCGAGGAGGTTATGCCCGAGGTTTACAAGGAACTCAACGAGATACAGCACCATCTGGAGCAGTACTTCACCGACATGCAGGATATCGAGTTCACGATTCAGGACGGCAAGCTCTGGATGCTCCAGTGCCGTAACGGCAAGCGTACAGGCGCCGCCATGGTCAAGATCGCAATGGACATGCTCCGCGAGGGTCTGATCGACGAAAAGACAGCCGTACTGCGTTGCGAACCCGCCAAACTCGACGAACTTCTCCACCCCGTATTCGACAAGGAGGCGATCAAGAGCGCCCAGGTCGTAACCAAGGGTCTGCCCGCATCGCCCGGCGCAGCAACCGGTCCGGTTGTATTCTTCGCCGAGGATGCCGAGAAGGTATTTGCATCGACAGGGCAGAAGGCAGTGCTGGTACGTATCGAGACCTCGCCCGAGGATCTGAAGGGTATGCTCGACGCCGCCGGTATTCTTACCGCACGCGGAGGTATGACCTCGCACGCAGCCGTCGTAGCCCGCGGTATGGGCAAATGCTGCGTATCGGGTGCCGGTGAGCTCGACATCGACTATAAGGCCCGTACGATACATGTAAACGGATTCACTATCAAGGAAGGCGACTGGATCTCGCTCAACGGCTCAACCGGTGAGGTTTACCTTGGTCAGGTCGCAACCAGAGCCGCAGACCTGAGCGGCGACTTCGCAAAGCTCATGGAACTGGCCGGCAAGTATGCCGTTCTGAAGGTTCGCGCCAACGCCGATACGCCCAAGGACGCCGCACAGGCATTCTACTTCGGCGCCGAGGGTATCGGTCTCTGCCGTACGGAGCACATGTTCTTCGAGGGCGACCGCATCATGGCCGTTCGCGAGATGATTCTGGCCGATGACGAGGCCGGACGCCGCGTGGCTCTCGCCAAACTGCTGCCGATGCAGCGCGGCGACTTCGAGGGCCTCTTCAAGGTCATGAAGGGATATCCCGTTACGGTCCGCCTGCTCGATCCCCCTCTCCACGAGTTCGTTCCTCACTTCGAGAAGGAGCAGCGCGAACTGGCAAAGGAGATGGGTGTTCCCTATGAGAAAATCGCAGCCAAGGTTGAATCACTGAGAGAGGTCAACCCGATGCTCGGACACCGTGGATGCCGTCTGGGCAACACCTATCCCGAGATCACCGAGATGCAGACCCGCGCCATCATCGAGGCTGCCATGAACGTAAGGGCTCAGGGCATTCCCGTAAGCGTCGAAATCATGGTTCCTCTGGTCGGCAACCACAAGGAGCTCCGCTACCAGAAGAATATCATCGACGAAACTGCAAACAAGGTATTCGCCGAGCGCAACGACAAGATCGACTACATGGTAGGTACGATGATCGAAGTTCCGCGTGCTGCAGTAACCGCAAACCAGATCGCCGAAGTAGCACAGTTCTTCTCGTTCGGTACGAACGACCTGACGCAGATGACTCTCGGCTTCTCGCGCGACGATATCGGCAAGTTCCTGCCCACCTACCTCGAGAAGGGTATCCTCAAGGCCGACCCGTTCCAGATTCTGGACCGCAACGGCGTAGGGCAGCTCATACGCGAGGCCGTACTGAAGGGCCGCGGTACGCGCGACAACCTCAAGTGCGGTATCTGCGGCGAACATGGCGGCGAGCCCTCATCGGTAGAGTTCTGTCACTATGCAGGCCTGAACTACGTAAGCTGCTCGCCTTTCCGCGTGCCTATCGCACGTCTGGCTGCCGCTCACGCAGCCCTCAGCTAATGTGACACTTTTAGAGTGAAAACGAAAATACGGGACACCTTTCAATAGGTGTCCCGTATTTTTATTGTCGCAATTTATGGTTAAATTTGCTTGACGAACAACAAAGACCAAAAGCATGAAAAGGATTTATCTGATGCTGGCAATGACTCTCCTGTGCATCACGACGATGTCCGCTCAGGAGAAGGGACAATGGACACTCGGTCCTGCCATGAAGGTGTACGCAAATACCGGTATGGGTGGTGTTGTAGGATTGGGCCCCGCTGCGCGTGTAAATCTGCTCGACGGATTGAGACTTGAACCGTCGGTGATGGTTCTCACATCGCGTGGCAGCTCGGTCGACGTCAGCTGCAACGTACACTATACATTCGAAGTGGCACCGAAATGGTATCTCTACCCCATCGCCGGCATCAGCTTCAACGACATAAAGGACTTTGCCTTCGGGTTCAATCTGGGCGCCGGATTCGACTGCAGGCTGGGATATCACTGGGATCTCTACCTCAACGTAAACTGGCTTGCCGAATGTTCCAGTTCGTTGCGCAATCCGGTGGTCAGCACGCTCGGTATAATGTACAGATTCTGAACACGCACGCGACACAAAAAAGGCGGACAAATGATTGTCCGCCTTTTTTGATACCGCTCCGTATCGTCAGGCAAGATGCTCGGCCACGACCTCCGAAAGATCCTTGACTGGCATGGTCGTTCCGCGTGTTACGGTCTTCTTGCAGAGCGGGCACGACGTGACGACGGTATCGGCTCCGGTCTGTGCAAACTCCGCAGCCATCGACCGTGCAATCTTCAGTTGCTGGGCGTCGTTGATAACCGTATTCGCAAGCGAAGCACCGCAGCAGAACGAGTTCTCGCGCGAATGTTCGGCCTCAAGCAACTCTCCTACGGCCTCGATGACGGCACGAGGTTCGTCGTATATGCCGCTGCCGCGTCCCAGTTCGCAGGGATCGTGATAGGTAAACTTGCCGCCGTCGGCCTTCACCTTCAGGCGTCCCTGACGCATCAGCCGCAGGATGTATTCGGAATGGTGCAGCACCTCGATGCCGCGCAGTGCGTACTCCTCCTTGAAGACACGCAGGCATATCGGGCACGATGTCACAAGTGTCGTTATGTTGTGCTTGTAGAATAGCTCCTTGTTGTATCGCATCATCTTTTTGGCGGAATCGGTCTCGCCCGACAATTTCAGCGGACGCCCGCAACATACTCCACCGTTTCGGTCGGCCCACCATACATCCTCGCCCGCGGCCTCGAATATGCGTTCCATGGCACTGAGCGTACGCGGCGTGAGCAGCGTCATGCAACCGGCAAAGTATCCGACACGTCCTTCGCCCTCGGAGCGATCTACCGACGCAAGGTAGCCGTATCGCGATTCGTCGGGAATATTGCGCATCGTATCGCGCGAATTCTGACGCAACGAGTTGAGATTTATGCCTACCGGGCATTTGGTTTCGCAGCGCCCGCACATCAGGCAGTCGTTGGCGACCGAGAGCGTCAGCATCTTGTAACGTCTGTCACGCAGGAAATAGACCGACTGCACGTCGTTTATACCAAGAACGCTCTGCAGCTGGCACGGGTCGATGCATATGCCGCAGCGCGAGCAGGCCTGAATCTCGAAGTTGTCGAACGACGACTCCTTCTCGCGCGGATGAAGGCCGTAGCGGCGCAGGAATATGAGCGGAATCTCGGTAAAGATATGCATGTAGCGCGAAAACGGCAGCGCCACGAAGAATACGCCCAGCGAGATGGAATAGAGCCACCACGAAGGTTCGTAGAGGGCCTCCAGCACGGCACCTCCGACATGAGCCGACAACCAGCTACCGATCGAACCGGTAAGGAAGCCTCCGCCGCCGTATATGGCGCACGTCAGACTCTCGGCCGCGAGTCTCAACGGGAAGACAAACCACAGCGCCGACAGCGCGATACGGTCACCGAGGACATGACGCGTTGTCCGCCGCATGCCCATGGCCTTCGAATACAGGCGCTTGCACCACGCGAGGAAGACTCCTGAAAGGACCATCAGCAGAAAGAAGTCCATCAGGAAATTGAATACGGGCTTATGCTCCTCGAGCCCCGTGGCGAAGTACTTGAAGAAGACATGGCCCTGCAGCGGCACGTAAGTAAAGCCGAGATAGGCCACTACCTCGATCCATCCCGTCAGTATCAGCAGGAACCAGCCGAAGGCCAGGCTCATGTGCATGTATCCGAGCAACGGATTGACCTTGAATATGCGTCGGTGCAGCAGCGATTCGCGGAACACCTCCCATATGGCCTCCAGCGAGCGGCGCGTAAAGATGCCGTGCAACATCAGTTTCTTGTCGGCACGCGGCAGTTCGTATATCCATCTGGCATACTTCACCACCAGAGCCACGGCCATGACCACGGCTCCAACCATGAACGGTATGCAGAAAGGAGCAAAGAAATTCATCGTCAAAAGTCTCCCAGTTTACGTTTTATAAGCATCACCACGCCGCGGGTATTTATGCCTCGCGGACACAGCAGACGGCACTTTCCGCACAACATGCACTTGTTCATCTCCTCGTAGGCACCCTGATATTCGCCGCGGCGGACGAGCGTATGCACCTTGCGGAAGTTGAAGTTGGTAAGATTGCCGGCCGTACAGCTTGCCGTGCAGGCCCCGCAGCCTATGCAACTCTGCAACTCGGGCATCTCGAGCAGAATTTCGTCGCTCTTGCGCAGGTTGTTGCGGTCGACGTCGATGACGCGCGGTCTGTTTATCGAAAAGCCCCACTCTATCGCTGCCATGACCTCAACTCAGATATTCGGTAACGGCATCGGCTACGGCCGCACCCTCGTTCAACACTTCGCCGATACTCTTCGGAGCCGTGACGGTACCGGCATAGAATATTCCGTCGCGGTTGCTGCGCACGTTCGACAGGAAGAGATCGCGCGGAGCCATGAAACCGCTCTGCGCAAGCTGCAGACCGGCCGACTCGGCCAGCGACGCATTGTCGTCGTTGCTGCGCATGCCGATAAGCAGCACGAGCATGTCGACGCTGATCTTCAACGGACGTCCCGTCAGCGTATCTTCGGCCTTGATCTGCAGGCGTCCCTCGATCGTCGGGCTCGCCTCCGATATGCGGCCGCGGATGAAGTGGATATTGTACGACTGCTGCGCCTCACGGTAGAGCTCCTCATAGCCGGGGCCGAACATGCGTATATCCATATAGAAATTGAAGACGTCCGCTTCGGGGAAGAGCTTTTTCATCTCGATGGCCTGCTTCACGCCCGTAACGCAACAAACCTTCGAACAGTGGCGCTGGCAGACCTTTTCGTCGCGCGACCCCACGCAGTGCAGGAAGGCTATGCGGCGCGGGCGCCCGCCGTTCTTGAGGCCGACACGTCCCTGATTGAACATCTCCTCGAGATCGGCCGACGTAATGACGTTGTCGTAAATACCGTATCCGTACTCCTCCTTTATGCGGGCATCGAAGAGAGTAAAGCCCGAGCAGAGCACCACGGCATCGCAATCGAGCACCGTACCGTCCGAGAGTGTCACGCTGTGCTCCGTAAGAGCCGTCGCGCATGTTCCCAGACGCACATCTATCTCGCTCGAGGCGACCTCGGCCTTCAGCGTGTCGACCACCTCGTTCGCAGGAGTAAACGTTGGGAAGAGACGATGCCACCCAAGCACCTTGCCGCCCAGACGGTTCTCCTTCTCGATTATGGTTACGCCAATGCCCCGACGGTTGAGATCGAGGGCCGTTTTCATTCCGGCGATACCGCCGCCTATGACTATTACTCGTTCCATCACACCTTGATATCGTATATGAAATCCTGCGAGCAACCATTCACGACGGCCGCTTCGGGTTTGCCTATGTATTTGCCGTTGCGGCCGAGATATTTGGCCGACGGATCGTAATCGACGCCCATCTTGTCGAGCAGCGGTTCGACATCGACCTGATGCATCTGCATGCCAAGCTCCCAGGGGTCGTAACCCAAAACCAGACCTGCCATCTCCTCATATGTCAGCACCGGTATTCCGTGGCCGTTTTCGCCGTATGTACGGCCGTCCATCTCGGCAATGGTGTATTGCCACTTGTCGAGGAACATGGTACAACCCGGGCAATTCGCCACGATGAAATCGGGATGGTACGGAGCCATGCTCTCGAGTTTCTTGTGGGAGTTGGCTATGGAGTAGCCGCGGTTGGCCTGCACCAGATAGTTGCGGAAACCGAATCCGCAGCAGTGGCGGCGTTCGGGGTAATCGACACACTCGCCACCCCACGAGTCGACCATGCCGGCAAGCACATAGGGGAACTCCGAACCGCCGATACCCGATTTGGGGAATATCTTTGCATAGTGGCAGCCGATGTGCTCGACAACCTTCAGCGGTTCGCCAGTAGCACGGTTCACAAGCCGACGCACGGCCTTGTCAGCAATCAGGTCACGGAAGTGAAAGATGATATCCGACGTGTGTGCAAGGCTCTTCGGTTTTGTAAACTCGCGGCCCGTAGCCTTGTAGAGGTTCTCGCGCGTCTTCTCCTCGGTCTCAGGGAACTCCTCCCACGTGGCAAGCACCTCCGTATATATACCGAACGATGTGATGCACGAGGTGACGAAATTTTCATATCCGGCCTCGTTCATCAACGAGAACTGACGCGCCACGACGGTCATGATCGTCTCCAGAGGGACGATGTCCGAGTGGTAGCCGATACCCGTACACGACGAATGCGCCGGATCATCGAGAATATCCTTGCCGAGATCCTTGCTCAATATGTTCAGAAAAGCCCGTTCGCTGCCCGGAAAGAAGTTCTGGCGTATGCAGCTGCGCGCGTAATAATATTTGTCGTCGGCAATATCCTTCTGATACTCCGACCATGTCGCTCTTCTCATAATCAATCGTGTTCGTTGTCGGAATTGTAGGTAAACGTACGCATCATGTACTCCTGCGTGGCACCGTCGTAACCCATCTCGCGGGCCTTGCGGTCGGAGTGGCGCTCTATGGTCTCGAACATGGCGGTACCGCCGCTCACGTCGAATATGCGGCGTATCTCGTCGAGAGACTTGTCATCGATACGGCGCAGCGCACCGGCACCCTCCCTGTTGTATACGGGCGTAAAGCGACCGTAGACCTCCTCGTCATGGTCGTAGATCCAACGCCATACGGTTCCCTGTTCGGGGTGAAGTTCCGGCGCTATAAGTTTGGGAACAAGGCAGTATCCCGTACGCAGAATATTCTCGCCGATGGTACGTTTGAGCGCCAGCTGCTGGCGGCCCTTCTCGCTCTCGACGAAGAAGCCGAGCTTCTGCGACAAGGTCCTCAACGCCTGGATCACATAACCGGGCGTATTGCCGCGCGGACAACGCGGACGGCACGACATGCACTCGCCGCAGAACCATATCGTATCGCTGCGCAGCAACTCCTCGATCTGGTCGTCGTCGCGCGTCTGCACTATGTTGACAATCTGACGGGGATCGTAGTTGTAGAACTCGGCCGCAGGGCATACCCCCGTGCAGACACCGCAGTTCATGCACGATTTCAGGCCTTCGCGCAGGCGGACGTCCTCCATCAGCATATCGAAATATTTTCCCATAAAAGCAGTGATAACTTTGCAACCACAAAGTTACCGTTTGCACCACACAAAAACATCGGTATAAATACTTAAATGGATTACGGTTCATACGTCCAGCAATGTCGGCGTCATGAAATATTTGCATAAATGGCGGGATATCACTATATTTAATCCGCAAACGGCAATGCCGATTGCCCGGCAGGAGCCTTTACGTTCCGGACAATGCCGTCAAACGACAATGCAACCGACGAAAGGGGTATTATGAAAAGACTATTTTTGATTGCGACGTTTGTCTGCATCTATACTGCAGCCGTCGCGCAGGAGCAGACAATGAGGGTGAACAACCTTGTAGTATGCCGTATGTACGATACGCAGGAGCAGATATTCGAGGCTATAGGTGAGCGGCCGGACTCGATCGTGCCACCGCAACCGTTCAATGAGAGCCCCAACACATATCTGTTTTATTTCGGGGACGATTATGTAGAGTGGGTCGAAGGAGAACTGTACAGCATACAATTGAATACACCACGTTTTGCGTTCAACGACAAAATTCGCGTCGGAGACAATATCTCAAGGTTGGCAGAACTGGGAGGAAAGTTGGAAAATGTCAAAAACGGTTTGACGATGTGGTATCCGGACACACATATCGAAGGGCTTCGGACCTGCTTTTATTATGACGAAACCGGTAAAATAACAATAATTCTCGCAATGATAAGCGAGCTGTGACATGGAGCCGTAGAGAATGAAAAGACTATTTTTGATTGCGACGTTTGTCTGCATCTATACTGCAGCCGTCGCGCAGGAGCAGACAATGAGGGTGAACGGGCTGATTGTCGGTAACGACTATACGCAGGAAGAGATATTCCAGGCAATGGGAGGAGAACCGACAAAGATAAAAGCACCGCAACCGAACGAAGAGCTTAAGGATGCCTACATCTTCTATTACGGGGAAGACAGCATAGAGTGGGCTGAAGGCTGCGTGTATGCCATCACATTGAATACATCGCGCCATGCCTTCAACGACTCCATACGGGTCGGCGATTCCAGAAAAAAGATCAGGGCACTTGGTGGTAAATCTTACCGCAGCAGAGACGTCATTACATGGATACCGGACCATGGGGCCGGTTTGTCCGCGATATTTCACATCGAACACGGTAAGATCAGGTCAATTAACATATCCCTGAATCCTTATTGAGGATAATCGGTTCGGCACCTGTCTGTCAGTGCTGCCGGATGCGTTCGTAACACTCGATATCGAAAGGATAGGGATATTTCTCGCCGCGGTCGAAATGTTCGGACGAGATCAGGCGCCATTCGCGCACGTCCCACTGCGGGAACGACGTATCGCCTTCATAGGCATGATGCACGCGCGTAAGGTAGAAGCGGTCGGCCCGAGGCATTGCCTGTGCATATATCTGCGCACCGCCTATTACGAAGGTCTCCTCATCGGCCGGAAACATGGCCAGCGCCTCGTCGAGCGAGTGGACGACACGGCAACCGTCGATTGCGATATCCTGCCGCGAAATGACCACATTCACACGGTTCGGGAGCGGCCGGCCAAGCGACTCGAAAGTCTTGCGGCCCATGACGACCGGATGTCCCGTAGTCACGCTCTTGAAATGGCGCAGATCTTCGCTTATGTGCCACAACAGCGTGTTGCGGTCCCCTATAACGCCGTTTTCAGCCACGGCCACGATTACACTTACCATGTCTCTCTCTTGTTTCCGGCAAATTTAAGTACTGCCGGCCGATTTTTCAAGAAAAAAGATGCCGGATCTGAGATCCGGCATCCTGGTTTTATTCTGTCAGAATGACATCGGCGCCTTGATTGCGGGCCACGGGTCATAGCCTTCGAGCGTGAAGTCGTCGTAACGGAAGTCGAAGACCGAGCGCACCGACGGATTCAGGCGCATTGCCGGCAACGGCCGCGGTTCGCGCGAGAGCTGTTCGTCGACCTGCTCGAGGTGGTTCAGATAGAGGTGCGTATCGCCCAATGTGTGGATGAACTCGCCGGGCTGCAGATCGCAAACCTGTGCTATCATCATCGTCAGCAACGCATACGAGGCGATGTTGAACGGGACACCGAGGAACGTATCGGCACTGCGCTGGTACAGTTGGCACGACAAACGTCCGCCGGCCACATAAAACTGGAACAGCACATGGCACGGAGGCAGAGCCATATCCTCGACCTCGGCCACGTTCCACGCCGACACGATCATGCGGCGCGAGTCGGGATTGCGGCGTATGGTATCGATAACCTGCGATATCTGGTCTATGGCCCCGCCGTCGGGTCGCGGCCATGAACGCCACTGGTATCCGTAGACATGGTTCAGGTCTCCGAAGCGGTACCCCTCGATCGGAGACTCGATGCCGGCTGCCGCAAGAAAGTCCTCACGGCCGACTGGCAGTACTCCGTGGGCTACGCACAACTCGTTGTAATAGCGGTAGGCATCGTTGTCCCATATGTGTACGCCGTTGTCGACAAGGTATTTTATATTGGTGTCTCCAGCCAGAAACCACAGCAGTTCGTGGATTATGCCGCGCAGAAAGACCTTTTTGGTCGTCAGCAGGGGAAAACCCTCGCCGAGGTCGAAACGCATCTGGTAACCGAAGATGCTTTTGGTACCGGTACCCGTACGGTCGCCCTTCACGACGCCTTCGGTTTTGATTTTGCGCAACAGGTCGAGATATTGTTTCATTTCGTATTCAGGTATTTGAGAGCAAGTTCGCCGTCGTCGGTCATAACGGCATACGCCGGGGCCGTCTCCCACTCACCGAGGAATATGACACGCGTATGTTCCGTTTCTATGTCGGCGGCAAGGTGCATGTGTCCGAAAATACAGCAGTCGACGTTCCGTTGCGAGGCCACCTCGTCGGCATACTCCTTCAGCGGGGCAAGCATCGACCTGTCGATTACGGCCCCGTGCGACTTGCGCGAATGGCCGCTCCACCACTGTCCGAAACGCATCGCCAGATCGGGATGCACGAGCCACGAAAAGAGGAAACGCAGCACCTTCGAACGGAACGCCGTATTCATGAGTTTGAGCATGGGCTGTCCGTCGACCCTGATATTGTCGCCATGCGCAAGAAAGAGCCGTTTACCGCCCAGCTCGATGAACATGGGCGATGTCACGACCTCAACGCCGCACTCCTTCTGCAGGTAGTCGCCCACCCACATGTCGTGATTGCCCGTGAAGAATACCACACGTATTCCGTGCGAGGTCATGTCGGCGAGTTTGGCCAGCGTGCGGACGAATCCCTTGGGTACCACACGCCCGTATTCGAACCAGAAATCGAAGAGATCGCCAAGCAGAAAAACGGCCTCGGCGTCGGACGATACGGCGTCGAGCCACCCGACGAAACGCGTTTCGACACGACGTGCCGCCGCTGCGTCACCGGCTCCGAGGTGTATGTCCGATGCGAAATAGTACATCTCTTATTTGACGAGTTCGCTCAATGCGGCCGACAGTTGATCGCCGTAGATGTTCTTGGCCACGATATTGCCGTTGGAATCGATAAGGTACGATGCCGGCAGTTCGCTCACGTTGTACGTACCGAGCACGGGCGAGTTGCCGCCGCGCAGGTCGCACACCGAGATCCACGGCAGGTGCTGTTCCTGCACCGTATTTATCCACAGTGCCTTCGAGGTGTCGATGGCAACCTGGTATATTTCGAAGCCCTTGTCGGCGAAGCGTTCATAGATGTTTTTCAGGTCGGCATTTATCGAGTTGGCGTTGCCGGCCTCGGCCGACCAGAACATCAGCAGGAAGGTCTTGCCCTTCAGCGACGACAGACGCTGTTCGTTGCCGTACATGTCGGGCAGCGATATGTCGGGAAAATCCTCCTCCGTAATACGCGACATCAATGTGCGGCGTGCATCCATGCGGGCAATCTCCGATCGCAGCATCGGCAGGAACAGAGAGTCGGGAT
>CALUNG010000007.1 GCA_944321955.1 uncultured Alistipes sp. | reverse complement strand
CATGCCGAGGTTCTTCTGTATGTCCATCTGCACCTTGGGCGTGGCCGTAGCCGTGAGGGCTATCAGCGGGGCCTGGCCTATGTCGTTTATTATCGGACGTATGCGGCGGTACTCGGGACGGAAATCGTGTCCCCACTCCGATATGCAGTGCGCCTCGTCGACGGCATAGAACGAAATCTTGATTTTGCGCAGGAAAGCGACGTTGTCCTCCTTGGTGAGCGACTCGGGCGCGAAGTAGAGCAGCTTGGTCTTTCCGGCCAGAACGTCGTCGCGCACCTGCTGCACGGCGCTCTTGTTGAGCGACGAGTTGAGGAAATGCGCAATACCCGAATCGGCCGAGAACGTACGCATCGAATCGACCTGGTTCTTCATCAGGGCGATGAGCGGCGAGATGACTATGGCCACGCCGTCCATAAGCAGGGCCGGAAGCTGGTAGCATAGCGACTTCCCGCCGCCGGTAGGCATCAGCACAAAAGTATCCTTGCCGGCCAGTACGTTGCGGATGACAGCCTCCTGGTTTCCCTTAAACGACGAGAAGCCGAAATACTCTTTCAGCTTTTCATGAAGCAGATCCGCACTCTGTGAACTGTTGGCCATTTCCGTCTCTCCGATTTCTCAATTTTAAGTCAAAGATAAAACTTTATTTCGAATTTTTATAATAACTTTGTAAAAAAAACATCGCAATGCGACTTTTCACGACCAATCTGGTAAAGAAATACAAGGCACGAACCGTAGTTGACCACGTATCCATCGACGTGAACCAGGGAGAGATCGTCGGTCTGCTTGGTCCGAACGGCGCCGGCAAGACCACATCCTTCTATATGATAGTAGGCCTGATCAAGCCCAACGAAGGACAGATATTCCTGCAGTATGACGACGGACGCACTGTCGAACTCACCAAGGAGCCGGTCTACAAGCGGGCCCAGATGGGCGTAGGTTATCTTGCGCAGGAGGCTTCGGTTTTCCGCCGCCTGTCGGTCGAGGACAACATCAAGGCCGTACTCGAGATGACCAACTTCTCGAAAGAGTATCAGGCCGAGCGGTGCGAGGCCCTCATCGAGGAGTTCCGCCTGCAGAAGGTACGCAAAAGCATGGGCATACAGCTCTCGGGAGGCGAACGCCGACGTACGGAGATAGCCCGGGCCGTGGCCATCAACCCTGCATTCATACTGCTCGACGAGCCGTTTGCGGGTGTGGACCCCATTGCCGTCGAGGACATACAGAGCATCGTTGCCACACTGAAGGACAAGAATATCGGCGTAATCATCACCGACCACAACGTCGACGAGACGCTGGCCATCACCGACCGTACATATCTGCTGTATGAAGGCAAGATCTTGAAAACGGGTACCGCCGAGGACCTGGCCAACGACGAGATGGTCCGCCGCGTATATCTCGGCAAGAATTTCGAACTCAAACGACCTCATCGCAACGAGTCCGAACAGTAAATTCAACTCATCTTTATGGATAAATCCGTTCCGCGGGGCAGACTGAAAGGCAAACTGACCCCGCCATGTTCAAAAAGTTACGCCCAGCGGGCGCTCGCACTCGCATTGCTTGCCGAGGGCGAAAGCACGCTGCGCAACATCGAATTCTGCAACGATACGCTCTCGGCCATCAAGTGCATCGAGGCTCTGGGCGCACAGGTGCGTCGTCTCGACGATACGACGCTTTCGGTTCGCGGAGGGTTCGCCCCGCGCGACAACGTCCTAAACGTCGGGGAGTCGGGTCTGGCCACAAGGCTCTTCACGCCGATAGCCGCGTTGTGGGATCAGCCGGTAGTGATTACGGGTGAAGGCACCCTGCTGCACCGCCCGATGACGATGATGATGGAGCCGCTGCGCCATCTGGGCGTCGAGGTACGCGACGGAGGCGGTTTCCTGCCCATCGAGGTACGGGGACGCATGCACGGCGGCAAGATCGAGGTCGATGGCTCCATATCGTCGCAGTTCATCACCGGTCTGCTGCTGGCGCTGCCTATGGCCGACGGCGACACGACGCTGAAGGTCCACGGGGCGGTTTCGACTCCATATATCGACATGACAGTCGAGACGGCCGAACGTTTCGGCGGCAAGATACTGCACAACGACTACACCGAATTCTTCATCGAGGGCGGTCAGCACTACAGGGCCGCCGACTATTCGATCGAGGGAGACTGGAGCGCTGCGGCCATGCTGCTCGTAGCCGGTGCCATAGCCGGGGAGGTGACCCTCGACAACATATCGACGCTGTCGCTTCAGGCCGACACGCTCGTATGCCGCGCACTGGTACGTGCCGGAGCCTCGGTCATCAACGAAGAAAACTCCATAACGGTCGCCCACCGCAATCTCACGGCATTCGAGTTCGACGCCACCAACTGTCCCGACCTCTTTCCGGCGCTGGCCGCACTGGCCGCTGCAGCCGAAGGGACGAGCGTAATCACCGGCACCTCGCGCCTCGAGCACAAGGAGAGCAACCGTGCCGAGACGCTCAGGGAGGAGTACGCCAAACTCGGCATCGATATAGATATCGACACCGATAACGTGATGAAGGTCCACGGCGGAAAGATACACGCGGCCGAGGTCGACGGACACAGCGACCACCGCATAGCCATGTCGCTGGCCGTATCGGCGCTGCGCAGCGACTGTGAGGTCACGATCAAGGGGGCCGAATGCGTAAGCAAGAGCTACCCCGACTTTTTCGAGGACCTCGAATCATTGAGAGTAAAAGAGTAAAACGGCAACGCGATGCACAACACCTTCGGACAGGCATTGAAGCTGGAGATCAGCGGCGCCTCGCACGCCGAGCGGATTGCGATACGCATCGACGGCGTACCGGCAGGCATACCGTTGTGTACCGACGACTTCACCGCCGATCTTGCAGCCCGCCGGGCCGGAGCTATGGGCACTACCCCAAGACGCGAAAGCGACACGCCCGAAATAGAGGGTATACGCGACGGAGTAACCGACGGCGGTACCATAACCGTATCCTTCCGCAACGAGAATACCCGTTCGGGAGACTATTCGCAGTTCCGCCGCCACCCGCGCCCGTCACATGTCGATTTCGTCGCCGACCGCAAATACGGCGATGCCATAGACCTTCGCGGCGGAGGGCAGTTTTCGGGACGCATGACCGTAGCTCTGGTAGCCGCAGGAGTCGTTGCCAAGAAGATTCTCGGCGACGGCGTGAAATTCACGAGCGAGATCGTCGAGATAGGCGGATGTCGCGACAGCAGCCGTTTCGCCGACATCATAACCGACGCTGTGGCCGACGGCGATTCGGTGGGCGGCGTGGTGGAGTGCCGTGTCGAGGGATTGCCCATGGGGTTGGGCGAGCCGTTCTTCGATTCGGCCGAGAGCGTAATAAGCCACCTGCTCTTCTCCGTACCGGCAGTCAAGGGAGTGGAGTTCGGGTCGGGATTCGAGGGGGTGCGCCTGCGCGGATCGCAACGCAACGACCGCATAATCGACGCCCGCGGCACCACGGCCACCAACAACGAAGGCGGCATCAACGGCGGAATCACCAACGGCAACCCGCTTGTAGTAAGGGTAGCCGTCAAACCGACGCCGAGCATAGCGCTGCCGCAGGAGACGTTCGATTTCGGCAGCGGGCGCATCGAGCCTCTCGTAATCGGAGGCCGCCACGACAGCTGCATCGTATTGAGGGCCCGCATCGTGGTTGAGGCCGTCACGGCCATAGCGCTGGCCGAACTCAAACTGATGTCATAGATGTCCTCACGCAATCAGACCGTACACCGCATAGCCGATTCGCTGAATGGCCTCTACGAGCGCAATGAAGCCCTGCGCATCGCACGCATCATCGTCACCGAGTTCGAAAAGATATCGTTCTCGCAACTGATCGCCGACCCCGATGCCGCAACAACGTACGACAAATACGATGCTTTGACGGCACAGCTTGCCGCCGGACGGCCCGTGCAATACGTCACGGGACATTGCGAATTCTGCGGCCTCGATTTTGAGGTCGGCGAAGGGGTGCTCATTCCACGCCCCGAAACCGAAGAACTGGTCGGTCTCGCATGCAGCCGGAATGATTCCGCCAGCAGGATTCTGGACCTCTGCACCGGCAGCGGCTGCATAGCGGTATCGGTAGCACACAGACTTAAGTCGCGACGCGTCGAAGCCGTGGATATCTCCGAAAAGGCTTTATGTTACGCACGGCGCAATGCCGCACGTGCCGGTGTCGACGTCCGCTTCATGTGCGGCGACGTGCTGAACGGCATGGAGTGGCTCCCGGCGGGAGCATACGACACGATAGTCTCGAACCCTCCGTATATACCCGCAGGCGACATGCCGTCGATGCACGTAAACGTCACCGGATACGAGCCGCACGAAGCGCTGTTCGTCGCCGACGACGATGCGCTGGTATTCTACCGTGCAATAGCCGATGCCGGCCGGCGACTGCTGCGCGACGGCGGAGATCTATGCTTCGAGATATACGAACGGCTCGACGCAGAGGTATGCGCAATGCTGCGGGACAAGGGATACCGCGATGTGGAGATGCAACGCGACATGAACATGAAACCGAGAATGGTATGTTGCCGAAAGTAGAGAAGACAAAACGTAACAAGACACCCGAACAGGCGCTCAAGGCACTGATGCGGCTGGCGTCGCGAGCCGAGAAGTCATCGGGCGACGCCATGCGTCTTATGGCCGGCTGGGGCGTCGAGCCGTCGCAACGACAGTCCGTACTGGACAAGCTGATAGCGATGAAATTCATCGACGACCGGCGTTATGCCGACGCCTTCGTACGCGACAAGCTGCGTTTCAGCGGATGGGGCGCCTACAAGATACGCACCGCACTGCGCGGCAAAGGCCTATCGCAGCAGATCATCGACGAGGTGCTTTCGCAGGCCGACGGTGCCGAGATGAAGGAGCGGCTGCAACGCTCCCTCGCCACAAAGATGAAGAGCGTGAAATACTCTTCACCATACGATTTGAGAAACAAGCTGATGCGATACGGTGCCTCGCTGGGTTACGATTTCGATGTCGTCGCCGATGCCGTCGCCGGGATCGTCAAGGCTGAAGACTGATAATGAAAAGATTAGTTACACTGGCGCTTGTGGCGCTTACGGTCGGGGTTCGGGCACAGCAACTGAACCCCGCCGACTACGAATACCCCGTCAGGAAGGTTGCGGGGCTCTGTTCATCCAATTTCGGGGAGATGCGCCCCGACCACTTCCACTCGGGTGTGGATATCAAGACCGACGGTGTCGAGGGCAAGTCCGTCGTAGCCGTAGCCGATGGTTACGTTTCGCGTATCGTTGTCGAACCCTCGGGATACGGTCAGGCACTCTATGTCACCCACCCCAACGGGACTACATCCGTCTACGGTCATCTGTCGCACTTCCGCCACGATATCGATTCGCTCGTACGCGCCGAGCGCTACCGCCGCCAGCGCAACTCGATAGATCTGTTTCCCGACGAGGGGAGATTTCCCGTAAGGCAGGGCGAAGAGATAGCCCTGTCGGGAAATACCGGAAATTCGTTCGGGCCGCACCTCCACTTCGAGATACGCGAAACTCCGACACAACGCACGCTCAACCTCATATCGCAGGGCGTGATACGTGTGGCAGACACCAAGGCGCCAATCATCAACGCCATATACTACGTGGCAGTGGACAGCGTCGGCGGCATGGCGCTGCACTCCACACCGCGCAAAACCGAGCTGCGCCGCACGGAGTCAGGGCACTACGCCACTGCAGACGGCAAGCCCGTAAGGATTGCGCCAAAAGGATACTTCATACTCGACGTGACCGACCGCAAGGATAATGTCTGGAACCGTTTCGGAGTCTACCGCGTCAGCGAGAGCGTCGACGGCCGGCCCGTATTCGAATACCGCATGGACGGATTCACGTTCGACGCGTCGCGGTACTGCAACGCCGTATCGTACTACCCCATGCAGCTCACGGCCCGCAGCGAGATGATACGTCTGGCCTGTCTCGAAGGCAATCGTACCGGTTTCTATACCGTCCTCGAGCAGAGAGGGCTCGTATGCATCGAAGAAGGCCAAAGACGCACCGTACGCATCGAAGCCGAGGACGACTGCCGCAACATATCGGTCGTAGAGTTCGACGTCGCATCCGGATTCGAGGACGATGAATTCGAGTCGGAGGTCGCCGGGATGCGCGAACGCGTGGCAGGCAATGATCCGACATTGCTGATAATCGACCGTGAAAAGCCATTTACGACCCGCTGCGGCGACATCGAGGTATCGATACCCGAAGGCGCACTGTACGAGTCCGTGCCTTTTCATGGCGGAATGGCAGGCGTGGCGGCTCCGGCAGACTCGACGCTCATGGTCATCTCGCCGGTGTACGAGGTCATGGACACCGACACTCCGTTACAGAAGAGCATGAACCTGTCGATACGTGCCTTTGTACCCTATGACCTGCGTCCGCACGTGGCCCTTGCAACCGTAACCGCCAAAGGCAAACCAGCATATATTGGCGGGAAATACGACAACGGTACCGTAACGGCACGCACACGCCGTTTCGGCCGCTACTATGCCGTAGCCGACACGGTTCCGCCATCGGTCCGTCCCCTGTTCGTAAACGGAGCAGACTTGCACGGAGAGAAGTCTCTGTCGTTCGCTGTCGACGACAACTTTTCGGGTACGGGTGAATACGCCATGTTCATCGACGGCGAATGGGTGACCGTCGACTACTCACCCATAAAGGGCCGCATGACCCACACATTCGATCACATGCGCTATCCGCGCGGCACACGGCATACAGTCGTACTCACCGTTACGGACAACTGCGGCAACCGCACGGTCTGGCGCGGCGAATTCACCCGATAGCCACGAAAAAAGGGAGCTGCGCTGCTCCCTTTTTAATTTTATTTTCCGATGATGAATATGGCCGGCCGCTTGTGGATGTCGGGAGCCTTCAGGCGTCGCCACTCCGCAACCGTATGGGTAGCGACAAGTTCCGTCGGCGCCGTTATGTCGGCGGCGACCGTCAGCACCGTATCCGGAGCGCAACATTGCAGCAGTTCGCCGAATAGTTTGACGTTGCGGTAAGGCGTCTCGATGAAGGCCTGCGACTGATGTTCGGACGAAGCCCTCGCCTCGAGCCTTTTGACTGCACGCGAACGTTCGGGTTCCTTTACGGGGAGGTAACCGTTGAATGCAAATGACTGACCGTTCTGTCCCGAAGCCATCATGGCCAGTATTATGGATGAAGGCCCGACCAGAGGCACTACCCTGATACCCTTTTTGTGGCACAAGGCGACAACGGCGGCACCCGGATCCGCCACTGCGGGCACACCGGCCTCGGATATGACACCGGCGGAACGTCCCTCGAGCAACGGTTTCACCAGCGCCTCGATCTGCTGCGGAGCGGTGGTGTGCTCGTTCAGTTCGGCAAACTCGAGCGTATCGATAGGGCGCGACACACGGGCCTTCGACAGAAAACGGCGTGCCGAACGGGTATTCTCAACGATGAAATAGTCGAGCGAATCCATGATCGCCCGGTTTGCTGCGGGCAGGACATCCCACACATCCGTCTGGTCGGAGATGGGACACGGTATGAGATAAAGCGTTCCGTTCATGCGGTCACTCCTTTACATAGATGCGTTTCACGCGAGACGATACCGACGTCAGGACCTCGTAAGGGATCGTACCCAACACCGCCGCCATATCTTCGGGCGTATTACCGGCTACGGGCGAGAAGACCAGCACTTCGCCTCCTTCGCAAGCCTCGGGGATGTCGGTTACATCGATCATGCAGCTGTCCATGCATACGCGGCCGACTATCGGTGCCGGTTTGCCGCACACCAGCATCGACCAGTGTCCGCAACCCAGATGACGGTCCAGACCGTCGGCATATCCCACCGGAATGGTGGCTATGGCACTGTCGCGCGTGAGTATCTGGGCACGTCCGTAACCGATGCCCTCGCCGGCATGGTGGTGCTTGATCTGCACGATACGTGTCTTGAGGGTCGATACCGGGCGCAGGGCGTCGTTGTGTTCATATCCGAAGCCGTAAAGGCCCAATCCCAACCGGCACATGTCGAACTGCGCCTCGGGGAAGCGTTCGATGGCAGCCGAGTTGGCCGTATGGCGTATTATCGGATATGGGAGCGACGCGGCGATGCGTCCGCTCATGTCGGCAAAACGTGAAACCTGCAGCCGCGTAAAGTCATCCTGCGACGGATCGTCGGCGCAACTCAGATGTGCGAATACCGAAACCACCTTCACGACGGCGTCGTACGCATGAAGTTTTGCGATCAGTTGATCCAGATCATCACCGACAAAACCCAGACGATGCATGCCCGTATCGAGCTTGACATGTATGGGATAGCGGCGCTCGCCGTAACGCTCGACGGCAGCAACGAACGCGTCGAGCGAACGGAAACTGTATATTTCGGGTTCGAGACGGTTCAGAACCATCTGGTCGAAACTACCCTCGTCGGCATTGAGCACCACGACAGGCATGGTAATACCCTTCTCGCGCAACAGTACACCCTCGTCGGCAAAAGCCACGGCCAGGTAGCTTACGCCCTGATGCTGGAGCATCTGCGCCACCTCGACATCGCCGGCACCGTAACTCGAAGCCTTGACCATGGCCGTAAGCCTGGTTCCGGGAGCAAGTCGCGAACGGTAATAGTTGAGATTGTGAACCATGGCGTCGAGATCGACCTCGAGCACGGTCGTATGGCATTTGCGTTCGAGCACATGGCTGATCTTCTCGAAGCGGCTCGAACGGTTGCCCTTGAGAAGTACGGCGCTGTCGGCGAAATCGCTGCTGTTCATGCGGTGCAGAAACTCGTCCGTCGAGAGATAGAATGCGCTGCCTACTCCGTCGAAGAGATGACGGTACGACGAGATCTTCTCGCCTATACCCACCAGAGACGACACGCCGCTCTTGGCCACGAGTGCAGCCACACGTGCATATAGCTCTTCATCGTCCATGCCGCTCTGCAATATATCGGAAAGTATCAGCACGGTACGACGACCCGAGGCCATGTTGTGCAGATAGTCCAGCGCTATGGCAAGTGAATTTATGTCGGAGTTGTAGGTATCATTGACTATTATGGAGTTGTTTATACCTTCGCGCGTCTCGAGACGCATGGCCACAGGCTGCAGCCGCGAAAAATCGGGTGACGGATACCCCATCACGTGACAGAAGGCCTCGACCGTCTGGCCGTTGCGTACCGAAGCCTCGTCCGTGAACGGCGGCAGAGGCATCGCTGCGGCATCGACCTTGCGTATGCCCGACAGCTTCTCGACCGCATCAGACAACGGTGCATAACCGCCATGATATATCAATGTGCCGGCTTCCCGGGCCAATATAAGCTTCTCTCCGATCTTTTCGTCCATCGACGCGAAGTTCTCCTGATGCGCATCGCCAACCGACGTGAAGATCACTATCTGCGGACGTATCATTCGCTGCAGACGCTCCATCTCGCCGCACTGCGAGATGCCGGCCTCGATCAGGAGAAGATCCTCGTCGCCTTCGGCCATGAGCAGCGACAGCGCCACGCCCAACTGCGAATTGTAGCTGCGCGGCGAACGGAACAACTTGACCGACGCCGGAACGCACTGGGCTATCCACTCCTTGACCATTGTCTTGCCGTTCGATCCGGTTATGCCTACGACCGTACCCTTCAGCGAACGGCGATAGTGTTCGGCCAGACGCTGCAGCGCCTCGATGGAGTTTTCGACTACGACGGCACCGCACCCTTCGGCCAGATCGCATTCATGTTCGACCATGAACGCCCGCAGACCGCGGCCGATCATCTGTGGTATGTATTCATGTGAATCGTGGTTGCGGCCCAGCATGGCCACGAAAAGCGTATTCAGACCGAAAGCGCAGTTGCGGCTGTCGGTCTCGATCCCGTCTACCGCGAGATCTGCGCCGCAAAGCCTGCCGCCGCAGATTTCCGCTATTTCGGACAATTCGTATCTCATGATTATCGTTTGATTGTTGACTTCTACTTGAATGTTACCACCGTCACGCCGGCGCCACCCATGTCCGGATGTTCGTCGCGGATAACGTCTACCTGAGGCACGGTACGCAGATAACGGCGTATCTCATCCTTGAGGGCGCCTGTTCCCTTGCCGTGAAGTATGGTGATGCTGTCGACACCCACCATCAGGGCATCGTCCACCAGATCCTGCACCTTCTCCAGCGCCTCGACCACGCGCATGCCGCGAACATCGATCGAGGAGTGGAAATCCAGGCGACGCCTCGATATGTCCGTCGAGATGACCGTCCGAGGCGTCACGGGACGCGTGGCTTCGCGGTACTCGGCATTCGAAACAACAGTCAGACGTTCCTTGTCGACAGTAGTCAGTATCTGACCGAATGCGACCTGCGCCTTGCGACCCTTGATACTCTGCACAACGCCGACAATGTCCTGACCCTCGATGCGCACCTTCGAACCGGCAACGACCTCCTTGGGTTTTTCCGGTTCGGCCTGCACAGCCTCGCCGCCGTCCGTCTGTTCGGCTCGCCGCCGCTCGGCACGCCGTGCCTGACGACGCTCGATGCGTTCCATCTCGCGTTCGATGCGTTCATCGCGGCCGTTGTCCACAGGAGCATCCTCCTCCACCGCAGCACGGAAATCATCCAGATCGCGGCGCAGCGTACGCGTGGTATCCCGCTCGGCCTGCGACTCGCGTATCGTCTTTATGGTATTCTCGATGCGGCGATTGGCCTCGGCCACAAGCTCGCGCGCCTCGCGTTTGGCATTGCCTATGATCTCGTTGCGTTCGGTACGTATGCGTTCGAGCTGCTCGCGGTAACGCTGCTCAAGTTCGTCGACCTTGCGGTCGGCTATACGTATGCGGTCGCGTTTCTGCTCCCAGTAGCGCTTGTCACGCGCTATCTCGCGCAACTGCTTCTCAAGATTTATGTGGTCGGATCCCACCTTTTCGCTGGCCGACCGTATGATCTGCTCGGGAAGCCCCATCTTGCGGGCTATCTCTATGGCGAACGAACTGCCCGGCTTGCCCATCTCCAGACGGAAGAGCGGCCGGATGTTCTGCACGTCGAACATCATGGCGCCGTTGGAGATTCCCTCCGTATTGGCTGCGTAGTACTTGATGTTGGAATAGTGCGTCGTAATCACGCCGTAGCACCCCTTCTCCACAAGCCTCTCGAGAATGGCCTCGGCTATGGCGCCTCCGATCATCGGCTCGGTGCCCGAACCGAACTCGTCGATAAGCACCATGGCTCGGTCCGACGCCCCGGACAACATGTGGTTCATGTTGCGCAGGTGCGACGAATAGGTCGACAGATCGTTGTCCATCGACTGCTCGTCGCCTATGTCTATGAATATGCTCTCGAATATGGTAAACTCGGAATTCGACGACGCCGTAACCGGAAAACCGCACTGGAACATGTACTGCATCAGACCGGCCGTCTTCAGGCAGACCGATTTGCCGCCGGCATTCGGGCCCGAGATCACAAGTATGCGCTCGTGACGGTCCAACTGCATGTCGAGCGGCACGATGGACTTGCCCTGTGCCCGGAGCGTCTGTGCCAGAATCGGATGGCGCGCATCGCGCAGTACCAGACGTCCGTCATCCGACAATACGGGCTTCACGCCGCCGTTCTCGGCGGCCCAGCGGGCCTTGGCACGCAACATGTCTATCGTGGCGAGATACTCGCCGGCCGAGGCTATGGCGTCGGCCTCGGGCCGCAGCAACTCGGTAAAGCGGCTCAATATGCGCACCACTTCGCGCCGCTCGGCATATTCGAGCTCCTTGAGTTCGTTGTTGAGTTCGACGACCTCGACCGGCTCGACATAGAATGTCTTGCCCGTAGCCGACTCGTCATGGATGAATCCCTGCAGCTTGCGCTTGTTGGCGGCGGCAACGGGTATTACGGCCCGGCCCTCGCGTATCGATATCATGGCGTCGGCATCGACTATGCCGGCACTCTTGGCCGATGCGAGTATCTGCTGCAGGCGTTTCGATACCTGTCCCTCGCGCGAGCGTATTTCTCGACGTACGTCATGCAGTTCGGGCGAGGCATTGTCGCGCACACGGCCGTACTCGTCGATTATGCGGTCGGCCTCGGCCACGATATGCGAAAACGATGCGACGCCTTCACTCAGGTGCCGCACGTATGGATATGCCGCCGCGTCGCGCGTCAGCACGAAAGCCGATATCTCGCCCGCAGACCGCAGCGAACGTACGAGCGTCACGACCTCGTCCGTATCGAGAAACGACCCCTCGATACGTATCTTCGCCACTATGGCATCCATGTCGGCAAATTCATCGCGCGGAAAGTCGCGCTCCATCGACAGGAGACGTCCAACCTCGTCTGTCAGCGACTGTCGCTCCATAATGGTCCGCTCCGTAGACGTGAAACCTTCGGACGCAAGCATCTGCCGTGCCCGTTCCATCGAACACAGTCGGGATATCTGCTCGCGAAGACGATCGAAGCCTACCTTCGATTCGAAATTGGCAGGATAGATCATAACGGCAGATGTACTTTATTTCGCAGGAGCGCTTTCGACTTCGGGCTCTGCTGCCGCTGCAGCTTTGGCAGCCTTGCGGCGGTCGCGTTCATCGGCCTTTGAGCCGCGTCCGAACAGCGAGAAGTGGACATAGCGTTTGGGATAAGCCTCCAGATCGGCAAGCAGCGACGAAAGGTTGGCGCTCGCCGAGGCAAGATTGTCGTAGAGCGCGCGGTCATTCATCAGCAGCGCAACGCTACCCTCGCCCTCGTTTATCTTGTCGAGCGTGGTATTGAGTTTGGTCAGCACAGCCTGCAGGTTTGCGGCCACATCGGCCTGCGCAAGGTCGGTCGTAACCGTATTGACGTTGATCATGACGCTGTCGAGCCGTTCGGTATTGCGTTCGAGCGCCTCGCTGAAAGCCGACAGGTTGGCTATGATGGCGGCAAGATCCTGCTTGTTCGATGTAATGACCTCATCCATGCTGCCTGTCATCGAATCGAGATGAGTCATCACGCCATGGAGATTCTGGCGGTTGGCATCGATTATTCCGTTCACGTTGTCGAGCGTGAGCGACAGATTGCTTATCAGATCTGTGACCTTCTGTTTCAGAAATTCGTACTCCGAACCGGCCATGTCCATCAGATTGCGGTCGTAACCGGCCTCGATGCGGTCGCCGCTCGACAGATATGTCGTGGCCGACCCCAACTCTATCTCGATGGCCTTGTTTCCGAGAAAACCGTTGCTGAAAATCTTGGCGCGCGAGTCGGTCGGAATATCGTACTTGCGGCTGATGGACAACGACAGCTCTACACCGCCCTCGCCAGACTTGTCGAGCGCTATCTCCGAGACCTTGCCGACCTTGACGCCGCGAATGACAACCGGCGTTGCGGTCTGCACGCCGTTTACCTGATCGTAATACACATGGTAGACCCTGTTGCGGCTGAAGACATCGACTCCGCTCAAGAAACGTATGCCGGCCCATGTGCACAGCAGAATGACTACGGCGAATATGCCTATCTTAACCTCTCTTTTCATAATCATTTAACAATCTTGCCGTTCTCGACCTCTATGACGAATGCCCCGGAGAACTCCTTGCGCAACGATGACGCTGCACGCTGAGCCTCGGCGCGGTCGCGGTAACGGCCCACGCAATATTTGTATTTGTAACTTCCCGTAGCGGTATAACGCGTCACTTTGCCGCGCTGGCTGCCGAAACATGCATTGTCGGACGAGAGCGCCGTAGAGCTGGCCATGATCTGAACCGTATAGGCTCGGCCCGTATCGGCAGCCGCAGGCGTCGACACGCTGGCCGTGGACCGAGTCTTGGGATCGCTCTTCGGGGCCGATGCCGGTTTCTGCGAACTCTTGTCCGATACCGGCTTGCCGGCGGCAGGTGCGGGATCCTTTACTGCAGCAGCACTTCCGGCAACAGGCTTCTCACTCTTGGCCGGAGCGCTCTTGGCCTGGCTGTCAGCTTTCGGAGCCGCAGCCGGTTTCGTTTCGGGCGCAGTCTCCGGTTTTGCAGTGGCCGGAGCTGTGGATTTCGCGGGACTTTTGGCCGGTTCGTCTATGAGAAGCGACTTGCGGACATTCTCCACATACTCCTTAACGGCATTGTAGAGGTCTTCGGCTATCTGGTTCTGCCCCTTCTCCGAACACATGTACCGCAACTCCTCGGCATTCGACATGAAGCCGATCTCCGTCAGCACGCTCGGCATGTCGGTAGCATACAACACCTTGAGCGGCTGGCGCTTGATACCGCGCGCCACACGGCCCGACTTGGCGTAGTTCTTCTGAATGAGGCGCGCCATCATCTCGCTGTACTCTCCATAGGTGAACTGCAGGTTCTGTATGTATGCACGCACAATCGCCGCCGTCTTCTCGTTCGACATGTCGAGGAACTCCTCCTTGTTGTTGGCAAAGAGGACATTCTCGTTGGTACGCGTCTCGAGCGGGCTCTCTCCCATGATCAGAGTCTCCACACCTCGAGCCCCCGTAGCCCGGGCGGCATTGGCATGGATTGATATGAAAAAGTCGCCTTCAGCCTTGTTGGCTATGTCGGCGCGGGCCTGCAGATCCTTGTTCAGGTCTGCCGAGAACTGTTTGTCCGTCTTGCGGGTATATACGACAGTGATATCGGGCATGCGTTTTTCGATCAAGGCCCCCAATTTCAGTGCCACTTTCAGGTTTAGATCCTTCTCATGCACGCCGCGATATGTTGCCCCCGGAAATTTGGGGCCTCCGTGACCGGCGTCGATGACTATGACTTTTACGCCCTGCGCAATATTCTCGGCCGAAACCACGTTCGACGAAAGAAACACGCTCAGCAGAAGCAACGAAAAGAGTACTCTGCGCATATGAAGAAAGTTATGTTAAAATTGCAGCCTTACTAAAATTTTACCTATCTTTGTCGGATTAAATCCGCATTCGAAAACAGCATTCGAAAGCGCACGGAATACGTTTTTTGCCGTTTTGCCGACTTGTCGGCAAAGGTACTGAATTTTTTTGGATTTTTGAAAGCGTCGAAGCTAAAATATATCATATCGACGGCGATATTGGCTATCGCCGTGCAAATGGTATTCGGCACAGCCATGGACAAGGGCCGCATCATCGGGCCGTCCGGTTCTGCCGGCTTCAGCGGCATTGATACCATCGCCGGAATCGACACTGCAACGGCCGCAGCAAGAAAAGCCGCGGAGAGGGCCGCCGTGGCGGTAGACACACCTGAAGCCACCGTGGCAAAGGCCGCGATCAAGGAAAATGCCGGCACGGCAAAAGAGGCTTTGCGCACGGCCGCCGAAGATACGGATGTGCGGGCGGCAGCCGATTCGGCCGTCACGACGCTATCGAGGCGCGAGCAGCGCGCCGCTTCGCGTACCCGCCGACGCAACGCCACGCAGCAGACGCCCGAAGAGAGCCTTGCCGACATGGAGCGCCGCGACTCTCTCTTCAGCCAGCACGTCGATTCGCTTGTGGCGGCGAAGAGCGACTCCGTAAGACGCGACACGGTAAAGGGCAAGGGCGGCGGATTTCTCGAAGACATAATCAAGGGCAAGAACACCGATTCGCTGGTCTATGACGTCAGGAACAAGCTGGTATATATCTACAACGAAGGCGACGTCGATTACCAGAACATGAATCTCAAGGCCGACTTCATGCGCATAAACATGGACACCAAGGAGATCTATGCCTATGGCAAGCCTGACTCGGTAGACGGCAAACCGACCGTGACGCACCCCGTATTCACCGAAGGCAGCGCCTCGTACACGATGGATACGATCACCTACAACATCTCGTCCAAGAAGGCCAAGATCAAGGGCGTGGCCACGCAGGAGGGCGACGGATGGCTTGTCGGCGGCAGCGTCAAGAAGATGGCCGACAACACCATAAACATACAGCACGGAAAGTACACCACCTGCGAGGAGACGGATCACCCCCACTTCTATCTGGCCATGACCAAGGCCAAGGTCATCCCCGGCAAGAAGGTCATCACCGGACCGGCCTATCTGGTAATGGAGGATGTGCCGATCTATTTTCTGTGTATTCCCGAAGGCTTTTTCCCGATAAACATGGGTCCGAAATCAGGTTTGCTCATGCCGTCGTACGGCGAAGATTCAAAAGGCTTCTTCATACGCGACCTGGGATATTACTTCGTGTTGGGCGAACACATGGACCTTGCACTCCGCGGCGGTATCTACACCCTCGGCTCGTGGGAGGCTTCGGCCTCGTCGCGCTACGTGAAGCGATACAAGTACACGGGTAACCTCAACTTCAACTTCTCGAACATCAAGTACGGCGAGAAGGGCGAGCCCGACTACATCAAACAGAACAACTTCCGACTGCAGTGGACCCACTCGCAGGACGCCAAGGCCAACCCCGGATCCACATTCTCGGCTTCGGTGAACCTCTCGAGCAGCGGCTACAGCAAATACTCGGCGACAAACCTCAACGACATTCTCGCCACGCAGACCAACTCATCGATCGCCTACTCGAAGAGCTGGGCAGGTACGCCGTTCTCCCTCTCGATGAACATGGCCGTATCGCAGAACTCGCAGAACTCGACCATATCGGTTACGATGCCGACCATCGTGTTCAACGTTTCGCGAGTCTACCCATTCAAGCGCAAGGAGGCCGTGGGCAAGGCCCGCTGGTATGAGAAGATATCGTTCACATACTCCGGAAAGCTAACGAATACCGTATCGACAACCGAAAAGGAGCTCTTCACAAAGGAGACGCTCAAGAACATGAAGAACGGTATCGAACACAGCCTGCCGGTATCGGCATCGTTCAACGCCTTCAACTACATCAACATCTCGCCGTCGTTCAACTACACCGAACGCTGGTATTTCAAGAAGGTGGAACGACAGTGGAATCCCGCAACCAACCAGGTCGAGTACCTCGATCCGCAATACGGATTCTACCGTCTCTACAACTACAACGCAAGCATCTCGGCCAACACCACCATCTACGGAATGTGGCAGTTCAAGAAGAAGACCAGCAAGATACAGGCCATCCGCCACACCATTACGCCGCAGATAGGCTTCAGCTACGCGCCCGACTTCAGCAAGCAGAAGTACGGCTACTACAAAACCGTACAGACCGACTCGCTCGGACGCTACACCGTATATTCGCCCTTCTCGGACAACGCCTACGGAGTTCCGGGCCAGGGAGAACAGATGGCCCTGACCTTCTCGCTCGCCCAGACTCTCGAGATGAAGGTACTTAGCAAGCGCGACACTACGGGCGTCAAGAAGATCAAGCTCATCGACAACATCCAGTTCAGCGGTTCGTACAACTTCCTGGCCGACTCGATGCGACTGTCGACAATCCCCATATCGTTCCGAACCACGGTATTCGGCACCAACTTCGGACTCAACCTCTCGGCAACGCTCGACCCATATGAGGTATCGCCCGAAGGCGTGCGCTACAACAAGCTCATGTGGAAACGCGGACTGCCCGGACGTATAGTCAGCACAAGCTGGAGCTTCGGCTATACGTTCAAGTCGCGTCAGGACCGCTCGCAGGCCGCCATCAACGACATAAACTCCATCCCGCCCGAGTATATCAACCCCTTCTACGACCCCTACGGCACGATGGACCCGGTATTGCGACGGCAATACATGTCGCAGACATACTACGACTTCTCGATGCCGTGGAACCTCGGATTCAACTACATGATCAGCTATTCGGTAAGCTACGTCAACAACGGCACGACCGGATACCGGCGCAACGTCACGCAGACCATCGGCTTCAACGGCAGTATCAACATAACGCCGAAGATGGGTATAACCTTTACCGGCGGTTACGACATCATGAGCAACAAGCTGACCACATCGTCGATAACCATAACACGCGACCTGCACTGCTGGCAGATGTCGTTCGTCTGGATTCCTTTCGGCTTCCACAAGAGCTGGAGCTTCAACATCGGCGTAAAGGCGTCGTCGCTCGCCGACCTCAAGTACGACAAGAGCCAGAGCATGTACGACAACATGTACTGACGGCAGCCTCCGGGGCGTTGGTATGCAATTTGCGACTTATCCGTACGGAAAATGTAAAAACAATATAGATATGACAAAGCACAAAGCTCACAATCAGAATGTTAACACCGGCGATGAGGCAGTTGACGAGACCCTCAGGGGCTCCGAAGACCAACACGCCGATGACAATGTGTCAGAAAAAGAGAAATCGGCATCTGACACAATGTCAGAGGATGCCGGAAAATCGGGACAGGCTTCCGACGTGAAGGAGGAGCAGGCTCCGAAGGAGGACTTCGAAAAGGAGGCCGCCGAATGGAAAGACAAGTACATCCGTCTTCAGGCCGAATTCGACAACTTCCGCAAACGCACCCTCAAGGAGAAGATGGACCTGATACAAAGCGGCGGCTCGAAAGTCATCGAGAGCATGCTGCCCGTCATCGACGACGTTCTGCGCGCAGTCGAGGCATCGGAAAAGACCGACGACCTGACGGCTCTGCGCGAAGGCGAGAAGCTCATAGCACAGAAGTTCGTCGAGGCCCTGCGCAAGCACGGTGTCACCGAAATCGATGCCAAGGGACAGGATTTCGACTCGGACCTTCACGAAGCCGTGGCCAAGTTCGCCGCTGGCGACGAGAAGAAGGGCAAGGTACTGGATGTCGTTCAGCGCGGTTACAAGCAGGGCGACAAGGTTCTCCGTTACGCCAAGGTCGTAGTCGGGGAATAATATTATTCGGAACATTAAACGCGACAATCGCACGGATTGCCAATAACGAGTCATGGCAGAGAAAAGAGACTACTACGAGGTACTTGGCGTCGAGCGCAACGCCAATGCCGATGAAATAAAGAAGGCCTACCGTAAGGCGGCCATAAAGTATCACCCGGACAAGAACCCGGGCGACAAGGAGGCCGAAGAGAAGTTCAAGGAGGCAGCCGAGGCATACGACGTGCTGTCGAATCCCGAGAAGCGCGCACGTTACGACCAGTTCGGACATGCGGGCATGAGCGGAGCCGCAGGAGGCGGTTACGGCGGAGGATTCAGCGGCGGAGGATTCTCGATGGAGGATATCTTCTCGCAGTTCGGCGACATCTTCGGCGGACATTTCGGCGGAGGATTCAGCGGATTTTCGGGTGGTGGCCGCAGCCGCAGCCGCTCCACGAACCGCGGTACCGATATCCGTGTCAAGGTCAAGCTGACGCTTGCCGAGATTGCGGCCGGTACGACCAAGAAGCTCCGCATAACCAAGAACATAGCCTGCGACAAGTGCGGCGGTACCGGAGCAAACGGAGCAAACGGTTACTCGACCTGCAGCACATGTAACGGTACGGGTGTTGTGACGCGTGTCGAGAATACGTTCTTCGGACGCATGCAGACCCAGAGCGTCTGCCCCGCCTGCGGCGGTACGGGCAAGGTCATAACCTCGCCCTGCGACAAGTGCAACGGCGAAGGTACGGTCAAGGGTAGCGAAGTCGTCGAGATCAAGATTCCGGCAGGCGTAGGCGAAGGCATGGTACTGACGGTTGCCGGCAAGGGCAATGCCGCACGCCACGGAGGCGTCAACGGCGACCTGCTCGTTGTCGTCGAGGAGGAGCGCAACCCGCAGCTGGTACGTGACGGCGACGACCTGATCCACAACCTCAACATTACGGTTACCACAGCCTTGCTGGGCGGCGAGGTCGAGGTGCCCACCATCGAGGGCAAGGCCAAGATCAAGATAGCCCCGGGAACGCATGCCGGCAAGGTACTGCGTCTGCGCGGCAAGGGTCTGCCGTCGGTAAACGGTTACGGACACGGAGATATTCTGGTAGTGGTGGACATCACCATACCGTCGAAACTTACGGCCGAGGAGCGCCGTCTGGTCGAGCAGCTTGCCCAGCAGCCGTCATTCCAGGCTGCCGAAAAGGTCGAGAACCAGAACATCTTCGAACGCATGAAGAGTTTTTTCAGATAACGCATTGACACGAGGCAGACGATGAGCTGGTTCAAACCATACAAGAAGCCCAACGGGTTCAACTACACGCCGCGGTTCTACGATCCCCTGAAGGAGGCGCGTGAACAGCGGCGCCGCGAACTGCGCGGCGAAAGCGTCGAGACCGACAGCAGCGAATATACGCCGGGGCAATACCTGCGCACACGGCAACAGGCCCGCATCGAGCGTCGCACACTGGAGGATTCGCGCCACAAGAGCGGTTCGAGCCTGATCATATTCGCCATACTGGTGATCATCCTGCTGGTCGGATACATTCTCTATCCCCGCATCGTGACCGCCTTCTCGACGGCCGAGGACCAAACCGTGAGCCGCAAGGCCGAACCCGTGGAGGAGTTCGACCCCTACGCACCAATAACGATCGTGCCGAACGATTACGAAGAGTAGAAGAAAAGAGGAGTAAAAAGCCAGATGTCAGACAAGATAAAGCTGCTTCCCGAGATCGTCGCAAACCAGATAGCGGCGGGAGAAGTCGTCAACTCCCCGTCATCGGCAGTCAAGGAGATGATGGAGAATTCGATCGACGCGGGGGCGCATTGCGTCAAGGTCAACTACCGCGACGGCGGCAAGGAGCTTATCCAGATCGTTGATGACGGCTGCGGCATGTCGCCGGTAGATGCCCGCATGGCATTCGACCGTCACGCCACCAGCAAGATCGCCAGCATCGAAGACATCTACAAACTGCATACGTTCGGCTTTCGCGGCGAGGCACTGGCCTCGATAGCCGCCGTCTCGCAGGTCGAATTGCGGACACGGCAGCCCGAAGACGAAACCGGAACCGAAACGATCGTGAACGGCGGAGAGTTCATCTCGCAGAAACCGATCATGACCCCTGTCGGTTCGCAGTTCATGGTACGCAACCTCTTCTACAACGTACCGGCACGCCGCAAGTTCGTGAGCGACTCGACGAGACTCGCCTCGCAGATCAAGGCGGAGTTCCAGCGCGTGGCCCTGTGCAATCCCGAAGTCGCCTTCGAGCTCTATGCCAACGACGCTCCGATATACCGACTGCCGCGCACAACGCTTGTGGGACGAATAATCGATGTCATCGGCAAACACATAAAGCAGAACCTGCTCGAAGTCGAGGCCAAGACATCGATCGTCGACATAAAGGGATATATCGGCAAGCCGTCGGTGGCCAAAAAGCGCAACAACGAACAGTTCCTGTTTGTCAACGGGCGATACTTCCGCTCGCAGTACATGAACAAGGCCATACTGAAGGCATACGAGAAGCTGATACCGGAAGGCTGCTTTCCGTCGTTCTTCATATTCATGAAGGTCAACCCCGAACGCGTCGACGTAAACGTACACCCTCAAAAGACCGAGGTCAAGTTCGCCGATGCGGAGAATGTCTGGCAGATACTGCTGGCGACGGTCCGCGAGACTCTGGCAAAGACCGGTGCCGTACCGATGATGGACTTCGACAACGAAGCCGCGATCGAGATACCGGTATCGCAACGCGGTGTAATATACAGCGAACCGCGGTCGACAAGCGATGACAACTACGACCCCTTCCGCGAAGGCTACGTTCAGGAGGATGGCGCCAACGGAGACGGAAGACGGGAGCGCCCCGCCATAACGCCTGACGGCTCCCGTCGTTCGGCCATACCCATACCCGAAAACAGGGTGGCGGACCGCATGCCGACATACGACGAGCCGAATATGGAGTATATTCCCGCCATGCACGACGATATGGACAACGAATTCGACATAATACCGTCGTTCGACGACGCCGAAAGCCACCCGACACTTCCACAAACGGAAGCGAAAAGAGATTTTACGTCGGTAACGTACATCGGCAACGGGTATGCCGCCGCAATCTACGGCGGTCATTTCGTGATCGTGGATCTGAGGCGTGCAAGGGAGCGTCTGCTCTACGAGAGCTACATCATGCTGATGGGCAACAACTCATCCGTCAGCCAGCAGCTGCTCTTTCCGGAGCGTCTCGTCCTCTCGAACGACGAATATTCGCTGCTCGAAGAGAACGCCGCGGAATTCGCTTCACTCGGTTTCGACATCGCGTTCGAGGGCGACGGAGCGATTACGGTCAAGGGCATCCCGGCCGAAACGGCCGCCGACGCCACCGACGAACTGATATACGAACTGCTCAAGGCTTTCGATACGCCGACACCGGCCGCCGACATGAGACGCGAAAAGATCGCCTGCACGATGGCACGCAACGCCTCGCGTACTTTCGGACGCAACCTTACGGACAACGATGCCGCACAGCTGCTCGAACAGCTCGCATCGTGCGACAACATGAGTTTTTCACCCTCGGGCAAGGCAATCATGACCGAGATAACACCCGACGAGATCCGCTCGAAGTTGGGATAACAGATTGACAACAGATGAATCCTTATTTCAGAACACCACCAGTCGTAAAGAACCTGATCATAGCCAATGCCCTGATATTCCTTGCCATGTGGCTGTTACCGCAGGTGAATATCATAGCCGAGAGGTTCTGCGCACTCTACTGGTTCGGCAGTCCGCTGTTCCACTCGTACCAGTACGTCACATACATGTTCCTGCACGGAGGCTTCGACCACCTCTTCTTCAACATGTTCGCACTTTGGATGTTCGGTCGCACGCTCGAATACGAACTCGGATCGAAGCGCTTTCTGGTCTACTATCTGATATGCGGCGTAGGTGCAGCGCTTATACAGATGCTGGTGGCATGGCTTACGGGCGAACTGGGAATCGTACTCATAGGTGCATCGGGTGCCGTCATGGGCGTACTGCTCGCATTCGGCGTAATGCATCCGAACGAAGTTCTGATAATGTTCCCCATACCGATACCGATCAAGGCCAAATGGTTCGTCATAGGCTACGCCGCACTCGAACTCTTCTACGGAGCTACGGGACAGGCCGCCGGCATCGCCCACTTCGCACATGTGGGAGGAATGTTGTGGGGATACCTGCTGCTCCTCTACTGGAAACGCAGAGGTGCGATAAGATATTGACCGCAAGATGAGCGAATACTACAGCAGCCGTCTCGACGGCAAACGGAAATCGGACAAACGCAAGCGCAATTCGCTATGGGGGATGCTGCTCAATGCTGTCATGGCCGTTGTATCGGTCGTTGCGGCTCTATGCATTCTGATGATCTTCATCGGGAGATTCGTACCGCCCGAAAGATTGTGGTACTTCTCGCTGCTGGGACTCGTTTCACCGATAGTATATATGGTGGCCATGGTGTCGCTTCTCTATTGGATTATCCGCTGGAAGTGGCGCATGGCGGCATTCATGTTTCTCTTCGTCTTCTTGGGGCTGTTCCAGGTGTCGCTGTACTACAAGATAGACGTCACACGCGAATACGAAGAGCCCGATTACGGACGCGACAACATCAAGGTGCTGTCGTACAACATCAGACAGATGCGTGACGACAAATGGGCACTCACTTCAGACTCGATAATGTCATTCATCGGAAAGTATTCGCCGGATATCATCTGCTTTCAGGAATCGCACTCCGATGCGGAGAGTGCCGGTACGATCGACTCTCTTCTGGGCAGATACCATGCGACCAGATCGTCAAAGGTCGACGGACAATTCGTGCGCTGCTACTCGAGATACCGAATCATACGCAGCGACTCCGTAGGCGGCATGTGCGGCACGGGATCGGGTATCTGGGCCGACATGCGAATAGGCAACGATACTGTACGGGTATTCAATGTCCACCTGCAGACCACGTCGATCACCTCCGACGACAAGGAGTACATCATAAACCACAGGTTCATATCGGACTCCACTCGCGAGGACAAGATGCACAGCATTGCACGACGTCTCTACGACAACAGCATCATGCGATCCCGTCAGGTCGACACCCTTCACAGACGAATCAAGGAGAGCCCGTATCCGGTTATCGTGTGCGGCGACTTCAACGATGTGCCGATGTCGTACGCCTACCGAACCGTCGCCCGCGATCTGCAGGATACCTTCAGCGAACAGGGACACGGATATGCACATACGTTCCGCGGATTCTTCAACATGTTGCGCATCGACTACGTACTCGTCGACGAAAGATTCGAAACGCTGTCGTACGAGATTCCCGCAATAGCCTCGTCGGACCACTATCCGGTATTCGTAAGGCTACGTCTCGACACACAGGCACAATAGACTATACCTTAGATACATACACGGCGAAAGATGTCCAATAAGGATTCTATCTTATCTCCATTTCCGAAAAAATCGTCTCCAGAACCCACTCTGGAGACGATTTTTTTTGTTTTTTTCCTCTGTTTGAATATCTTTGTCAACTGATTTTCCCAAACAACACAAAAAGTTTCAGGTATGAAAAAACAAACCCTACTCGTTGCTGCCGTCGCACTCATGTGCAGCAACATCATCGCCTGCTCGGAGTCCAAGACGGAAGAGACTCCCGTCACCACGGTAGAAATTACCGACACCAATCTTACGACACTGCTTCTGCAGAAAGGCATCGATACCGACAACGACGGCAAGATCAGTGAAGAAGAGGCTGCTGCAGTAACGGCCCTTGACCTTTCAGCCTCCGGTTCCGACGTACAGATCAGCGATATTACGGGCCTCGAGAAGTTCGTAAACCTCAAGAGCCTCGTACTCAGCGGTCACTATATCTCCGACCTCAAGCCGATAGAGGCTCTTGCAGGCCTCACTCTCCTCGACGTATCGGACAACAGCATCTCCACGGCCGACTTTTCGGCGCTGACACTTCTCGAGGAGCTTAACATCTCGGGCAACTCGTTCTCGACGATAGACCTCACGTCCAACAGCGTACTCAAGGCCCTGAAGGCCGACAACAACAAGTTCGCCTCCATCGATATCAAGTCCTGCGCGTCGCTCGAAACGGTAAGTCTCGCCGCCAACCGGCTCGAGACAATCACCACCACCGACATGAACAACCTGCGTGAGCTGAACGTTTCGGATAATACGGACCTCTACAACATCACCGCACAGAACTGCCCGGCACTCGAGCGCATTACGGCAGCTAACTGCGGGCTTGTTGACGTCACCATCTACAACGACCCGAAGATCACCGAGATCGACTTCACCAACAACAAGCTGCTGCAGCTCGACGTTACGACGATGCCCGAGCTCACCACGCTCAAGATCGGCGGCAACAACGTACTCAACGGATCGAATGAGCCCTACTTCACCACCGTCGATCTCTCGGCCAACACCAAGCTCAAGACTTTCGAGGCAGAGGGAGCATCGCTCACCGAGGTAAGTTTTGCAAAGAACCCGGCCATCGCCACAGTCAACATGGAGAACATGCCCTTCCTGACGCGCATCAACTTCAAGAACGGCGCATTTGCAGCCGATGCTTCGTACAAGATCGTAACCGGCAATACGGCACTGACGGTAGTCATAGCCGACACTGGCGACGAGACCGACTACATCACCTCGCTGCTTGGCAGCGACAGCGAAGTCGTGGTAACCGACGACGAGAACTACAAGCCTTCGGAGGGCCCGACCGGCACATTCATACCGACACCCGCTCCGACGGACCGTCCCGACGACGAGAACCAGTCGCCCGATAACATAGGAATATTGTCGACACCAATTTCGAGCGATTTCGGTTCGACGCTCGATCAGATTGTGGCAAAAGAGGCTGAATACGGTCTCGCATACGATCCCGAGAAGACCTCGACGGTCGACGGTTATACGACCTACTATTTCGAGGTAAACGAACAGCCGGACTACGGTAAACCATACTGGCGCGCATACCGTTTCAATGCCGAGGAGAAGGTAGAACAGATCTGCCTGTATCTCGACCGCGAGACGTTCCTCGTACTCAAGGATCACGAGTTCATACTCAACCCGAATCTCTACATCATGTATCCTACCACAAAGCAGATCGAATCCAAGGACGGATACTTCTATTTCGAAGTTAGCGCTCCGAAGTCGCTGATGGGCGTACGCGCCGTCATGCTCGGCGAGGCCGAATATGCCGAACTGACATTCACGTTAATGTAGCATAACAAGCCATGAGATACCGCATACTGACAGCCCTGTGCATAGCGGCTTTGGCCGCCGGCTGCGACAAGAACGAATCGGGACAGGACGAGAATATCGTACTCTACGACGACGCCGTATCGGTGGAGATGCCCTATCTCGGTTTCTACGACACCGACACAAAGGCCGGGGTCATCGATTTCGAGGCCGAAAAGGCCAACTACGACATCGACAACTCGAGTGCCAACACGCTCATCTTCGCAAGCGTTTCATGCGCCGACTTCCCCACACGCGAATACGTGTTCGAGTCGGGTCGGCAGCTGAAGTCGGTACGCATGATCGGCGCGTCGGAACAGAAGGTCTGGAACAGCAATCTGGTTGAGGCTCTTCAGGGCATGGGATATGAGAAAAAGTCGGCAAGCGGCGACGTAATCACGCTCGACAATGCCACGTCGGCAGTACGGGCACAGATCATGCGCCGCACCAGCGACGGAGTCTCCTACGTGCTCTTCACCCCGACGGACGAGCTGCCCGAACTGCCGCAGCTCGAATCGAAGCTCATACACCCGTTCCATACGTTCGGGGCTACGCCCGAACAGATAACCGCGGGTGAAGCGGCCGCAGGACGTACGCTCTACAGCTCGGGCGAGGCCGGACTCTATGTCTCCTACCCTGCCGAGAGCGGCACGATCTATGACCGTTTCGGATTCTGGGTCGACGAAAACACCGGCACGGGACTCTTCAAGGTTATGGCCATCATTACCGACGGCTCCTACCTCGACAGCGACGAGTTCCTGCAGGCCATGCGTCAGGACGGATACACGTTCAACAAGCAGGAGAACGGATACCGTTACTTCACCAGCTCCGACGGCAAGTGCGTGGTACGCTCGGCAAACCTGGCTCCCTACCCGACGATCGAATACCTCGAGCCGGGCAGCCTCGAACTGTAAAAACCGTATAAAACATCAATGATATGATTCTGGATTCCCTGCGGAACAAGGAGCTTTACTATCCGCTCTGTCCGCGCTTCAGGAAGGCTTTCGAGTGGATCGAATCCACCGATCTGAAGGCATTGGCCGTCGGACGCCACGCCATCGACGGCGACGACATTTTCGTCAACGTATCGGAGCTCGACCTGCGCCCGCGCAGCGCCGCCGCTCTCGAGGTACATGACAAATACATCGACATACAGATCGTCGTTGGCGGCACCGAGGAGTTCGGCTGGAGCGAACGACGTCTGCTTGAGGCGCCCCGCGGCGAGTTCGATGTCGAGAAGGACATACGGTTCTACACCGACACCCCGCAGACGTTCTACACCGTGCATGAAGGCGAGTTCACGATACTGATGCCCGAAGACGCACATGCTCCGATGCTCGGCGAGGGTCATGTCCGCAAACTCATAATCAAGGTTCGCAGGTAGGATCGCGGACCTTACGTACCGGCCGGTGATCGCAATGCGGTCACCGGCCCTTCATTTTTGCAAAAGGAAATATTTTGCTATATTTGACGTTAATAAAACGCAATTTTAGAACCGTATGAAGCAAAATGCCTTACGTATCATTTTAATATCCGCAGCAATGATGATCTGCGCCTGCAACAACCGCAGCGGCCAGCCCGCTCAGAACCCGCTTACGGCGGAATGGGAGACGCCTTACGGCATTCCTCCGTTCGACAAGATCGAAAGCCGCCACTACGCACCGGCTCTCGAATATGCCATGTCGCTTCACAACAGCGAAATCGATGCCATAGTCAGCAACAACGACGAACCGACGTTCGACAACGTGATCGTGGCTTTGGACAATTCGGGCGAAATGCTTTCGCGCATCGCATTGACCTTCGAGATGGTCTGCTCGGCCGACCGCAACAGCGAACTGCAGAAGGCTCAGGAGCGCATAATGCCGCTGATGGCCGCACACAACGACGAAATCCTGCTCAACAGGGAACTCTTCGCCAAGATCAAGAGCCTCTACGACAAACGCGGGGCGCTCGGTCTCGATGCCGAACAGATGCGTCTGCTCGAGAAGACATACGACCGCTTCGTGCGGGCCGGAGCGCTGCTCGACGACGAGCACCGCGAACGGCTCAAGGAGATAAACAGCGAACTTTCGCTCACGGCCGTGAAGTTCGGCAACAACCTGCTTGCCGAGAACAACAACTTCGTGCTTGAGTTGACGTCGAAACAGCTCGACGGACTTCCGTCGAACGTTCGCGACGCCGCTGCCGCCAAGGCCGAAGAGATGGGACGCAAGGGCAAATGGGTCTTCACACTCCACAAACCGAGCCTCATACCCTTCCTCACCTACTCGTCCGACCGTTCGCTGCGCGAGCAGATGTACAAGGCATACCTGCGTCGCTGCGACAACAACGACAAGTACGACAACAAGCAACTCATCAACGACTTCATACGTCTGCGTACCGAAAAGGCGCATCTGCTGGGCTACGACAGCTATGCCGACTACGTCATATCGGACCAGATGGCCAAGGACAAGAAGGCCGTGTACGACCTTCTCGAGCAGATATGGACACCGGCACTCGACCGCGCCAAGGGCGAACTCGCCGAGATGGAGGAGCTTCTCAAGCGCGACATTCCGGACGCCACGTTCGAGTCATGGGACTGGTGGTACTATGCCGAAAAACTGCGCCGCAAGAACTACTCGCTCGACGAGGAGATGCTGCGGCCCTATTTCGCTCTGGACAACGTGCGCCACGGCATATTCTTCCTGGCCAACAGGCTGTACGGCATAACGTTCCGTCCGGTCAAGATTCCGGCATACAACGACGAATGCTCGGCATTCGAGGTTCTCGATACCGACGAGACGCTGCTGGGCATCCTCTACTTCGACTTCTTCCCGCGTGCCGGAAAGAGCGGAGGAGCCTGGTGCGGATATTTCCGTGAACCGGGACGCGACGCCGACGGCAAACGCATTCCGCCCGTTGTCGGCATCGTCAGCAACTTCACGCGTCCGGTCAACGACTCTCCGGCGCTGCTGAGCATCGACGAGACCGGCACGCTGTTCCATGAATTCGGACACGCACTGCACTTCCTGTTCATGGACGTGCGTTATCGCGGTCTGCTGAACGTCGAGGGCGACTTCGTGGAGCTGCCGTCGCAGATCATGGAGAACTGGGCGTTCGAACCCGAGGTACTCGAATATTACGCCACGCACTACCGTTCGGGCGAGGTGATACCCAAGACACTTGTCGAGAAGTTGCGTAACAGCGCACTGTTCAATCAGGGATTCGCCACCACGGAACTCGTTGCAGCGGCGCTGTCGGATCTCGACATCCATTCGCTGACAAGTTACGACGACGAAATCGACGTCAACGCCTTCGAATACGACGCCCTCAACGTCAAGCGCGGGCTCATACCGCAGATCGAGCCGCGCTACCGCTATCCCTACTTCAGCCACATATTCGACGGCGGGTATTCGGCCGGATACTACTTCTACATCTGGGCCGAGGTCCTCGACAAGGATGCCTTCGAGGCCTTCAAAGAGAGCGGCGACCTGTTCGACAAACGTCTGGCCGACCGTTTCCGTCACGAGCTTCTCGAACGCGGCGGTTCGGACGACGGCATGAACCTCTACCGTGCATTCCGCGGTGCCGATCCCGACAAGACGGCTCTGCTCAAGGCCCGCGGACTGTGGACCGAACCCGAACCTGCCGAAGAGGAAGAGGCTGACAAACACGGAACGGTCAGTGATGAAGATGCCGTCAAGGCGAAGTTCGTATCCGCAACCGGCCGCGACGCCAAACAGACAATGAAGAAAACCGCAAAAAGATAGAGTATGAAAAACTTAGTGAACTCAACAGGAAAAATCTTGATGTTTATGTGTATCTCCGCGTTTGCGGCAGGATGCGCCGACAACTCAATGCCGGTAGTGCAACTGCCCGAAATCGACAAGTCGAATCCGCTGCTGGCCGACTGGGACACTCCGTTCCAGACGCCACCGTTCGATTCGATCAAGATAACCGACTACATGCCGGCATTCGAAACAGCCATCGCCGTATCGCGCGCCGAGCTCGATGCGATAGTCAACAATCCGGCAAAGCCGACATTCGCCAATACGATCGTGGCGCTCGAACGTCAGGGCGAGCTTCTCAGCCGTATTGAGGGTATATTCTACAATCTGCTCGAGGCCGACACCTCGGACCAGATGCAGCAGATAGCCCTCGAAATCCAGCCCAAGCTTACGGAACTGGCAAACGACATAGCCCTCAATCCGCAGCTCTTCGCACGTGTAAAGGCCGTGTACGAGCATCCGGGCTTCGGCCTTTCGAAAGAGGACAAGAAGCTCTTGGAGGATACCTACAAGGGCTTTGCCCGCAGCGGTGCCGACCTGTCTGAAGAGAAGAAGGAGCTTTACCGTCAATACACCAGCGAGTTGTCGGCCCTGACGCTCAAGTTCGGGCAGAATTCGCTCTCGGCTACCAACGCCTTCACGCTCAACATCACCGATCCCAAAAAGGTCGAGGAACTGCCCGACTATGTAAAGGAGAGCATGGCTCTCGAGGCCAAGGCCCGCGGCGAAAAGGGTTGGACCGTCACGTTGCAGTATCCGAGCTACCTGCCGTTCATAACCTATTCGACGCAGCGCGATCTCAAGGAGCAGTTGTGGCGTGCCAACAACTCGCGTGCGCTCGGTGGCGAGTTCGACAATACGGCCACACTCGAGCGTATAGCCGAACTGCGTCTGAAGATTGCCAATCTTCTGGGATACGAGTGCTACGCCGACTACGTTCTCGAGAACCGCATGGCCGAGAATACCAAGACCGTAAACGATTTCCTGGCCGAACTGCTGGCCGAGACCAAGGAGTACGCCGACAAGGATTACGACAGGATCAACGAATATGCACACTCGCTGGGCCTGGAAGGCGACGTGATGCCGTGGGACTGGGCATACTACTCCGAGAAATACAAGCACGAGAAATACGAGCTCAACGACGAGCTGGTAAAGCCCTACCTTCGCCTCGAGAATGTTAAGGACGGCGTATTCCTGCTTGCCAACAAGCTCTACGGGCTCAACTTCACGCCACGTACCGACATTCAGGTCTATCATCCCGACGTTACGGCCTACGAGGTCACCGACGACAAGGGCAAGTTCATGGCCGTACTTTATCTCGACTTTTTCCCGCGCGCATCGAAACGCTCGGGCGCATGGATGACCGAATTCCGCGGTGCGAAGATCGTCGACGGCAAGGAGACGCGTCCGCTCGTATCGCTTGTGATGAACTTCACGAAGCCGACCGAGAGCAAACCGTCGCTGCTTACATTCGACGAGTTCCAGACGTTCCTCCACGAGTTCGGACACGCCCTGCACGGCATGCTGGGCGAGGGCAAGTACGAGTCTCTGAACGGCACGAACGTCTATCGCGACTTCGTCGAGCTGCCTTCGCAGATCATGGAGAACTGGGCTACCGAAAAGGAGTACCTCGACTTGTGGGCCAAGCACTACGAGACGGGCGAACCCATCCCGGCCGAGCTTGTCGAGAAGATCGTTGCGGCTCAGAACTACCTCGCAGCCTACGGTAATGTACGCCAGCTATCATTCGGTCTGACCGACATGGCATGGCATACGCTGACCGAGCCCTACACAGGCGACGTCGAGGCTTTCGAGGAGGCTTCGATGGCTCCGGCACAGGTACTGCCCGTAATCAAGGGTACGGCCATGGCTCCGGCATTCACCCATATCTTTGCGGGCGGCTATGCCGCAGGATATTACGGCTACAAGTGGGCCGAGGTTCTTGCGGCCGATGCCTATTCGCTCTTCAAGGAGAAGGGCATCTTCAACCGTGAGGTTGCCGATTCGTTCCGCAAGAACATACTGTCGAAGGGAGGCAAGGAGCACCCGATGAAGCTCTATGTCAAGTTCCGCGGCCACAAGCCTCAGACCAAGGCCCTCATCGACAAGATGCAGCTCGACAAGGAGGAGTAACCGATCACCTGCTTATAACCATACAAAGCACCGGACACTTTTCTTTGTGTCCGGTGCTTTTTTAATGTCGCCATAAATTTGCAATACCGCGACATAAACAAAACGCCCGCAGTCCGTCGAAAGACTGCGGGCGTTGTATATCGAACGGTTGTTCGACCGTTACTTCTTCAGTGCGGCAGGATTGTGCTTGTACTTGAATGCCACGGTGAAGACCAGAGCTACCACAAGCGCGTATGCGGCAAATATTCCCCACGTAGCCTGCCAGCCTCCGCTCACACCATCGCGGGCAACCAGATAGCCGTTGTTCCAGTCGCAGTAGTGCGACACCACCTTGCCGGCGATCCACGTTCCGACCGAGGCTCCGATACCGTTGGTCATCAGCATGAAGAGTCCCTGTGCCGAGGCCTGCATGGGCTTCGATGCCTCCTGCTCGACGAAAAGTGCACCAGAAACATTGAAGAAGTCGAATGCCACACCGTATACCAGGCACGAGATGAACAGGGCGATTATACCCAATGCGCTCTCAGTGGTACCCAAGCCGAAGAAACCGAAGCGCAACACCCATGCGAACATGGCAATCATCATCACGCGTTTGATGCCGAAGCGTCCGAGGAAGAACGGAATGAGAAGTATGCACAAGGCCTCCGAAATCTGCGATACCGACACAAGCAACGTCGGATTTTCGGCGAACCAGCTCTGCGACGATGCAGCAAAGCTGTTGATATAGGGAGTGGCGTAGCCGTTGGTTATCTGCAGCGAGACGCCCAGCAGCATCGAGAAGATGAAGAAGAGCGCCATCTTCTTCTGCTTGAAGAGTACGAAGGCATCAAGACCGAGACGCTGTACGAGCGTCTTGTTCCGGCTCTCGTCGGCACAGATCGGGCACTGCGGCAACGTGAACGAGTAGAGACCCAGAACCAGCCCTATGGTACCGCATACGACAAGCTGCATGTATGTGAACTGCGCAGCCTCGGCCAGACCGAAACTTACGAAGTTGACGAACCACATGGCTGCAATGAAACCGACGGTTCCGAATACGCGGATAGGAGGGAAGTCCTTGACTGTATCGTATCCGTGGCTCTTGAGGATCGAGAATGCCACGGTATTCGACAGTGCTATCGTCGGCATGTAGAATGCCACGCTGAGGCAGTATGTCGTAAATATCGGCCATATCGACGTAGGCAGGCTCTCGGCCGTCAGACGTGTCGCCTCGATACCGAAGTATGCGGCGGCAAGCATGAATCCTGCAGCCAGCAGGTGCGAGATGCCGAGCAGACGCTGCGGCTGGATGAATTTGTCGGCGATAGCGCCGATGATGGCCGGCATGAAGATCGAAACCACACCCTGCGCGATATAGAACCACGAGATGTAGTCGCCCAGGCCCACACGACCCAGGAAATTGCCGATACATACAAGATACGAACCCCACACTGCGAATTGCAGGAAGTTCATTACAGTCAATCGAAGTTTTATGCTCATACAAAATTCGTTTTATGGTCCGCAACAGGTTGCGGTTGAAAAAATATTAAAGCAAATATACAATTTTTTTCGTTTTTTCTTTGAAAAAGCAAAATTATGTTCTACTTTTGCATCACCGTTCTGAAGAACATTGGGCTATGGTGTAATGGTAACACTACAGATTCTGGTCCTGTCATTCTAGGTTCGAGTCCTGGTAGCCCAACAAACTCCTTGTCATCAAGGATAAAACAAGAGAAACCCCGAAAGGTTTCTCTTGTTTTTTGTTGTGTCTCGGCCGACTATTGAGCTGTCAGACCGCCCCACAACGACGTATCGCACACATTCTTGGGAGCATTGGGCACAGTGGGGAAGAATGTGAAGCCAGTAAGCTCCTCCATCTGCTCCACGCTGCGGGCATCGGTCGTATAAACCTTCTGCGAGCCGCGCGAATCGTTGTGTTCCAGCACAAAACCTATACACTGCAATTCAGATGCGCTGCACTCGGCAACGCTGCGTCCCGTATTGCCGTCGCGCGTGCGGAGCAGCACCTTCCAGTACTTCGTGGGTACCGGCACGCATTTGCCCCGGCTCTTGTTGTCGTATGCCGTGGCATGTCCATCCTCGAACATGGCCCCCGTTACGACGTAGAGCGTATCGCTGCACATCCACTGCGTGCGGACCAGATTCTCGAGCTTGTACCACGCACCGCCGTTGAGCGACTGACGCTGCGGCGTCATGTTAGTGGCATAGAAACTCGTATCGTTGTCGGCGGAGCTGGCCGTACGGTCGGCTGACGGCAACTGGTGTCCGCGCGAATACTGCAGGTTCGTGGAGCTGGTAACGGTATTTCCGAATTCGGTATAGTATGCACCTGACACCTGAGCCTGCATGCCGCAGTCGACATCGCCGCAGAACGTGGCGAAATCCTTGTCGTAGCCAAAGGTATCGCGGCGATCGGCCGAACCGAGATAGCACTCATGCAGCGGATATGCCACCCACAGCGACGCATACATGTCGGTCGAGAAGCAGAACGAATAGTTGCGGCGATCCGGCGCCGACGGCAGCGACGAATGCGAATAATATATATAGGAATCGTTATCGACGATGGCCGGAATCTCGTACCAGCCCGACTTGCCCTTGAGTATCGTTCCGGGTCGCTGCTCAATTTTGGCCACCTCGGCGGCCTTGCCGCACGAGAGCACGATATAACCCGAGCGGACCATACCCGTATTCTCGCCGACGGTAAAGACTATCTCGCTCGTCGTCTCGTCGAACGATGCCTCGGTCACGACCGTACCGTCTGGCATGACTTTCACCTCGTTGTTGCCGCGGTCGGTTATGGTTATCTGGAAACGGCCGTCGACAATACCGTCCGACGGTACAACTGCTATCGTGCCGACGGTCAACACCGTATCATTATCCGGCACAGCTTCGGTATTCTCCTTCGTGCAGCATACCAGTATCACCGTAGCCGATACGGCCAGAACCGCACTTCTCAACACTCTACTCATCATAAGAAAATCGTTATTTAACAAATATACAGAAATATCCGCGGCAATACAAATCATCGTTCCGTTTTTTGCAGAAAACAGACACAAAATAGAACAATCAGACACACCCTTACAGCCGTTGTCGCTATTATCGGCAACTTTTGTTAACTTTGCGGCTGCAAAAAACAAATTGTAAGACCATGCAACTCTTCTATGCTCCCGACATGGTTCCGCCCGAGTACACGCTCGACGAAGAGGAATCGAAACACTGCGTACGCGTACTGCGAATGGGCGCGGGCGACCGTCTGTATATCACCGACGGACGCGGCGAAATGCACCTGTGCGAAATAACCGACGCCAACCCCAAACGTTGCGCCGTGCGTGTCATCTCTACCGAGCATGAGTTCGAGCGGATGCCTTACAGGCTCGTGATGGCCGTAGCCCCGACAAAGAACATCGAGCGTTTCGAGTGGTTCGTCGAGAAGGCCACCGAGGTTGGTGTCAGCGAGATAATCCCGTTGGAGTGCGCACACAGCGAGCGCCGGACTATCAAGCGCGAACGCGAGGAGAAGGTCGTGACGGCCGCCGTCAAGCAGTCGCTCAAGGCCTACCATCCGCGGCTGCACGACATGACACCGCTGCGTGAGCTCCTCGACATGCCGTTCGACGGCCGCAAATTCATCGCACACTGCGACAAGGCACGCGGCGAACGCAAATATCTGCCGAAGGTCATTGCCCCGGGCGAGAATGTCATGGTGCTGATCGGTCCCGAAGGCGACTTCTCGCCCGAAGAGATAACGGCAACTGTCGAGCGCGGTTTCGAGGAGATAACGCTCGGACACCAGCGGCTGCGCACCGAGACGGCCGCCGTAGTGGCTACGGTCATGGTCGCAACAGTCAACGAACAATAAAACAGTAGGAAAATGAATATTTTGCTGGCGCTCTTCTGGTCGTTTTTCAAGATAGGCCTCTTCACTTTCGGCGGAGGCTACGCGATGATACCCATAATCGAGCGCGAAATAATCGACAAACGCGGATGGATCGAGAAGAAGGACTTTCTCGAACTGCTGACGCTTGCACAATCGGCACCGGGCCCCATTGCCCTCAACTCGTCGGTGTTCGTCGGCTACAAGATACGCGGATACTCCGGTGCACTTGCCGCCATTCTCGGCGTCATCATACCGTCGTTCGTCATAATCATAATCGTGGCCACGTTCTTCGCCGACATCCGCACCAATCCGGTGGTCGATGCCGCCTTCAAGGGAATGCGCCCTGCCGTAGTGGCTTTGATCATAGCCCCGATTGCAGGTCTGGTCAAGGGCATGAAGTGGTGGATGCTGGCGCTGGCGGCCGTCATCGCCGTCGTCGTCTGGTACTTCGGTTTTTCGCCGATATACCTGTTGCTCGCAAGTGCCGCCATAGGCATCGTCTATACGGTCATTACCACACGAATCGCAAAAAATAACGGAAAATGATACTGCTCGAACTCTTCGTAAGCTATCTGAAGATCGGATTCTTCGGATTCGGCGGCGGCTACGGCATGCTTTCGCTCATACAGCACGAGGTGGTCGTGCAGCACCAGTGGCTCACGAGCGCCGAGTTCTCGGACATCGTGGCCATATCGCAGATCACGCCGGGCCCCATAGCCATCAACTCGGCCACATACATAGGCTACACCGTAGCCGGATTCTGGGGATCGCTCGTCGCCACGTTCGCCGTCTGCATGCCGGCACTCACGCTGATGATACTGCTCACGCGTTTCTTTCTGAAGCTGCGCAACAACCCCTATGTCCACAACACCATCGAGGCGATGAAACCGGCCGTCATAGGACTGATAATCTCGGCGGCGCTGCTGCTGATGTTTCCCGCCACAAAAGAGGAGGCCAACTTCATCGATGCATGGAGCTGGATACTTTTCGCAGGATGCCTTGCCGGTTCGCACTTCAAGGTCAATCCCATACTGATGATCGTATTGTCGGCCGTCGCAGGCATCGTGATATACTACGTCTTCTGACGGCAGCGGTGTTGCCCCGAATCAGAGCGTGACCGCAGCGGCCAAGGCCAGCAGAACGAATATGAAGGCCGCGAGGAAGAGTATGCCGAGTATGGCTACAACCGTACCCAGACAACCCCACCGCTCGTATCCTTCGGGCAGTGGATCCGACAGCAGTACGCATATCAGGCCCACCAGAGGCGTGAATATGAGGCTCAGCAGGAAAGCCCAGCCGAAGCCCAGTTTGCGGCGGCGGCCCAGCAGGCCCACAAGTACGGAGAGCAGACATCCGCTCAGAATACCGAAAACGACAGCAAGAAATATCATGTCCGTAAGGTTTTAAGGGTTTATTGTACGTATTGGTGTCAGCGAGTGAAGCGGTAGTATGTACCCAACGGGAGCTGCTTGCCGAAAAGGTCCTCGAAATAGAGTTCGCCCGACTCCTCGTCCGCAGGCACTCCGAAAGCCTGATGTACAGCCGTACGGGCGATCATAGACGAGAGCCCCATAGAATAGAGGTTCAGCACCAGGAAGGCATCCTTCGCTTCGAGCAGCTCGGCGCAACGCTCCAGCATCTCGCCGATGTTGTCCTCGAGCACCCATTTTTCGCCGTTGGCACCGCGCCCGTATGCGGGAGGGTCAAGTATTATGCCGTTGTAGCGGTTGCCGCGACGCACCTCGCGGTTCACGAACTTCAGGGCATCCTCCACAATCCACCGTACTCCCTCCATACCGCTCGACACCATGTTCTCGCGGGCCCACGTAACCACCTGCTTCACCGAATCGACATGCGTAACGTCGGCGTCGGCCGCACGGGCCGCAAGCGTCGCTCCGCCGGTATATGCAAAGAGATTGAGCACACGAGGCCTGATACCGCGCGAACGCAGGCCGCATGTACGGTCGTATATGAAGTTCCAGTTCGATGCCTGTTCCGGGAATATGCCTACGTGCTTGAACGACGTAAGACCCAGACGCATGCGCAGAAGCATGTCGCCGTACTTGTAATCCACGCTCCAGCGTGACGGGACGTTCGGTTTCAGCCTCCATTCGCCGCGTTCGTCGCTGCGGGCATCCCGCAGGAACGAGGCGTCGGCACGCCGCTGCCACTCCTCTTCAGAAAGGGTACGGTGCCACACGGCCTGCGGCTCGGGACGACGCGTAACGTAACGTCCGAAGCGCTCGAGTTTTTCGAAGTCGCCCGAATCCAGTAGTTCGTAATCCGCAAAATGCGGTGTATGGTCTGCTCTCATATCTATCCGTTGCGTTTTGTACAATCCGTAAGGCTCATCTCGCACCTGTTGCAGTCGAAACCCAACAGATAGCGGTGCGCGCCGTGTTCGAGGTAGAGATCGCCGCGCAAGGCAGGATGCTCGCGCAGACACTGGCCTATCTCCCGACGCAGGCAGTAGCTCGTACGCATGACGCACTCCCCGGCCGTCGAATCGCGCAGGTCGAGGCCGCGCTCGATCTCCGTGACGCCATGGTCGCGGTAAAACTCAGCGGCAAGACGGTTGGTCACGTTGTCCTGCGCCGCAAGTCGCTTTTTCGGGCAAGGCACCGACCTGTTCTCGACAAACGGTTTATGCCGACGCGGCATCGACACCCGTCTCTGGCGCAATGCGTCGAGGCCCTCCCGGCGCATCTCGTTCAGAAGAGCCGCCCGCACGAAGAAGCCGCCGTTCGCGACATCGACTCGTCGTACCGAGAATATCGTATCACCGCTCTTTGAGACCTGCGCACGCAGCGTATCATTCATCCTGCCGACATCAGTAGCCGCATCGAAACGGCCGCTGCGACGCACCTCGACCGACACGCCCTCCTCATCGGTAAACTTCATCACTATGGTATCGGCCGAAACTTCGACCGCGGCATCGACATCTATCGTCCGGCGTATGCGGCTGTGTTCGACCGCCCTGTTGAAACGGTTGTCGTAGTTGCGGAACACCTTTGCGCCGACGGTTATGCCATCCATGCGGTTGGGACGTATCACGCCGTCATCGCAGCCGTTGACATTCGTACCGACCACACCCTGCGACGAAAGCATGCAGATGCCGTCGCCGGCTTCGGGCAGTGTCGCGCCGTCGATGCGGAATCCGCCCCTGACGACCGATACCACACGACCGAGATACTCACCAACAGCCTTGGGTGTATCGAACGACGCCACTCCCGAACGCTTGCCGTCGAGGAAATACTCCGATCCGCCACGCGTAAAGCTCTTCGACGGATCGGGATCGAACTCCACGCGGCTGCGACCTACCGAAGCCCTTGCAAGGCCTTCACGTTGCGACATGGCGGCATCGAGCTCGCGCCGGTAGTAGCTGACGACGTTACGCACGTAGCTGCGCTCCTTGAGCCGTCCTTCGATCTTGAATGACGTAACTCCCGCATCGAGCAGGTCGCCCAGACGTCCTCCCAACGAGAGATCGAAGACCGACAGCAGGTGCTTGCCGCGGATTATGACATTGCGGTCGGCATCCGTGAGGTCGTATGTCAGGCGGCAAGGCTGGCTGCAGGCACCTCGGTTACCGCTGCGCTCGCCCATCGAACGCGACAGAAAACAGCGTCCGCTATGGCCTACGCATATTGCACCATGGACGAAACATTCGAGTTCGGCATCGGTTGCGGCACGTATGGCCCGTATGTCGTCGAGCGTGAGGGCCCGTTCGAGAATTATGCGCGAAAATCCGCAACGCGACAGAAACGACGCCTGCTCCGGCGACATGTTGCACATCTGCGTCGAGGCATGCAACTCCGCATCGAGTCCCATGCGGCAATAGGCCATGTCCTGCACGATGAGGGCATCGACACCCGACGCCACGACCTGCTGCGCCTGCACGCGGGCCTCTTCGATCTCGTCGTCGAAAAGCAGCGTATTGAGCGTTGCGTAAACGCGCACGCCGAACTGGTGGGCATACTCCACGGCCCGGGCCACGTCGTCGAGTGAGTTCGAGGCGGCATACCGCGCCCCGAATTTCGTCGCTCCGATATATACGGCATCGGCACCGCAGTCGACGGCGTCGACGGCCGAAGCATAGTCACGGGCCGGAGCCAGCAGTTCGATTCTCTTCACGTCGTTGAATTTTTTACAAAAATACGGAAAGTTATCACAATTATACAACACAGGCGTGTTTCAAGACATTATTTGTGGGCCGCAGTGAAACATTTGCTGCATTTTTTATATTTTTGCAGACTGTAACGTTCGAACCGAATAAAACACGAAATATTATGCTGACACTCAAACAACTCAGGGACGACAAGGCGGCAGCCATACGCAAGCTCGCCAAGAAAGGCGTGGACGCCGCCCCGATTATCGACAAGATCGAGGAGCTCGATGACCGCCGCAAGGCCATACAGCAGGAGCTCGACAGTTGCCTGGCCGAGCAGAACAAGGCCTCGAAAGAGATCGGAGCACTCATGGCTCAGGGCAAACGCGAGGAGGCCGAGGCAAAGAAACGCTTCGTAACCGAACTCAAGGGCCGCTCGACCGAACTCGACGCCGAACACCAGTCCGTAACCAACGAACTGCAGGCCGAGATCGTCAAGTTGCCCAACTTCCCCGCCGACATCGTACCCGAAGGCAAAACCGCAGCCGACAACCTTGTCGTAAAGCTCGTCGAGAGCTACACCAAGCTGCCGGAGAATGCACTGCCCCACTGGGAACTCGCCCGGAAGTACGACATCATCGACTTCGATCTCGGCGTAAAGCTCACGGGTGCCGGCTTCCCCGTATACAAGGGCAAGGGAGCCCGCCTGCAACGTGCGCTGATCAACTATTTCCTCGACTTCAATACCAAGGCCGGTTATCTCGAAGTAGAGCCTCCCGTCATGGTCAACGAGGCTTCGGGATTCGGCACCGGACAGCTCCCCGACAAGGAGGGCCAGATGTATCACGCCGAAGTGGACAACTTCTACCTCGTTCCGACGGCCGAAGTCCCCGTCACGAACATCTACCGCGACTGCATACTCGACGAGAAGGATTTCCCGGTAAAGATGACGGCCTATACCCCGTGCTTCCGTCGTGAGGCCGGCTCCTACGGCAAGGACGTACGCGGACTCAACCGCCTGCACCAGTTCGACAAGGTCGAGCTCGTACAGCTGTCGCTGCCCGAAAAGTCGTACGAGGCCCTCGACGGCATGGTAGCCCATGTCGAGAAGCTCGTCGCTTCGCTCGGACTGCCCTACCGCATACTCCGTCTCTGCGGCGGCGACATGTCGTTCACCTCGGCCCTGACATACGACTTCGAGGTATATTCCGAGGCTCAGAAACGCTGGCTGGAGGTTTCGTCCGTATCGAACTTCGAGGCTTTCCAGGCAAACCGTCTGAAGCTGCGCTACAAGGATGCCGACAAGAAGATCCACCTTGCTCACACGCTCAACGGTTCGTCGCTGGCGCTGCCGCGCATCGTGGCCGCCCTGCTCGAGGATTTCCAGACACCCGAAGGCATCAGGATTCCGGAGGTACTGGTTCCGTACACCGGTTTCGACATGATCAAATAGGCCCGCAAGAGCTTTCCGACAATACGGAAATATCTTCCGGCTCAACTAAAAGACGAGTTTTGCATTTTGGATGCGAAACTCGTTTTTTGAATAAAATTTTCATATATTTGTGGAGACTTTTACATAAAACAAAACAACAATGGCTTACAAAATTTCAGACTCCTGCGTCGCATGCGGCACCTGCATCGACGAATGCCCCGTTGAGGCTATTTCGGCAGGCGATATCTATGTTATCGACCCTGACAAATGCATCGATTGCGGTACATGCGCAAGCGTTTGCCCGAGCGAAGCTATCCACGCCGAATAAGACGGAGGACAACAACGAAATCACCCGCACTCCATCAACGGAATGCGGGTATTTTTTATCCAAGACAAATGCGCCTCCCCTGACCCGGGGAGGCGCATCGTTCCATGAGCATGACATCCGTTTATTTCAAAAGTGCCCTCAACGACGGATGTTCGGCAACTTTGCGCATGGGTTTCAGTTCTGTTGTTCCGGCACGACGTTCAGCCTTTCCGTCAAGGTCGAGACGGCGTACCTTCAGGGCCTCGCGGTCGGCAGCGCGAATCGCACGGGCAATGCTGTTGTGATAGATCGACGGCACGCCCTTGCGTACGGAGGCCTGAGAGCCTTCGGCAGGCGTTGCGAACTCCTGCTTGATCATGCCGGCCGTTATGGTTCCATCGCTGTCCATGCCGTATGCATAGGCCACATACTCCGTTCCGGCGTCAAGGCCCGTATATTCATAGGAGTCGGCGCCAAGAGACAACATTGCGGCATAAACCTCTGCAACAGTCATGTCGTTGTCCACCGCCAGATAATCCATGTAGTCGAGATCGTCATAGATGTAATCCACGTCCGACGCGAACTGCTGGAAATATGCCTTGTCTATCGCGCTGAAATAATATGATGCAGTAGCATCAGCAGGAGCTACAGACAACAGAACGCTCGACGATGTCAGATCGGATACCGTAAGTTCGGCGTCGAGCGGCGCAAGCGACGTACCGATCTCGGCGCGTGACAGCGTGGTGACCTTGTCCGACACGTAGCCATCTGATATGACGTTACCGTCATAGTCGATAGCTGCAGCTATCAGACGATATTCGGTCGACGGCTTGAGATACGTGGAGTTGGCACTCTCTTCACCGTAGGAAGCAAGGCTGTAGGCAATATCGGCCACAGTGAAATCAAAACCATATAAATCCGTATAGTAATCGGCATAATACTGCAGTTTTGCCGCAATCAGTTGCGTGGCAGCATCTGCCGTACCGCCCGCCATCTGATACTCCTCCTCGGAGAAGATGTCCCAGAAGTACATGGCCTCATCGTACGAAGGCGTAACGGTTACCGCCACGGCCGAAGCCAGCACCGTATCCCACGTCGATGTAAATGTCACATCAGACGTCTCACCCGGGCCTGACGACTCGCCGAGGGTCGTGAAGTACTCCTTGTACACCTTCGTTGTGGCCTCGCCCGCCTCGTATCCGATGACAACGGCACAATATTCCGTTCCGGGGTCGCAATAGCCCGTATAATCGATCGTACTGTCTCCCGAGCAGAGAGCCCACTCGATATATGCTCCATAGTAATCGACCACATACTGGAATATCTCGTCATCGCTCAACCCCTCAATCGATGCAGCTGGCTGAACGTCGGCATAATAGAGGTTGTAGTTCGACGTGGTAACGGTTACGACGGCTCCGCTATCCGAGATATCGGATACGGTCTGCGTGATTTCGTTGTCCGAAGGAGATACCGTAGCCGAAGTTACGACCTCCAAGGCAAACGCCGACGAAGTCTTTTCACCCGTTGCGCTGACGCCGAACGCCACGACCGTATACGAAGTTCCCTTATCGAGGGATCCGTACAGGAACGAATTGAAATCCTTGTTACCGGCATACACCAGTGAAGGATCCGTCCAGTCGGCTCCGTATTCATTTTCGCTGTCGATCAGGGCCTGGGCCAGTGCATCCAGATCGACATTGCCTGAAGCGTCCGCAAACTCCGACTCGACATATTCCGTATCGGCCAGACCAACATAATAGTTGCCGATATTCTCGCCCGGTACAGCCTCGACGACGAAAGAGACTGCTCGGGTCTCCTTGACGGTCAACACGATCTCATCAGGGTCGACCTTCACGGTCTCCCCGCCCGGTTCCGGCGTCACACTCTCCTTGCTGTCGCAAGCCGCCAGAAGAAAAGAAGCGGCGGACAATACCGCCGCAATAAAGTAGAATTTTACCTTCATACTCGTTTAGTTAAACAATAGAATATATATATGAATAAGGGGCTCTATGTCTGTCCGAGAACAAATATAGACATTTTTACTTACAATCCAAATATCGCCGCAAACGCGCAACAGAGTGATTGTAAGCATAATATTCCCGGCAGCCACAGAAACAGGCAAACAAAAGCCGTTTACGGTTACGAATTGTAACCGCAAACGGCATGTTCATAAAATATTATAAATTTTCAATAATTTTCACTCGTAAAGCAGATACGGGCGTCGCTGCCGTTTGAACTTCTCGACATCGTCATGCCAGCAAGCCCTGATCTCGTCGGCGTCGCAACCCTCCATAATCATGCGTCGGACATAATCCACACCGATAAGTTTTTCGAAAAATGGAGTAAAGAAAGCCTCTCCCATATCGAGATCGCGATATGCGTCGATCAGATATTCGAGATTCAACCCCTCGGCAATAATCGTATCGTCGGCCTTGCCGCGCAAATCCACACCGTAGCACAACCTGCCGCACAACGGGGGATTCTTGGCTCCAGCACGCGGCTGCGGTGTAAATGAGAACGTGCGGCCCTTCATGTCTGGATGTCCGTACACCTCGAACGGGAAGTCGGTACCGCGACCCAGACTTACGACCGTACCCTCGAAGAGGCACAGCGACGGATACAGCAGCACGGAGTGCTGTGTAGGAAGATTCGGCGACGGCGGAACCGGCAGTTCATAACGCCTCGAGCGCCGGTAGTTCCTGACGGGTACGACCGTCAGATCGACTTTTTTAGCCCATCCCTCGCCGATGGCCATACGGGCAATCTCGCCAAGCGTCATGCCATGCACCACAGGTATCGGCAGAGCCCCCACGCCCGACTTGTAACGCATGTCCAGCACCGGACCGTCGACATACATTCCGTTGGGATTGGGGCGGTCGAGAACCACGACCTGCTTCCCGAATTCGGCGCAGGCATCGATCATGCGCAGCATCGAGATGTAATAGGTATAGAAACGCAGCCCCACATCCTGCAGGTCTACCAGCAGCACGTCGAAACTGCGCATGTGTTCGTCCGACGGGCGCAACGTCCGGCCGTCATAAAGCGACCATATCGGTATGCCGGTCTTCCCGTCGACCGTACTGGCTACCTTTTCACCGGCATCGGCATTGCCGCGGAAACCATGTTCGGGCGAGAGTATCCCTGCGACGTCGACACCGCGCAGCACAAGAATGTCTACGAGATGTTCATCGCCCACAAGCGACGTGTGGTTGGCCAGGACGGCAATACGTCGTCCCTCGATCAACGGCATGTATATTTCGGTGCGTTCGGCACCCACGCGCAGCTCCTGTCCGCAGGCACAAAGCGTACCAAGGAGCATAACTGTAAACAATGCAAATCGTCTCATAAGCCAGGTCACTTAATGACAACGGCCTGCCGTCCGGCAGGCCGTCATCGTCATTCGGTCTTGCCGGATGGCTCGTCGACCTGTATCAGGTCGGAGTCTTCAGCCCCGAACGAGCGGTAGTACTCGTTGAAATGCGACACCACATCGCTGCGTCCCGCGTATGCGGCAAGATAATAGAGCTGCGACAGCGAGTCGAACTTCTCGTCGAGAATACCCGTCACCAGATCACCCTCGACACCGTCGAACTGCAGATAGTATTCTATGTACTCGATCAGCGTCTGGGCATAGTCCATCAGCAGGCGATCGCCCTTCTCCACTTCACCCATGGCGTAGTACGCCTCGAGGAACGGATATGTATTGGCGTCGGTATAACGTATCTGCGACGGCGGCAGCACCTCCAGACCACGGTCGAGCAGTTTCAGGGCCCGTTCGTCGTCGCCGCGGCGTATGAGTTCCTTGGCCACGCGGGCGAAAGCCTCGCGCGAACGCGACACGCTCAGGTTGTACTGCGTGAAGAAATCGACATACACGCGCGGATCCGCCAGATTGCCGTAACGGAAGGTATCCATCAACAACGGATATGCGTAGTCGGGATCTATGCGGCCGATCTCCCACGATGACTTGTAAGGCGTGAGTATCGGCACAAGCCTGTAGGCATAACCGTCGAACTGCAGGTAGTCGAGCAGGCCGAGATTCTGCAGCACGTATACCTGCGTGAAGAATATCGGGCGCTTCCAGTCGAAGTTGGCCAGCAGGTCGAGAAGCATCATTTCGGGTTTGTCGATCGAATTCTTCTCGATGTTTATGTAGACCGTATCGACCATCAGGTCGCGGTCCTCCTCACGGACTATGCCCGAAGCTATGGCGTTATCCTTGTTTACGGGCAGTGCTATGCGTTTTGCCGGTATGTAGTCGCATTTCGAGCCGTCGCTGAGCGTAACCTTCGATCGCGGATCGTCGCTCTGGATGAATGCAACCACGTCCTTTATGTCGATCGGCCGGTCGAAACGGTTGTCTACCGGCACCCAGTCGTTGACATAGTAGTACTTGTCGCGCGTAAGCGAGAACGGAACGCCGGGAGCATCATTGGCCTTGTTTTTCATCTCGTCGATGTACCACTCGCCGCCCAGATAGCTCGAGTTCATGATACGCACGTCGGGACGCACGCCGTCGACCTCCTGATTGAACCACAACGGGAATGTATCGTTGTCGCCGTAGTTGATGATTATGGAGTTCGGGAGCGTAGACTGCAGGTAGTTCCAGCCAACGTCGCGGGCCATCGTACGGTGCGAACGGTCGTGGTCGTCCCAGTTCTGGGCGCACAATATTGTAGGCACACTCAGGCCCAGGACGGTAGCTACGGCCGCCACCGCAACATTGTTGCGACGGAACAGCATGGCCAGCAGGTCCTTCAAGGCCATCACGCCGAGACCTATCCACATGCAGAAGGCGTAGAACGAACCTGCATACACGTAGTCGCGCTCGCGCACCTCGGCCGGCGACGAGTTGAAATAGACCACCAGCGCCACGCCCATCATGATGAAGAGCCACAGCACGACCGTAAAGTTGCGCGTATCACGGTTGAGCTGGTATATGAGGCCTATGAGACCCAGCAGGAACGGCAGGAAGAAATAGGTGTTGCGGGCGCGGTTCCCGGCCATCTCCTTCGGCAGGTTGTCCTGCGGCCCGAGATAAGCCTCGTCGATGAACTTTATGCCTGACATCCAATTGCCGTTGGCAATAGTCACGTCCGAAGCCTGTATGTCGTCCTGACGCCCCACGAAGTTCCAGAGGAAATATCGCAGGTACATGTAGCTCAACTGGTACGAGAAGAAATAGTTGAGATTCTCGAGGAACGTCGGCTCCACTATCGTCTGCACGCCCGAACCGTCGTCGTAACGCACCTTGCGGCCGAAGTCGAGCACCTCGCCGCGTATCGGACGGCCTGCATCGTCGCGCAGGATTTCGCCGTTCTCGTCGTGGAGTATCTCGGTTTTGGTACGGTATGCGGCCCACGGTTTATAGTCCTTTTCGGTCTTGCGGTTGTCCCACATGCGAGGGAAAAGGTGCATGAACTGCGACGGATAGGTATAGCCGTCTATCACCGAAGCCTTCTCGTAACGCTGCTTGTCACGGTTGAAATAGTAGAACTCGCGGGCCTCGTAGCCGTCGATCGGGGCGGAATAATAGGCTCCGTAAAGCAACGGGCGGTTGCCGTACTGGTCGCGGTTGAGCACCGAGAGCAGTGCATGCGGGTTGTCGGGGTCGTTGCTGTTCATCGGGGGATCGGCCGCGGCACGTATCGACACCGAAGCATACGACGAGAACCCGAGCAGTATCATCGTCGTCGAGAGCAGTATGGTATTCCAGATGACATGGCCCTTGCGGTGAGTGTAATAGACGCCGAAACCGAAGAGCGCGAAGAGCGCGAAGACGAAGAACACCATACCCGAATTGACGGGCAGCCCCAACGTATTGACAAAAAAGGTATCGACCATTGCTCCGACATAGACCGTGTAGGGAATGATCACGCCGTTTATCAGGCCGAGAATGACGAATGCTATGAGCGTTGCGTAGATACAACCTTTCCACGTAACCTTGTCGGTCTTGCGGAAGTAGTAGATAAATACCAGCGCCGGAATTGTCAGCAGGTTGAGGATATGCACGCCTATCGAGAGTCCCATGAGGTATGCTATCAGCACAATCCAGCGCATCGAGTGCGGCGAGTCGGCCTGATCTTCCCACTTGAGCATGAGCCACACCACCAGAGCCGTGAACATCGACGAGAGGGCGTAGACCTCGCCTTCGTATGCCGAGAACCAGAACGTATCGGTAAAGGCGTATGCCAAGGCGCCCACAACACCGGCACCGAGAACCGCAACGGCATTTGCCGTAGTCAGTTCCCTGCCGTCACGCGTATAGAGACGGCGGGCGATGTGCGTGATCGTCCAGAAGAGGAAGAGTATGCAGAATGCGCTCGCGATGCTGTTCATGGCGTTGACCATGTGGGGCACGTAGTGCGGCGACGGCGCGAAGAGCGTTGCCAGACGTGCCAGCATCATGAAGAGCGGGGCTCCGGGCGGGTGCCCGATTTCGAGCTTGTACGACGTGGCGACGAACTCGGCGCAATCCCACAAACTCGACGAAGGTTCCATCGTTACAAGGTAGACCACGGCCGCAATGGCGAAGACGACCCACCCCGTAATATTGTTCCAGCGTTTGAAATTCATATGAAGATTGTTAATCGGTCAAAAAATTGTCAGAGTGCAAAATTAAGAATTTAACGTCAAAAGCCATAAGTTTATTACGACAATCTTGCCGTGCCGGGCTTTTTTCTGCCGCAAAAGCGCCCGTATCGCACCATTGCGGCGGGCGGTCACCGGTCGCAAATGCCGCAATAATTTGTAAATGTGAGATAAAACAGAACTAAAACTCCGCCGTATCGAAACAGTATATAACAGAATGTCATTCCCGGCGGGAAGGCCCGGACCGGAAATGCCCCGCTTCCCGCCATTGGCGTCTGTTGCGGCACGAAGCCCCGCTTTTGACCGTACGGCGTGCGTATTTGGAAAAAAGTTTGTAAATTTACACCCCGATAAAAAATCTGTCATTATGGAAACCAAACTGCTCCTCTACAACACGCTCACGCGACGCAAGGAGACATTCGAACCGATAAATCCGCCCCATGTGGGCATGTATGTCTGCGGGCCGACGGTCTACGGCGATCCGCATCTGGGACATGCCCGCCCCGCCATCACTTTCGACCTGCTCTTCCGCTACCTCAAGGCTGAAGGCTATAAGGTGCGCTACGTGCGCAACATCACCGACGTGGGACACCTCGAACACGATGCCGACGACGGCGAAGACAAGATAGCAAAGAAGGCACGCCTCGAGCAGCTCGAGCCCATGGAGGTGGCGCACTACTATACCGAGCGCTACAAGTCTGCAATGCAGGCGCTCAACGTCGAGTCGCCCTCGATCGAGCCCTTTGCATCGGGACACATCATCGAGCAGATCGAATTCATCAAGCGCATTATCGACCATGGCTTCGCATACGAATCGAACGGTTCGATATACTTCGATGTCGAGAAGTACAACGAGAAGTACCACTACGGTGTCCTCTCGGGCCGCAACCTCGACGACATCGTCACCGACACCCGCAAACTCGACGGTCAGGAGGACAAGCGCCACTCCTACGACTTCGCACTGTGGAAGAAGGCGTCGCCCGAACATATCATGCGCTGGCCCTCGCCGTGGAGCGAAGGCTTCCCCGGCTGGCACATGGAGTGCTCGGCCATGAGCACCAAGTATCTGGGCGAGCGTTTCGACATCCACGGTGGCGGCATGGACCTCATGTTCCCCCACCACGAGTGCGAAATAGCGCAGTCGACGTCGGCCCTCGGCCATGATTCGGCCAAATACTGGGTGCACAACAACATGATTACGATCAACGGGCAGAAGATGGGCAAGTCGCTCGGCAACTTCATCACGCTCGAGGAGGTATTCACGGGCAATCACCGGCTGCTGGCACAGGCATACTCGCCCATGACCGTGCGTTTCTTCATACTGCAGGCCCACTACCGCTCGACCCTTGACTTCTCGAACGATGCGCTGCAGGCGGCCGAGAAGGGTCTCGACCGCATGATGAAGGGCATAGAGGCGCTTGGCAAGATCAAGCCCTCGGCCGCTTCGACGGTCAACCCCGACGAACTGGAAGCACGATGCGAGGAGGCCATGGCCGACGATCTCAACTCGCCGATGGTCATCTCGGCGCTGTTCGACTGGGTGCGCGTAATAAACCAGCTGGTGGAGGGTCAGCAGACCATCACGGCCGAAGACCTCGACAAGCTGAATGGCATATTCAAACGCTGGGCATTCGATATTCTGGGCCTTCGCGACGAGAAGAGCGCCTCGGCTGCCGCAGGCAAGGATCTCGTAACTCCGCTGGTGGAGATGCTGCTCGACATCCGCTCGACGGCCAAGGCCAACAGGGACTGGGCAACCTCGGACAAGATACGCGACGGGCTGACGGCTGCCGGCATACGTGTCAAGGACCGCAAGGACGGCGTGGACTGGGAGATAGAATAACGACGCAAGCATTATGGTATTACCCGAGCAGATAAAGGATATTACGCAACGTTGCCAGACGTTGGAGCGGTGCCTCGACATCGAGCATCGCCGCATCGAGTTGCAGAACGAGGAGGAAAAGACCCTCGACCCGGCATTCTGGGACAACCCCGAAAAGGCCGAAGCGCAGTTGCGCAAGGTGGCCTCGATAAAGAGTTGGGTCGAAGATTACGACAAGGTAGCAAAACTGGCCGAGGACCTGACCCTGATGCCCGACTTCGTCAAGGAGGGTCTGACCACGGAGCAGGAGCTCGACGAGCACTACGCCGCCACGGCCGCCGCCGTCGAGAAACTCGAGCTGCGCAACATGCTGCGCAACGACGAAGACAAGCTCGGCGCCATAATGGACATCAACGCCGGTGCGGGCGGTACGGAGGCTCTCGACTGGGCATCGATGCTGCTGCGCATGTACACGCGCTGGGGCGAGGCCCACGGTTACAAGGTCAAGATACTCGACTATCAGGCCGGCGACGAGGTGGGGGTCAAGTCGTGCACCATCGAGTTCGAGGGCGACTATGCATACGGTTACCTCAAGAGCGAGAACGGCGTGCACCGCATGGTGCGTCTGTCGCCATTCAATGCCAACAACAAGCGTCAGACCACATTCGTATCGGTATTCGTCTCGCCTGCCGTCGACGACAGCATCGACATAGTCATCAACCCCGCCGACATCGAATGGGATACCTACCGTTCGAGCGGCGCCGGAGGACAGAACGTCAACAAGGTAGAGACGGGCGTACGACTTCGCTACCACGGCAAGGATGCCGACACGGGCGAACCGGTGGAGTTCCTGATCGAGAATACCGAGACGCGATCGCAGTTGATGAACCGCGAAAATGCCATGCGAATTCTCAAGTCGAAACTCTACCAGCGCGAGCTGGACAAGCGCATGGCCACGCAGCAGGCGCTCGAGGCGACGAAGAAACGCATAGAGTGGGGATCGCAGATACGTTCGTACGTATTCGACGACCGTCGCGTCAAGGATCACCGCACGGGCTATCAGACATCCAATGTCGAAGCCGTGATGGACGGCGACATCGACGGCTTCATCAAGGCCTATCTGATGGAGTTCGGCGGCAAGCAGTAAATCAGGCAGAAACACAAAAAAGGAAGGCGAGACCTTATCTGGTCTCGCCTCTCTTTTTCACAGGCATCGGGGATCATGCCTTTTTATTGTCTGGCTGAGCCGGTTTCGCGTCACCGGTAGCCGTTGTTGTTGCCGCATTATCCTTCTTGTTGTAGAGGAAACGCTTGATCTTCTGCGTCGGGGTCTTCACAAAGCCATCCTTCTCCTCAACGACATCACTGATACGTGAAAACTTGTTGACCTTGGAGTTGACATATTCGATGATCTCCTTTTTCATCTCATCCTTCCAAAGCTCGAACTCATCGAGCTTTGCGCCTATGCTCTCACGCCACTCCTCGTATTTGGCCTCGAGGGCGTCGGTATCGAAATGCACCAGAGCCACGAGTTGTCCCTGCTGCTGCGTAACGACCGATTCGGTAATATATACATGAGAGTTGAGCACCGTTTCGATATCCTCGGGATAGATGTTCTCTCCGCTGGGGCCGACAATCATGTTCTTGAGACGTCCGCGGATATAGAGGAAACCATCCTCGTCGAAACATCCGAGATCGCCCGTACGGAACCACCCGTCGGCAGTAAAAGCCTCTTTCGTCGCTTCTGGATTCTTGTAATACCCCTTCATGACGCTTGGAGTCAGGGCCACGATCTCACCCTGATGCGTTTCGGGATTGACATTGTCCAGACGCAACTTTATGCCCACGCAGGCCGGCCCCGTGGAGCCGAGACGCACCTGCGAAGGAGCCGCACCGGCCAACAGAGGAGCCGTTTCGGTCAGACCGTATCCGATGGCATACGGAATACGGGCCTCGAGCAGAAACTTTTCGGTCTGCGAATCGAGTTTTGCACCTCCGATACCGAGGAAGCGCAGACGGCGGCCGAAGACCTTCATCAGCTTCTTGCCGGCAATACGGTGAAGATAACGTCGAATGAAACCGACCTTGCAGATCGTTCGCCAGAAGGCGTTCGACTCGAACTTAGCCTTGACCTGACTGCGATATATCTTCTCGATGACCAGCGGCACGATGAGCATCACCGTAGGGCGCAGTCCACGCAAAACGGGCATAAGGACCGATGCCGTGGGCGGACGGTCGAGGTACGTGACGCGAGCGCCGAACGAAAAGGGGTATATCATGCCGATGGAGCACTCGTATGTATGTGACAGAGGCAAAACCGAGAGGAAACTGTCATCCTTGTCTATCGGGAAGATGTCGAAATACATCGGCAGTTGCGAACTGATGTTGTAGTGCGACAGCATTACGCCCTTCGGTTTCGACGTGGTTCCCGAGGTATAGATGATGACAGCCATGTCGTCGGGTGAAGGTATTGCGAACTTTCCCTCCTGCTGCACGCGCTGGGAGATGATACCCAGGTTTTTGGTACGGATTACGACATTGAGAGCGTCGACCGTTTTTTTCGACAGTTTAGTATATAGTTTGTCGGATACGAGCAGGGCTTTCGCCTCGGAATGTTCTATTATCATGTCGAGCTCTTCGCCAGTGAAGTCGGGAAGTATGGGGACCACCACCATTCCGGCAGTAACCACCGCGAAATAACATACTCCCCAGTTCGGCATGTTGCTGCTGAGCAGCGCCACCTTGTCGCCGGCATTGAGGCCGGCCATACGCAACTTTTCCTGGAGTTGAGCGACACGGTTGCCGACTTCGGCATAGGTCAACGCATCGCCTTCCCACATGGTGAACGCAATACGGTCGGCAAACTTCTCAACACTGTTTTTGAAAAGATCGTAGAGGGTTTTTCTTGTGTCTTGTTCCATAAAGTCTGGTTTTGTACAAACCGCAAATCGTGTCAAAGATAACGTTTTTTCAGGAAAAAACAGTACATTTGAGCTAAATTGTCACGATGATATCGAGCCTTTCCATAAAGAGAGCCGCAGCCGACGTCGGGTTCGACCTGTGCGGAATCACGCGTTGCCGGCACCTCGACCGCAACGAGAGATTCTTCAGAGAGTGGCTCGAGGCCGGTCATTCGGCCAATCTCGACTATCTGCGCAACAATCTCGACAAACGGTTCGATCCGTCGGCGCTCGTCGAGGGAGCCCGCAGCGTCATCGTGTGCGCCGTAAGTTACAAGAACGCCTTCAGCATGGGATATGACGGCGACTGCCGCACGAAGATCGCCTCGTACGCCTGCAACCGCGACTATCATAAAAGCATAAAACAGATGTTGCGACAGATGTTCGCCCTGCTGCGCGAAACGTCGCCCGAGATGGAGGGACGGCTCTTCGTGGATTCGGCCCCGCTGCTCGAGAAGCAGCTGGCCGTCGATGCGGGGCTCGGATGGATAGGCCGCCAGTCGCTGCTCGTAACGCCCCGGTTCGGCACCTTCGTGCTTCTGGGCGAGATAGTCACCACCGAAGAGGCCGACAGCTACGACCGTCCGTTCGACGGGTCACGTTGCGGCGAATGCCGACGCTGCATCGATGCCTGTCCCAACGGGGCGATACTCCCCTCGCACTGCATAGACGCCTCGCGCTGCATATCCTGCGCCACGGTCGAAGGCAACGACACGGCCGATATCCGGCTCAACGGATGGATCTTCGGATGCGACGAGTGCCAGAGCTGCTGTCCCTACAACAGACATACACCCATGCACGGCAATGCGGCATTCGACCCGAGGTTCGACCCGTCATCAATATCAAGCGGCGAATGGCTCGGCATGACCGAAGAGACGTTCACCGCCAGATTCGCCGGCACGCCACTCATGCGCAGCGGGCTGGAGCGCCTGCAACGCAACGTCAGAAGGAATATTCCGGATGATTAACGCCGTTCGGCCATTTCGCCGGCCGTGGTGTCGACATCGGTCATGGAGCAATATCTCTTGTAACGCTTCATGACGTTGCGCACATAGGCCGACGTCTGCCTGCCGCCCGAGAACTTACCGTACGACACAACATCCTGCTCGTAATATTCGGGATCGGACTTGAGCGCCAGATAGCGCGAAACGACATCCCACGAATTCATATCCTCGCCGTTGGCACGGGCCAGACGGCGCGCATCGCTCACATGGCCAAGTCCGCCATTGTAGCATGCGAGCACGATTCCAAGGCTGTCTTCGCGCGGAATGCCTACAGGCAGCTGAACCATCGAATCGATCTCGTCGAGCAGCATGGCCGCCACGCGTACGTTGTTATGGGGGTCCTGCAGCTCCTCGGCCGTCAGGCCGAAATGTTCGCCGATCTTCGGCATGATCTGCATGAGGCCCACGGCCCCTCGCGAAGAGACTGCATCGGCATTGAAATGAGACTCCGTATAGGCAATGGCGCTCAACAGACGCCAGTCGATGCCGGCCTCATTGCCTACGGACTTCATGATATTGTCGTAATCGGAGATGGGCCGTTTGCCGTGCGCGCAGACGCCGCACTTCTCGGCCACGATGCCCCTCATCGCAAGCGACGAGCATTCGGGCACATACATTACGGCCGAAAGGGCCGCAAGGGAGACAATGATGAACAAAAATGTTGACAGTGTTCTTTTCAACATATGAAAATCGTTTGAGTTCCAGTCGGACATGCGCGGGCCATCAGTCGTAGAAGCCCCATGAAATGCCCAACTTAAACATACCGGGATTCAACGGGTATCCGGCAACCGAGAAGAACTGGTTGTTGCCGAAGAGGCCGTAATTGACATGCTGGTACTTCAGGAATATTCTCATTCGTTTCCATTTCGCCGTGACAAAAGCATCTATGTAGGGATAGTTTCCCACCTCGACCTCGCGCTGGTTGTAGAACGTCGCCAAAGCCGGGTTGTAACCGGGTGCATAATAGCTCGTGTTGTAGCGGCCGTCGAGGCCCACCTGGAGCCGAAGCACGTCGCGCTTGACCCAGAATTCGTAGAAATACGAGAGGTAGGCCGTGACCAGAGGCACCGGGGCCACGGTCTGGTCGGAGCTGAACTGCACCAGTACGCGGTGATTGAGATTGAATCCGCCTATGCGGAAATCCTTGCGCGCATAGAGGCTCGTGATGCTCAGACTACCGCTGTTCTGTGCCACGAGACTCTCGGCGTTGTAATAGATTCTGTTCACGAACACCCCTTGCCAGGCACCCAGTTCGATGCCGTAATCGGGGACGGTGAATGCAACCTCGAAACGGGTTTCATTCTCCTTGTCGAATGAGTTGGACCACACGTAGTGGTTCGAGAATAGGTTCTCCTGCCAGTAACTCGGCGAACGGCTCTCCTGACGGAAACGGCCCGAGAGAACAAGGGCATGACCGCGAATGTAGGCCTTGAACGCCACATTCGCTCCTATCGACAAGTCGCCGCCGCGATAACCCGACGGATACAATTTGAAATCTGCGCCCCAGTCGACATACTTCTTGACCTTGCCGTCGATGGCGGCGTATACGAACCAACTTGTCTTGTTCACCTTTTCGTACTCGCCCGACAGGTAGTTGTCCATGGCGAACTGCGAATAGGTATGGAAATCGACGCCTATACCCCCGTCGAGCGTGCCGAGAACCCCGTTGCGGTCCCACGGCTGCGCCTGGACGTAAAGGCGGTTTGTAATCACGCGCTCGTAAATCGAGTCGCGCGACTCCTGAGGATTAATATACCAGTTTTTGTAATACTCGCCGGTGGTCGGGACAAAATTGCCGTTCTCGTCCCGGCTGCCGTGCTCGTCGGTATAGGTAGCATACTTATCCGTGTAGGTCTTGCTCCACGAATTGTATTCGAAGGTATGGCCGACATAGACGGTCGAAAGGTCGGCCAGCGAAAAGTCGCGTTCGGTCACTCGCTGCAGAGGTATGGCTATCGCCTGTTTGACGAAGAACGCGTTGTTGCGGTATATGTTCTGCGGTTCGGCGTCCGCCAGTTTCATCGGAACGCCCGAAGGCATCTCGAACGTGGTGTCGGTGATGGCCCACAATCCCACGACGCCACCGTTCTCCTGCTGTTCTATATGGTTGTTGAAGTAGGCCGCGTGCACCGAATAGCGTTTGCCGGTATGCGAGAAGGCAACCGACGTATTGTGGTTCTTGGTACGCGACCAGATGTACTTGCCCTTGGTACCGCGCGCCAGGTAGTTGACGTTGAAGCCTGTCGACGGCGAGATGTTCTGCGCGAGGGTCAGGCCGAAATTCTCCTCACGGTAACGTTTCTGTCCCAGTGTCTCGCGGTAGGACATGAGCATGAACGGACGCTTGACATTGTAGAACGGCACGTTCTCGGCCGTATAGTTGTAGATGTAGTACGGCTGCGCGAACGTGAAGTTGAACTCTTCGGGACGGTCGAAGTAGTTCACCGGCTGCGACGCCTGACCCAGGCTGCCGACGGTCATGTCGCCCACACCCTTGACATAGAACGGATAGTCGATACGCCAGTCCGTAAGCGTCGTATCGATCGGAGCGATCTCGATCTTGTTGTAGTCGCGGCTGACGGTCCACTCGAAGTTGGGCAGCGCACGTATCGAGTCGTTGAAATAGTATGATTCGAGAGGTTTGCGGATACGACGTTCCGTCGAATCCTGCTGCTGGTTCTGATCGGTTCCTTCACCCTCCTCCTCGTCGGTGGCGTACGGGTTCGAGCCGTAACCGCCGTCCTGGTTGAAGGTGCCGTTACGCTGGGCGCGCATTATGTCGCTCGCGTCCTGAGCATACGAAATGCGCGGGGCGATTACCGGCAGTGCCACCAGTAAAAACAGCAGACAGTATATTCTTTTCAACCCTTTCGACATACAAAATGCGGTACGGCGATGCGTCGTCTCCTCTTCAACAAACTCTCAATCGACCGATTTATTGCGTGTAACGAGCCAGCGCACGACTGAAATCGCGATATAGAGAACGATAATCGCCGCAATCGAGTATTTGTAATCGACAATAATCATACACAACGACAACGCAATGAAGACATACCTCAGTTCGTTGCCTTTCCAGCCGAAGCCCGAGAACTTGAGCGAGAACATGCGCACCGGGCATACGAGCAGATACGACATCACCAGCGAGAAGACGACTATCGCCTCGCGCGGCATCGCCACCAGTCCGGCCGACGAGAGCATGCCCAGCGAAGCACACAACAGGGCGTTTGCCGGAGTAGGCAGGCCTCGGAATTCGGTATGCTGCGTATCGTCGATATTGAACCTTGCCAGACGCAAAGCCGAGAATGCCACTATCGACAGTGGCAGGAAGTACCCGATATTCATGGCCGCAGGGCTCCAGTCGAACCACGTTCCCGCATCGGCATACATCACCATCATTATGGCTGCCGGAGCGAACCCCGAGGTCACCATGTCGGCCAACGAGTCGAGCTCCACGCCCATGGGCGATGATTGTCCGAGCAGGCGTGCGGCGAAACCGTCGAGAAAGTCGCAGACTACAGCCGCGATGATCAGCCAGAAGGCGGCCGTCATGTTGCCGTAGGCGAGGGTCAGGACCGCAGCGGCCGAGCCGCAAAGCAGGTTGCCTAACGTAAGCAGGTTGGGTATCGTGAAGAGTCGTATTTTCATCTCCGACCGGAAAATTATTCGTATTTAATTCCGCAAAGTTACAAAATATTTTTTATCTTTGTATAATTGTAACAGTGATTGCACCTAAAGACACCCCATTTCGGTATGGATAAAGACAAAAACGTATATTGCGTAATAATGGCCGGCGGAGGCGGAGCCCGCCTGTGGCCCAAGAGCCGCTGGTCCAGGCCCAAGCAGTTTCTCGACATTTTCGGCACCGGCAAGTCATTCATAAGGCTGACCTACGAACGCTTCGCCAGGATTGTTCCTGCCGAGAACTTCATGGTCGTGACCAACGTCCAGTACAAGGAGATGGTACTCGAGCACATACCCGAGCTCGACCCGAGCCAGATACTGTGCGAGCCCATAGGACGCAATACGGCGCCGTGCATCTGCTATGCGGCCTATTCGCTGCGCAAGCGCAATCCCGAAGCCAAGATGATCGTCACGCCTTCGGACCACATGATCATGCAGGAGGAGGAGTTCCGCGAGATCGTGAACGAGCTGCTCGACTTCATCACCGACCACGACGTTCTGATGACGGTAGGTCTGACGCCGAGCCGTCCCGAAACCGGATACGGATATATCCAGAAGTCGGACAACAACCTCATAAGCCGCGTAAAGTGCTTCACCGAGAAACCGAACCTCGAGCTGGCGCAGACTTTCGTGCAGTGCGGCGAGTTCTTCTGGAATTCGGGCATATTCATCTGGAAGGTCAAGGACATAATTTCGGCCATAGCCAAATATCTGCCCGAGCACCATGCGCTGTTCAGTTCAATCGACGACGCCTACGGCACCTCGCGCGAAAAGGAGGCCATCGAACAGGTATTTTCGGTCTGTCGGGCCATATCGATCGACTACGGCGTCATGGAGAAGGCCGACAACGTATATGTCCGCTGCGGCGACTTCGGCTGGAGCGACGTCGGCACGTGGGGTTCGCTCTACCTGCTCTCGCACAAGGACAAGTACGCCAATGCCAAGCCCGATGACCGTTGCTTCACGTACGACACCCGCAACTGCATAATCTCGTTGCCCAAGGACAAGGTTGCCGTCATCAGCGGGCTGCGCGAATTCATCGTCGTCGATACCGAGGACATTCTGATGATCTGCCCACGCAGCGAGGAGCAGAACATCCGCAAGTATATCGACGAGGTGAAGTTCCACATGGGCGACAAGCACATCTGATTCACATATTCTTACAGGAAACGATGTCAGAAACGGATATAAGGGAGCTGTACGATAACTGTTTCACCCGTTGCACGGGCGTTACCACCGATTCACGCAACATACCGGCCGGTTCGATGTTTTTCGCCCTGCGCGGAGCATCGTTCGACGGCAACGACTTTGCGGCCGACGCCATCGACAAGGGGGCGTCGTTTGCTGTTGTCGACTCCGACGAACCGGCAAGACGCCGTCCAGATCTCGCCGGACGGCTGATCCGCACCGACAACGTACTCGGCACGCTGCAGGCACTGGCACGCCATCACCGCCGCACCCTCGGCATTCCTATAGCAGGCATTGTCGGCAGCAACGGCAAAACCACAACCAAGGAGCTGGTGAGCCGCGTACTGGCCGAGAAGTTCGAGGTATATGCCACACACGGCAATCTCAACAACCACATAGGCGTGCCGCTGACGCTGCTGGCCATGACGCGCGACACCGAGTTCGGGGTCGTGGAGATGGGAGCAAGCGCATGCGGCGAAATAGCGTTGCTGGCATCGATAGCCGAACCCAATTACGGCGTGATAACCAACATAGGGCGGTCGCATCTCGAAGGTTTCGGCGGCCCCGAAGGGGTGCGTCGCGGCAAGGGCGAACTGTTCGACTTTCTTGCCGCCAACGGCGGTACGGCCTTCATTCCGCGAGAAGACGCGACGCTCGTGGAGATGGCCGGCGAGCGCCCCAATATGGCCGTGGAGTACTATCCACGCTCCATTGCCGACGGCATCGATAGCCATCTGGAGGGCGAATACAACAGGGCCAACATAGCCGTTGCGGTCGAGATCGGCACATATTTCGGCGTAGCGCCCGAACGTATCGCCAACGCCATAGGCAGCTACATACCCGACAACAACCGTTCGCAACGCATCGAGAGCGGACGCAATACCGTCATTTCCGACTGCTACAACGCCAATCCGTCGAGCATGGCGGCGGCGATCGAAAACATGAGGAAAGAGACGGCACACCGCAAGATGCTCATACTTGGCGATATGCTCGAACTTGGCGAATGGAGCCGCGACGAACACCGCCGCATACTGCAATCGGCGCTGGAGATACCCGACGTCCGTATTCTGCTTGTCGGGCCGCACTTCGCCGAGGCTGCCGACGGCAACGCCGACGTCAAGTGTTTCGCCTCTACGCCGGAGCTTCTCGACTATCTCAAGGCCAATCCGGTCGAAGGATACACCGTTCTGGTCAAGGGTTCGCACTCGATGGCACTGGAGAAGGTTCTGAAACTACTTTAGCACCACACGAGACAGCAACACACAATCCGCCGTCGCATCCGCGATGGCGGATTTTTTTGTTGCGGCATCGCCTAAAAGCTCTGCCCGACGGCTCTTTATTCGAAATTTTTGATAAATTTGTAGCCATTAACAATGTAATCCGAACGCTATGGAAGAAAACAGACAACTCACATCCCTGCCCGAAAACGCTTACCGCGAACTGCGTGACGGCAAAACATACAAGCCGATGATGCCCGCATCGAGCACACCGGCCGAAGTCACGCCCTACTCGGTAACGATGGGTATAATCATGGCTATCGTCTTCTCGGCCGCAGCCGCATTCCTCGGACTGAAGGTCGGCCAGGTATTCGAGGCCGCAATTCCGATAGCCATCATCGCCGTCGGCATAGGCAACCTTACGGGCAAGAAGAACATGCTCGGACAGAACGTCATCATACAGTCGATAGGCGCATGTTCGGGAGTGATCGTCGCCGGAGCCATCTTCACGCTGCCGGCACTCTACATACTGGGGCTCGATGCACACTTCTACCAGATATTCCTCTCGTCGCTCTTCGGCGGACTGCTGGGAATCGTGCTGCTCATACCCTTTCGCAAATACTTCGTCAAGCAGATGCACGGCAAATACCCCTTCCCCGAAGCCACGGCCACGACCGAAGTGCTCGTCTCGGGTGAAAAGGGAGGCAATCAGGCCAAGCTGCTGGCAATAGCCGGCGCCATCGGCGGTCTCTACGACTTCGTCGTGGCGACGTTCGGCACATGGACCGACACGGTCTCGACACGTATCTGCACGTGGGGAGCCGTCTGCGCCGACAAGTTCAAGGTCGTTTTCGGTCTCAACACCTCGGCCGCCGTACTCGGCCTCGGATATATCGTCGGCCTCAAATATGCAACCATAATCGCCGCAGGTTCGTGCCTCGTATGGTTCCTGATCGTCCCTGTCGTAGGCTACGTATCGCCCGAGATGGCGGCACTGAGCCCCGAACAGCTCTTTCAGGACTTCGGCCGTCCGATAGGCATCGGCGGCATAGCGATGGCCGGACTTATCGGTATCGTCCGTCAGTCGTCGATCATAAAGCAGGCCGTGGGCCTTGCATTCAAGGAGCTCGGCAGCAAGAAGAGCGGCGAGGTTGAAGAGCGCACGCAGCGCGACATTCCGATGAAGAGCATCCTCTCGATACTCATCGCAACGCTCGTAGCCGTCGTGTTCTTCTTCCAGTTCGGCGTTCTCGGCAACTGGGCGCAGACGATCGTGGCTCTGCTTATCGTATTCGTCATAGCGTTCCTCTTCACCACCGTAGCGGCAAACGCCATAGCCATCGTCGGCACCAACCCCGTATCGGGCATGACGCTGATGACGCTCATACTCTCGTCGCTGGTGCTTGTCAGCATCGGTCTGAGCGGCACGAGCGGAATGACCGCAGCAATGATCATCGGCGGCGTGGTCTGCACGGCGCTCTCGATGGCCGGAGGCTTCATCACCGACCTCAAGATCGGTTACTGGCTCGGCACGACACCCCGCAAGCAGGAGGCATGGAAGTTCCTCGGCACGCTCGTTTCGGCCGCAACCGTCGCCGGCGTGATGATCATCCTCAACAAGACATTCGGATTCGTCGGCGAGAACGCCCTCGTAGCTCCTCAGGCCAATGCCATGGCCGCCGTTATCCGTCCGCTCATGGAGGGAGGCACAACCCCGTGGATACTCTATTTCGCAGGCGCGGCGCTGGCCCTCGTCCTGACGGCCATCGGCGTTCCGGCTCTCGCCTTCGCTCTGGGCATGTTCATCCCGATGGAACTCAACGCCCCGCTGGTTGTCGGCGGTCTGGTGGCATGGTTCGTATCTACCCGCTCGAAGGACGCCGCCCTGAACAAGGCCCGTCTCGACCGCGGAACGCTCATAGCTTCCGGTTTCATCGCCGGAGGAGCACTGATGGGCGTCATAAGCGCCATACTCGCCTACTTCGAGTGCGACTGGAAGATGAAGGAGTGGGCAGCAAGCAACGCCGCCGAGTGGACCGGCCTTGCCGCATACATTATACTGATCGCCTACTTCGCATGGCATACGCTGCGTGCGAAAAAAGAGGAATAACACATAAAAAATCCGACACATGGAACTCAAGGAGAGATTTCTGAAATACGTGGCCGTGGACACGCAGTCCTCGGAGGAGAGCGAAACGTTCCCCTCGACGGCCAAACAGTTCGACCTGCTCAACATGCTCGCCGACGAGATGCGCGCACTCGGACTTACCGACGATACGACCGACAAATACGGATATACGATGGGTACCGTTCCGGCAAGCGCCGGATGCGAGAATGCACCCGTCATCGGCTTCATCGCCCACGTCGACACGTCACCCGACATGAGCGGCAAGGATGTACATCCGCGCATCATCGAGAACTACGACGGCAGCGATATCGTGCTGAACAACGCTCTTACGATGCGTGTTGCAGACTTTCCCGAACTGCGTTCGTTCGTCGGGCACACGCTCATACATACCGACGGCACCACGCTTCTGGGAGCCGACGACAAGGCCGGCGTCGCCGAGATCATGACGGCAGCCGAGTACCTGATGTCGCACCCCGAGATCCGGCACGGCAAGATCCGCATAGGCTTCACGCCCGACGAGGAGGTAGGACGCGGCGTCGACTTCTTCGACGTGGCCGCCTTCGGCGCCGACTTCGCATATACGATGGACGGCGGTTACGAGGGCGAGCTGGAGTACGAGAATTTCAATGCCGCCTCGGCGAAGGTTGCCGTGCAGGGTCGCAACGTCCATCCCGGATATGCCAAAAACAAGATGATAAACGCCATCGAGGTGGCGTGCGAACTCAACTCGATGCTTCCGTGCAACGAACGCCCTGAATTCACCGACGGATACGAAGGGTTCTACCACTGCGTGGGCTTCAACGGCACGGTCGAGCAGGCACAGGTGAGCTACATCATACGCGACCACGACGCCGACAGGTTCGAGGCGAAGAAGGTCTACATGTGGAGCTGCGTCGACCTGCTGCAGAAGAAGTACGGCAAGGATGTGCTGACGCTTACGCTCAAGGACCAGTACTACAATATGCGCAAGATGGTCGAGCCGCATCCGCAGGTCATCGACAAGGCTCTGGAGGCGATGCGCATGGCCGACGTCAAGCCGATCGTACGGCCGATACGCGGCGGTACGGACGGCGCACGACTGTCGTTCATGGGACTGCCGTGCCCCAACATCTTTGCCGGCGGCATGAACTTCCACGGCAAGTTCGAATACTGCTCGCTCGACTCGATGCAGAAGGCGGTGAAGGTCATCGTGAACCTTGCCGGGCTGTGGGCTGAATAAAAGACCAAACCTAAACCATATGGACCGACACGGATACATGAAGGTTGCGGCGGCCGTACCGAGGGTACGCGTCGCCGACTGCGACTGCAACGCCACACGCATAATGGAACTTATGGACCGCGCCGCCGACCGAGGCGTCGAGGCCGTCGTATTCCCCGAACTGGCGGTTACCGGATATACCTGCGGCGATCTTTTCGGACAGTCTGCGCTGCTCGCCGCAGCCGCAGGCGCCGTAGAACGGATAGCACGGCACAGCGCCGGCATGAATATGGTGACGATCGTCGGCACTCCCGTCGCAGTAACCGACAAACTTTATAACTGTGCCGTCGTGATATACGACGGCAAGGTGCTCGGAATCGTCCCCAAAACGTACATTCCCAACTACTCGGAGTTCTACGAAGCCCGGTGGTTCGCGTCGGGAGCGGCTGTCGAACCCGGGAAGGTCACGTTCGCCGGTCAGGCCGTACCGTTCGGCAACGACCTGATATTCTCAATCGGAGGAGTCGGCTGCGGCATAGAGATATGCGAGGATCTGTGGGTGCCGATACCGCCGTCGTCGCACATGGCTCTGAACGGGGCAAAAGTGATATTCAACCTTTCGGCCACACCGGAACTTACAGGCAAGAACGCCTACCTGCGCCGCCTCATATCGCAGCAGTCGGCACGCACGCTCAGCGCCTATGTCTATGCCTCGTCCGGTTTCGGCGAGTCGTCCACGGACCTCGTCTTCGCCGGCAACGGCATCATTGCAGAATGCGGTCACATCATGGCCTCGAGCGAACGCTTCACGAACGACGAACAGCTTATCGTTGCAGACATCGACGCAGAACTGATTGGCAACGAACGCCGCCGTCGCAATACGTTCAGTTCCGCCTTCGAAAAGAAGGAGTACAGGATCATCCCGGCCGGCACAGCCTTCGCCGATGACGACAGACCATTCGACCGCACGATCGATGCACACCCGTTCGTTCCGGCATCGGACGACGAACGCGACGAGCACTGCCGCGAAATTTTCGCCATACAGTCGCACGGACTGGCGCAACGCCTCGCCCACACGGGTTGCCGACGAGCCGTCATAGGCATCTCGGGAGGTCTCGATTCGACGCTGGCCATGCTGGTTACGGTCCACACGTTCGACCGACTCGGACTCGACCGCAAAGGGATAATCGGCGTGACGATGCCCGGGTTCGGCACAACGGACCGTACGCACGACAACGCCCTGACGCTGATGCATGAACTCGGCGTAACCGTACGCGAGATCTCCATCGCCGCCGCATGCCGCCAACACTTCGCCGACATAGGTCTCGACGCGTCGCAACGCAACGTGGCATACGAAAACTCGCAGGCGCGCGAACGTACGCAGATATTGATGGACATAGCCAACATGGAGGGCGGCATTGTCATCGGTACGGGCGACATGAGCGAGGCCGCTCTCGGATGGGCGACCTACAACGGAGACCACATGTCGATGTACAACGTCAACTGTTCGGTCCCCAAGACCCTCGTGCGCGAACTCGTCGGCTGGGCTGCCGACAACGAAGCCGGCGAACGCGAAGCCGCGGCCCTGCGCGACATAGTCGCAACGCCCGTAAGTCCCGAGCTGCTGCCTGCCGACGAAAAGGGAGAGATAGCACAGAAGACCGAAGATCTGGTAGGGCCGTACGAGTTGCACGATTTCTTCCTCTTCAACACGATCCGTTACGGATTCAGCCCTGCGAAGACCGCACATCTCGCACGCCAGGCCTTTGCCGGAACGTATGACGACGAAACGATCGACAAGTGGCTCAAGGTGTTCATCCGCCGTTTCTTCGCGCAGCAATACAAACGCTCGGCCGTTCCGGACGGGCCCAAGGTAGGAACCGTGGCGCTCTCACCGCGCGGCGACTGGCGCATGCCGTCGGATGCCGCTGCCGACGAGTGGCTCGATTCACTGGAATAAAACAAGATGCCATAACCGAAAAAACACTGCGGAGTTTCCGCAGTGTTTTTTACATTTTTCATAAACGGACGATAACAATCGAATACACATGGCACTACACTCTTCGTCGCGAGATAATTTCACAAATTGTTGATAAAAAAATTAAAAATCCTTAAAATATCATTTGCATTTGTATCGGGCAGGTTCTATTTTTGTGATACATCAAATTCGATCAACAACCTTAAAAGAGTTACAGCTATGGAGAAATTGGCAAAACAGTACGTCGACAACTTCATGACACAGCTCATCGCACGGAATCCGAACGAACCCGAATTCCATCAGGCGGTGAGAGAAGTTGCCGAATCATTGGCGCCCTACATCGTATCCGACCCCGTTCTTCAGAAGATGAAGATACTGGAACGCATCGCCGAACCCGAGAGAGTAGTTATTTTCCGTGTTCCGTGGCTCAACGACAAGGGCGAAATCGAGATAAACCGCGGTTACCGCGTACAGATGAACAGCGCCATAGGTCCCTACAAGGGCGGCATACGTTTTCATCCGTCGGTAAACCTCAGCATATTGAAGTTCCTGGCCTTCGAGCAGACCTTCAAGAACAGCCTGACAACCCTGCCCATGGGCGGCGGCAAGGGCGGTTCGGACTTCAACCCCAAGGGCAAGTCCGACAATGAAGTGATGAAGTTCTGCCAGTCGTTCATAACCGAACTCTTCCGCCACATCGGTCAGGACACCGACGTACCGGCCGGCGATATCGGCGTAGGCGGACGCGAGATAGGCTTCATGTTCGGGCAATACAAGCGTCTGCGCGACGAATTCACCGGCACGTTCACCGGCAAGGGCCTCGACTGGGGCGGCAGCCCGCTGCGACCGGAAGCCACCGGATACGGCGTATGCTACTTCGCTCAGGAGATGCTCGCCACACGCGGCGAGAGCTTCGAGGGTAAGACCGTAGCCATCTCCGGCTCGGGCAACGTTGCACAGTATGCCGCCGAGAAGGCCACGCAGCTGGGGGCAAAGGTCGTCACGATGTCCGACTCGTCGGGTTACATCTACGATCCCGATGGCATCGACGCCAAGAAGCTCGAATACGTAATGACACTCAAGAACGTCTTCCGCGAACGTATCAAGGAGTACGCTGAGCGCTATCCCTCGGCACAATACTTCCCGGGCGAACGTCCCTGGGGCGTGAAGTGCGACATAGCGATGCCGTGTGCAACGCAGAACGAGCTCAACGGCGAGAACGCCAAGGCGCTCGTGGCCAACGGCTGCATCTGCGTGGCAGAAGGCGCCAACATGCCCTCGACACCCGAAGCGATAGCCGTATTCCAGAGCCACAAGCTGCTCTACTCGCCGGGCAAGGCCTCGAATGCGGGTGGCGTGGCGACATCGGGTCTCGAAATGTCGCAGAACTCGTGGCGTCTGCAGTGGACCCGCGAGGAGGTCGACCAGAAACTGCACTCCATAATGAAGAACATTCACGAGGTGTGCGTACAGTACGGAACCGAACCCGACGGATATGTAAACTACGTCAAGGGTGCGAACATCGGCGGCTTCATGAAGGTTGCCAATGCAATGCTGGCCCAGGGTTGCGTATAGCGGCTTCGAACACGAACATGCACGAGAGGCGGAGCAATTCCGCCTCTCGTTATCACAATATATGAAAGATGTCCAGGAAGATTGAAAAGACAAATGCCGCACGTCTGCTCGACCGCGCAAAGATAGCGTACGAGCTGATTCCGTACGAAGTCGACGAGAACGATCTGGCGGCAACGCACGTGGCGGCACAACTGGGCGAGGATATCGCCTGCGTATTCAAGACGCTTGTATTGAAAGGCGACCGCTCGGGATACTTCGTATGCGTGGTTCCCGGAGACCACGAAGTCGATCTCAAGGCCGCAGCAAAGGTCTCGGGAAACAAGAAGTGCGACCTGATACCCATGAAGGAGCTGCTGGGTGTCACTGGATACATCCGCGGCGGCTGCTCGCCTATAGGGATGAAGAAACAGTTCCCGACATACGTACACGTATCGGCGACGGAACACCAATATATCTACATCAGCGCAGGCGTGCGAGGGCTGCAGATCAGGATCGCGCCGTCGGACCTTCTGTCTTTCGTCGGGGCGCAGACGGCCGACATCAGCCGACCGATGTAATTCGGTCTCCACAAAACGGCAACGCGGCAACTTTTTCGTGAAAGTTGCCGCGTTGCCGTCGTGCTTGCCGGTCATCATATCTGCTTGCGCAGACGGGCAACCGGAATATTGAGCATCTCACGATACTTGGCTACCGTACGACGTGCGATGCGGTAACCCTTCGAGTTAAGAATGTCCATCAATGTCTCGTCGGTCAACGGGTGACGCTTGTCCTCGTTGTCGATGCACTGCTGCAGGATATTCTTGATCTCGTAGCTCGAAACCTCCTCGCCGCTGTCGGTCTGCATCGCCTCGGAGAAGAGAGACTTCAACAGTATTATACCGAACGACGTCTGTACATACTTGCTGTTCACCACGCGCGATATGGTCGAGACATCGAGGCCCGTTCGGTCGGCTATGTCCTTCAGGATCATCGGACGAAGTTTGCTCTTGTCTCCGTCCTTGAAATACTCCTTCTGATAATCGAGTATCTCGCGCATGGTGCGCATGAGCGTATCGTGGCGTTGCTTGATGGCCGAAATGAACCACTTGGCCGAATCGATCTTGCTCTTGACGAACTGCACGGCTTCACGGTCTTCAGACTTTACGGAACCGTCGGCCTTGACCATGTCGCGTATCATGTCCATGTAACGGTGGTTGATGCGCACCTCCGGGACATTGTATGAGTTGAGACTGAGGTCGAACTTGCCGTCATGATAGTCGAGTATGAAATCGGGTATCACGTACGGCGTTGTATCGGTACCGCCTTCGGAGTACATGTTGCCGGGTTTCGGCGACAGGTGCTTGATCTCTTCTATGGCCTCGCGGAAATCGTCCTCGCTGACCTGAAGTCGCGCTATGAGCTTTTCGTAGTGTTTCTTTACGAACTCGTCGAAATAGAGGTTCAATATCTTGCGGGCGAGACGTCGCGGACGCGAATTCATCGGCAGCTGGTCGATCTGCAGCAACAGGCACTCACGCAGGTTGCGGGCGCCGACTCCGGCCGGTTCGAGTTCATGTATGATGTCGAGCAGGCGTTCGAGTTCGCTCTGGTCACATTCGATTCCCAGCGAAAAGGCTATGTCGTCGCATATCGAAGCCAGGTCGCGGCGCAGGTAACCGTCGTCGTCTATGCTGCCCACGATATACGAGGCCAGCTTCATGTCACGGTCCGAAAGGTTACGGTACCCCAACTGTTCGATGAGCGACTCCTGAAGCGACCGTCCGCCCGTAATGTAGACCGTACGTTGCTTGTCGTCCTTGGAGTAGTTGTTGATGCGGCTCTTGTAACTCGGAGTCTCGTCCTCGCGCAGATACTCGTCGACGGAGATCTGCTGCGGCTGTTCTTCATCTTCTCGACGGTCGTCCTCCTCGAGAACGATATTGTCTTCGATCTCCTGCTTGATTCGCTGTTCGAGCTGTACGGTCGGCAGTTCAAGCAGCTTGATCATCTGAATCTGCTGCGGGGAGAGCTTCTGCTGAAGCGACAATTGCTGTTTCTGACTTATGGGCATAATGTTTGGTAATCATGGCACGCCCTCTCCGCAAAGGGTGCGGCGTGCTGGACACACTGCTTTTGCAGATTTCTCATCTATAGGTCAGTACGGGTGCTTGCGGATATTCCGACAGCTGCCCGACGGGTAGCAGACGCGCGAGGGATCAGAACTCGGCGTTCTTGGGTGTACGCGGGAAAGGTATGACGTCGCGGATATTGGTCATGCCCGTCACGAACAGCAACAGACGCTCGAATCCCAGTCCGAATCCGGAGTGTGGAGCCGAACCCCATCGGCGGGTGTCGAGGTACCACCATATATCGTTGATGTTTATTCCCAATTCCTTGACTCTTGCAGAAAGCTTGCCATAATCGGCTTCACGCTCCGAACCGCCGATGATTTCGCCTATTTTCGGGAAAAGTACGTCCATTGCGCGTACCGTCTTGCCGTCGTCGTTCTGCTTCATGTAGAATGCCTTGATCTCCTTCGGGTAGTTGATCAGTATGACCGGACGCTTGAAGTGCTCCTCAACGAGATAGCGTTCGTGTTCGCTCTGAAGGTCGCAGCCCCAGTCGCACGGGAATTCGAACTTGCGGCCCGAAGCCTTGAGTATATCGATGGCGTCGGTATAGTCGACACGGCAGAAGTCGTTGTTCACCACGAAGTTCAGACGCTCGATCAGCTCGTTGTCCCACATCTTGTTCATGAATTCGAGATCTTCGCGGCAGTTCTCGAGTGCGTAACGCACCAGATACTTGAGGAAATCCTCGGCCAGCTTCATGTTGTCCTCGAGCTCATAGAAGGCCATCTCGGGCTCGATCATCCAGAACTCGGCCAGGTGACGTGGCGTATTGGAGTTTTCGGCGCGGAATGTCGGGCCGAACGTGTAGATCTGTCCGAGCGACAAGGCTCCGAGTTCGCCTTCGAGCTGACCCGATACGGTCAGGTTGCACTCCTTGCCGAAGAAGTCCTGCGAATAGTCGACCTTGCCGTCTTCGGTACGCGGCAGGTTCTCGAGGTCGAGCGTGGTTACCTGGAACATGGCGCCTGCACCCTCGGCATCGGAGCCGGTGATGAGCGGAGTATGCAGATAATAGAAACCGCGGTCGTTGAAATATTTGTGGATGGCGAATGCCATGGCATGGCGTATGCGAAGTATCGCGCCGAACGTATTTGTACGGGGACGCAGATATGCTATGTCGCGCAGGAACTCGAGCGAGTGGCCCTTCTTCTGCAACGGATAGGTATCGGGATCGGCCGTACCGTAGATCTCGATCTTCGAGGCCTGCACCTCGACGCCCTGACCGGCTCCGAGAGACTCGACCAGACGACCGTCCACACGGATGCAGGCGCCGGTTGTGATCTGCTTGAGCAGCGCTTCGTCGAACGAGGCGAGCTCCACTACTATCTGTATGTTGGCCACGCACGAACCGTCGTTCATGGCAATGAAGGCCACATTCTTGTTACCGCGTTTGGTACGCACCCAGCCCTTGACGACGACATCGCGACCGTCACCCGCCGTGCGAAGTAATTCTGCTATTCTCATACTTTTAATCGTTCAGTTTGAAATTGCAACTTACAAAGGTAGGATTAATTTGCGATTTGACAAAAAAAAAGTACCTTTGCCATGCATCGGCCCCGCCTTTGGGGGCATTTCACGCAATAGAGATGAAAAAATACGCAATCCTCATACTGATGGCCTGCACGGCGGCATTCACGTCGGCAGCACAAACGCCGCGTGCATGGCGTACGGAGTTCGTAACATTCGACACACGTCGCGACGCCCAGAGCGGCGACCGTTCGAAGACGCAACGCTACATGACCATCGCACCCGAAGCGGCGGGATCGGTCGAAACGGGCGAGCTCTACGGCCAGACGTTCGACATACCGGCATCGTGGAACGACTACGACACATATCTCCACCTTGAGAATGTCGGATCGGCCTACACGCTCGTGGTAAACGGGCAAACCGTGGCCGAGGTCGAGGATGACCGCACGCCGGCCGACTTCATGATATCGCCGTGGTTGCAGCAGGGGACCAATACGCTGTCGCTCATACTCCGCCCGAGCCGCCATGCCGAACTGCAACAGGGAATACCCATGCCTCAACGCACCCGTTTCGACGGCAGCCGCCTGTTCGCACAGCGCAAACTGCACATATACGACTTCAAGGCCGAGATCGCACCCGACTCGACCGAAAAATACGGCATATTCCGCATGGAGGTTATCGCCGCCAACGACTTCAACTACGACGAGACCATAGCCATCGGCTACGACATCTACACGCCCGAAGGCAAGCTCATCGACTACGGCGTACGCGAGATGACGCTCGCCGGCCACTCGCGCGACACGCTGCGCGTGAAGGCCGACATATACGGCGCCTATGCCAACAAATGGGGCGGCAACCACGGCAATGCCCCGCTCTACCCCGTTACGCTCTACATCAAGCGCAACGGCATGCTCTACGAATACATACCCTTCAACGTCGGTTTCGGCATCAGCGAACTGAAGGATGGCCGCATCGTACGTTTCGGCAAGCCGATAGACATTGTGCGCCAGCGCTACAACGCCCCGGCCGACCGCGCCACGGCAGCGCGGGAGATCGCCGCAATGAAAAAGCAGGGAGTAAACACGCTCCTTCCCGACTTTCCGCAACCGGCATGGTTCTACGACGAGTGCGACCGTGCAGGCATGTACGTAATCGACCGCGCCAACATCAACGCGCCGCAGAAGGCCGATGACCGCACGGTCGGAGGCACTCCGTCGAACGACCCGTCGCTGCTTGAAGAGTATATCGAGCGCATCGATGCCATGTATTTCCGATCGAACAATCACCCGTGCGTCATAGGCTTCATGCTCGGCGGCGAATCGGGCAACGGCTACAACATGTACAAGGCATACGAGCATCTCAAGTCGCTCGAAAAGCGTCGTCCCGTGATCTACGAGAGTTCGTTCGGAGAGTGGAACTCCGACATGTAACAGGCTGCCCGCGATGAACATCGAGCTGATAGCCGTCGGCAAGACCGACATGGAGGAGGTCGCCTCGCTGGTGGCCATGTATGCCCGTCGCATAAACTTTTACTGCAAGTTCTCGATCACCACGCTGCCCGACGTCCGCAACACGCGCAAGCTCACCGCCAGACAGCAGTGCACGCTCGAGGGCGAATCCATTCTGCGTCAAATCACCGAGGGAGACTATGTGGTGCTGCTGGACGAGCACGGCGACGAGATGCGTTCGATCGAGTTCGCCGAGTGGATACAGAAACGCATGAACAGCGGCATACGCCGTCTGGTAACAGTCATCGGAGGCCCGTACGGATTTTCGGAGGCGGTGTACGCCCGCGCCAACGCCAAGTTGTCGCTGTCGCGCATGACCTTCTCGCACCAGATCGTCCGGGCCATATTTACCGAACAGCTCTACCGCGCATTCGCCATCCTCAACAACGACCCGTACCACCACGAATAAGACGATGGAACACCGCCCGAGAATAGCCGTCATAACCCGCAACGCACTGATGAACATCGGCCTGAAGTCGATACTCGAACGTATCATTCCGATGGCCGAGGTCGCCACGTTCACGTCGGTTGCCGAACTCGAGGCCGACGGCGGCGAATTCTTCCACCACTTCGTCTCGTCGCAGATATTCATCGAGCAGAGCCGTTTCTTTCTGGAGCGCCGGCACCGAACGATAGTGCTTGCGGAATCGGCGTCGACACCACAACCTACCGCCGGAGTCTCCTATCTCAACATCAACTGCAGCGAAGAGGAGCTCGTGAAATCGATATTGCGGCTTCACCATGCGGCACACAACGGCGGTTATCACGGGGCCTGCGACGAAGGGAGCGCTGCATGCCGTTACGACGGGCCGACTCTCTCGGCACGCGAGATCGACGTACTCAGGCTCGTGGTCAGGGGGCTTCTCAACAAGGAGATAGCCGATCGTCTGAACATCGGACTCACGACCGTCATATCGCACCGCCGCAATCTGGTCGAGAAACTCGGCATACGCTCCGTATCGGGCCTTACCATTTACGCCGTGACCCACGGGCTGGTGGGTATCGACGAAATCTGAACATGCAAAGCCAAACCCGCATTACATGCGACAATCCTCATAAATGAGGGTTGCACAACCGGCGGAAATGGTGTTACTTTGCACCATCGGAAAGATGAAGAGATTACTGCTTGCCATACTGCTCGCCCTGCCTCTGCGGCTGGCTGCCGAAGAGTTGAAAAACGCCGTCGACACCGTCATCATGGTCGATAACGTAAACGTCACGGCCATAAAGCAGGGCAACATAGGCCGCAACGCGCCGGTAACGGCCACCCTGCTGACAGCGGCGGATCTCGAACGCAACGGCATCACGGCGCTGAAGGAGGCCTCGCTCGTTGCTCCCAACTTCTACATACCCGACTACGGGTCGCGCATGACCTCGTCGGTCTATGTGCGCGGTCTCGGAGCCCGCATCGACCAGCCGGTCATCGGCATGAACATCGACAACGTCCCCGTAATGAACAAGGAGGCATACGACTTCGAACTGGCCGATGTCGAACGCATCGAGATACTTCGCGGACCGCAGTCGACACTCTACGGACGCAATACAATGGGCGGCGTGGTAAACGTATACACTCTGTCGCCATTTACCTATGAGGGCATCCGCATCGGGGCCGAATACGGTTCGGGCAATACGGTAAAGGCACGCATATCGGTATACAACACACCAACGCAGCGTTTCGGCACAAGCGTCGCGGCATACTACTCGCAGACTGACGGTTTCTACCGCAACCTCTACGACGACTCCGCATGCGACTGGGAGCGCATGGGAGGCGGCCGATTCAAGCTGCAGTGGCGTGACCTGCGCGATACGCGCATCGACAACACACTGGCATTCTCCATAACACGTCAGGGAGGCTACCCGTATGCATACGCCGGCGAAGATATCGTCGAGAACGGAGAGAGTGTCATAGCCAACGGCGAGATACGCTACAACGACCCGTGCGGATACAGCCGTACGACCCTCAGCGACGGCATCACCGTAAGGCACGACGCCGAACGCTTCACCGTGGCAAGCATCACCAGCTACCAGTATCTCGACGACGAGATGATACTCGACCAGGACTTCATGCCGCTGTCGTACTTCACCCTGCAGCAGAAGCGTCGCGAACACTCCGTAACGGAAGACCTCGTATTCAAATCACGGAGTACGGGCCGTTACCGCTGGCTGGCCGGACTCTTCGCCTTCTACAGGCACGGCAAGATGCACGCACCCGTAAGGTTCAAGCAAACCGGTATCGAGCGGCTGATCATCGGCAATATTCCCGACGGCATGCCGACGCCGACATTCACGTCGGACGAGCTGCTCTTCGATTCGCGCTTCACCATGCCGTCGTTCGGAGTGGCGGCATACCACGAATCGACGGTTCTGCTGGGCAAATTCGAACTGACGGCCGGCATACGTTTCGACTTCGAACACGACCGCCTGCGTTACGACTGCATGAGCGACGCGCAGGGCACGTTCGGAACTACCGCCATCGAGCCGTTCGAGCACAACGGGCTGCTTCGCAAGTCGTTCTTCGAGGTGCTGCCCAAACTGACGGCCACGTTCCGCATCGATGCCCGCAACTCGGTCTACGCTTCCATATCACGCGGCTACAAGGCCGGAGGATTCAATACACAGATGTTCTCCGAAGTGCTGCAGTCGCTGCTCATGGCGCAGATGGGCGTCTACTGGAGCCGGGACTTCGATATAGACAAGGTCGTGGCGTACAAGCCCGAGCACAGCTGGAATTTCGAGATCGGGGCACATGCCGCAAGCTCCGACGGACGCTTTGCGGCCGATGCCGCCCTCTTCTACATCGACTGCCGCGACCAGCAGCTGACCGTCTTCCCGGAGGGCCAGACCACGGGACGCATGATGACCAATGCCGGCCGTTCACGCAGTTTCGGAGCCGAAATCTCGTCACGTATTTTACCGTTTGAAAATTTCGAATTATCTTTGTCCTACGGTTACACGAACGCCCGTTTCCTCGAGTTCACGAGCGGACGCAACGACTACGCCGGACGTATCGTCCCGTATGCCCCGCAGCATACGGTATCGGCACGCGCCTCCTACTACGTGGAGATCGGCGCCCGCTGGCTCGAACGCATCGGCTTCAACGTCGGATACAAGGGGCTCGGGCGAATATACTGGAACGAAGACAACTCGCTGTGGCAACCATTCTACTCGCTGCTCGACTGCTCGGTATCTTTCGTGCAGCGGCACTGGAAAGTAGAGGTATGGGGACGCAACCTCACCGGAACGCGTTACGACGTCTTCCACTTCGAGTCGATATCGCATCCCTTCCTGCAAAGGGGACGTCCACGTACTTTCGGAGTGACTTTGAGCGTTAACTTGTGAAACGAAACAAAAGATTGATTGTTTGATATGAAAAAATTACTGTTCATCTGCCTCGCCGCACTCGCCATGGTGTCGTGCAGCGACAAGGAGCCGAATCTTCTCCCCACGATAGACGTATTGATCGTCTACGACGGAAACAGCATCGCTTACGAAGAGAGCAACGTCAAGTGGCGTCTGAGCAAACAGAATGACGGCACTTACACCCTTTATATGGACCAGACCAGGTTCATCGAAAACATGCCGTATCTCGACATGGAAGTCAACAACATTGAGAATCAATACGCGCCCGATTTTGCAGACATGTACTTCAAGTTCGACGCCGCCGAGGTCATACCCACATTCAACGGCCAGAACATGACGCAATATGCGCTTACGGATTTCCACTGCGATACCGACGAACAGGCGCTCAACGTACGTTTCAAGTGCATGGGATACGACGTGAGATACCGTGGAAGCCTCTAAAACGCGTATGAAGATGAAACCCGAATACAGACCTTTCGTCGACGAGCTCATCGAGCTTGCCATCAAGGAGGACATCGGCGACGGCGACCATACGTCGCTCTGCTGCATAGCGGCCGACAAGCACGGACGCATGCGCCTGCTCTGTAAGCAGGAGGGCATCATCGCCGGCATCGAGATCGCCAGTATAGTGTTCGAACGTCTCGATCCGACAATGAAGTTCGAGCAGGTGCTCGAAGACGGAACGCATGTCAATCCAGGCGACGTGGCATTCTACGTCTCGGGCAGCGAGCGTTCGCTGCTTCAGGCCGAGCGCATCGTACTGAACATCATGCAGCGCATGAGCGGTGTGGCAACACAGACCGCAGTTTACGTCAAGCGTCTCGAGGGATTGCACACGAAGGTGCTCGACACGCGCAAGACCACTCCCGGCATGCGCGTGCTGGACAAGATGGCCGTCAAGCTGGGCGGCGGCGAAAACCACCGCATGGGCCTTTTCGACATGATCCTACTCAAGGACAATCACATAGACTTTGCCGGAGGCATACGCAACGCCCTGACAAAGGCCCGCGAATACCTCAAGGCGACGGGACGCAACCTGCCAATCGAATGCGAGGTACGTTCGCTGGAGGATATCGACGAGGTATTCGCTTCGGGCGGAGCCGACCGTATCATGTTCGACAACTTCACGCCAGAGGCTACACGCAAGGCCGTGGAGAAGGTTGCCGGCCGCTGCGAGACGGAGTCGAGCGGCGGGATAACCCTCGACACTCTGCGCGAATATGCCGAGACCGGCGTCGACTTCATATCGGTCGGAGCACTCACGCACCAGATACGTTCACTCGACATGTCGCTCAAGGCATGCAAGTAACCGTATATAGCAAGAGTGAGGATCGGCAGCGCCATATCGTGCGGCCGCATCTTCGCATACGCATATATTTAACCGAGAAAATCGCAAGGAGGCCACAACGGCAGCCCTGCGATTTTTCATAAAAACACCATTCACGACATGATCAAGTTCAACCGCATAACGGTTGCGAGCAAGGAGGTTTTCGATCGCTACATGCAGCATAGCGACATCCGCAACTGCGACATGTCCTTCGCCAACATATTCTGCTGGCAGGAGGTTTACCGCAGCGCATGGGCCGAGGTCGAGGGATTTCTGGTGGTGCGATTCCACATAGACGGAGGTTCGAAGGTTGCATACATGCAACCAGTTGGAAGCAAGGCCGACGATGACTTCACACGCATCGTACCGCTGCTCGAGGAGGATGCCACATCGACCGGACAGCCGTTGCGTCTGGCCGGTCTGACCGATCAGGCTGCCGAGATGCTGCGCCGTGCCTTTCCCGACAAGTTCGCATACGCCGACAACCGCAACTTCGCCGACTACATCTACAATGCCGACGATCTGCGCAACCTTACGGGACGCAAATACCAGCCCAAGCGCAACCATGTCAACCGCTTTACGAACGAATACGAATACCGTTACGAGCCGTTAACCGCCGCTCACAAGGATGAGTGCATGCGACTTGAGGCCGAATGGCGCAAGTCGCATACCGAAAACCGACAGTCGATCACGGCCGAACAGCACGCAATGCTGCGAGGATTCGACCACTTCGACGCTCTCGGCCTACTTGGCGGAGCCCTGTACATCGGCGACCGGCTCGTCGCATTCACATACGGTTCACCAATCAACGGCGAGACCTTCGATACACACATGGAGAAGGCCGACACGTCGTACGATGGTGTATTTGCAGTCATAAACATGCTTTTCGCCCGCCACATACCAGATCAATTCCGATATATCAACCGCGAAGAGGACATGGGTATCGAGGGATTGCGTCAGTCGAAGCTGTCATACCACCCCGCCATGCTCGGGAACAAGACCACGGCCGTGGTTCTCGACAAGGACAAGCTGAGCATCAAACAGTTGTGGCAGGATGTCTTCGGCGATGACGGCGCGTTCATCGACAAGTTCCTGATAAACTACCACACGCACGCCAACACCTTCACCGTGAAGGATGGCGAGCGTACGGTATCGATGCTGCATGTGGTGCATTTCCGCAGCGAAACGGGTATACGCATAGCCTACATTTACGCCGTAGCCACCGCCGCGGAGTATCGCTGCCGCGGATATGCAACGCAGCTGATGAACGAAGCTCTCGCAAAGATACGGCACAACAGCGATGCCGCCGTACTGATTCCGAGCGACGAGGCAGCCGAACGTTTCTACCGTCATTTCGGATTCGAGAAGAGCGGACAGCACGTCACGTTCGACACCGATTTCGATTTCGGGACGGGCGATCCCGAGCGGGACGTAATAATGTCGCTCGAGTTCCACCCTACGGCATTGCGCAACGAGGAGCCGCTGCATCTTTCAAAGGCCGAATTCACGGCCGTACCGCAAGACAACAAATAACACACAGCAATGGATATAGTACTCATCATCGTAGGTCTGGCGCTGGTACTCGCAGGCGCCAACTACCTGACCGAAGGAGCCGCCGCCGTAGCCGAGAAGTTCCATGTTTCGGAGTTCGTCATCGGCCTTACGATCGTGGCAGTGGGCACGTCGATGCCCGAATTCGTCGTCAGTTCGTCGGCCGCAATACGCGGCAGCAGCGACATGGCAATAGGCAATGTCGTCGGCTCGAACATCTTCAATGTATTTCTGATTCTGGGTCTTTGCGCGGTGATATCCCCGCTGCCACTGACAAAGAACAACGTGCGCTTCGACATTCCGCTCACGTTTCTGGCGTCGTTCATTCTCTTCGCCTTCACGTCGGATACGCTGCTGGGAACCGGCGACGTGGACCGCATAGGACGTATCGAGGGCGCCATCATGTTCCTATGCTACATAGCGCTCATGATATATACGATACGCACCTCCAAGCAGGACAATCCCGCCGGCAACGTCGAGCCGCGCATGAACATGTGGAAGGCGTCGATAGCCATCATAGGAGGTCTGGCAGCGCTGGTCGTCGGAAGCCGTCTCTTTGTCGACGGAGCTTCGGAATTCGCCCGCCGCATGGGCATAAGCGAGGCAATGATAGCCATCACGCTGGTGGCCGGAGGCACGTCGCTGCCCGAACTCGCCTCGAGCGTCGTTTCGATCATCAAGGGACAGAAGGGAATGGCACTCGGCAACGTCCTCGGGTCGAACATCTTCAACATACTGTTCATTCTCGGAAGCTGCTCCGTTATACGACCGCTGACATTGGGCGACATCGACATTGTCGACATACTGATGGTTCTGCTCAGCGCGATACTGCCGTTCATCTTCGCCTTCACGTTCCGCGGACGTGCCATAAACCGCATCGAAGGCGTCGCCTTCCTGGCCATATATGCCGGCTACATGTGGTGGCTGATCTCTAAGCAGTAGCCCCGTCCGACTTCACCATACCGAGCTCTTGTGCGACCGTTTCGGCCCGTGCAAGAGCTTTATGTATGTGATCGCAGACGTTATCCTCGCCGACAAGGGCGCAGATACCGCCATGCTCAAGTTCGGAACGCACCTTCTTGTGGACACCCGAAAGAATGACCACACGCCCCTCCTTGTGGGACGAACGGATGAATATCTCGAGATTGTGCAGGCCCGTAGAATCGATGAACGACACCTTGCGCATGCGTACTATACGTATCGGAGACTTGTCGCCGAGACGCCGCATCGCCTCGTCGAACTTGTTGGCTATACCGAAGAAGAAGGGTCCCTCGATCTCGTAAACCTCGACGCCGGCAGGAATGGTCAGCTGCTCGTCGTTGCGTTCGCCGTCGTGGTGGACCTCCATCTCGTCGTGGATGACCTTGATCTGCGTACTCTCCATCACACGCTTCATGAAGAGAAGTATGGCCATCACCAGCCCCACCTCTATGGCGATCGTGAGGTCGAATACCACGGTCAGTACGAGCGTGGTCACGAGTACCGCCACGTCCGATTTGGGATTGTGCATCATCGAACGGACCGTCCGCCAGTCGCTCATGTTGTATGACACCATAACCAGCACGCCGGCAAGGCACGACATCGGTATGTGTTTGGTCAGCGGCGAGAGGAACAGCAGTATCAACAGCAGCACCACGGCATGTATGATGCCGGCCACGGGAGTACGCCCGCCGTTGTTGATGTTGGTCATCGTACGGGCTATCGCACCCGTTACCGGTATGCCGCCGAAGAGCGGTACAATGATGTTGGCAGCGCCCTGAGCCATCAGTTCGGTATTGGAATTGTGGCGGTCGCCCGTCACGCCGTCGGCTACCGTCGCCGACAGCAGCGACTCGATGGCCCCGAGAACCGCAATGGTAAAGGCCGACGGGAGGAGCATGTTTATGGTCTCCATGTTAAAGCTGATCTTCGACGGCATGGGCATCGCGGCGTTGATGGTGAAGCGGTCGCCGATGGTCTCGATGGAGTCAATGCCGGCGAAGCGGCGCAGCACATACGACAGGATGGTCATCAGCACGATGGCCACGAGTGAACCGGGTATGCGGCGCGAGATCTTCGGAGTGAGCACTATGATGAGGATACTAAGCAGGCCAATGCCCAGAGCATAGAGATTGGTCGTATCGAAATTCCGGAAATATACGGCCCACTTCGAGAGGAAATCGGCCGGTACGTCAGTAATCTGCAGGCCGAATAGATCCTTGATCTGCGTGGTGAAGATCGTAATGGCGATACCGCTCGTGAAGCCCACGACTATGGGATAAGGAATGAACTTGATGACCGTACCGAGTTTCAGCAGCCCGAGCAGCAGCAAAATGATGCCCGCTATGAACGTGGCTATGGCCAGTCCCTCGAAACCGAACTTGGCGATAATACCGTAGACGATTACGATGAAGGCTCCGGTCGGGCCGCCTATCTGGACATTGCTGCCGCCCAGCAGCGACACGATAAGACCGCCGACAATGGCCGTAATCAATCCCTTCTCGGGACTTACGCCCGAAGCGATACCGAATGCAATGGCAAGCGGCAGAGCCACGATGCCGACAATGACTCCGGCCATCAGGTCGGACGAAAAACGTGATTTGGAGTAGTTGCGAAGAGCCGAAACGAGTTTCGGATGGAAATCGATCGTATTCCTTATTTCCATAAACGATTTGGGTGTGATTGGGTATAATAGTAATGTTGTAACCTGACAACCTTGTAAAAACGGGGGCAAAGATATATTTTTTTCCGCTAAACGGTTGTATTGCGGAAAATTTTTATACCTTTGCTACCCGATTCGACCCGAATCGTCTGCCCAGATGGCGGAATCGGTAGACGCGCTGGTCTCAAACACCAGTAGGTTCACCCCTGTGCCGGTTCGACCCCGGCTCTGGGTACGAGAAATCCCTGAAAATGATTGTCATTTTCAGGGATTTTTGTTTTCAGCACCACCCGCATCCGGTAGGTTGCAATACATGGAGGCCGTATACGTATCTATTCGGCTATTATTCGCAGAATCGCTCGATCGTCGCCGTATGCCGCTACTTGCCACGAGCCATCTCGTACGACTGCCGGACGAGGCGTTCGAGTTCATCGTCAGACATATCGGCATCGAACCTTACTCCGATCCAATGTTCGGGACTCAGGTTGTATGGGCGCCCTACGGCTTCGTACGTAGCCTCGAGTTCCGCAATCATTTCGGGAGAACATCTGATGTTGCAACGGTCGAATTTGTCGATATCGAAATAACAGAACATGTGACCGTTCACATAGAACGCCAGAAACGAATGTTTCCCGCGAAAGAACTTCTCGAACGGCATCTTTTCACTGCTGCCTGGCAATGACAGACAATAGTTGCGAAACGACTCTATATCCATAAGCCATGCATTGAATACGCATCATCCGCTCCGTTGCGGCCGATTACTTCCGTCCTCCGCCGAAGACGAAACCGAGCGTCACGTCGAAATGGCGGTTGGCCTTCTCCTGCCAACGGTAGTCGAAGGTCACACGCAGGCGATGGAACAACTCCACGCCCACGCGCGGCATGAAACAGATACCGCTCTTTCCGCCGCCCGTCTCGAATCCGCTCCAATCCTTGGAACTGTCGAACGCAATCGGAGCCGTCTCTCCGTAGAGCGCATAACCGAACCCGGCACCGGCGAACAACGATATCGTCCTGGCCCTGAAAAGATTGACATCGGCTACAGCCAATACGTTCAGCGACTTGAACTTGAGGCTGCGCGTCGACTGTATGTCGCGGTGGAAGAGGCCGCCATTGACCTGCAGACCCACATCCAGCGGCAGGCTTGCCAGATTGTAGCGGGCCTCGACAAGAGCCGAGATTCCCATACGGTTCTTGTCGAAATTCAACTTGTCGCTGCCGAAAACGGCGCCGGCTCCTATTTCGAGTTCGAGGGCACGCACGTCACGGCCTGGATTTGCCGACACCGCCGGCAGGCAAAATGCAAAGCACGAAATAATGCAAGCGAAAAGCAATCGTTTCATGGGCAAAATATGTTTTAGTTACAACACTCAATAATGCGAATATAGCAAATATATTGTCATACAACGAATCCAATGCACATAGCCTGCCAATACACGACACTTTGTACGACATGCGGGAGAGTTTCACGCCTACGCCGCATTGCGACGAAACGCGGACGACGTCTCAACGGTTTGCCTTGCGGTACTCGGTCGGGGAACACCCCTTGTGACGTCTGAAGAATTTGGTCATCGTAGCCTGATCCGCAAAATTGAGGGCATCGGCAATCTCCTGCATCGAAATATCACTGTCTTTCAACAGCTTCACTATTTCCCCGACGAGCAGTCTGTTGATCGTCTCGGATGCCGATCCGCCCGAAATGCGCCGTACGATACGGTTGAGATACTGCGGCGTTATGCAGAGCTTCGAAGCGAAGAAGCCGACGGTATGTCCTTCGCGCACATGTTGCGGCAACATGTACATGAAACGGGCGAAAAGCATCTTCATACGGCCCGAATCGTCGCCCGAGCGCTCCGATTCGCAATGGCGCATGTATGCGTCGGCCACGTCGAGCAGGAACATCCACACGGCATTGCGCACCATCTCGGCACGGAAGTGATGATGCGTGTTGCTCATGACACGGGCGATCTCCTTCATACGATGCAAATAGACCGACATCGTTTCGTCATCGACCGTCGCCACCGGACGCTCGCGCATCTCCAGCATGTATGAAAACGGGAAAGGCGGCCGGTTCTTTATCACACCGGCGAGAAAATCCTCCGTAAGCAACAGATGCCATGCACGCAGATCGCGCGACACGGAGGTTATGCCGAATGGTATCGCATCTATGACATCGGCAAAACCGTTGCGTGAGAACCGGTATGGTTTGCCGCCTATTTCGGCCGTCAGTTCACCTTCGGCTATGAAGATGATCGAATGCACGTTATCGAAATACATGGGCAACTCATCCCTCGCCCTGCCGTCGAGTTCGCACAGGGCGAAACCTTCATCCAGAACGAGACATCCGGTCTCATGTCTGTTTGCGTATTCTTGAAAATTCATATTCGGCCTGCATAATAATCCACACATACTCCGCTGCGGATATACGTCGATATAACGTTTTGATTATGACAAAAATTGTTTTACAATCGCAAAAACGGCAGCACAATATTCCGAAAATGTTTCATTTCGACAAACACGGTACCGTGCAAAACAAACCGGTTTACCGGTTGGCCGTCGATATTTGTGCCTGAAAACGATAAAACGTCCGGGTATGGAGAAGAATACGAAATACGGAATAGCCGACATGTCGGCAGATCTGTTTGCCAGATACGGCATCAAAGGCACTACCATGGAGCTTGTCTCCGAAGAGCTGCACATCTCGAAACGGACCATATACGAACACTTCGCCGACAAGACGGAACTGCTGTGCAAATGTATCGAGACACGCTCCGAAAAGAGTCTGCAGGCAATCCGCATGGGCATTGTCGGCATGGGTTGCCTGCAGGGGCTGGCCACCACGGCCGACATGGTATATGCGCTGCTCGACACGATACATCCGGCCTTTCGCCGCGATGTCGAGAAATGGCGGGACATTCGTGAACTGATCGATGCACAATACCGCATGCCTCTTGCGGAGATAGTCACCGGGCTTGTCACGCAGGCCAAGATCGAAGGGCTCGTCGAGCCGGAGACCGATCCGTCGAGGGTCATGGATCTGGCCGAAGGGCTGCTGCTGTCGGCCGGCAACAGATCTTTCGACGGCGACGACCGGCGCCGCGTCTTCACCTACGCCATAAAGGTATGTCTGGCAGGCATCTGCACCGACCGTGGCCGCAACAAACTCGAAACAATATACAATCATCATAACATATGAAAAGGTTATTCGAAATTTCGATGGCCATCGTGTCCGCAGGCATGGTGGTGCTGCTGCCGTCATGCAAGGATGCGACGGCAGCCGTTTCAGCAGGAGATTATCCGACGCTTGTCGTAGCGCCGGGCGACGAAACCGTAACCACGTCGTATTCGGCGACGATACGCGGACGTCAGGACATAGAGATATACCCGCAGATCTCGGGCAAAATAACGAAAGTGTGCGTCACCGAAGGAGAGAGCGTCCGCAAGGGCGAGACCCTCTTTGTCATAGACCGCGTACCGTACGAAGCCGCACTGAGGGTAGCCGAAGCCAATCTGGCGGCTGCCGAAGTTGGCATAGAGACGGCCCGGCTCGAATACGACAGTACAAACGAACTGTACGAGAACAAGGTGGTGTCGGCCTACGAGATGAAGACGGCACTGAATGCACTGCATACGGCTCAGGCCACGCGTGCACAGATGGAGGCCGAACGCATAAATGCAGCCAACAACCTGTCGTACACCGAGGTTACAAGCCCTTCGGACGGCGTTGTAGGCACACTGCCCTACCGCGAGGGATCGCTCGTAAGCTCCTCGATGTCGCAGCCGCTGACCACCGTATCCGACAATTCGCAGATGTACGTCTACTTCTCCATAAACGAGAACCGGCTACTCGACCTCGCCGGCACATACGGTACGCTCGACAATGCGCTGAAACAGATGCCCGACGTACGGTTGAAGCTCAGCAACGGCCGCATCTACGACCACACCGGACGCATAGCGAGCATCAGCGGCGTGATCAGCGAGACGACCGGAGCCGTTTCGCTGAGGGCCGTCTTTCCCAATCCCGAAAAGTTGCTGCACAGCGGCGCCAACGGCAGCATACTGATACCGCAGCACTACCACGACGTAATCACCATACCGCAGGAGGCGACGTTTGAGCTGCAGGACAAGGTATTAGTGTACAAGGTTGTCGACGGCGTGACCAAATCGACGCAGATAACCGTATCGGCCACCGACGACGGACGCCGGTACATCGTTCTCTCCGGTCTGCAGGCCGGGGACGAGATCATAGCCTCGGGAGCAGGTCTGCTCCGCGACGGCATACGCGTGCGTGAGGAGACGACTGCCGGCAACGACACAACCGCAAAAGATTAGAGTGCCATGAGCGAGAACAAATTCATAGAGAGGCCCGTACTGGCCATCTGCATCTCCATAGGTATCGTGTTTCTGGGGATACTTGCACTTACGTCGCTCTCGATCGAGAAGTTTCCGGACATAGCTCCTCCGACCGTACACGTGTCGGCCACATACATGGGAGCCAGCGCCGAGACCGTACAGAAGGCCGTCATCATACCGCTCGAGGAGGCGATCAACGGCGTCGAGCACATGACCTACATGGAATCGAGCGCATCGTCCGGTTCGGCCAGCATCAACATCTATTTCAAGCAGGGCACCGACCCCGACCAGGCGGCCGTAAACGTACAGAACAAGGTCTCCGAGGCCCAGGGGCAGCTACCGGGCGAAGTGACGAAGATCGGCGTAACGGTCGAGAAGCGTCAGATAAGCACGTTGGCCCTCATCGGAGTGTAGAGTCCCGACGATTCGTTCGACGAGACGTTCATCACCAACTACATCAACATCAACATCGCCCCGCAGATACAGCGTATCGAGGGTGTCGGCGAGGTACGCTGCATGGGCGGCACCTACAGCATGCGAATATGGCTCAATCCCGAGGAGATGGCGCACTACGGGCTCGTTCCATCGGACATAACGGCCGTACTCGACGAGCAGAACATCGAGGCCTCGACCGGATCGTTCGGCGAGAACTCCGACAACGTCTTCACCTACACGATGAAGTACCGCGGGCGCTACCAGACGCCCGAAGAGTTCGGGGAGCTGGTGGTACGCTCGACGGCCGACGGTGAGGTACTGCGTCTCAAGGATATAGCCAGGATAGAACTCGGCAGCCAGGAGTACAGCTACATAGGCGGCCTTAACGGGCATCCGGGCGTGACGATGATGATCAACCAGACGGCAGGATCGAACGCCACGGAGATAAACCTGCAGATCGAGGCCCTGCTCGAAGAGCTGTCCAAGTCGTTTCCCGCAGGACTCGACTACCTCTACCTGCAGAACACCAACGACTTCCTCTTCGCCTCGATATCCGAGGTTGCCAAGACCCTCTTCGAAGCCATCATACTGGTCGTGCTGGTCGTATTCTTCTTCCTGCACGACTACAAGCTGACGCTCATACCGACACTTTCGCTCATCGTTTCGCTCGTCGGATCGTTCGCCGTCATCTACCTTCTGGGCTTCAGCCTCAACCTGCTGACGCTGTTTGCGCTGATTCTCGTGATCGGAACCGTCGTCGACGACGCCATAGTGGTGGTCGAGGCCGTGCAGGCCAAGATGGAGGAGGGCGAAGAGAATGCTGCGGAGGCCACGGTCTCTGCCATGCACGAGATCACGGCGGCCGTCGTCACCTCGACCGTGGTCTTCATGGCCGTATTCATCCCGATATCGTTCATGAGCGGCACCAGCGGCATCTTTTACCGCCAGTTCGGACTGACGATGGCCGTAGCAGTCGCCATATCGATGGTCAACGCACTGACGCTGAGCCCGGCACTCAGCGCCCTGCTGATGCAGCACAAGTCGCCGGACCGCAAATTCAAGACGATGGTCAAGAAGGCATACGAAGTATCGTACGAGGCTCTCTCACGCAAATACGAATCGGGTCTGCGGGTGATATTCAGGCACAAATGGCTGGCCGGAGTCGGACTCGTCTGCGCCATGGCATGCGCGATACTGTTGATGAAGGGTACCAAGACTGGACTTATTCCGAGCGAGGATACCGGTACGCTGTTCGTAACCGTAAGCACGGCTCCCGGAAGCAACACCCGATTCACCGACGGCATACTCGACAAGATCGAGGCAGTCATACGCACCTACCCCGAAATCAAGGCCTACTCCCGCGTGGTGGGACACAGCATGACCGGCGGCAGCGGCTCATCGAGCGGCATGCTTATCCTGCAGCTCAAGGACTGGGACGACCGCAAGGGCGACGGGCACTCCTCGACGGCCATCATGGAGCGTCTGAACAGCGACATGCGTGCAATAAAGGATGCCGAGGTCTTCGTCATGGCGCCGAGCATGATCGACGGATACGGTACGGGTAACGCCGTTGAGCTCTATCTTCAGGACCGCAAGGGCGGCGACATAAATGATTTCTACGACATAACCCAACAGTTCCTCGCGGCACTCAACCAACGGCCTGAAGTGATGTCGGCATTCAGTTCGTTCAAGGTCGACTACGTACAGTATGTAGTCGACGTAGATGCCGGCAAATGCAAACGCGCAGGCGTCTCGCCCACGGACATTCTCGACGTGGTGTCGGGCTATTACGGCGGTATTTACGCCTCGAACATCATACGTTTTTCGAAAGTTTACCGCGTGATCGTGCAGGCCGATCCCGAATATCGTCTCGACCCGTCGTCGCTCGACAACATCTACTTCCGCAACGGCAACGAGATGGCCCCCGTAAGCCAGTTCGTGACGCTGACAAAGACCTACGGGCCGGAGAGTCTCAGCCGCTTCAACCTGTTCAATTCGATATCGGCCAACATAACAATGGCCGACGGATACAGCTCGGGCGACGTGATCGACGCCATCGCCGAGGTGGCCGAACAGACACTGCCCGAAGGCTACGGATACGAATTCGGCAGCTCGTCGCGCGAGGAGAGTTCGTCGGACAACACGGTCTACATACTTGTCGTCTGTGTGATCTTCATCTACCTGCTGCTCTGCTCGCTCTACGAGAGTTTCTTCGTACCGTTCGCCGTGATACTGTCAGTTCCGTTCGGTATTCTGGGATGTTTCGCCGCGGCAAACCTCTTCGGCGTCGAGAACAACATCTACCTGCAGACCGGTATGATCATGATCATAGGCCTGCTGGCCAAAACGGCAATCCTCATAACCGAATACGCCGCACAGCGCCGCCGTGCAGGCATGAGCATCGAGGCCGCGGCTTTCGATGCCGCCAAGGTCCGTCTGCGCCCGATACTGATGACCGTACTGACGCTCGTATTCGGCATGCTGCCGCTGCTCTACGCAAGCGGTGCAAGCGCAAACGGCAACCGTACGCTCGGTGCCGGCGTAGTCGGCGGCATGATCGTCGGAACATTGGCACTGTTATTCTTCGTGCCGCCGATGTTCATAATCATGCAGCGCCTCCAGGAGAAATACGGATTCATAATCGCAAGAAAGAAAAAACAGTCATGAACAGTTCAATATTGAGAATGCTGCGCCGTGTCGCAGTCACGGCAGCCATTGCGGTCCTGTTCACCGGTTGCGGCATCTACACCACATTCAAGTCGCCGCAATACGCCATATCGGACAAGGCATACGGCGACATCGCGGCCGCCGATTCGACCTCGATGGGAGAGATCGGCTGGAGGGAGTTTTTCAGTGACGACAAGCTCGTCGCCCTGATCGACACGGCCCTTGTCAACAACACCTACCTGCAGTCGGCACTGCTCAAGGTCGAAGAGGCGCAGGCCTCGCTGCAGGCTTCGAAACTGGCCTACCTGCCTTCAGCGGAGTTCTCGCCGGCCGCCTCGTTCAACGGCAGCCGGGACGTACAGCTCCCCGTAAGCGCCAGCTGGGAGGTGGATCTTTTCGGCTCGCTGCGCAATGCCAAGCGCGGCAAACTTGCGGCACTGCTCCAGAGCGGGGAGTATGCACGCGCCGTACGCTCGCAGCTGATCGCAACCGTTGCGTCGACATACTATTCGCTGCTGGCACTCGACGCACAACGCGCCGTCTACGAACAGACCGAACAGAGCTGGCGGCAGAACGTCGAGGTCACGCGCCGGCTGATGGAGGCGGGACGCTACAATGCGGCATCGCTGTCGCAAACCGAGGCCAGTTATTGCAGCATCCGCAACAATCTGATAGACATCAACCAACAGATACGCCAGACCGAAAACCAGCTCTGCTCGCTGCTCGGACAGACGCCCGGAACCATCGACCGAGGCAAACTGTCGGAGTGGCAATCGCCTTCCGAGATCTCCACAGGGATACCGGTTGCCGTTCTGAGCAACAGGCCCGACGTCAAGCAGGCCGAGTATGCTCTGGCCGAAGCGTTCTACGCCACGAACAAGGCCCGTTCGGCATTCTATCCGGCACTGACCATCTCGGGCAGCTTCGACATACGCACCACGCTCTACGAAGCCATCGGCTCGCTGCTGCAACCGCTGTTCAAGCGTGGAGAGCTGAAGGCCAACCTGAAGATTGCCAAGGCACAGCAACAGCAGGCCGAAGAGTCGTTCAGGCAGACGGTCGTAGATGCCGGCATAGAGGTCAACGACGCACTGGTTTCGATAGAGTGCGCACGTGCCAAACGACAGAACTACACCGAACAGGTCGGGCACCTGCAGGACGCTGTCAAAAGCACGCAGCTGCTGATGAAGAACGGATCGACCACATACCTTGAGGTCCTCACCGCACAGCAGACACTTCTCGAGGCGCAGGTCGGCGAGATATCTAACCGGCTTTCGGAGATATCGGGCGTCATATCGCTCTATCAGGCGCTCGGAGGCGGAGCCGAATAACCCGTGGGCCTGCACCTGCGACAGAGGCAGCCGCATGAGTGAAACAATTCACTCATGCGGCTTTCCGTGTATGCGGCCCGCACATGTGGAATTTTTCCACACATGTGTAGCGCAATTCCACAACAAGGAACTTCACTTCAGCAAACCGCTATTCTGAAAAACAAACCGTTATGCATGTTACCAGTCAACGGCACGGCTGTTGAGCACTATTATCGTGTTAATATTCTAACTGACCCGAAACATGGAAATAAGAGAGAAAGAAACCGCTGCTCTTTTCAAGTGGAAAATCTCAGGCATAATCGCCATAATGCTGTTGCTCGTGGCAATCGATGTCCGTGAAGCATCGGCCAGGCAGGAGCCGGCACGTCCCGCCAGAAAGGCATCGCAGACCGAGAGCCGCACAATAACCGGCATCGTCGAGGACGAGAACGGCGCGCCCGTAATCGGCGCCAACGTAACGGTTATAGGAGCTCCCGTCGAAAGCGGCACGTCGACCGATATCGAAGGCAAATTCACAATCACGGCACACACCGATGCCGTCCTCGAGATAAGTTTCATCGGCTACCGCACGCTCGAACTGCCGATTCACAATCAGACCGAGGTTGTGGCCGTACTGGAGGAGGAGAGCGAACGTCTGGACAACGTAGTGGTGGTAGGATACGGAACACAGAAAAAGTCAGATCTTACCGGATCGATCGTCTCGGTCAAGGGCGACGACATCGAAGACGTACCCGCACGCTCCATCGCCGAGGCCCTGCAGGGCAAGGTCGCCGGCGTAACCGTCTCCAAGACCGACGGCCGTCCCGGCAGCACGTCGGACATCGTGATCCGCGGCGTGGGTTCGATCAACGGACTGAGTCCCCTGTTCGTGATCGACGGCGTGGCGCGCAGCAACAACAGCAACTACAATCTCAAGGACATCGAATCGATCGAGGTTATCAAGGATGCAAGTGCCGCCGCCATATACGGATCGCGTGCGGCCGGAGGCGTCGTGCTCATCACCACCAAGAAGGGCAACTACGACAGCAAGGCCCGTTTCGAGTTCACGAGCCACGTCGGCATGCGCGAGATGGTCGACCGCTACGATCTGCTCAATACGACCGACTACATACGCGTAAGGCAGGCTCTGGGCGAGAACTACGACATCTGGAAGGATCCGTCGTCACTGCCAAACACGGACTGGGTCAGCGAACTCTTCCGCATGGGCATCGAGCAGAGCTATAACCTGTCGGTTACGGGAGGAAGCAAGAAGCTGCGCTACTACCTGTCGGGCGGCTATGAACGCGAAAACGGTATTCAGATAGACAACTACTGGGAACGCATATCGGCCCGGCTCAACGTCGACTACAAGGTCTGCAATTCGGTGACGATAGGTACCCGCATGTATCTCGCCCGCATCAAGAGCAGTCCCTACACGGTATCCTACCCGTGGCGCTCGCTTCCCTACATGAGCGTCTACAACGAAGACGGCTCATACGCCTCCGTACCGCCCGGAATCGAGTTCTCGGGTGCCAATCCAGTGGCCGAAATCTACAAGAACCACCAGACCCAATCCGACCTGCTGACCGAGGCCGACCTGTACGTCGACTGGAACATAGTCAAGGGACTGACGCTCAACGTTACCGGTTCGGCGCAGCTGGGCGGCGGCTATTACGACTACTATGCCGAGCCCAACGATCTGGGTCGCTCCCCCACGCTCGACAGCTACAACAAGTCGCTCAACTACGACGAGTCGTACACGCTGACGGCAACGCTGACATACGCCCGCGTATTCGGCGAGAAGCACGACTTCAAGGCCATGATCGGTTACGAGGTAAAGCGGGCGATACTGGCCGACCTGAGCGCTACTGCCACCGACTTCCCGGTCGACAATCCCACGTCGTTCAATCTCTCGACCAACGTCAACAAGCTGGCATCGGGAGCCCTGAGCGAGGATCGCTTCATGTCGCAGTTCGCACGCATAAACTATTCGTATGACGGCCGCTATCTGCTGACCATGAATGTCCGCCGCGACGGTTCGCCGAAATTCGGTCCCAAGAACCGCTGGGGTATCTTCCCGTCGGTTTCGGTGGGCTGGAACATCACGAACGAGCCGTTCTTCAAGCGTCTCGGCCAGAAGTGGATATCGATGATCAAGCCGCGTTTCAGCTGGGGTATTCTCGGAAACGATCAGGCCCTCAACAGCTTCGCATATCAGATGGCGTTCCAGAACGTGGCCAGCCACTCGTTCGACGGCCAGACGGTCGTGGGCGGCTACAACAATGTGAAGGTAATCAACGAGGACATCAAATGGGAATCGATCTACACGACCGACGTGGGTCTCGACCTCGACTTCTTCAACCACAGGCTGCTCATGTCGTTCGACTACTACGAACGCATAACCCGCAACATGATCTACGGCATATCGGTACCCAATTCATCGGGTATCACGCAAATGCCGTCGCTCTCGACGATGAGTACCATGCCCGTGAACATCGGCCGTATCGACAACAAGGGTTGGGAACTCTCGGTAACTTACCGTGACCGTGTAGGATCGTTCGACTACTCGATCAGCGCCAACGTTGCACAGAACCGTAACAGGGTTGTCGATCTCGGTCTGCCGACGGCCTACATATACGGCGGAGGCGGATGGCCCAACCAGGGACTGAGCCCCTGCAAGACCGTCAACGGCCAGCCCATAAGCATGCTCTTCGGTCTCAAGACCGACGGCCTGATAACCTCGCAGGCCGAAATCGACGCCCTCAACAAGAAGGCGCAGGAGAACGGATACGACTACTACCACCAGAGACTGACCGGCGTCGGCGACCTCAAGTACGTCGACCTCAACGGCGACGGAACCATAAACGACGCAGACTGCACTTTCATCGGCAATCCGTGGCCGAAGGTACAGTACGGATTCAACATAGCGTTGGGATACCGCGGCATAGACCTCACGCTCGACTTTGCGGGAATCGCCGGCAACGACGTGATGAACCTTGCACGGTCGTTCACCGAGGCGGTACAGCAGGATTTCCAGACTACGGCCGACGTATTCGGGGCGTCGTTCTTCCTGGGCAACGGCCTTACCGACCGTCCGCGCATCATGGCGCTCGATGCCGCCAACGGCAATGTTCCGGTCAACGACCCCAACCTCAACTACAAACGCTATTCGGACTACTTCATCGAGGACGGGTCGTATCTCAAGCTCAAGACCGTGACGCTCGGATACACCTTCCCGCGCAAGTTGACGCGCAAGATCCACATACGCAAGCTGCGCATCTATGTTTCGGGCAGCAACCTGCTTACATTCACCAAATTCAAGGGCCTCGACCCGGAGATCGCGGCTACGTCCAAGACGGCTGCCGGTATCTACTACTACTCGACATACCCGCAGACCAAAATGGTATCGTTCGGTCTGGACATAAACTTTTAACGGCACAGAACAATGAAGAAGATAATCAGATATTTCAAGATTTCGGTTTTGTCGGCATTCTGCCTGACACAGAGTGTCGCATGTACGGATTACCTCGATCTGTACGATCCCAATGCATTGTCTCCCGAGAATTTTCCCACGAAACTCGAGCACATAGACCTGCTGGTCAATTCGGTCTACGGAGCGCAGCACCACTGGTACTTTCTGGGCAACTACTGGGCCGGTTACGTGATGTACTGCCTCGACCATACGATCGACCTGCAGTGGCATCAGGATCAGGGATGGGTCGACATACTCGCCGGAGAGGTCAAGGTCGGCAACAGCAAGGTTTCGGATCCGTGGACCGGCCTGAGCCTCGGCGTGTACTATGCCAACACGGCACTCGAGGAGATCGCCAAATACCGCGAGACGGCACCCGAGTCCGAGACCGAACAGCTCGACAACTTCGAGGGCGAATGCCTCTTCTTCAGAGCCTATTACTGGTGGCACCTGCTGTCGCTCTACGGCGAGCCCGACATGGACGGAGTCGGCATCCCGCTCCAGCGCAGTGTACCCAAGACTCTTGAAGACAGTTATATAGGCCGCGAAAAGACCGGCGACTGCTATCAGGCCATCATCGACGACCTGAAAGCCGCCGTCGAACTGCTCACCCAGACCGACAACCATCGCGTGAACATCTGGTCCGCCAAGGCTTTCCTTGCCAAGGCCTGCTTCTTCGCCGGACAGGAGGACAACACAAAGGGCTACCTCGAAGACGCGAAAACCTATCTCGAGGACTGTATCTTCAGCAGCGGCAAGAGACTCGAGACGTTCGAACGATACAGCATGATGTTCAACGGCTACGACGAGTACGAATTCAACAGCGAATCGTTCTACGAAACCAGCAACCGGGCAGATCCGACCAACGGCAGCGCCTACGGTGCCGTCAATGCAGGTTCTACGCTGTCGCTCTACTACCCACCGTTCTGCATAGCACCCGACAGTACGCGCACGGCCATGTCGTACGGCAACCAGTACATGCACGACCGCAACCTCGCGCGTTTCGGCTATCACGACCCGGCTCCGCTCTCCGACGAGGTTCTCCGCTCGCGCCAGCGTTCGGACGGTTCGACCGAATATTACCTTTCGGAAGAGTACATGGCCCTGCAGCAGTCGCACCGCGACAACCTCTTCACCGATACCGACGGTCCCGATCCGCGTCTGTTCGTCTGCGCACTGCAGCCCTTCATGGACGAGGTGCAGATGACTATCGACGGCGTAAACGAATACCGCAAGGTGGCGCAGGTCGAATTCGGCAAGTGGTGGGAAATGGGCGCCGAGACAGGCAATGATCCCCAGACGTTCTACGGCTGGCCCGTACGCAAATACAACTACCTCGACGGCCATCTGGCCGAGGCCACGCGCAACGTCGCCGGATACAACATCTACTTCATACGTCTGCCGGACATCTACCTTATGTACGCCGAACTGCTGAAGGACAGCGATCCGACAACAGCCCTCGAGTATGTGAACAAGGTACACCGCCGCGCCTACAACCGCGATCCGGATACTCCGTCCGACATCGATTACGTCAGCCTCACGGACCGTACCAAGGCCGACGCCGACGACCATCTGGCAAACAACCCGCTGCTCTACGAGCGCTGGGCCGAGATGTTCGGCGAAATGCGCTGGTGGGAGGACGTACGACGCCTGCGCCTCGGCAAGCAGGAGGCCGACTACTACAAGACCGTTTCTGGTCCCGGAGCCGCCAAGACCACCATCGTATGGAAAGAGACGAACTATGCCATGCCGATACCTACTTCGGAGTTCGAGTCGAACCCCAACCCCGAAATGGTACAGACACCGGGATATTGATGATTGACAACTGCTGATTTCTGATTTTTCGAGGCCGGAGCGCAATCCCCGAGGGGTATTGCGCTCCGGTGTTTAACAGGTACAGCTCCCCGATGCAACAATATATTTCCTTTTGTCGCGCAAAGGGGTTATCTTTGTAACTGTAAACCCTGCCCGAATGGAGAAACAGTCCACACACGTCAAGGCCAAGATAGCAGCCGGATACGTGCTGCTTGTCGCCGTATGTATTGCGGCAATAGCCTACATCTTCTTCGAGGTGCTCAACATAACGCGCTCGAACGACGACAGACGCATGCTCCACTATCGCCGCAACATAGTCAACCAGACGCTTTACCACCTCTATCAGGCCGAAGGGTACGGGCAGATGATGATTGCCGGATACAAGTCATACGAGGCCCGCTATACGGGCGAAATGGGTGTAGTTCACAATCTGATCGACTCGTTACGGCGCATAACCGAGAAACGCGACTCGATGCAGACGATGCGTCTGGACAGCATATCCTCACTGGTATGGATCAAGCAGCGCAGTACCATGCGATTGAAGAACACGCTGCGCGAAGGACGTACCGCGACACTCCTGTCTAAAAACATCGAGCAGCTCATCACGCGCGACAGCATGCTGCTGGACAGTCTCATACGTCCGCAGAAGGTGTACCGGCAGGACAGTGTGATCGTTCCGCGCGAGAAACGCAGTTTCCTGCGCCGAGTGGCCGACATATTCAATCCGCCAAAGGAGGAGACCGAGATCCGCGTTTCGACGAGCGTATCGGTCGACTCGCTGTCGGTCATGATGGCCGACACGATAATCCGCGTCCTGCGGACACTCGAGAGTCGCGTTACGGACGAGCGGCTCTCGATATACGAGACAGCATGGAACGAAGGCCTCAAGCTCCAGCAGAACAACCAGCTCGTCAACCGTCAGATATACCGTCTCATAACGCGTTTCGAGGAGGACGAGACGACCTATGCGCTCGCCCGCTACGAAGAGCGGTCGATATTGCGCCGCCGGTCGTCCACGATCCTCGGCGTCATCGCCGGCACGGCCATCGTACTCATGCTGATGTTCGTGTCGATACTCTGGCGCGACATAGGACGCAGCAACCGCTACAAACGACGCCTCGAGAAGGTCAACCGCGAAAACGAAGCCCTGATCGCCGCCCGCGAAAAGATGATGCTCACCATTACGCATGACTTCAAGGCGCCGTTGAGCTCGATAATCGGATACATAGATCTGCTCTCGCGCCTCACCACCCGAAAGCGCGAAGAGATATACCTCGGCAACATGCGTGAATCGTCGGCGCATCTGCTGGCACTCGTAAACGACCTTCTCGTGTACTACAAGCTCGACAACAACAAGGCCGAAGTGAATGCCGTGACCTTCTGTCCCGCGCGACTGTTCGACACCGTGCGCCGCGAATTCCGGCTGACGGCCGAGGCCAAGGGAGTAACCATAACCGCAGAGTCGACCGAAGCAGCTTCCGGACTGTATACTGGCGATCCGTTCCGCATAAGGCAGATAGCCGACAATCTGGTCTCGAACGCCGTAAAGTTTACGGACAAGGGCAGCGTTACGCTTCGATCCGACATTGCAGACGGCCGTCTGGTTTTCAGCGTCGAAGACACTGGGCGCGGCATGACCGACGAGGAGAAGAAACGCATATTCGGCGAGTTTGTCCGGTTGGGCTCGGCACGCGGTGCCGAGGGATTCGGATTGGGACTGTCGATCGTCGAACGGATCGTCGAGCTTCTTGGCGGCACGATATCGGTCGAAAGCCGAAAGGGCGAAGGAAGTACATTCACCGTATCCGTACCCGTCAGTCCGGCCGGTGAAGGAGAGCAGGAAGAACGGCAAACTGCAGAGAGAGAGCTTCCCGATGGCCGATCCGAGATGAAACTCCGATGCCTGATCGTCGACGACGACGCCATACAACTGGAGCTGACCAGGACCATGTGCGAGCGGTTCGGTCTCGAGGCCGAGTGCTGCCAATATCCCGAATATGCCGTCAAGTTGGTGGCCGAAGGCGATTTCGACCTGTTGCTTACCGACATACAGATGCCCGACATGGACGGATTCCGGCTGCTGGAGCTCATCAGACAACAGCCGCACGGAGGCAACATCACCGCAATTGCCGTATCGGCACGCTCGGACGATACGGAGGAGTATCTCAATCGCGGATTTGCGGCCGTACTTCGCAAACCGTTTACCGCATCGGAACTTGCAGAGGTTCTGCGAAACGTAAAGATTGCCGACGTTGGTCATGACGCCGGCAGACAAGCGACAAGCGGTCTTTCGGCGCTCACGTCGTTCGCCAAGGATGACCCGGAAGCCGCCAGGGCGATACTGCAGTCGTTCGTCGAGCAGAACAGACTTCACATATCGAAGCTCACCGAAGCTCTGGAGACAGCCGACATAGATACGATATCGGCTCTGGCACACAAGATGCTGCCTATCTTCACGATGATGGGCTATGACGACACCGTCGGGATGCTGAAGCGGCTTGAACGGAGAGAAACCACCGACAACGATACGTTGCGCCGCGAAGTGTCCGATTTGATCGAAATGATGGAGAGCCTGATCGCAAATGCCGAAAAAGAGATATCTTTGTCGGAGAAAGGAGAGTGAACATGCACAGTATTCTGATCGTTGACGACGACATAACATTCGCACTGATGCTCAAGACGTGGCTGGTGAAGCAGGGCTTCGAGGTCGAGACGGCGAGCAGCGTCAGTGCCGCACGCAGGATGCTCACCGAGAGACGGTTCTCGCTGCTCCTGACCGACATGCGTCTGCCCGATCAGGACGGCATATATCTGTTGCAGTGGCTCGGCGAGCGCAACGAGCAGATACCGGCAATTGTGATGACCAGCTACGCCGACATCAGCAACGCCGTAATAAGCATGAAGCTCGGCGCCAGCGACTACATAGCCAAGCCCGTAAATACCGACGAGCTGCTCAAGAAGATAAACGAGGCCATCGCGGCAGGCGAAAAGCGCCGCAAAGAGACTTTCGGCAAAGAATCCGCAGCGATTACGGGCAGCAGTTCGGCTGCCGACTCGTATATAGAGGGCCGGTGCGATGCTGCATGCCGTCTCTACGAACATGTACGGCTCGTGGCGCCGACAAACATGTCGGTACTCATCAGCGGCGAAAGCGGAACGGGCAAGGAGCACATTGCACGCCTCATACATGACAGCAGCCGACGCAGCGGCAAACCTTTCGTGGCGATAGACTGCGGTACGATTCCGAAAGAGCTGGCTGCATCCGAATTTTTCGGACACGTCAAGGGATCGTTCACCGGAGCCTTGGGCGACAAGGTCGGTGCCTTCGAGGCGGCCAACGGCGGCACGCTCTTTCTCGACGAAGTCGGAAATCTCAACTACGAGACACAGATACAGCTGCTCAGAGCGCTGCAGGAGCGGCGCATACGACGCGTTGGCGGCAACCGCGAGATACCGACGGACATACGTCTGGTAGTCGCCACAAACGAAAATCTCGAAGCAGCCATCATGCGCGGCACGTTCCGGGCAGACCTATACCACCGCATAAACGAGTTTTCGCTCCGCGTACCGCCATTGCGCGAGCAACGTGAGGATATCATGCTCTATGCGGACTTCTTTCTCGACCAGGCCAACCGAGAACTGGGCAAACAGGTGACCGGTTTCGACCGTACGGTTGCCGCTGCCCTTAGGGCATACGACTGGCCAGGCAATCTGCGTCAGCTCAAGAATACGGTAATGTGCGCCACGCTGCTTGCCGCCGACGAATACATCACGCTGAGAGAACTGCCGGCTGAAATAAAGGAGGCACCTGCGACAGGCAATACCCTGCTGCGCGATCCCGACGAGGAGGAGTCGCGCATACGGCAGGCCCTCGCCGCCGCAAACGGCAACAAGTCGCTGGCAGCCAAGATGCTCGGCATCGACCGCAAGACGCTGTACAACAAACTCCGCACATACGGCATAGAATAGATGAAGCCGCCATATTCACTTGATGAATATGGCGGCTTTCGTTATAATTTGTTCGCAGCTCTATTCCGAAAGCCACTCCGACAAATAACTCAGTTCGCAAAGATTGCCGTCATTATGGCTCGAGCGTATCAAGACCTTCTTCTCGCAGATGTCGAGATCCTTCATGGCCTCAAGCATCGCCAGCATGTGCTTGCATGCCGACGGGGCCCACGAACCGTTCTCGATTACAGCGACTCGGCGATTGCGGAATCCCTTGTCGCGAAGGTGCATCAGGAAATGCTCCATCGGAGGGAAGAGTCCGGCATCGTACGACGATGAAGCAACGGCCATCGCCGAATAGCGGAAAGCATTGCCGACAGCCTCGGCCATATCCTCACGTGCAAGGTCGCATACGCGTACTGCAACGCCACGCTCCTCAAGCATAGAGGCGAGTTCACGTGCCGCACGCATCGTATGTCCATATATGGATGCCACGGCGATGAATACGCCATTCTCTTCGGGCTCGTAGCGGCTCCATGTATCGTATTTGCCTGTGTAATATCCGAGATTCTCCTTAAGGACAGGTCCGTGCAGCGGCAGTATCATCGAGACGTCGAGCGCCGACACCTTGCGGAGCAGCGCCTGCACCTGCGCACCGTACTTTCCAACGATATTGAAGTAGTACCTGCGAGCCTCGTCTGTCCACTCCTCGTCGGTGTCGAGTGTCCCGAACTTTCCGAAGGCATCGGCACTGAACAGCACGCGGTCATACTGGTCGTAGGTAACCATAACCTCGGGCCAGTGTACCATCGGAGCCATCAGGAACTGCAGCGTATGCTTTCCGAGCGAAAGTGTCGCCCCCTCCTTCACCGTCTCGGCGCGATCCGAAAGGTCGAGACCGAAGAACTGCGAAATCATGGTAAATGTCTTGAGGTTTCCGACAATCTTCATGTCGGGATAACGCTCGGCGATGGCGGCAATACCGGCTGCATGGTCGGGCTCCATGTGCGACACTACCAGATAATCGGGCTGGCGGCCGTCGAGCACCGCTTCCAGACGTGGAAACCACTCGTCGAGCATGCGTGCATCGACCGTGTCCATCACGGCAATCTTCTCGTCGAGAATAACATACGAGTTGTACGACACGCCGTGGGGAACGACGTACTGGCTCTCGAACAGATCGATGTTCCTGTCGTCCACACCGATGTAGACGATCGAATCGGTTATGAATTTTTCAAGCATAGCAATGTACATTCAGTCGGAAAACGGTGCAAATATATAAATATTTTGCACATCCGAGAAAAACCAGCTATGCAAACATCGGTTTCAGCACCCCGAACAACAGCCAGGCAAGCAGGAAAGTAACCACGACGTTGAACGTCTGCGCCCCGAGGAAGGCATAGAGCACATTGCGGTTTTCACGTGAGACGATATCCTTGAGACGGGTGTCGAGACCGATGCAGACGAATGCCAGCGAGAAGAAGAATGTCGAGAATGTCTTGGCAAGTCCCGTTTCTGCGAGTTTCGAGGCCGACGCATCGGGGAAGACGCCATAGGACTGACACAGGCTGAAGACGAGCGACGCCACCACGAATCCGAGCACGAACTTGGGGAACTTTTCCCACACGATCGACGCCGAAGGACGACGTTTCGCACCGTTCTCGCCACGGGTCGAGAGATAGAGGGCAATGAAGAATGCCACAACGCCGATCAGTACGTTCTGCGTGGCCTTGACGATGACGGCCACCTTGTTGGCCTGCTCGCCGTAGATCTCCGACGAAGCAGCCACGCCGCTGGTGGTATCGATCGTACCGCCGATCCATGCTCCGGCAATCTCCTGCTGCACCACCGGATCATCCGAAAGCATCGGCACGATGATGTGCGCCAGCCACGGCATGAGATAGATCATCGGCACTACGACAATAAGCACGACCGACACGATGTACGAGAGTTTGCGGTCATCGGTACCGGCCACGCGCGAGGCTGTGATGCAGGCCGAAACGCCGCATATCGACACGCCGCTGGCAAGGGTCATGGCCGAGCTGCGGTCGACCTTCAGCCTGCGGGCGATGAAGAAGGCGAAAAACCACACGGCCGCAACCACCACTACGGCCTGCAGCAGGCCCATGATGCCCGAACTCATGACATCACGGAACAGAATCGTGGCACCGAGGCACACGACACCTATCTTTATAAAAAACTCGCCCTGTATTGCAGGTTTGAGCCAGTCGGGGATATGGAACAGATTCCGGATCAGCAGTCCGAAGATCACGGAGAAGAATACGGCCTCGAATCCGTAGTACTTCACCAACTGCAGCTTGGCTACCCACTGCGCCAGTATCGAGATGGCGAACACCACCACGAACGAAGCCAGCAGTCCGCGCAACGGACGGTTAAGCATGCGGTTTCCGGCATACAGCACGACAAGGGCTATGACGAAGAGTACGCCGATATTTATCCATGCATTGGCATTTGTAAGGTCTGAGGGCACGGCTGGGCCCTTACCGGGCAGGAACGAGGCGAAGCCTGCAAGTACGAGCAGAGGAATGCTGATGAATGTCACCACCCAATCCTCGGTTTTGAAGGAGTCTATCCAGTTTTTCATGATTGTGAATCGTTTCAGGGGTTTACACATTTGTGTCCAAAGGTACTGTATTGCCGACACATAACGGTATGTATTTATACCGATTTTCACGATGAATCAACGAAAAAAACTGTAGTCAGACTTCGTTTTCCGGTTTTTTCCCGTTAGAAAGTGCAGCGACAATTGCTGCAGCCTTAGCAGGACCTACTACTTCGGCTATATCCGCCAGGCTGGCATTACGGAGGCGAGCAACGCTCCTGAAGCGTTTGAGGAGAGCGGCTATCGACTTTTCGCCGACGCCCTTTATCGTTTCAAGCTCACTGTGGATAAACGCATTGCTGCGCTTCTGACGGTGGAATGTTATCCCAAAACGGTGCGCCTCGTCACGCAAATGGCAGATCACCTTCAGCGGCTCGCCCGTCCGGATCAGGTAGTACGGCATCGGATCATGGGGATAGTATATCTCCTCGATACGCTTGGCAAGGCCGACAATCGGCACCTGTTTTTCAATGCCGAGTTCGCACAGGACGGAATAGGCGCTCGAAAGTTGCCCCTTGCCGCCGTCGACAACGATAAGATCCGGCAGTTCGGCCCCCTCGTCGAGCAAACGGCGATATCGGCGATAAACTATTTCACGCATCGAGGCGAAATCGTCGGCCCCGACAACCGTCTTGACATTGAAATGGCGATACTCCTTGCGTGAGGGACGACCGTCGCGGAACACGACACACGAAGCTACTGGATTGGTTCCCTGCAGGTTAGAGTTATCGAAACACTCGATATGCCGCGGCTGACGATCGAGGTGCAACTCCTTCTGCATGGCATTCATCAGGCGTTCGGTATGGCGTTCGGGATTCTTTATTTCGAGATTCTTTAGCTGTTCGGCCCTGTATATTTTCGCGCTCTTGAGCGAGAACTCCAGAAGTTCGAGTTTTTCGCCGCGTTTCGGCACCGTAAAGGTGACACCGTCGAAGAGCATCGCCGCCGACGGCAGAAACGGCACTATGACCTCACGCGACAACTCTCCCGCCACATTCTCGACGGCATGCTGTATGCCCAGCGTCAACATCTCGGCCTCGTCCGACTCCACGCCGCACGACAGCCGGACCGTATATACACCGACAACGGATCCGTTGCGTATGCGGACGAAATTACAATATGCCGTATCGTCGTCGACCAGCAGCGAGAAGACATCCACGTCGACAATACGGGCACTGACTATGACCGAACGGCTGCGGTAGTTCTCCAGCGCGTCGAGACGCGACTTGTAGCGTTGCGCCACCTCGAATTTCAATTCGGAGGCGGCACGCTGCATCTCGGCCTCGAGATATGCACGCACCGGACGCAGGTCGCCCTTGAGAACCGACACGGCCATATCCAGAAACCGGGCATACTCCTCCTCGCTCTGAACCCCGATGCACGGGGCCTTGCAGTTGCCCAGATGGTACTGCAGGCACGGCGAATATTTCCCCTTGGCAATGGATGCCCGAGTCAGATTCAGACCGCAGGTACGCAACGGCACGGACTCGCGGATAAACTCCAGCACGCTGTGCTGCATGCCGACCGATCCATACGGTCCGAAATAGCGTGATCCGTCGCGTACAAGCCGGCGCGTGGACTGCACCCTCGGGAACGGTTCGTTGCGTACGACGATCCACGGGTAGGTCTTGTCGTCCTTGAGCAGGATGTTGTAACGTGGCTGAAGCGTCTTGATCAGCGAGTTCTCCAACAGCAGGGCATCGGTCTCGCTTCCCACGACGATGTGACGAATCTCGACTATGTGCCGAACCATGACACGAACCTTTGCGCTGTGATCCTTGTTCTGCACGAAATAGGACGAAACGCGTTTGCGCAGGCTCTTCGCCTTGCCGACATAGATTATCTTGCCCGAGGCGTCGAGAAACTGATATACGCCCGGACTCAACGGCAGCAGCGCCACCTGCTCCTTCAGTGAGAGATGTTCTTGTTGCGGCATGGTTCGACAAAATTAAAAATTCCGGATGAAAAACAAGAGGTCCCGAAGGCTTTTATTTCGGAAAAGCGACAATGCATCCCTCTTTTTTCAATATATTTTTAACATATAGCAATGTCGTTTTCAAACAGAAATTATTACTTTTGCGCCGTAAAGCCCCCAAGTATTGTTTTAACCGGAATTTCAATGAGAAGATTCTACAGCAAACTCGCACACAACATTCTGACATTCACCATTGTTGCTTCAACAGTCGTTTTAGGCACATCGTGCATCGACGATGCATACGATCTCAACAACATCTCGACCGAAATCACCGTCGGCGGCGACGTCGTCACTCTGCCTCTTGCCAACATCGCGGAAAAGAGCCTCGGTGAAATTATCGGAGACAAGAACACCGAACTTGTCGACGAAGACGGAGTCTACAAGATAAAGTACTCCGGCGACAACGACACGTTCACCGTCGACGGCATAACAATGCCGACGATCGAAGGACTCTCGCCCGCAATCGATCCCATAACCTTCACGGCGCCGGCCGTTCCAGACTATTTCGAGTTCAGCCGCACCGAAACTCCGGTCATGCTCGACTACCCCGACATCGATCCCAAGGCAAGCGTAGCCGCAATTTCGATCTCGAAGGAGATAGATACGGGCATCCAGATGCCTTCGGGAAACATACCGGCGCTCGGTCAGCAACACCTGCAACTGTCGGGCAGCGAGAGTTTCAGCGCCTCGTTCGACATACCCGAGGAGATACAGAGCGTCAGCAAGGTTTATTTCGGCGAGGACGCTTCAGTCGGATCGCCCGTAAGCATCACACTGGCTCTCAACGGACTGAAAAGCATTGTCGGCGACGGCAGCGTCGACATCAGCGTAACGTTCCCGTCGGGATACGAGTTGACAGACGGCCGCGGCACATCTCTCGGCAATACGTTTACGGTTGACGGATACCGGTTGACGCCCGGCAGCGAGAAAACCGTATTTACGACATACCTGCGTTCGATCGACCTGACGGGACGCGCGCGTTCGGGTGCCGTAGCCGAGATCGACGACAGTTTCGAGTATGCGCTCGATGTTAATTTCGAAGCCGTAGAGGGATACTACAACGCCTCGTTCGCTCCCGCACTCGAAATATCGGCTGCCCCGCAATACAACGACATGCAGGTAGTAACCAACACCATTCATATCGATAACGCCTCGCAGACGACGCCCGTCACCTACACGTTCAACGGAATACCCGAAAGTATCTCGTCGATCGACCGTATCGCATTCGACAATGCCCCCATTACTGTCTCGATCGAAGGGATTGAATGGCTCGAAAGCGACATCATCACCACGACAGTCCAGTTACCAGAAGGTTTTATACTGGCTCCCGATGCCGACGGATACCTCGATACGGCCTCAAACAGGATTACGGCTCCGCTGCGCGATCTCGAAAACGGCTTGCGCTTCATGCTGACCTCCATAGACTGCACGAAGTGCGAAACAGAACTCAAGGGCGGCCAATTGACGCTGCAGACCGAAATTTCGGCATCGATCGACGACCTGCCGGCCGGCAAGGAGATCATGCTTTCCAAGATCCTGCCCGAGACCACGCCTGTCACCATGACTGCCATCGTCGACGGAGCGCGGTTCACGATCGATCTGGCCGACAGCGAAGTTTCGATGCGCGAGCAGTATTTCGATTTCAACCTCGACGAAAGCAACTACCCCAGGATCAACAAGGTTATAGATATTCCAGACGAAATTGCGACGATCGACCGTCTGCAGCTCGCCACACCCGACGGCGGACAGGTCAGGGCTACTGTCACGGCATCGATACCAGACGGAACGATCTTCCCGGTCGACGAGGTCGAGCTCAACTTCTCGGTAAATCTCAAGCAGATGATTGTTCCGGCCGCCGGTCAGAGCAACGTCTACACGGCCGAAAACGGCGACCGCATCCTCAACATCGGAAATCTGACATGGAGGCCAAACGACACGCACTCCATCGAGATAGCTTCGGTTGTTCTCGACGCCATCGAGAACCTGCCTGAAATAACCGGTTCGGCCGGCAACCGCACACTCTCCA
>CALUNG010000006.1 GCA_944321955.1 uncultured Alistipes sp. | reverse complement strand
CCTTGTCGGCGTCGAGTATCGCCACAAGGGCCACTTCGGGCAGGTCGAGACCTTCACGCAGCAGGTTAACGCCGATCAGCACGTCGAACATTCCGGCATGCAGGTCTTCGAGAATCTGCACGCGTTCGAGCGTGTCGATGTCCGAATGGATGTAGCGGTTGCGCACTCCCACGCGGTCGAGGTATTTCGACAGCTCCTCGGCCATGCGTTTGGTTATGGTGGTTACGAGTATCTTGTCGTCGTTTTTCGTGCGTTTTTCTATCTCCTCGAGGAGGTCGTCTATCTGATTGAGCGTGACGCGTACCTCTAGCGGCGGGTCGACCAGTCCCGTGGGGCGTATCAACTGCTCGACGACAACGCCTTCGCTCTTGATAAGCTCGTAGTCGGCCGGTGTCGCGCTGACGTATATTGTCGTGCCCATCAGCTGTTCGAACTCCTCGAATCGCAGCGGTCGGTTGTCCTTGGCTGCCGGCAGCCGGAATCCGTACTCAACCAGATTCTCCTTGCGTGCCCGGTCGCCGCCGTACATTGCCCTGACCTGCGGAATGGTGACGTGGCTCTCGTCGATGACCATGAGGTAATCCTTCGGGAAGAAATCGAGCAGGCAGAACGGCCTCGTCCCTTCGGCACGGCCGTCGAAGTAACGCGAATAGTTTTCAATACCGGAGCAGTATCCCAACTCCTTTATCATCTCGAGATCGTATTCGACGCGCTGTTTCAGACGCTGCGCCTCGACGGGACGTCCTTCACGTTCGAAGAACTCGACCTGCTTACCCAGATCGAGATATATCTGTTGCACGGCCGAATTTATGCGTTCCTTTGTCGTTACGAAGAGATTGGCCGGATAGAGCGTAAGCGAATCGAGCGTCTGCAGACGTTGTCCGGTTACGGGATCGATGGTCTGTATGGCCTCTATCTCGTCGTCGAAGAACATGATGCGGAAACACTGGTTGCCGAACTCCCCGAATGCGGCCATGATATCCACCGTGTCGCCGTTTACGCGGAATGTGGCCGGTGTCAGGTCGCGTTCGGTCCTTGTATACAGGGCTTCGACGAGCTTGTACAGGAAGTGTTTGTAACTGACGACATCGCCGACCTTGATCGTGATGGACGTCGCATGGAAGTCATCGGGGTTGCCGCAACCGTACAGACACGATACGCTCGATACCACGACAACGTCCCGGCGCCCGGAGAGCAGCGTGGCTACCGTACTCAACCTCATCTTTTCGATTTCGTCGTTTATCGAGAGGTCCTTTTCTATGTATGTGTCGGTCGAAGGCAGATATGCTTCGGGCTGGTAGTAGTCGTAGTACGAAACGAAGTATTCGACGGCATTTTCCGGAAAAAAGTTCTTGAACTCGCCGTACAGTTGTGCCGCCAGAGTTTTGTTGTGACTCAAGACGAGCGTTGGCCGGTTCAGTTGCGCTATGACGTTTGCGACCGTAAAGGTCTTGCCCGAACCGGTAACGCCCAACAGCGTATTGTGGTCCGAACCTCCCTTTATCGCACTGACCAGTTGCGCGATCGCCTCCGGCTGGTCGCCCGTAGGCTTGTAATCCGAAACGAGTTTGAATCCCATGACGTGCAAATTTACATAAAAAATCGGAAATTGTCTCTTGTATGAGCTCGGCGTGACACGGTCCAACGTACGGAAATATTTCGTACCTTTGTCCACATGATTGACAGGGCCACCATAGACCGGATATATGCCGCCGCCGATATCGTCGACGTGATCAGCGACTATGTGACACTCAAGAAGAAGGGTGTTAACTATCAGGCATGCTGTCCGTTTCATAATGAAAAGACCCCGTCGTTCGTCGTTTCGCCTTCGAAGGGCGTATTCAAGTGTTTCGGATGCGGCAAGGGCGGCAATGCCGTCACATTCGTAATGGAACACGAAGGGGTTACCTATCCCGAGGCGCTGAAGATCGTGGCCAAGAAATACGGCATCGAGGTCAAGGAGAAGGAGATGACGCCCGAAGAGTTGCAGCGCAACGACAATCGCGAGAGCATGTTCGCCCTGAACGGCTGGGCTGCCGACTACTTTGCCAACTATCTGCACGATACCGATGAGGGATTGAGCGTCGGCATGTCGTATTTCCGTCAGAAACGCGGCTTTACCGATGCCACGATCCGAAAATTCGGTCTGGGATTCTGCCCGGCCAAGGGAGATACGTTTTCGCGGGCGGCGTTGGCGGCCGGATACAAGGAGGAGTTCCTGCTGTCGACGGGACTCTCCATAAAGCGCGAACGCGACGGATCGCTTTTCGACAGGTTCCATGACCGTGTCATGTTCCCCGTACACAACATATCGGGACGTATCGTGGCCTTCGGAGGGCGTACGCTGCGTACCGACAAGAGCGTCGCCAAATACCAGAATTCTCCGGAGAGCGAGATATACAGCAAGAAGAACGAACTCTATGGGCTCTATTTCGCAAAAAAGGCCATACAGCAGCAGGAATTTGCCATCATGGTCGAGGGCTACACCGATGTCATATCGATGCATCAGGCCGGGGTCGAGAATGTTGTCGCTTCGTCGGGAACATCTCTTACCACCGAGCAGATAAGGCTGTTGAGGCGTTTTACCCGTAATATAACCGTCATATACGATGGCGACTCGGCGGGTATACACGCTTCGTTGCGAGGTATCGACATGATTCTGCGCGAGGGAATGAACGTGCGTGTCGTTCTGTTGCCGGAACCCGAAGATCCCGACTCTTTCGCCCGCAGCCATACGGCTACCGAAGTGCAGGATTTCATCCGTGAGAACGAAGAAGACTTCCTGACGTTCAAGGCCAAGCTTCTGCTGAATGATGCGGGCAAGGACCCGATAAAACGCGCTGCTCTGATAGCCGACATGGTGCAGTCGATAGTACAGATTCCGGACAATATCCAGCGCTCGGTTTATATCAAGGAGTGTGCGCGCATCATGGATATCGATGAGAATGTTCTTGTCGGAGAGGTGGCACGCAAGCGCATGCTGTCGACGGGCGACAGCGAGGCCGAAGAATTCGTGCGCCGCCAGCAGACGTTGCGTCGCAATACACAAGTTGCAGAGATTCCGGCGGCGGCCAAGGGAGTTATTGCCGGCAGCAGTATCGAGGCCCTCGAACGCGAGTTGGTCAAGTATCTGCTCAAGTACGGCCATCGTTACTTCGAGTTCAGGGAGGGACGCGAGTATGTGCGGATGAATGTGGCGACCGAAATATTCCGGGATCTGGATGCCGACGGGCTGCATTTCGAGAACGGAACGTATGACGAGATCCTCAACTTGTATCGCAGGTTGTGGCAGGAGGCCGGCGAGGGTGCCGAGATTCCGGCGCACTATTTCATCAACCATGAAGATCCGCAGGTATGCAATGCGGCAGTCGATATATTGACATCGGACGACAACTATGTCCCCAGCGAGATATGGCGCAAGAAGGATGTACACGTGGAGAGTGACGAGGAGATGCTTGCCGTTGGGGTGCCCAAGGCCATCACGCTCTACAAGTCGAAAATCATAGAGCGGCTGATAGCCGAGCAGAAGGCCAAACTTGCCGATCCAGAACTTGATGACAGCCAGCTTGCCGACATAACCATATATCTTTCCAAACTCAACAACGCCAAGGTGCAACTCTCAAAGAAGTTGCAGCGTCTGATACTGTAAACACTTCCGATTTATAAAAAAGGGAGAGCCGGAGTTGTACACGCATCACTGCGCATACCGTGTGCAAACAGAAAATAAACAGAAAGATGTGTAAAACATATCAAAGATAAAAGAATTAGTTATCTTGTCCGGCTCTACCCGTCACGTTGTAGAACAAATCGTGTGCCGAACGCTCCATAAGGGCGCGGGAATATCTATTAGGCATTAATTTTTTCGAGAACCGCGAAAAAAACGTATCTTTGCACTTCGGCTGCGATCGTGGCATCGCCGGTCGTTTGATATGGCTGAGAACAAGAAGATAAACATACGCAACAAGCGGGCGACATTCGACTACGAGATACTTGAAGAGTATGTCGCGGGGATCGTGCTTGTGGGCACCGAAATCAAGTCGCTGCGTCAGGGCAAGGCGTCGATGGTGGACAGCTACTGCTACTTCGACAAGGGGGAGTTGTGGTTGCGTGGACTGAATATAGCCGAGTACGGATGGGGTACGTGCAACAATCATGTTCCCAAGCGAGACCGCAAACTGCTGTTGAACCGCAAGGAGCTGAACAAACTCGAACGGTCGTTGCAGGACAAGGGACTGACAGTGGTCGGTTTGCGAATATTCATCAACGACCGCGGACTGGCAAAGGTGGCGATAGGTCTTGCGCGAGGCCGCAAGTCGTATGACAAGCGGGAATATCTCAAGGCCAACGATGCGCGCCGTGAAATGGACAAGGCAATGAAAAACTACAAATAATATGGCACTGATTCTATGTATCGAAACCGGAACCGATATCTGTTCGGTAGGTTTGGCTCGTGACGGCGAGATCGTATCGTTGCGCGAAAGCGACGAAGGACGTGATCATGCGAGCAAGGTAGGCGTTTTCGTCGACGAGTTGTTTCGCCAGACCGGTATTACGCCGGACGAGATCGATGCCGTGGCTGTGGGCAAGGGTCCGGGTTCATATACGGGTCTCCGCATAGGAGTATCGTTCGCAAAGGGCCTGTGTTACGGGCTGAACAAACCTTTGATCGCCGTCGGTTCGCTCGATGCGTTGATGGAGGTTGCTCGTGAGGATTACGAGGCGGGGATTATCGATGTCCCCGACTGGGAGAATGCCAAACTTTGTCCCATGGTCGATGCAAGACGCATGGAGGTCTATGCACAAATCTTCGACAGCAACGGCAAACCTTTGACCGATGTTTCCGCCGAGGTTGTCGACGACCAGAGCTTTGCCGTATGGCGCAGGGACGGCCGACTGGTTATATTCGGCAACGGCGCACTCAAGTGTGCCGAGGTGCTGCCCGATGTCACCTTTGTCGAGGTTGTCCCGTCGGTTCGCGGTATGGCTCCGCTTGCTCAGCAGGCATACGATCGTGGCGAGTTTGTCGACGTGGCCTATTTCGAGCCTTTCTACCTCAAGGACTTCGTCATTACGACAAGCAAGAAGAAGTTGCTTTGACGGATCATGGTGCAATAAAATGGGAGCGGTGTTCGCCGCTCCCATTTTTATTTGAGTGTCTCTGACAGCATCAGTCTATATAGCTGCCTGCCTGCTCATAGATGTACGAAGCCATCACTTCGAATCCTGCCTCGTTTGGATGGCAACCTGTCTCCTTCGGGATGACCGAAGTTCCTTCGAACTGCTCGATATCCTGGAAGTCGACGCATTTGTAGCCGTATAGTGCTCCGTAGTGATCGGCGATCTTGTGGATAGTCTGACGGGCACCGGCCGGCAGCCAGTCACCGATAAGCATTACCACCTTGGCATCGGGGTATTGCTGGTGAATGAGCGATATAAGCTTGATGTATGCATTCACAAAGCATGTGTCGTCCAGCTCCTCGATGGCGCTGCGGCTGGTTGCTGCTTCGGCCGTGGCGAAACACTCGGCAAATATCGTATCGTCTGGGCATGCGGCTCCGTCGATGGCAAAGTTGGGGTAGAGACTTATCTCGCCGCGACCTGAAACGTCGTTCGTGCCTCCATGTATCAGTATTACGTCGGGATTGCCCATCCCCTTGTCGATGAATCGGGCGCAGAAGTCGTGTCCGTACCAGTGTTCGCTTGCATACTTTGTGTTGGTGCATCGTGTTACGAGAGTCCCGGTCCACGCAATGTTCATGTCGAGTTTGGCGTTGCTCATGTAGTTGTATATGAGCTTGTACCAATATGTCTGGCTGGCCGAGATGACCGATCCCGTGGGGTAGAAGGTATTGTATCCGGCAGGCAGATAACCGCTGAACGTACTGATAGAGTCGCCTATGAGACTTACGCGGGTCTTGCTTGTGGTCGAGCCGAATCCCGGGTCTGCCGGTACGCTCGACGGTACCGGATATCCGTCTGCATTCGCGATCCATGAACTTGCCTTTACTTCGGGAGCCGCGGTTGCATTGTATGCATCGGCTGCGGAGTTGAGCGAAGCAAGCAGCGTACCGTTTGTCATGGCCTGGTTCGAGATGGCCTCGCACTCTACCTTCGTCGGTGTGCCGCTCAGGTCTCTGCCGACTTTGCCGCTGTCCGAATAGTAGCAATGGGTGTAGGATACGTTGGTGGCCGAACTGTACGATGCTCCGTACAGTCCTCCGTATTGAAGTATGCTCGAGTAGTCGGTGATTGGCAGGTTCTGGTCAAACGATACGATGTCGTTAACCTCAAGGTTGGAGTAGCATGTGTCGAAGGCAACATTGTATCTTACGTAACCGCCGAGGCCTCCGAATCCGGCAGCCGTTGCGGTCGAAAGGAATGATATGCCGTCGATAAGGCTTGCGCAGTTGGCGATGTGGACGTCGCCCTTGTCAGTGTCATGGCAGTATGCCGCTATTCCTGCTGCTATGCCGTAATTGTATGCGTTCTTGGATACGGCGGTAAGCGAGCCCTTGTACAGACAGTTGGTTATATATACGTTGTCTCCGGCATTTGCTGTCTTGATATATCCGGCAATTCCTCCTATAGCCACATTGGCCGAAACCGGACAGTAGCATGCGCAGTTGTTGATATAGACCTGATGACTTAAGACCGTAGTGTAGATATAGCCGACGATACCTCCTGTGCCCAGATACGAGTACGAAGCGTTGTTGACATGGCCCTGTACGCTTGCGTTGCTTGAAACGACGCAATTCTCTACCCGGCCGCCTTCAATCTTACCGACTATGCCTCCGTTGTTTGCATAGTTGCACTTGATCGAACCTTCGACCTTGCAGTTTGTGATTTCGGACTCGAGGCGCATAAGCGACGCGATACCTCCGGCATGGTTCATCATGCAGGCGATCTCTGTTCCTTCGTTGATCGTGCAGTTGTCTATCTTTGTGCCTTCGGCAACGGCAACGATGCCACCAGCAAACTGATTCTTGCCGCTGACATATCCGTCGAACGAGCAGTCGGATATGGAACTGTTCATGGCGTATGCGACCAATCCGCCGACGACTGAACAGCTGCCGTTGCTTGCTCCGGTACTTGCGAAAGTGGCTTTGGCTCCGGAGAGGATATTGCCTTCGACATGACAGTTGTCTATGGTCGTTCCGTCGCATTTGCCAACAAGGGCGGCGGTCATGAGCTGAGCCTCTTCCGTTACGGTTGTCCTTACATTGTCGAGATCGAGATTGCGAATCTCTCCACCGGTCATCGTTCCGAATATTGCAACCGGGGCTGTTCCGACTGGAGTGATCGTCAGATTGCTTATCGTATAACCATTACCGTCGAAGTGCCCTTTGAACGATACGGCCGGTACAAATTCGACGTCTTTCATGTCGATGTCGGCACCCAGAGCATAATATGCCTCATCCATTGGCGTCGCGGTCTCGTCAGTAGTCAACTCCCCGTTCAGAATTTGCACCATCTTTACAAGTTGTTGTGACGTATATATGGTGTACGGGTCGCTTTCCGTTCCCGAACCGGAGAAAACATTCGAGACGGTGGCATCGCTCATGTCAACGGTAAATGCCGAAACCTGACCTGCAATAAAATCGATGGCTCGGCCGTCGGGAATAGTCACGTCGCGGGTATAGATTTTGGAATCGGTCTGAATGCTGACGGTGAATGTGGAACCGACGCTTGTCGGCATACAGGCAAACCATATTGCGAAATCTTGTGATCCGTCGTTTACCGTGCCGTCTACGTTTATGGAAACGACATTGTCGGAATTACCACCATCCTTGCTTCCGTCCGGATTGTCGTAATAGTATCAGTATTCTCCTGACAGGCTGTTCTCGGCAGCCGTGAAAGTTACGTTGTTCACAGCCGTATCGGATGTTACGGGAAGACCTGTGACGGTCATCTTTGCATAGGCGACAACGTGCCTGAAATTAAGGTTTAACGCGGATGGTTGGACCGTGTGGCCCGTGTCGTCGGCAAATAATATCGAAGCGTTAGGGTCAGCGGAGTTTGTGGTCTGTCTCTGCGACATCGGAATGTTTACCTGCATGATCCTCGAAGATGTTGATATGCTCGTAAATGCGGTAAATGGATAACATGCATAATAGTCGAACGTGTTTGCAGCGTTGTTTTCGACGAGCTCGAAACTGAAATAGGCGCTGGCCTTGTCTTCCGATAAAGTGTATTCACCGGTCCGTATGGCTTCTGAATCTTTCCCGTCGACTGTTTCGACGATTGCCAGAGCTTCGTTTTCGTCGTTCCAATATACAGGGTATGTTCCTTGGTCTGTTCTGTCTCCGATAACGGTGCGAGTGGCTGTTTCCGGAGTATTCGCAGATGCTATTAATTTAATTTTATTTCCTGTAGCTCCGAATTCTGTTTCGGTTTGGTCTTTTGTGCAACCTGTGAAGAGTATGGCTGCAGCAGCAATCAATGTAACTGTGTTGAAAAGGTTTCTCATGAGTCGGTTGGTTAGTTGGGATTAATAGGTTCCGTAATCTGTCTCGTCGAGATCCTCGACAATTCCGGCACTGCTTTGGGCGAATCCTGCTTCTGTGCAGAGATCAATCGATTCGATTGCTGGAGCTGCATAGAACTCTTGTACGACTGATGTCATTTTGTCCGTGTGTTCATGTTTCATGGTTGGAGTATGTGTTTTGGGTTGATGGCATGATTGAGCAAAAAGCTTCTTGTTGGGAAGCTGGTACTGTTTGTTTTCGAATCTGTTGGTGTTTTGTTTTGTGATTTTTTATATAGTTCTGTGCAAATATAATTAAAAATGATTAATATATTGTTGGGTATATGATAAAAATAAATTAAAAGGCCACTTTGCATTTTTTTATAATGCAAAGTGGCCTTGGATTGATGTCTGTTTGTTCGGTTTTAGTCTTTCTTGAGATGCACGTCCATCTGCGGGAATGGGAAGTTTATGCCCTTTTGCGGAAGGACCTTGTAAACCTTCTCGTTCATCTCGAAAAATACACTCCAGTAATCTTCATTCTTCACCCAGAGTCGGGCTGAAAGATTCACCGAACTGTCGGCCAATGCCGTTACGTATACTACTGGAGCCGGATCAGCCAGAATGCGGGCGTCGGCTTTGGCGAGGGCGAGAATTGCTTCGCGCGCAACATCCACATCATCGCCGTACGATATGCCAACCGATATCTCTACGCGCCTCGTTTCTGCAGCCGAATAGTTGTCTATGATGGCCGAAGAGATCGAGCTGTTGGGTATGTATATCGTCTGGTTGTCTGTTGTGAGTATCTGCGTCGAGAATAGCATGATCGACTTTACGGTACCGGATTGACCCTGCGCCGATATGTAGTCACCCACGCGATACGGTTTGAGCAGCAGTATCATCACGCCGCCGGCGAAGTTCTGCATCGTGCCGCTCAATGCCATGCCGATGGCCAGAGTTGCCGATGCGAACAATGCCACGATAGATGTGACGTTGACGCCGAGCATCTGTATTACCGTAAGGATCAACAACAGGGTCATCACGACCTTCGCCATGTTGTGCAGGAACTGTCGCAGGGACGCTTCGACGTTGCGACGGTTGAATGCGGCGTCGAGGATCGCCGTAATGCGACGGATGATCCAGCGACCGATGAACCATATGACGAGAGCACCGGCGATTTTTATTGCAACCCATACGGCGTCGTTGGCCATGTTGACGAAGAACTCGTGATAATCGGTATTTACGACCTTGTTTATTGTTTCGGCGAATTGGGCCTTCTGTACGCTGTCCGGCAGGATCAGATTCTCGACAGTTTCGGTCTGTGCTAATAGAGGTATCATTATAAGCTTCTTAAAGAGTTAAACGAAGTAAATATACGTATTTTTATTGAAATGCCCAAATAATGGTGGCGTAATCTTCCGTCAGGTTGTCGATATAAAAATTTGATGCCGTCAAATCGCCTGAAAAGAGCCTGAAATCGCGTATTTCGTAAATAAAAGTTTCCCGGACGCCAGAAAAGAAGAGCAGCAATTGCTTATTTCGCAAATAAACACTATTTTTGTGTAATATAAATATCGTATAGAATAAGGAAGAAACATAATTCAGAACTTGATTTAGACAATGCTTACAGAAGAAGAAAAAAATGCAGGTTTGATCGGCCGTGTCGTGACGGTGAACATCGAGGAACAGATGAAATCCGCATACATCGACTATTCGATGTCGGTAATCGTTTCGCGAGCGCTGCCCGATGTGCGTGACGGATTGAAACCTGTACATCGTCGTATATTGTACGACATGAGCGCCGAGCTGAATCTCTATTCCGACAAGCCGACGCGTAAGTCGGCACGTATTGTGGGTGATGTTCTCGGTAAGTTCCACCCGCACGGAGACAGTTCGGTCTACGATGCCATGGTTCGTCTTGCCCAGGAGTGGAGCATGCGCTATCCGCTGGTCGAGGGCCAGGGTAACTTCGGTTCGATGGACGGCGACTCGCCGGCCGCAATGCGTTATACCGAGGCGCGAATGAAGAAGATAACCGACGAGGTGATGGCAGATATCGACAAGGAGACCGTCGACTGGACGCTTAACTTCGACGATACGATACCGGAACCTACCGTGTTGCCGACCAAGATCCCGTTGCTTCTGGTCAATGGAGCCAGTGGTATTGCCGTCGGTATGGCTACGAATATGGCACCGCACAATCTGGGCGAGGTCGTAGATGCCTGCTGTGCGTATGTCGACAATCCCGATATTCCGTGCGAGGACCTGCTGCGTTATGTCAAGGGCCCAGACTTCCCGACGGGAGGCATAATCTACGGATACGAGGGCGTACGCGAAGCGTTGCTTACGGGACGTGGCCGCGTGATGATGCGCGCCCGAACCGAAATCGAACAGACCCCTACGGGTCGTGCCTGCATCGTTGTGACAGAAATTCCGTATATGGTAAACAAGGCGGAGATGATCAAGAAGATCGCCGACCTGATCAACGAGAAGAAGATCGAAGGCATATCGTATATCAACGACGAGAGCGACCGCAGCGGTATGCGTATAGTCATCATCCTCAAGCAGGATGCCGTAGCGAGCGTGGTACTCAATACTCTGTTCAAGAATACCCCGTTGCAGACATCTTTCGCGGTGAACAACATTGCGCTTGTCAACGGACGTCCGCAGTTGCTCAATCTGAAGGATCTTATCAGATACTTTATCGATCACCGTCACGATGTTGTCGTACGTCGTACGCGTTTCGACCTGCGCAAGGCCGAGGAGCGCATGCATATCGTACTCGGTCTGCTTATCGCGCAGGACAATATCGATGAGGTGATCCGCATAATCCGTGCCGCCAAGGGTGTTGAGGAGGCCAAATCGTCGTTGATGGAGCGTTTCGGTCTTTCGGACCTGCAGGCTTCGGCCATTGTTGAGATGCGTCTGCGCGCATTGACAGGACTCGAGCACGGCAAGCTCGTAGCCGAGCGTGATGAACTCGAGCGTATGATCAACTACTACAAGGAGGTTCTTGCCGACGAAAAGAAGCAGATGCAGATCGTGAAGGACGAGCTTATCGACATGAAGGAGAAATACGGTGACGAGCGTCGTTCCGAGATTGTTTACGCCTCCGAGGAGTTCAATCCAGAGGATTTCTATGCCGATGACGACATGGTTATCACCATATCGCACATGGGTTATATCAAGCGTACGTCGCTGGCCGAATACCGTACGCAGAACCGTGGAGGTATCGGAGCCAAGGGCAGTGCTACGCGCGACGAGGATTTCATCGAGCACATATATGTTGCCACGATGCACAATACGATGCTCTTCTTTACGGAGAAGGGCCGTTGCTACTGGCTTAAGGTATACGACATCCCCGAAGGGACTCGTTCGTCGAAGGGCCGTGCCATACAGAACGTCATTCAGATCGAACCTGACGACAAGGTATGTGCATACCTTAATGTCAAACGTCTCAACGATCCGGAGTACGTGGACAACAACTACATAATAATGTGTACCAGGAACGGTACCATCAAGAAGACGAAGCTCGAAGCATATTCGCGTCCGCGACTGAACGGAGTCAACGCCATAGTTATCCGTGAAGGCGACCGGTTGATCGAGGCCAAGTTGACGAGCGGTAATGCCGAAGTGATGATTGCGGCACGCGAAGGCAAGGCCATCCGTTTCAACGAGAATACGGTACGTCCGATAGGCCGTGTCGGAGCCGGAGTTCGCGGCATATCGATCGACGAAGGCGACGAGGTCGTAGGCATGATCTGCATCGAACCGGGAAGCGGTCAGGATGTATTGGTACTCAGCGAGAACGGCTACGGCAAGCGTACCGATCTGGACGAATACCGTATTACCAACCGCGGCGGCAAGGGTGTCAAGACCATCAATGTTACGGAGAAGACTGGCAAGCTCGTATCGATACAGGCCGTTACCGATGAGAACGACCTGATGATCATCAACCGTTCGGGTCTGACAATACGTACGGCCGTATCGCAGATACGACTTGCCGGACGAGCTACTCAGGGCGTGCGTATCATCAACCTTCGTGAAGGCGATGCCATTGCATCGGTTATAGCCGTACCCAAGAGCGATGAGAACGAAGATGCCGATAACGACAGCGCTGTAACTGCAGATAGCGGTGAAACAACACGGGAATAAGTTTCAAACAAATAAAAACCATTTACCAAAAACTAAAAATCATGAAACGGGTATTTTTAATGGCAATGGCAGCTGTATTGCTGATTGCACCGGCGGCGAATGCTCAGAAGGTTAATGAAGAGGCCATTCTGGCAAAGCTCACCAAAAGTGACACGGATATTCAGAATGCCAAGAAAAACGTCAAGGCTTCGACATGGCTCAATCGTGCCAAGGTCTATTTCGAAAGCATTCAGGAACCGACCAAGCAGTTGTTCGTAAGCCTCGATCCAGCGATGCTTGAGATGACTTGCGGAAAACCGACCACGACCAGCGATACCGTATGGGAGTATCCCATGCTCAAGGTCTACTTCAAGAATGGCAAGGTTTCGGCCTGGGAGCAGACAGCCGAGATCAAGGAGGGTGCCATAGATGTGGTTCTCGAGGCTTTGCAGAAAGCTCACGAACTCGATCCCAAGCAGGATGCCAAGATCAAGACGCAGATTGCCGACATTGTAAACTTCTATTCGCAGTTGGCATCGGTAAGCTATGACATTCCGCGTTACGATATCGCCCAACAGGCGTATGAGATCATCTTCAAGGCCGAGTCGAATCCCGCATACGGAACGCCCGACTATCAGAACCTTTATTTCTCTGGTCAGCTGGCAGCCTATCTCGGTGCTACGACTCCCGGCATGTTTGCACGTGGCGAGCAGTTGCTGACCAAGGCTCTGGAGAATGGTTATACCGACGAGGTCGGCGATATTTACTATTATCTTTTCCACTGCTACTACGGACAGAAGGCCGAAGATCCTTCGAAGGTTCTCAAGGCAAAGGATGCCCTTCTCGAGGGTGTCGCCAAGTTCCCTAAGAACGACAAGTTGCTCGACGGTCTCATGCAGCTCTATACCTCGGAAGAGGGTGTAGGTGACCCCGCAGACCTTGTAGACCTTATCGAAAAGTCTCTTGCCGATGATCCTACCAATGTGGATCTGTGGTTCGGTCGCGGCCGTGTATTCTACAAACTCAACAACTATGACGAGTGCATCAAGTCGTTCAGCAAGGTTGTGGAACTGAAGCCCGATCTCTTCGACGGCAACTACTACCTGGCCCTCTTCTACATGGCCAAGGGTGATGAGATGAACCGTGAGGCTTCGCAGCAGGATTTCAAGAGCCGCAGCGAGGCTGACGCCGCATACGAGAAGGTGCTCGATACCTACAAAAAGGCAGTACCCTGGTTTGAGAAGGCTCTCGAGATCAAACCCGACCATATCGATACGGTGGATTGCCTCAAGGCACTCTGCTTCCGTCTGCGTGACTGCGGCGACGAGTATCTGGATAAGTACAACAAGTACAACGAACTTCTCAAGAAACTCAAGGGCGAATGATCGCTTCGACCGTGATAAAAGAAGAGGATGCATCTTTCAGGATGCATCCTCTTCTTTTTTGTTGTTGATTGCGATTTATTCGTATTGCCCGGTCTTCAGACGTATAACCTCGTCCTTTGTGAGGAATCGCCATGCACCGCGCTTTAGGTTCTTTTTTGTAAGGCCTGCATAGTATACGCGGTCGAGTTTCTGAACAGTATATCCCAGATGCTCGAATATGCGGCGGACTATACGGTTACGGCCCGAGTGGATCTCGATACCGATCTCTTTCTTGTCGTCCTTGACATACGAGATTTCGTCAGCATATATGTCTCCGTCTTCGAGAGTGATGCCTTCGGCTATCTTGTCCATGTCGGCACGTGTCAGGGGCTTGTCGAGCGTAACCTGATATATCTTCTTCTTCTTGTACGAGGGGTGTGTGAGCTGTTTGGTAAGATCGCCGTCGTTGGTAAACAGCAGCAGTCCGAGGCTGTTCTTGTCGAGGCGTCCGACGGGATATATGCGCTCCGTGCAGGCATCCTTCACAAAATCCATTACGGTCTTGGTGGCGTGCGGATCGTCGAGTGTGGTGACGTATCCCTTCGGCTTGTTGAGTACCAGATATACCTTCTTCTCGCCCTGAACTATCGAGTCGTTGAAACGCACCTCGTCGGTCGGCATCACCTTGGTGCCGAGCTCGGTAACAACAGTTCCGTTGACCGATACAAGTCCGGCCTTGATGAAGTCGTCGGCCTCGCGACGCGAGCATATACCCGACTGGGCGATAAAGCGGTTCAGACGCATCTCGCCTGTCTGCTTGTTGGGATTGTACTTGGGATATGATTGCGGTCTCGATTCCGATTGGTTGCGGTCGTTTCGTTTGCGAGGGAACGCATTGTCCCGTTTTGCCGGGCCGAAGCCGTTGCCGTTGTTTCTGTGTGTCGGTGCTTTGCCATCCTTGCGGCTGAATCCGCCCTCTTTGCGAAACGGCTTTTCTGCATTGAAACCTTCGGATTTGCGGAAACTGCGTTTGCCGTTTCCGGGTTTGTGGGCAGAAGGCCTGTGCTCGAAATCGCGATGCTCCTCGTTGCCATGGAACTCGTGGTCGGCCTTTGCAAAACTGCGTCCATATGAATGACCGCGTTCCGGGTTGCGATCACCGTCATAGCTACGGGAGCGGTGTTCGCCGCGGTTGTTATCATGAATCGGGCGGTTGTCCCGATCGAAATTCGGATTGAATGAACGGCGGCGCGGCTGTTCTGCACCGTGTTCGTTGCCTTCGTTGTCACCTGTCATGCGAGGGCGTCGCTCGACCCGTTCGACCTTTACGGTCCTGGTCCGTTTGTCCTTGCCGAAACGCGACAGGGTAGCGGTCGAGTCGTTTTTGAAATCTTTCATACTGCTTTTATGTTTTACGCGACAAAGGTACTTTAATTTTCCGAATGCGTATGCAAGCCGCACACCAATTCGCAACAAAAAACATTATGCGACATATAATTGCCCTTTCCGTTACCGGACAATGGGCTGCAGGTAGTGTTTTTCGCCGAAAATATGAGTATCTTTGCACCGCGAAAGTTTTCACGAGACATGAACAGGGAGATTCTGCGGATAGCCGTTCCGAACATCGTATCCAACATCACCGTGCCGTTGATGGGTATCGTCAGTACCGCCATTGCCGGACACTGGGGCGATTCGGCACATACGATCGGAGCGTTGGCCATCGGCGTCTCCATATTCAACTTCATATACTGGAACTGCTCATTCATACGCATGGGAACGAGTGGACTGACGGCACAGGCATACGGCGCCGGCGACTGGGCCGAGTGCACCAACATGCTTGTCCGAGCCGTAGTCGTGTCGGCCGTATTGGGCGTTGCCGTTTTGCTGTTGCAGTATCCGATAGGCGAGTTGTCGCTTATCGTGATGAACGGCGATGAAATGGCCCGCGAATATTTCTATGCGCGAATATGGGCCGTACCGGCCGGCATAGTGCTTTTCGGTTTCAACGGCTGGTTTACCGGCATGCAAAATGCGATCATTCCGATGTGTACATCGATTACGGTCAATGCCGTACACATGGCATGCAGTCTGTGGTTTGCCATAGGACTCGACATGGGTATCGTCGGCATAGCCTATGCCTCGATTGTGGCGCAGTATTCTGGTCTGACGCTTGCCGTTATTCTTCTGTTGTGGCGTTATCGCCGCAAACTTACCCGCGTCGACTGGCGCGTGGCGTTGAACATGGAGCCTATGCGCCGGTTCTTCCGTATCAACAGCGACATTATCGTGCGTACGTTCTGCATAGTCATAGTCTATACATTCTTTACGGCCGCTTCGGCCCGTATGGAGAATGCCGTGCTGCTTGCCGTAAATACCATGCTTATGGAGCTGTTCACGATGTTCTCCTACATGAATGACGGCTTTGCATACGCGGCCGAGGCCCTGACCGGCCGCTTCATAGGCGCACGCGACGGACAGTCGTTACGCTTGTGCGTAAGGCGTTGCTTCATCTGGACATCGGTCATCGCCCTGCTGTTCGTAGCAATATATATAGGGTGGTGGCGTGAATTGCTGGGGCTCTTCATAGAACCCGATTCCCCGGATGCTCCGGCCATCTTCGAGCTGGCGCGCCATTACATCGGTTGGGTTATCGTCATACCTCTGGCTGCGGCCATACCGTTCACCATGGACGGTGTCATGGTCGGCGCCACGCAGACGCGCGTCATGCGCAACTCGATGCTGCTGGCTACGGTCGGACACTTCGTACTGTTCTACGGATTGTCGTGGTTGATTGGCAACAATGCCCTGTGGCTGGCATTCACTTCGTACATGTTCCTGCGCGGCATCTTCCAGTATTTCATGTCGGGACGTCTTTCGCGGGTCTACGAAATGGCCGGGTCGGATGACGTCAGTGCGTCGCGGAATACCAGTCTGTAAGTTTCAGTGAAGGATTGTAATAAACGAGAATCGATCGTTGCTCGGATATGTTGTCTATTTGTCGGTTGAGTTCGGCAATGGCATCTGCAAGAGCCCTGTATTCAGCCGACGATGACGGATCCGTGCCGTCCTCCTTCAATGCCTGCTCGAGCGCCGACTTCTCTTCCTCCTTGGCCGTGCGCTCCGATTCGAGTTTCGTCTGTTGTGCCGCAAGTATTTCGATGCAGTGTTCGTCCGGCGTTGTGTTGATGCCCGAATAGCTGTCGATTGCATTCATGGACGCGTTGTATGCCGAGTAGAAACCGTCCGTATGGTATCTGTTTATAACGGTCTTGTCGAGCTGCACGTCGAACTCGTTGATCAGTGCGTCGTTGTTGCATGCGACATGCAGGTAGTCGCTCAGGTCGAAGAATACATGGCCGTCCATGCCTTCGTAAGTCTGGATGGATGCAACGTCGAAATCCTCACTCCGGTTCTCAATGGCATTCATCTCGCGTACCTTGGCTGCGAGATTGCCGAGCTCCGCGCAGACGATCGTGGCTATGCAGCCCGATTTGCGGCCATTGTAGTCGTTCTGATAGAAATTGTAATACTCCCTGCAGACCGAAGCCATATCGTTTTTGAGCATGTACCCCAACATCTTGTTGTATGGAGAGCCGTAACCCATGATTTCGCATGGCGATCCGACCACGTAATCCGTAACGTCGCGCAGGGCGTATGCCGCTTCGGCCGACGCCATGAAGCATACGTCGAAATAGAGCCAGTCGAACTTCACGTCGGCTATCTTCAGTCCTTCGGCAACCTCTTCGATGTCGAGTTGCACGTTGCGTTCGCCAACGTCACGGGTGATCTCGGCCCCTTCGGCCGGGCTCCAGTCGGGACGATACGACGGCCCGATCAGCGAAAGCTGCGATGTTGCGGGTGTCGTCGGCAACCACGCCTTGGAGTGTCCCAGTGTTATGAATCCGTAACTGTCGGCGGGAGCATAACCTGTGATCGTGGCGACGTATGTGCCGAATTGTTCGGCGGTCAGTTGTTCGGGCAGCTCGACATGCTCGAGTATGTACTCGGCATTGGCTCCCTTATCCTCGTCGTAATATATCTCCTTGATCGTTGCGCTGGTCTGGCTCGACTGTATGAATGCCACGAGACGGTCATTGCCGAGTATGTTGCCGTCGATGGCGCTCTTCATGTCGTTGAGATTCTGGTTGAAGTAGTACGACAGCGATGTGCCGAAGAAATAGGCTATAACAGTTTTCCCGGCGTGTGGCAGCTGGTCTATGCGTATGTCGTATTTGATTGCTGAGTTGTCAATGGCAATCTTTATGTGGCCGAGAGTCAGTCGCGCTCCGTTTTCATTGGGCTGCAGTGCCCTTACGGTAATATCATACTCACCGGCCTGGCCGCTTGCAGGCGAAACGTCGAATCCCGTTCCTTCCGACTCGATATGCCACGGGTAGTCGCACTCGATGTGGAACGCGAACGAATCTTCTCCGTTGTTTAGCCTGATGACGGACCTGTTGTCCTCGACCGTCAGCGATCCTGCCGGTACGGTTATCTGTTCCTTCTTGCTGCAACCCTGCGCGGCAAGCAGCATGATCGCCACGATGATATATGCTATGTGTTTCATTTGTTGCGTATTGATCTCTTGCGCAAAGATATTGTAAAATAATTTATTTTACAACGGCTATTTATATTCTCGCGGCTTGAGGTTGTTGAACTGCCATGTGCGGGCACGCTTGAACGTATAGCCCTCGGGCTTGTTCCAATATATGCGGCTGAAATCGAAGTAGTATCCCTTGACCTTGTTGTGCGGGACCTCGAACGGCACGAACTCTACGTTACGGCTTATTACCTGGCTTTTACGGTAATTCCACCCCTTTGCAGCTATGAGGTCGAGTCCGTGCGAGAACATTATGATGTGCATGGGCGTCTTTTCGCGCAGACCGTCGCCCGAATCCGCTATGACCTTTATCACGGCGTTCATGCGTTCGTAGTACGCCTGCTCGCGCTTCTTGTCGCCGAGAGCTCCATAGGCGTATGCCATAATGTTGAGCATCTGGGGGCTGAACGGATCGCTGGCAAGCGATTGCGAAGCCGCCATGACGAGTTCGTCGAGATCCGATACCATTGGCTCCTCGATGGCTATCTTCGACATGATCTCCATGACGCGCGTCTGGTATGGATCGGATACAAGCGGCTTGTATTCGGGCCGATAGGCATATCCGTAGTAGAGATAATACATCTCCTCGTCGCTCATGGGCGCCTCCCAGATATCGTACTTCATCTTCAGGTTCGGGTAGTAGAACGGCGAATCGATCGAGGCCGTTTTTGCGTAGATGTCGTCGTTGTCGGGGGTGCGTGCCGCGGCGGTTGCGACGCTTGCCGCAACCACCAGCATGGTGACGATTATTCGGTTTTTCATCTCTTTTATGATAATGCTTTACGGATAGAACGGCCCGACTAATGCAAATCGTATGTGGCGATATATCCTTTGAACTTGTCGTAGAGTTCACGCGTTCCTTCCACGAGCGGCAGTCGCATCGTTCCGCCTATAAGACCTTTGGCCTTGAGCGCGCACTTCACACCGGTCGGATTGCCTTCGGCGAAGAGGGCTTTGACAACTCCGTCGAACGGTTCGTATGCCTTGTCGGCTTCGTCGAAACGTCCCTCGGCCGCAAGCGATATGCAGTGACCGAACTGTACCGGGAAGAGATTGGCAGCCACCGAGATTACGCCTTCGCCGCCGTGGCGCATGACCTCGATCGCCATCCCGTCGTCGCCCGAGAGCACGAGAAATCCCTCCTTGCGTCCGGCGATGACCCTGGCGATCTGCTCGATGTTTCCCGAAGCCTCCTTGACACCTATGACATTGTCGAAATCGCGTGCTATGCGCAGCGTTGTCTCGGGCAGCATGTTGACGCCTGTGCGTCCCGGTATGTTGTAGAGTATTATAGGCAGCGGCGATGCCTCGGATACCCGTTTGAAGTGCTGGTACAGACCTTCCTGCGAAGGCTTGTTGTAGTACGGGGTCACGCTCAGTATGGCATCGGCGCCGTCGAGGTCTATTTCGCGGAACTGGTCGAGAACCTCGGATGTCGAGTTGCCGCCCACGCCTATGACGAGCGGAACGCGTCCGGCCACACGCTTCTTGACGAAATCGGCAATGGCAGCACGTTCGGGTATGTATAGTGTAGGCGTCTCGGCCGTCGTGCCGAGGGCTACGATGTAGCCGACGCCTCCTTCGATGACGTAGTCGATCATTCGGCCCAGGGCTGCATAGTCTATTGAGCCGTCATTCTCGAAAGGCGTGATCATCGCCACGCCAACTCCCTTGAATTTTTCTCGCGTTATCATAAGTTCGGTGTTGTAATGTTTGCCAATATGTTGTTTTCAGAACAGTTCCCCCTGTCTGGGAACGTTGTTGTTTATGTTTTCGTCGGCGGTCGGCTGTTGTTCCGAAGTCGATTCGGTCGTATTGTCGCCCGAGATCATCTCCTCGAATTCGGTTTCGGATATGAGCCTTATACCAAGTTTTTGGGCTTTCTGCAACTTTGCCGGGCCCATGTTGCGTCCGGCAATGATGTAGTCGACATTGGCCGATACGGCTGCAAGGTTCTTGCCGCCGTGGGCTTCGATCATCTCCTTGAGCTGGTCGCGCGAGTGGTTCTCGAAGACGCCGGATATGACGAAGTTTTTGCCGGACAGAACTTCCGAACGCAACTCCCTGGTTTCGGCCTCGAACTGCAGGCCGGCTTGCCTCAATCGCTCGATGATCGTGCGGTTGCCTTCGTCGGCGAAGTAGTCGATGATCGATTCGGCTATTTTCGGACCGATCTCTTCCGCCTGTATGAGCTCTTCGGGCGAAGCATTCATTACGGCATCGAGACTGCGGAAATGTGCCGCAAGATATTTTGCCGTCGTTTCGCCGACGAAGCGTATGCCAAGCGCGAATAGTACCCGCTGGAAAGGAACACGTTTCGACTCCTCGATACTGCGTATGATGTTTTCGGCCGACTTGTCGCCGAGTCGCGGAAGTACTGCCAGCTGCGATGCCTTCAGATCATACAGATCGGCTATGTTGCGTATCAGGCCGCTTTCGAAGAGCAGTTCGACCGTCTCTTCGCCGAGACCCTCGATGTCCATGGCCTTGCGGCGTATGAAGTGTATGATGCGGCCGAGTATCTGCGGCCGGCAATGATTCTGGTTAGGGCAGTAGTGCTTGGCCTCACCCTCGTATCTTACCAGCGGAGTGCCGCAAACGGGACATGCCGTGATGAATTCGAACGGTTTGCTGTCGGCCGGCCTTTCCGATAGCTCCACGCCGGTGATCTTGGGAATGATCTCTCCGCCCTTTTCGACATATACCTTGTCGCCTATGCGTATGTCCAGCTGAGCGATCTGTTCGGCATTGTGCAGAGTTGCCCGCTTTACGGTAGTTCCGGCAAGCAATACCGGCTCGAGATTGGCTACAGGCGTTATGGCTCCCGTGCGGCCTACCTGAAAGTCGACGCTAAGCAGTGTCGTGAGGGCCTGCTCGGCCTTGAACTTGTAGGCTACTGCCCAGCGCGGAGCCTTGGCCGTGAAACCGAGTGCCCGCTGGTCCGCATAGCGGTTGACCTTTATCACCACTCCGTCAGTCGGGAATGGCAGATGCTTGCGGCCTTCGTCCCAATAGCGTATGTATTCGTCGATCTCGTCCACCGTGTGGCAGATACGCATGTACTCCGATATCTTGAATCCCCATTCGCGAGCCTTGTTTATGTTGTCCCAATGGGAGTCGAACGGCAGATTGTCGCCGGCAAGCTGGTAGAGCGTACAGTCGAGCCCACGTTTGGCTACGACGGCCGACGACTGTTGCTTGAGTGTTCCGGCGGCGGCGTTGCGCGGATTGGCGAACAACGGTTCGCCGTTGGCTTCGCGTTCGGTGTTGAGCTTGTCGAACGATGCGTACGGCATGAGTATTTCGCCGCGGATCTCGAACATGGCAGGGTAGTCGTTGCCCTGCAGTACGAGCGGTATTGCGCGGATCGTACGCACGTTGGCCGTGACGTCATCGCCATATGTTCCGTCTCCGCGGGTGACGGCCTGCGTAAGCCGGCCGTTTTCGTATGTCAGCGATATGGCCGTACCGTCGAACTTGAGTTCGCATACGAATTCGGTCTGACCTATCTCCTTTTCTATTCTGTCGATGAACTCGTGCAGCTCGTCGAGAGAGTATGTATTTCCGAGCGAAAGCATCGGAAACCGGTGCGCGACGGTCTTGAAATCGACCGTCCGGTCGCTGCCCACGCGCTTGGTAGGGGAGTTGGGGTCGTCGTATTCGGGATGTTCCTCTTCGAGTCGCTGCAGCTCGTGCATCATCATGTCGAAACCGTAGTCCGATATTTCGGGCGCATTCTCCACGTAGTATTTGTGGTTGTGATAGTTGAGCTGTTGCCGCAGTTCGTCGATTCGTTCCTTGACCGTCATATCCATAAGTTGATGTTACCTTGCGTAAAGGTACGCAATTTGTTTGCAAAAACACTCAACTGCCATTGATTTTTTTACGCCATGTCGGCGGAAGTCCCGGTTGTATAACAGTATTGTTCAAATGGTCGTAATGTGTCCGCAGGGCACATTGCCGAGTGTGTATTTGTCGGGAAAAATGTCGGTAAAAATAAAAAGTGCAATTTTTTTTGCGATATATGTAACGATTATCAAATTTTGCGTATAATTGCAGAAAATTTTCAAGCCCTTTATGACAAAAGAAATAAACAAGAAACGTCTGGTGACGAGCTTCAATAACTTGTCGCCTGAATTGCAGGAAAAAGTCAGGGAGTTGTATCCCAACGGATTTTCCGATGCCATGATGCGTGTCGACAAACCCAACGGAGACTTCTTCTATGCCGTTCCGTTCGAAACGGATGAGATCAGTTACCTTGTAAAGATCGATGTCAAGATAGACGACATGTCGGACGAAGATGACGACAAGGATTATTACGATGACGATCTGAAGGGTGCCGACGAACTGGCCGACGACAACAGTCAGCCCGAAGATGAGATGTCGGATGACGATATCGATATCTGACGATACGGACCGGAAAATATGTTGCGGGTTTGCTCATGCAGAGCAACCCGCAACTTTTTTATAGTGGCATTTCCGCGGTATTCGGAACGCCGTAACCGGTTTCGCGGTTCGGGTTGGAAGCGTTCGATCCGGATTTGTGCAATAATTCGACAAGTTCACTGCGGCTCATGCGTCGATGTTCAAGCAGCGCGGCGCACAGTCCGGTTATGGCAGGTGCGGCGAACGAGGTCCCGTTGAGCGGCGGCTGGACGTAGGCACACACGTCCGGTTTGATGTATTCCGTGCCGTCCCATCCGAAAGAACTGTATCGGGCACGTGTCGAACCGTCGGCTGTCACTGCACCGACCGATATGGCCTCGCGTACATCTGACGGAAATGCGTTGTAGTGCCATTCTGTGTCGCCTTCGTTTCCGATACACTGAACGAATATCAGATCCGGATTGGCCAGCAGGACGCTGTCCATAAAGGCTGACAGGCGCGAAGAGCGGCCGTCGAGCATCGATTGGGTATATCCGTCGAAATCATCGAAATCGGTGTAGGAGCAGGATGACGTTATTATGTCCACATCGTGCGACAACAGCCATAGTACGGCATTTATCATGCGCTCCTCTTCGAGGCGTGGTTCCGCATCGACATCGTCTATCTCGGCGAGGTAATATGAGGCGTTCCATGCCAGCCCCTTCACTGTATCTCCGGGGATGTACCCGCCCATGCATGCACATGAGTATGCTCCGTGATTTGCCGTGCCGCCTCTCTTCTCCTTGAAAAAACCGGTAGTATCGCCGTCTATGAAGTCGGCGTATGCTTCCACATTCAGGTTGCGAGTCCAGCGGCTGTCACGCAATCCACCGAATTCCGTATCGAGCACACCTATTTTTATACCTCGGCCGCTCAGATTCAAGGAATCGTATGAAGTGTCGATCATCATTGCCGAAGCGGCGGTATATACTCGTTTACCTATGGCAAAGTATCTTTCGGGCGGATTTCTGAAACTTTTGCGGGAAATGACATATCCGAGGACCATGAGTCCGACCAGCAGAACCAGAATGGTGCTGAAAAAGATGGTCAATATCTTCTTTATCATGGTGACGTCCGAATACGAAAAAAGGGTAAGCTACTTATATCGCACCGCTACAACCGCATACCCTTGCTCAATTCCTTGCCTGGGGGAGTTCTGCAGGAGCTGGTCGTATAAGACTTACCCGCTGCAAATGTAGAAAAAAAATCTATCTTTGCAAAAAATTATCGATGATGCTACGTAAATCATATATCTACATTACGGTTGTAATCGTTGTTTTGCTGGCTTGCGGCGCAGTCGCATGGGCTTATACGGCCTTCTACGGCAACTGCGTGCGCGAGGAGCAGAGCCTCTATGTCTATCGCGACAGCGATTATGCCTCCCTTCGGCAGATGCTGGAGCCCGATATCAGGCATCGGGCGGCATTCGACATATATGCGCGCCGCATAAATCTGTCCGATACCTTTCGCCCGGGACATTACCGGCTGAAGAAGGGTATGAGCGTGATAGACGTTGCACGCATGCTGAAACTGGGGATAGAGACTCCGGTACGGGTTACCATAAACAATGTCCGTACTCCGGCCGAGCTTGCCGGCAAGGTTGCACGACAGATCGAGGCCGACTCCGCATCGCTTCTGCGCGCCTTTACGAACGATTCACTTGCACGTACCGTGGGCTTCGACTCGTTGCGCCTCTTTTCGATGTTCATACCAAATACGTATGAATTTTACTGGACTGTTACGCCCGAACAGTTCGTGCGCCGCATGCGCCGCGAGTACGATGCTTTCTGGACACCGGAACGCGATGCCAAGCTCGAACGTCTGAAGATGGACAGGTACGAAGTGATGACACTCGCATCGATATTGTACGAAGAGACCAAGGCCGTCGACGAGATGCCGCGCATAGCGGGCGTCTATGTCAACCGACTGCAGCGCGGAATTCCGTTGCAGGCTTGTCCGACGGTCAAATATGCCATGCAGGACTTTACGTTGCGTCGCGTGCTGCGCAAGCACCTGCGCTACAAGTCTCCCTACAACACATATCTCAACAAGGGACTTCCGCCGTCGCCCATCTGCATGCCGAGCATTGCGGCCATCGACGCCGTACTTGATTACGAGCGGCACCAGTATCTCTTCTTCTGTGCGCGTCCCGAGATGGACGGCCATCACAACTTTGCCCGTACGTTGCGTGAACACAATGCCAACAGCCGGGCATATACGGCCGCACTCGACAAATTGAATATAAAATAAAATAGTTATATTTGTAGGATAAAAACATAAAACCATGGATAAACTGTTTTTTACCGACATAGCAAAAAAAGGTGCCATCCTGGGAGTGCTGATGCTGTTATCGCACATTCTGGAGCAGACACTGATGCTCAACGGCAATGTGTCTCGCATGCTTGTGGCCGGAGTTGAGATGCTGGTTGTAACCGTATTGTACATATATCTCATGTACCGCTTCGTTCGCAGCTATTCGAAGACATACTCTCCCGAGGAGGGATTCTCCTATGGACGCGGTTTCATTTACGTCGTATATGTGTCGCTTCTGGCCGGAGTTATTGTCGGATTCGGCAGTTACGTGTACGTACACTGGATTGTCGGCTACGGCAACTATATCGACGGTATGGTCAACATGTATTCGACGCTTATCGGCAGCGCTCCGATGCCGGCATCGTTGTCTGCCATGTACGAGAGCATGTTCGAACAACTCGAATCGCAGCCCGAACCGTCGTTGTTCGCAACACTCTTCTCGACTTTGTGGAGTTATGTCATGTGGGGCGTGATAATCGGTTTGATAATTGCCGGAATAGTAAAGCGCTCGCCAAGAATATTCGATGAAACAAATGAATGATCGTCCCGACATATCGGTTGTCGTGCCTCTTTACAACGAGGCTGAGTCTTTGCCGGAGCTTGCGGCGTGGATAGACCGTGTCGTTACGCGCGAACGGTTGTCGTGTGAACTGTTATTCGTCGATGATGGCTCTTCCGACGGTTCATGGACGGTGATCGAACAGCTGAAGTCGAAATATCCTTACATTAAAGGCATAAGCTTCATGCGAAACTATGGCAAATCCGCTGCTCTTTACTGCGGTTTTGCCGAGGCTTGCGGCGAGGTGGTCTTTACCATGGATGCCGACCTGCAGGATTCCCCCGACGAGATACCCGAGATGCGCCGGATGATACTCGAAGACGGGTACGACATGGTTTCGGGCTGGAAGAAACACCGCTTCGACCCGATAGGCAAACGCTGGCCGAGCAAGTTTTTCAACCTTACGGCCCGTATCGTATCGGGAATCAAGCTTCATGACTTCAACTGCGGCCTGAAGGCCTACCGTCTGAAGGTCATAAAGTCGATAGAGGTCTACGGCGAGATGCACCGGTACATGCCTATTCTGGCCAAATACGCCGGCTTCGACAATATAGGCGAGAAGGTGGTCGAACATCGCCCGCGCAAGTTCGGACACTCCAAGTTCGGCATGGAGCGTATGTTGAAAGGCTATCTCGACCTGATAACCGTAACGTTCATGTCTCATTTCGGCCGTTCGCCCATGTATTTCTTCGGAGGTCTCGGAACGCTCATGTTTCTGCTTGGCGGCTTTACGGCAATATGGATCATAGCCGCCAAACTATACAAGCAGGCGCATTGCCTTCCGTTGAGGGCGGTTACCGACCAGCCGTTGTTCTATCTTGCCCTGTTGGCCGTAATTTTGGGCGTTATGCTCTTTCTCGCCGGTTTCCTCGGCGAACTCATCAACCGCGGGTCGAGCGACCGCAACAAATATCTTATTGACAAAACACTGGAATAATGATACAGAGAATCCAAACCTTATACCTGATTGTCATCGCGGCATTGCTTGCCGTGACGATCTTTACGCCCATGGCTTACTTTACTGACGGAACGGAGGAGTTTACGTTGAACGCCTTTGCGCTTAAGAATGCCGAGGGTGTGGCCGTACAGTCGACTGCCTATATGGGCATTCTTCTCTCTATGGCCGGCATCCTGCCGTTGATCGTGGTATTTCTCTACAAACACCGCATGCTGCAAATGAGACTGTGCGTCGTAGAGATTGTTTTGCTGCTGGGCAGCGCCGTCATGATCGGAATATATTACTATCTGTCGGCACGTGTCTTTTCGCAGCTGGAGTTCGGGGCCAAAGGCATTCATGCCGGTATTGTACTTCCTCTCGTGGCCATAGTCTTTGACGTATTGGCCATACGAGGTATTTTCAAGGACGAAATGCTTGTCCGCTCGTTGGATCGTATAAGATAATTTTTTTCTTTCACAACCAAGCTAAAGGCGCCGTTACCTTATCAGGTAGCGGCGCCTTGCTTTGCTGGCGGTCGGCAGGCAAGCAGGCAAGCAAGCAAGCAAGATTTGTGGGTCCTCTATTGTTAAAAAAAGGGCCTCGCTTGTGCAAGCGAGGCTCTTTTTAATGAGGAATATACCGGAGATTATTCGTCCATATCATCTTCGTTGATGGTAGTTGGCAGATAGAATGCGTCGTCGGGTATCTTACCGCCATCGCTTTCGCTCGCAGCCCATTCCTCCATTTCGGCTGCTTCGCTCTCCGTCATGTTCTCATAGTATGTCGGGAAGATATCGTCGAAACGGCAGGGTGTTACCTGATAGGCTTCGTATCCGTTTGCCATCTTCGAATAGATCGAATATATGCCGAGAATATCACCATCAATACCGTCGCGGGGAACGATCTTGCCTGCATAACGGGCATAGCCGCTGGTACGGATTATATATACTCCGGCTTCCGATTTCTTCAGTGCAGTCTTCCCCTTGTCGCCGAATCCTACGACCATCTGTCCGTAGAGCGATACGTTATCCTGGCTGTATGCAAGTTTGCCCCAAGGCAGCGACAGATACTCGACGGGATAGCCGGTGATGGTTCCGCTGGTGCAGATCCACGACGGGTAGTCGCCCGTATCGAGCTGGTCGGCTTTCTCGCCATTCTGGTTCGTTACGCCACGATATGCCATCTTTACGCCCTTGAAACGGAACAGACGACCGAAGTAGTTGACACCTCCGTCGCTGTTGTCGTATGTTACCTGGTCGCAGTTGCTCTCGTTGATTACCAGCACGTCATAGGCATTCTTGTTCGAACCGTCACTGTTCAATACGCCTTCGGTCAACACATCCTTTTCGCCTGCGAACACGTGGTCGCGTACCTTGATCGGGCTGTTGATGTTGGAGTTAGGGTAGAATTTCGGGCGTCCGTACGAGTTGAGGCTCTCGGTCGGGATGTCGCCGATGGAGAGCATCATGCGGAAGTTGCCCATGTAGAGGCCGTGCAGCTTCACGTATACCCACTGAGTAGCCATTTCGCCGGTACCTATCTTGTCGAGATTGCAGAAGTAGTCGAGGTAGAGTCCGTTCGTGAGCTTCAGTTCTATGGCGGCGGTACCGTCATATATGTAGAGCGACTTGTAGATGTTGCCCTGCTCGTCGTTGGAGATGACCTTGCCCTTGATGTAGTAGTTGCCTACGATATAGCGGTTGGTCTGCTTCTCCCATTCGGTGCACTCGGCTTCGTCCAGAACGAAACGCTTGTACATGGTCTTCTCAAGACCGTCTGCAACGTTGGTGCTGCCCGTGCCGTTTATTTCGCCGAACTTCTTTTTCAGGTCGTAAATCGAAATATGCGTCATGCCCATTGCCTCCATCGTTTCGTCGTTGTAGACCGGAGCCGGTGCAGGCATGTCGAAATCGTTGTAGCAGCTCACCGCAAGCGAACCGACAACAGTGATTAAAAATATTCTGAACAGTTTCATAATCTTTTTCATTTTAGCGGTTCGACATTAGAAACGGAAGTATACATTGAGGTAATACGTCGTTCCGAGCAGGTAGAAGTACTTCGAATCGAAACGCGAATAGAATTGCTTTGCAGGGTTCTCACCTACGTCGAGACCACGGGTCTTGCGCATACGCATCTGCTCGTAACCACCGGTGCGGATATCCTGGTTGTTGAGGATATTCTTCACCTCGAGGCTGAATCCGAGCGTATAGATGCGGTGGATGTACCAGTTCTTGCCGATGCTTGCGCTGAGCGTGTATGCCGATCCGAGGTTCTCCTGTGCGCGGATAGTCTCGATATTCTGCATTGCCCATACCTGTGCCATTGTGTCGGCATTGGGGTTGTTCAGTACGCTTACATAGTTCTTTACCGCATTGTTTGTACGGTATGCGGGGTTCATCGAGAGGTAGAGATCCTTGTAGTAGTTGAAGTCAACCGATGCGAACCAGTTCTTCGGACCGCGGAAGTTGAGTCCGACGTTGGCTGCGAACTGCGGAGTACTTTCAACGTAGAAATCTTTCCAGTATACCTTATCGATAAGCTTAACGCTGGCGCTGTTGTCGACGATCTGTACGAAGTTGGGATTCGATGTGTACTGATACTGTCCCCAGCTTATGGCGCTTCTGAGCGAAAGACCGTTCCAGATGGGAACTTCCAGACCCAGTTCAACGCCATAGTAACGTTTGTCGATGCCGGTCATTGCGAAGTTGGTGTACGACGACTGCGTATCGTCATAGAACGAGATGACCTTTGCCAGATCGTTCATCTTGGTGTAGTATCCCGAGAGACGGGCCTTGATGTAGGGCAGATTGAGGTTGTAGGTCAATTCTGCGCTGAATATCGTATTGGCCTTCAGTCCGGGGTTCACCTGATTACGGGTACGGGGCGAAACGAATGCCGTCTGGAAAGTCGGAGCATCCTGTATCATCGCAACATTTGCTACGAGCGAGTGCGCACCCGAGAAGCGGTATGCAAAGTTACCCTTTACCTTGTATGTCAGATAGTCGAGGTGCTTCGAGTCGCCGAACGATTCGTTGCCCTCGGCGAAGAGACCCTTGCGCATCAAGCCCTGACGCCACATGCCCGAATATCCGATCTCACCGCCTATCTCCATCGCGAAACCGCCGATATTGAGTCCGTAGAGAGCCCATACCTGAGCCTGGCGGATGTGAGCGTAGTAGTCATACGAGAACTTGTCACCCTCCTTGACCACGCGGGCATGACCGTTGGCATTGTAGTAGTCCACATCGTTCTGGTATGCGATGATGTCGCTTCCCTTGTCGCGCTCGGCGAACTTGTCGATGTCGACCCAATAGTCGCCGCCCAGAAGATCCTTCACCTGGTCATAGTACTCCGTACGGTTGATACGGGCCTTGATACCGGCTGTCAGGCGATGGTTCTTGTTGAATTGGTGTGCTATGTCGGCCACGAAGTTGTAGTCGATCTGGTCGGTATGGCGCTCCTCGATGATGTAGTTCGAGCGGAAACCGTTTGCGTAGGTCACATTCGGATCCTCACGCTGGTTGGTGCGGATCATGTTGTCGAAGTCGATGCGGCCCATGGTCTGTTTCCATACGGATGCGGCGTCGGCTGCTGCCTGCAGGTAGGATTCGATCTCCTGACTGCTGGTTGCGTCGAAAATTCCCGGAATGTCACCCGTGATCTGGCTCGTATAGTACGAAGGCAGATAGCGGTAGTAGTCGGGGCGCGGGTCGGCGCCGTCCTTCCATGTGAGGGCCGAGTAACCGTTCTTGCCGAAACGTACCGAGGTAGCTGCCGTCAGACGGGTCTTCTCCGAGATGTCGTAGTAGTAGTTGAGCATCACGATCGGCTCGTGGGTCTTGCGTACACGTGTGTTACGCAATTTGCCGTCCTGGTAACCAACGTTGGGGTTGTAGTAGTTGTTGCCAAAGAGATCGTAAGCCTCCTGCGTCGAAGCCTGCTGTGCTCCGCGCTCCTGCGGTGTGCCGAGAACCATCAGCGACAGACGATGCTTGGTCCCGAAGAGCTTCTCGACGGCAGCGAAGTATCCGTACGAGTTGTAGTATACGCCGTCCACGTATCCGTTTCCACCCTGACGGGTCGATACCGAGAATGCATAGGACCAACCGTTGTCGAGAGCACCCGAAGCGTATGATACGATTGCACGGAAACGATACATCGAGTTGCCGTTCGATACGCTTGCACGGAAACCCTTTCGCATCTGCGATGCACGGGCGTTGATGTTGGTCGTACCGCCGATGCCGCCGATGCCGTACTGCGTGACGTCGAGGCCAGAGGTGTTTTCCTGGTTTCTGGTGGCGTCATTCATGCCGCTCCACAACGACCACGGTCCGTATCCGGTCAGGGCGTCGTTGAAGCGTATGCCGTTGAGATAGACATCGGTGTACTGCGTGTCGTAACCGCGGGTTCTGAAGCGCATTTCGCTGAATCGGTACGATGCGATGTTGTTGAAGATGTCTTTCGAGGCCGACAGCGACGAGGGCATTGCCTGAGCGTCGGAATCGGATGTCTCGGTGTCGTATTCGGCGAAGATCGAATCGTCGAGAACCTCCTGAACGGGAGTCGGTGCAATGGTCACCTGGTCGATGTTCTTGACATTCTTGTCTACGCGAACTACTACCTCGGTCTGCTCGAATTCGGGAGCCGTGAAGGTGACTTTGTAGTCACCGGCAGGCAGGTTGCCGAGCGTGAAGTTTCCTTCATTGTCCGTAACGACGGTCTGTCCCGTAGACTCGATCGTAACAGTGGCGTTGCTTACGGCCTGCCGTCCGTCACGTGTAACCAACTTACCCTTGATGCCTCCGTCCTGAGCCCATACGGCCATCGTCAGCATGGTAAACGTCAGAATGAGTAGAGATTTGAGTTTCATACAAATATGGTTTTTATTCGTCAGTGCCTATGTAAATATATACCGGGAAGTGGTCGGAGAATCCGCCCTGGAAGTTCGTGCCTACGAACGTACGCAACGGATATCCCTTGTACTGGCCCTCTTTCTGTATCATGTACGGGCGCGAGAATATGTTGCCGTAATATTTCCAGCCCTTGCCTTTCTGTATCTTGAGCTTGCCGGTCGACCCCGTTGCGAGGTTGTCCGATATGATGATGTTGTCGAAGAGGTTCCATGCATCCTGGTAAGCCAGTGTACCGTATCCTGCCTTCAGAACGTCGATGTATGGGTTGTACATGTCGCCCGGTTCGAGATTCTTGATCTTGGCCTTGGCTCCGAGTACCTCGACGATACTCTTGTCCGTAGCGTCGTCATTGAGGTCGCCCATGATAACGACTTTGGTTGCGGGATTGGCCTTGCGTACCGAGTCGGCGATGTGACGGCACTGCGCAGCTGCGGCCTCGCGTTTGGGCGACGAAGCATCCTTTCCGCCGAGGCGCGACGGCCAGTGCGAAACAAGGAAGAAGAAAGGTTCGTTGTCGATGGTTCCCCACATCGTGACGAAATCGCGTGTGCGGAAGTCGGGCATGCCCGGCATGTTGAACTTTATGGCCTTGCTGCCCTCGAGCTTGAAGATGTCGGGACGGTAGAGGAACGCAACGTCCACGCCGCGGGCATCGGGCGAATCGTAGTGTACGATGCCGAATTTGCCCGGAGCGAGTTTCGGCTGTGCGATGAGGTCCTCGAGCACCTTGCGGTTTTCGATCTCCGAAACGCCGACGACAGCCGGATACTCCTTGTTTATCAAGGCTATGTCGAACAATACGCGCTCGATGTTCGAGAGTTTCGTATTGTACTTGTAGGTGTTCCATTTGCGCGGTCCGTCCGGCAGGAACTCCTCGTCGTTGACGTTGGGATCGTTGATCGTGTCGAAAAGATTTTCGAGATTGTAGAAGACGACCATGCGCGGCTTCTGGGCAAAGCAGGCCAGCATCAAAGCCGCAAACAGAGTCGTGAAAATCAGCTTCTTCATAAGTGCGTAATTTTAGATTTTATGGTTCTGTTTATCCTTGTCATTTGAAAGCGTTTCCCCAATCGTCCAGATTTTTTTGGGACTTGACCTCGTCGGCTATCGACGGGTCGATATTGCGGAAGAACGTAAAACCGGAACGTCTCTCTATCTCGGCGACCGAAACGGCGGCTTCAGAGAATGTAGTGTACTCGCTGTCGTTGTCGTTTTCGTAGAGGAATCCTATGGATACGAGGTCGTCTGCCGACGTGATCTCCGAGATGCTTTTGTGCGTATTGCCGCTTCTGGTCTTCAGCAAAAGCTTGAAGCAGTGCGACGGTCTCGTTATTTTGCGTCCGTTCTTGTTTATTATTCTGGAGTTTTCGTACAATGTGCCAACTACAACGAACAGCGTGTCCGATGTGGTTCGGGCAATCGTACGCACCTGATCTTCGAGCGATGCCCAGGATCCTCCGTTGAAATCGTACGCCTGCGGCATCATGTTGGTCGCATAGAACGTCTGTTCGTTTGTTGCGGTGGTGCTGTAACGCGAAGCCGACGGCAGCATGTGACCGCGTGCGTCTCCGTTTCCGTAAGCTCCGTTAACGATATCCTGTTGCTGGCTTTGCGGTATTGTCGGATTCGGAGTATTGTCGAAGGACCATGCATTTGTTCTGCTTACCGACGGGGACATGTATATTGTGTGCAACGGATATGCAACCCATTGCGATACGAGTTTCTCGGTGTCGTAGCAAATCGAGTAGCTGCGCACCTTTCTGGTCGAGCCGTAAAGCGTCGTATAATATGTCTTGTAGACGAAATCGGCATCTTCGCGATATTCGGGCTGTTCTCCCCAGGCCCGATTGAATTCGGCGTTGTCGCCGTTACCGTATTGCGTGAAATTGAGCGTTACGGAGTAGTTGTCGGTGAATTTTATTTGAATCTCGCCCCGACGCGACGAGGTTGTATCGTTGGTATCGACATATACGGTAAAGTTAGAACCCACCTTGCCGCTGTTCGAAACCTGTTTTGCCGATTGGCTGAATGAGCACCATTCGCTTCCCTCCGTAATCACGGCAGTCCAGTTCAGGGTAGGCGACCCTGATGTCTTGCCGGTAACAGTCGTCTCGTCATATCCTATGGCAGACTGTACGAGCGAAGCCTGTGACTTGAAAGGCGACCATGCTTCTTCCTTGTCGCTGCAGGCCGTAAATAGGGCCAGCACGGCTACCGACAGAAGTATGAATCTGAGATTTAGTTCTTTGAGTATGCGGATATTCATCAAAGCTTTCAATTATATACAATAAAGTATTTTATCCTTAAACGCTTTGGGGATTCTTTATGGTATATCTCTTTAGAAAAACCCGACTCTTGACGGATTGTGTAAACTCCGTCAAGAGTCCGGATTTTATCAGATTCTTATACGCTTGTTATTTCAGCGTATACAACGTGAGATTCTTTTGCGAGTTTGCGTATATTGCAAAACGTTCCTGATTATTATTAGAGTTAAACTGCAATCTGCGCGGTTTAGCATCATCTTTCATTGATACAACTGTCATGTATATAAGATTGTCCTCATTGAACTCTACCGTCCAGAGATAATCGGTGGTAGAAGAAGTTGGTGCGGTCGTCGTGAATTCACAGCTATTGCCTGTTGATGAAGTCCAACCTACATACATGCTACCATACTGCATTGAGTAGTAGTCGCTACCACTTACTTTTGCAAGAGTTATGGTATTATATGCTTCATTGTATGCGATGTTCGTGCCATCGAATTCGGACGATGTTAATAGCTTATATGTGAAATATGACTGAGTTGCACTATCACCGTTCTTTTTCGCATCAATAATATAGCATGTTTCGCCATCTACATAGCCAACTACATATTGGCCAGACCAGTCTGCGGGAGCAGAAGTAACGGGCTGGTAGCTTGCACCGGCTTCAGTATAAGGAGCCTGCTTCAGAGCTACTACAGCTTCAGCCAGATGTTCACCTCCTTCCGATGCCGCAATATACAGAGTAAGAGTTCCGCTCTTGGCAACAGACTCATTATTTGCTGCTGCCGTAACTGCTACTGTACCGTTGGCAGGAGTTCCTGCGCTGAAACCTTCGCCGGTTACCTCGGCGAATATCTGGTTCGAACCAAGGTTCTGCGTGGTGTAGGTAACGTTCAGAGTCTCGCCTGCAGCCGCAAATGTTGAGGGAGCGGTTGCGCTGATCGACGGAGTAGAGGTGTTTTCAGATATCGCCGTGCAGCAGGTGTTTACATACGAACTTCCGGACGTACCAACGAGGAAGCCTGTTACGTCGATAACCTTGCCGTTGTAGCTTGCCACGTTGAGTTCGGGATTCGGATACGAAATCGAACCCTGGGTATCGGTACCTTCAGCAAACAGAACATTGTAGTAGGTTTTGTTTACGCTCAGCGTACCGGTGTATTTAACATATACGTACGACGGATTCGACTTGTAGGCCTTCATCTCCTCATAACCGTATGCTGCGGGCTCGCCGAGGTCAACCTGCTGGGTCTCGCCGGTCGGAGTTACGGTAGCCGTGTAGTTGAACTGCAGCATGCCGTTGTGATCTACAACTTCGCCGCTTACATTTACAACCGAACCTACTGCCGGAACCTGCGGATTCGGGTTCGAGGTCTTGTCAAACATGTAGACGAGGAAGTAGAGCTTGCTGCGGTCGGTCATAACGAAACCGCTGTCGTAGGTACCTACTACTACGGCGTTGTTGATCGTGTAGCTTCCTGCCTCGGTTATGCTTGCGATGGTGCCTTCCAGACTTTCACCACTCTCGTTCTGTGCGATATTGATGGTGGCGCTCTTGGTCAGAGGCTGGTTGTTGTAGTAACCGGTAGCGGTAACGGTTACGGCAACATTACGCTCGGCGTGTGCGGGAACGGTGAAGGTAATGCTTCCGTTGCCGAAGCCGCTGGTCTTGCTAACAGTGATGTCCGATGCGTCGCTCGGAATCGATACTGTCCATTCTGCCTCGGTGGTGATGGTCACCGCCTCGGTCGTGCCGCCGGTAAGCGTTACGGCCAGATCGGCGGGAGATACCGAAATCGTCGGAATACCCTCATAACGATTGGTGTTCTCCTCCTTGTCTTTACACGAGGCCAATGTTCCTGCCGTCAGCACTACGGCTGCCAGCAGAAGTGTCCTGAATAAATTTTTCATCTTCATAAAAACTAAAAGGTTTAATGTGTTTACGTCGGATTTAATTATATTTTTAAATAATCCAGTGTCGTATGCTTCCAATTAATTAGTACAAATTTAAGCGTTATTTTGTAAACGACAAATATTTCGCCAAATATTTCACGTAAAATAGGCTCGTTTTTAATACATATATAACATATTCCGTATCAGTGCAGTAATTGCGCAGGTGCAAAAATCGTGAAAAAGGTCGAAATGGTGTTCCATAACGCCATGTGGACGGCATTCCTCTTTACATGCAGCGTGCACACGACTGTCGCATGAAAAAAACCGCAGTATCGTTGCCGGTACTGCGGTTTTTTATCGTCAGTTATTAAAATTATTCGGAAACAGAAGCCGTTGCAGTCTCTGCTGCGGGTTCGGCAGCGGGTGCCGTCTCGGCCTCGGGACGCATTACTACATATACCATGTTGCCATCGGCCAGAATCTTCTGTGCGAGTTTCTGAACATCCTCGTTGGTTATGGTCTTGACCGTATTGAGGTAGTTGTTCATGTAGTCGAGGCCGTCCTGGTACCAGTTGTTGATGATTCCGAGTACGCCGCTGTTGTTCTCGAGCGTGTTGTTCCAGTTCTTTACGAGGAATTCGCGCGTCTTCTCGATATCTTCGGTAAGCGGTCCCTCCTCGGCGATCTTCCTGAACTCGGCCATTACGATGTCGCTCAACTCATCGGCCATCTCGGCGTTGGTGTCGAACGTGATGGTGAGCGAATACTTCTTAAACGGAGCGTTGCTCAGACCACCGGATACCTGTACTCCGTAGGTGCCGCCCTTCTCCTCGCGTATAGATATAAGGTATCGCGAGTCGAGAGCCTGAGTCAGGAGTGTCATGGCAACCTTGTTCTCGATCGTGTAGGGGATCTCGCCGGTGAACACGCGGGTTACCGTAACCTTGGGCTGCTGCATCGGAGTCTTGAAGTCGTTGGTGACCTCGCCCTTCACGGTGCGTACGCCGTCGTCCTTGTATCCGAGCTTGTCCTTCGATACGGGGAGCGAACCTATGTACTTCTCGACGAGAGGCTTCAATGTCTCGAGATCGACGTTGCCGACGATCGTATAGGTGAATGCGCTGCCATTGGGGTAGAGCTGCTTGAAGACTTCGGGCATGCGGTCGAACTTGACCTGTGCGAGGATCTCGGGCGACAGCATCTGACGACGCGGGTTGTTGTTGTAGAGGGTCTTCTGCAGAGTCTCGGCAGCCACGTAGTCGGGATTGCTCTTGAGGTTCTCGACGTAAGCCTCGTACTGCTTCATCATGGTGTTGAAGTCGTCCTGGTTGAAGCGCGGGCTGGTGAAGTTGAGATATACCAGCTGCAGCATGGTCTCGATATCCTTGGGCGAGCACGATCCCCTGACTCCGAGGTCGTAGTCGTTGACATCCATATATACGCTGGCCGTCTTGCCCGAGAGCTGCTTGCGCAGGTCTATTACCGAGAATTTCGATACTCCGGACATCGAGAGTGTCGAGGTCAGGAAGTTGCCGGTGTAGTAATCCTCGTCCGAAAGGGTCGACAGACCGCCTTCAGCGTATGCACGGAACAATACCTCGTCGGCCTTGAGCTTGCTGGGCTTTACGATCACCTTGATGCCGTTCTTGAGTGTCCATTCGGTTGTGCCGAGCGTCTCGTTTACGGTGGTTTTCTTCACCTTCGAGCCTTTCAGCACGACGTCCTCGCCGATAAGCGGCTCCTTGACGGTATTGTCCTCGTAGGGCTCGACTTCGCTGGCCTGCGCCTTCTTGATGATGGCCTCGATATCCTCGGCCGTCGGGTTTACAAGACCCTCCTTCTCGGGAGCGTTGATCACGACAACCATGTTGTTGTCGGTGATGACCTGCTTTGCCAGATCATTGACAACGTCTACCGTGACGTTCTTGATCAGCATGCTGTCGAGCTGCCATTCGGTTTCGGCATCGGGTATGGGCGTGTTGTAGCGGTAGCTGTTGACGTAGTTGCTTACGTATTCGCCGTTCTTGCGGTCGTTGCGGTTGGCGTACTTGCGCTCGGCGCTGCGGAGCAGCTCGTTCTGTGCGCGCTCGAATTCGCTCTGCGTGAAACCGTAACGCTGTATGCGCTCCATTTCGGTGCAGAGAGCCTCCATTGCAGTGGCGATCTTGCCCTCCTGGGCCTGTGCCGAGAAGACGGTAACCTCGAGGGTGGGGCAGATGCCCACGCTGCCGTTACCCATGCCTGCGCCGAGGAACGGAGCATCGGGTTTCATCGATATCTCGTTGAAACGTGCATTGCCCATGTTATCCATGTACGACAGCACGACGTTTATCATTTCCGCGTATACGGTGTTGGCAATCTCCTTGGGTGCCAGCTCCCGGCGCTTGCAATACATCGATATCGACGAGTACTGCATCTCGGGATCGGTAAAGATCGAAACGATCGGCTCCTCATTGTCGGGAACATATATTACCTCTTTCTTCGGAGCGTCGGCCGCAGGTGCCGGGATGTCGCTCATCAGAGCCTTGATCTTGGCTTCGATGGCATCTACGTCAACGTCACCTACGACGAATATGGCCTGATAGTCGGGACGGTACCATGTGTGGTAGAAGCTCTCGAGATCGCTGGGCTTGAATCCCTTGAGCCCGTCGAGATAACCTATGAGGTTGCGGTTCTCGTACTTGGTGCCTTTGGCCAGAGCCTTCACCATGTTGATGGTCGAGCGCCAGCCTGCGCCGTCGCGCGTGCGGAGCTCCTCCATGATGACGCCGCGCTCGGAGTCGATCTCTTCGGGCTCGAGCGAGATGAAGTGCGACCAGTCGTGCAGGATGAGCAGGGCTGTATCGATGATGCCCTCGCGTGTCGTAGGAACGTCCATGAGGGTGTATTGCGTGTAGTCCCAGGCGGTACCTGCATTGAGGTTTGCACCGAACTTAACGCCTACCTTCTCGAGGTACTCGATGAGCATTTTGTCGGGCAGGTTCTTCGTGCCGTTGAAGGCCATGTGCTCGAGGAAGTGTGCCAGACCCTGCTGGTTGTCCGCCTCCTGGATGGCACCTACGTCATGAAGGATGTAGAAGTGCGCCTGCGATTTGGGTTTCTCGTTGTGGCGGATGTAGTAGGTCATGCCGTTTTCGAGCCGACCGACGCGGACGTCCTTGTCGGCAGGAATCGGTTGCAACATCGGGTTTTCCTGGGCCGATGCGGTCGCCATTGCCAGAAGGGCAACGAACGACAGAATTAATCTTTTCATACTAAGGTTTGTTAAAAAAAAGTTTGTCAGTTTTTCCTGTATTCAATTATGTCGCCGGGCTGGCACTCCAGCTCACGGCAGATGGCCTCGAGCGTCGAAAAACGCACTGCTTTGGCCTTTCCCGTTTTCAGGATGGAGAGGTTGGCGGGCGTAATATCGACTCTTTCGGCAAGCTCTCCCAACGAGATCTTGCGTTTGGCCATCATCACGTCTATGTTGATTATTATAGCCATCTCATACCCCCCCCCTTGATGTTATCGGTATTGTTCATAACGTCCGAGCGTTTAATCATATTGTCAGTTTCTGCTCCTCGCCGAGTTTGGAGCCTATGGCGAAAACTTCGGCGGTGAATATAACCAGTATGGCTATCAGTACGTTCCAGTAGTTCAGCGTGAACGCCGTATTGACGACCAGATCCGTTCCGGCGAGAATGTCGGCGGCCTGACGGTTCATGTACCATTGTCCGACGGCGTCGCCTATGGTCGCTGCAAGTATCAGTATTCCGATTATGCGGGTGTACCACGTGCATCGGTTTTCGAGCGGCGAGTCGCTGCTGACTGACTTGCGCAGCGAATGTATAATCAGAAAGATGAATACGAATACTGCAATGTATATGACCATCAGCACGAGCGAGAGCAGATAGACCATCGACGATCCCCCGACAACGTTCATGACCGCCTGTGTAAGGGGTTGTCCCTCGTCGGCCTCCTGTGAAACTATTATGTCGAACTTCGAAGCGTAGGCCGTAACGGTTGTCTGCCTGTCGTCTCCGAGCTCCTGCGAAGCATACTCTTTGGGTTCAAGCGTAGGAATCCCTATGAATATCTTGCTTAGACGGTGGTTGCCGTTGAACCATCCGTCCATCATCTCCGTACTGACATTCTGCCCCATGTTGGCCCCGTGGCGTAAAGCCGGCATCACGTTGTAGGCGAAACCTGCAATCAGAGCCACGAAATAGACCACGTAGATGGTCATGAGGCGTATCTTCAGGCTGCGTTTGGTTTGCATTTCTGTATCTGTTCTTGAGTTATCCGATGCAAATATAACAACAAATTTATGAATAACAAATAATTTTTATCGTTTTTCGATAATTTTTTCAAGATACTGTTTATTTTATAAATATGTGTCCAATTTTCTGTTTCAGAGGAATTAATCCTCTTTCCCGGGTAAAATTCGCCGTTTTTCATGTATCGTAAATGCGAAGAAAATGGTTACATTTGCATCGTCAATCTTAAAAACGGATAAATATGGCTATCGGAACGACATACGATTTCAGGGTCGAACCTCAGGATGTCGACTTTACATTGCGGGCGACGATTACGTCCATGTGCAACTGCGTGTTGAATACGGCTGGGGTCGATGCCCAGAGCCACGGCTTCGGTACCGACATACTCATGCGGAGCGATCGTTCGTGGGTTTTGTCGCGCATGGCGCTGGAATTCGACATACTGCCCGAACAATATACCAAATTTACCATAAGGACATGGGTTAACGATTGCGGACGGGTGCTGTCCGTGCGTAATTTCGTGTTGTCCGACGACAAGGGCAATGTCTTCGGCCGTGTGACGACACAGTGGTGCATGATCGACATGGTGCGTCGTGCTCCCGTGGACTTGAGCGAGGTGGTCGAACTGCACCGCATGTACATCTCCGACGAACCGGCCCCGTGTGAACGTCCGCACAAGGTGCTGACGGTGAATCCGCAACATACGACCGAACACCGTATCGTATACAGCGACATAGATTTCAACCGCCATGTAAATACCATGCGGTATATCGACATGATGCTCGACATTCTGCCGATCGAGATGTTGGCCGAACATCGCCCGCTGCGTCTCGACGTGCATTTCATCAAGGAGTCCCGCTATGGCCACACGTTGACCGTAGGCTATGAGCAGAAGGGCGACGTATCGCTTTTCGGGATAAGGTCTGATGACGGAGAAGCCGTGTGCCGGGCCTCCATCGAGTGGCGTTGAACGCGGCATCGTGAAATGATTCTGTCCGTCTCCATGACCGGAGACGGATTTTTTCCGTTTGCATTTCCGTCGCGATGACTGATGGCCGTGAATATTCGGATTATTTTATATCTTTGTTCGCAAAATATTTAATGTATATGAAAAAGTTAGGAACATTTATTCTCACGATACTTTCCGTAATGGCCTTCACGGCCGTGACGGCGCAGCCTCTTGACGGCCCTACCGTGAAATGGAAGACTGATGCCCGTACGCTCGACGGCGGCGGGTATGAATTGGTATTTACAGGCAAACTGGCATCGGGATGGCATACCTACGATCTCGATTCGGGCTATTCGTCGACTACCGTCGAGTTCGAAGCGGACGATGCTGTCGCTTTCGATGGCGATCTCTGCCAGATCAACGAGCCGGTACGCAACGGCGATGTCGGCGAGTATCACGACAAGATAGTGCTCGGACGCAAGTTCCATCTGACCGGTGACGGTGCGACACTCAAGGGACAGATTACGTGGATGTCATGCAAGGGAACCGAGTGCGGAATGCCAGAGACATGGGATTTCGCCGTCGAGGTCGGCAATGCCGCGGCTGCCGCAACGACAGTAACATCCGCCGAGCCGCAGGAAGCGTCGGAACCGATATCGGCTCCGTTCGACTGGACGTTGGTGATCGAAGCCATATTGTGGGGATTTGCCGCGCTGCTTACCCCGTGCGTATTCCCGATGGTGCCTATGACCGTCTCGTTCTTCATGAAGGGTAGCGAGAACAAGGCGGCAGGCCGCATGAAGGCCCTGACCTATGGCCTGTTCATCGTCGCTCTCTATACCGTGCCCATTGCCGTGATAATCCTGATAACGCGCCTTGTAGGCGGTAATACGGTTACGGCAGACATCTTCAACTGGCTGGCTACGCATTGGCTGCCGAACGTGATATTCTTTATCGTGTTCATGGTATTTGCCGCTTCGTTCTTCGGAGCTTTCGAGATAACGCTGCCCAGTTCGCTCGTCAACAAGAGTGACCGCAATTCCGACCGCGGTGGCCTTATCGGCATATTCTTCATGGCGTTGACGCTGGTGCTCGTATCGTTTTCGTGCACGGGACCGATCGTTGGCTCGGTACTGATCAAGTCTACGGCCGGGGAGTTCTGGCAGCCGATCGTGACGATGCTGGCGTTCTCGGTGGCTTTTGCCCTGCCTTTCACGCTCTTCGCGCTCTTCCCGTCGCTGCTGAAGAGCCTGCCCAAGAGCGGCGGATGGCTCAACTCCGTGAAGGTCGTGCTCGGATTTGTCGAGGTGGCTCTCGGCTTCAAGTTCCTGAGCGTCGCCGACCAGACATACCATTGGGGATTGCTCGACCGCGAGGTGTATCTTGCAATATGGATCGTATGCTTCTCGTTGCTCGGCCTTTATCTTCTTGGAAAACTCCGCTTTGCTCACGACAGCGAGGTGCAGTATGTATCCGTTACGCGCCTCGGTCTCGCAATTGCCGTCTTCGCCTTTGTGGTTTATATGATTCCGGGCATGTTCGGCGCTCCTCTCAAGGCTCTGTCCGGATACCTGCCGCCGATTCATACGCAGGACTTCGTGCTAACGAATGAAGGTGTCAGTGCATCGCCTACTGTTTCCGCATCGGATGAAAAGATAAAGTACGGCGACGTGCTGCATCTCCCTCATGGTCTCGAAGGCTACTTTGACCTTGAGCAGGGTATAGCGGCTGCCGAACGCGAAAACAAGCCTCTTTTCATCGATGTTACCGGCCATGGTTGTGTAAACTGCCGTGAAATGGAGGCGCGCGTGTGGAGCGATGAGCAGGTGCAGCGTATTCTTCGCGAAGATTATGTCATTGTCGCTCTCTATACCGATGACAAGATGCGTGTCGCCGAGAACGACTGGCTCACCACCGATTCGGGTGACGTACTCAAGACGCTCGGACGTATCAACTCCTATATTGCCCGTACGCATTTCGGTGTAAACGCTCAACCCAACTATATCATAGCGGCATCCGACGGACGACAGCTGTTGCCGGCACGCGGTTACGACCTCAGTGTCGAAGGTTTCGTAGACTTCCTTAAAAACGGACTCGCCGCATTCAACGACGCGCAACGATGAAGATCTGTATACTGGGTCCGGCTCACCCTTACAGGGGCGGACTGGCATCGATAATGGAGACCATGGCCCGTGTCTTTGCGAGACGCGGCGACGAGGTGCGCATACTCACGTTTACGTTGCAGTATCCGTCGTTTCTCTTTCCGGGCGAGAGTCAGACGGTCGATACGCCGGCTCCCGGGGATCTTCGGATCGAGAGGTGTGTCAATACCGTAAATCCGTTCAACTGGATACGTGTGGGCCGTCGTTTGCATCGTGAAGCGCCGGATTTCATACTTATGAAGTACTGGACGCCGTTCATGGCACCATGTTTCGGAACCATAGCACGTATTGCGCGACGTAACGGCCACACGAAGGTAATATGCCAGATAGACAATGTCGAACCGCATGAGCATCACTTCGTCGACCGCCCGTTCAACCGCTATTTTCTCGGGTCGGTGGACGGTTTCGTCTACATGTCGGAGCAGGTACACGGTGAGTTGCTGGAGTATACGTCGGCACCGGCTCTCTTCTCACCGCATCCGATGTTCGAAAACTTCGGTTCGGCCGTCGACCGTGACGAGGCCTGTCGCAGACTCGGCCTTGATCCTGCGGAGCGTTACATGCTCTTTTTCGGACTTATACGGGACTACAAGGGACTCGATACCTTGCTTGAGGCATGGAAACGCATCGTTGACAAGAGACTGAAACTGATCGTTGCAGGTGAGTTCTATGCGTCGCGGGACAAGTATATGCCATTGATTGAGGCTCTTGGCGAACGTGTGATACTGCATGACCGTTTTGTTGCCGACAGCGACGTAAAATACTATTTTTCGGCAGCCGAAGCCATTATACTTCCATATAAAAGCGCCACACAGAGCGGTGTGACGCAGATTGCCTACAATTTCTGCCTTCCAATAATAGTCTCTGACGTGGGAGGCCTTGCCGAGATTGTTCCGGACGACGTGGTGGGGTATGTCTGTCCGCCAACGGCCGGTGGAGTTGCCACTGCCATAAACCGCATGTGCGAGGACGGTAACAATGCACGGTTCCGACGCAACATGATTGAGGAACGGAAGCGTTTTTCATGGGAGGAGATGTGCAGCCGTATAACGGAAGTCTATAAAAAAACAACCGGACGTTGAGAGTCCGGTTGTTTTTTCTTTTATCAAATCTCTATTTTTTCACATTGGGCTCTTCGAGACCGTACCCTTTTCGGCGGTCTTCGATCTTGAGGTAGGCGCTCAGTATGAAAGCCAGTACTCCGAACGATGCGAATATTACCATCGGGAGCAGATAACCACCCGTTGCATCGAGTACGGTGCCGATAAGCAGCGGTACAAGGCATAGACCGATGTTCTGAATCCAGAATATGAGGCAATAGGCCGATCCGAGAATCTTCTCGTCGATGATTTTGGGGACCGAAGGCCACAGGGCGGCCGGTACCAGCGAGAACGATACGCCGAGGACTACGATGAGCAGTACGGCAAACCATTTCGAAGGATATGCAGGCAACAGAAATGCGAAACTCAGGTGACATACGACCATGATTACGGCTCCGACCATAAGCATCGAGGCGCCTTTGCCCCTGAAGTCGAGGAAAGCACCGAGGAATGGCGTCAGAACCATTGCCAGGATGGGGAAGCAGCTGAACAGACGCGAAGCCGTTTCGGCATCGACGCCGAGAGTTACCTCAAGGAAATTCGGGGCGTAACGCTGGAACGGGAAGATTGCGCTGTAGTAGAGTACGCAGAGCAGGGCCACGAGCCAGAACATCTTGCTTGAAAATATCTTTCCGAGGTCGCGTATGTGGAATTCGTCTTCGGGTGACTTTTCCTCAGACATCTCTCCGGCTGCAACCAGTTGCTTGTCGAGGACTTTGTCCATAACCGTGAATACCGAGTAGCAGATCAGACCGATGAAGAGCAACGCCGTGCAGAATCCAACGGGAGCGACTACCGAACCGCCGAACCTGTTGGAGATGAAGGGCGACAGCCACATTACGGCGAATACGCCGAGACGGGCTATGGCCATCTCGAGACCCATGGCCAGTGCCATCTCCTTGCCCTTGAACCATTTGGCGATAGCTTTCGATACGGTTGTTCCGGCCATTTCGCAGCCGCATCCGAATATCATGAAGCCGAGTGATGCAACCTTGGCGCTTGCCGGCATCTCGACCCACCAGCTGTTGAGCCATGCGCTCAGCTCGGTAGTCTGGAACCAGTCGCTGATACCTATATACTTTATGGAGGCGCCGATCACCATTAACGAGGCCGAGAGCACTCCCGTAAACCGTATACCCATTTTGTCGAGAATGATTCCGGCAAAGATGAGGAAGAAACAGAATACGTTGAGGAAGTATTCCGATGCCGCGTATGTGCCGAAGGTGCTGCTGCTCCATCCGCGAGCCGATTCGATGAGCGATTTGAGCGGTGACATGACATCCACGAACATATAGCCGAAGAACATCATCAGGGCTATGAGTATGAGGGCTGTCCACCGCGCCCATGCCGAATCGTTGAGTTTTCTTGTAATGATTTCCGTCATAATATTTTTATTTGAGTTGTGATCACTCGTTCATGGCATACTTCTGCAATATCTCGTATGCCTTCTCGATGCCGAGTTCTCCGGCTTTCGAGATATCGAGACAACCCTTGCGGGTATCCTTCATGTATATCTGTATCAGGCCCCGGTTGTAGTATGCCTCGGCGAAGTAGGGATTCAGCTCGATTGCTTTGGTGTAGTCGTCGAAGGCCTCCGGCAGCTGTCCCGAAAGGGCTCGCAGGTTACCTCGGTTGTAGTAGCTGAACGCAAAGTCCGGGAAGAGCGCTATCGCCGCATTGAGGTCGGCTATGGCTTCGTCGTAGTTGTACGTGCGTGAACTGTTGTTGTTGAGCCTGTTGGCCGGATCCGAGTCGATGGCTATACGCTGATATGCATTGTCTATCGACGAGATGAAGTCGATCATCTCGGCACGTGTCGTCGAGCGGTTGATATACAGGAACGGGTTGCGCGGGTTCTTTTCGATGGCGTGCGACAGCGTGTTGACCGAACTCGTGTACTGCTTGATCAGGGCCTGCGATATTCCCCGTTCGAAGAGCTTGATCCACGAATCGGGATCTGTACGCAACTCTTCGGCCAGTTCCTTGTCTATGACCACTATGGAATCGGGCTGAATGTTGCTTTCGCGGCAGGCAAGAGTGAGCAGCGGGTTACCCGTACTCTCGATGAAGTCCTGCAGTCGTTGCGCCTTGTAACGTAAAGTCGGCAGTTCGACATACGACGAGTCCGACTTCATGAACGTGAACCGGAACAACGGCATCAGTGCCATGTCGTTGCCGTTTTCGGGCCGTGAGGCTATGCGCTTGAAACTGTTGCCCGACAACTTGCTGTCGAACGATAGCAGACGGTCGAAACGCTGAGTCGTGTCGGCATATATGGAGTATGTGCTGTCGCTGAGGCGCGATTTGTATTCGGCAATCTTGCGCTCGGCAATCTCGTAGTCGCGTTTGCCTCCTTCTGGGTCGCGCAGGGCGTAGCGCAGCTGTCCTCGGTTGAGATAGGCGTTTGCGAAGTCCGGATAGAGCTCTATGGCCTTCGTGTAGTCCTTGATGGCATCCTCCAGATCTCCGAGCTGCGTATAGAGTATGGCTCTGTTGTAGTATACGAGAACGTTGTCGGGCGAGTAGAACGCCACCTTGTTGTAGTCGTCGAGGGCACGGTTGTAGTCGCCGATACGTGAGCGCAGAATTGCCCGGTTGAAGTATGTCAGCGAGTTCGTCGAGTCGAGTTCGATGACCTTGTCGAAGTCCGCCAACGACTGCATGGGCCTGTTCGTGTCGGAGTACACGAGTGCACGGTTGAAATATGACAGCAGGTAGTTCGAATCGCACTTTATGGCCATGTCGAAATCGGCCTCGGCTTCGTCGTAGCGTTTCTGCTGCATGTATAAGGCTCCGCGACGGTTGTAACTGTCGGGGTTTTCGCGGTTTGTGCGTATGGCCTGGTCGAAATTTTCGTATGCCTTTACGGTATCCTTCAGGTAGAGGTAGCAAACGCCGCGGTTGATGTATGCGTCGGCAACCTTCTTCTCCTGTTTGATGAACTTGTCGAAATCGGATATCGCCTCACTGAACTGCTGGTTGAGCAGACGCGTCACGCCGCGGCTGTAATATGGTCCCGGCAGGTCTGGCCGCAGGTCAATGGCCTCCTTGAAATCCTTTAGTGCATCGTCGTAGTTTCCCAGACGCGAACGGGTGATGGCACGGTATGTATATGCAGTGGTAAATACCGGATTCTTGGCAATGGCTATCGAGAAGTCGTTGTCGGCTCCCAGCAGATCGTCGAGGTTGTATTTGGCTATGCCGCGCAGAAAGTAACCTTCGTATGCATCCTCGTCGAAGCGCAACAGTACGTTGAGCGTACGTATTGCCTCCTGATAGTCGTTCTGCATCATGAGCTGGCGCCCCATCCAGAAGAAATACTCCTTGTTGTACTGGGCGCGCGTGGGCATGCCTGCAAGCAGCAGGAACAGAACTGCGACTATGACCGATATTGCTTTTTTCATCGAGAGTAGAAACGTTGCCGCGGCATTGAAAATTGTTTAATCCTGTTCATATCCGAACCTGCGCAGCTGACGTTCGTCGTTGCGCCAGTCGCCGCCGACCTTGACGAAGAGTTCGAGATAGACCTTTTTGCCGAGGAATTTTTCGAGATCGTGGCGGGCCTGTGTGCCGACCTTCTTCAGCATCTCGCCGCGATGGCCTATGACGATGCCCTTCTGCGAATCGCGGGTAACGTATATCGTGGCCGCAATACGGTCGATCGTCGGCTCTTCCTTGTAGCTGTCAATGGCTATTTCGCAGCAGTAAGGTATCTCCTTGTCGTAATTTAGCAGGATCTTTTCACGTATGATCTCCGAAGCGAAAAATCGCAGTGTCTTGTCCGTAAGCGTATCCTTCGGATAGAATGGCTCGCCTTCGGGCAAAAGCCGCAGTATCGAGTCGAATATGCCGCCTATGTTGAAGCCCTCCTTTGCCGATGCCGGGGCTATTTCAGCGTTGGGCAGGATCGTGTGCCACTTCTCGACGAGAGCCTCGAGGGCTTCGGGGGTGGTAAGGTCGATCTTGTTTATCACGACGATCGTAGGTATGCCGCTGGCTGCTATGCGGTCGATTATCTCGGCCGAACGGTCGCTCTGCTCGACGGTGTCGGTGACGTAGAGGATCACGTCGGCGTCGCTGACGGCTCCCTTGACGAACTTCATCATCGACTCCTGAAGTTTGTAGCTCGGCTTGAGTATGCCCGGCGTATCGGAGTAGACTATCTGGAAGTCGTCGCCGTTGACTATGCCCATTATGCGGTGGCGAGTGGTCTGGGCCTTGGAAGTTATGATCGAAAGGCGTTCCCCGACCAGCGCGTTCATGAGAGTCGATTTGCCGACGTTGGGATTGCCTATGATATTTACGAAACCCGATTTGTGCATCTGTACTTTAGTATATATGGAGCAAAGGTAGTAATAAATAGTTTCAAAATTCAATTTCCGCCACATGTTTTCGACATCTAATATTCGTGTGTCGGCAAGATTTGATGTTCGTATTGTCGTAAATTAATCTTTTTTAGTTAAATTCGCATTCAGTTATCAACCTCAAACGCAATAAAGCATGAAGAAATTCGCCTCTATGCCGGCCCGAACCGACAAGCTATTCGCGCTGGTAGCGCTCGTATTGATGTCGTTGGCGGCCGTCGCCTCGATCGTCGCCGTATTGTTCGGAGACGTGAAGTTTGCCAATCCGTTGACCGGTAACATGTTTACCGACCACACATGGCTTCGTGTCCTGTTTTATCCCTTTGCCTTCATAGGCGGCTGCTATGGTCTGTATCACGGCGTGAAGCAACTGTTTACGGAAGATGTTGTCGAGGTTACCGTTGATTCCGACGGGAAGGTAGTCGACAAGAACCACATGAACGGCTGCATCTATCAGATCATGTTGCTGTTCATGATGCCGATAGCCGGAGCCTTGATATCTTATGCCATCGTATACTATATCCTCTATCTCATACTTGCCGTCGGTGCTTTCCTGCTGCCTTATCTGTTGATCGCCGCCATGGCATTGGGCGTGGTATGGTACGGACTCCGCTACCGCAAGATGGGCAACGTTGATGTACCTGCCGCCGAACCCGAAACCGACGATATGGCGGACAAAACCGAAACTGCGGAGGGTCAGGGCGAACAGAAACCCGCCGGACGCCTGGCATCGGTACGTTCCTCGATCGGCGTCTTTTTCCGTGCTTTCCGCAGCCCGATCATCAGCACCGTGCTGGCAGTGGCATATGTAGTTGTGGGCAGTCTGCTGGTAGTGTCGGGATTCCATCTTGGCCGTACGACCGGTGGCGTGCAGACGTTTGTCGTTACCGAAAACGGCATAGGTTCGCTGGTCTTCGGCAAGCCGTTCGCCGACAACTCCGCATCCGGTGAAGGCCTTTACAACCGCGTCGAGAAGAAGGCATCCGACGACCGTTATGCCGAGGCAGGCATATATGACTATACGCTCTGGATGAACGATGAGAAGGTTGCCGTATTCACTGCTACTGCGGCATCGTCCGAGATAGCGTCCGTTACCGTATATTCACCGCGCGTATCGCTGTCCAACGGTGTATGTCCGACCATGCCGTTGCGAGAGGCCGGTAAGAAGAAGGGTGTCGAGATGACGGCCATGTACGACGAGATGGGCGAGAGTCCTGCCGGCTATTATGTAAGCGTAACGTGCGACGGTGCCAATGTTATTCTCGGCGATGAAACGAAACTGTTGACCGAACAGGGCCGCAAGAAGTGCGAGGCTTTGAGCTCGACAAACAGCGAAATAAAGTTGCAGCCCGAGGATTTCGACAGGGATGCAAAGGTCGAGGCCTTGCTCGTGTTCAAACGCAACTGACCGCAGGTCAATTCGACCTTAAAGATGGCCCTGCTTCGTACTGAAGCGGGGCCATCTCTTTTCGAACGGCCGTAAATATCGGTTTTTGCGTATTTCTCGCCGCATTACAGCACCAAACTGATGTTTTTTATTAATTTTGTCGGAAATTAACAAATGCAAATTTTCCGCAAACAGCATGGAATACAATTTCAAGGAGATAGAGGCCAAGTGGCAGCGCCGCTGGAAGGAGGACAAGACCTATCACGTCGAGATCGATCCGTCGCGTCCCAAGTACTACGTTCTGGACATGTTCCCATACCCGTCGGGGGCCGGTCTGCATGTAGGCCATCCGCTCGGATACATAGCATCCGACATCTATTCGCGTTACAAGCGTTCGTGCGGATTCAACGTGCTTCATCCGATGGGATACGACGCATTCGGACTTCCTGCCGAGCAGTATGCCATACAGACCGGGCAGCATCCGGCCGTCACGACTGAACGCAACATAGCACGTTACCGCGAGCAGCTGGACAAGATAGGATTCTGTTTTGACTGGGACCGCGAGGTGCGTACGTGCGATCCGTCGTACTATAAATGGACGCAGTGGGCGTTCCTCAAGATGTTCTCGCACTATTACGATCGTCGTGTACAGAAGGCCGAGCCGATCGAGAAGCTGGTGGCAGCCTTCGAAAAGAGCGGTACGGCCGATGTCGATGCTGCCTGTACTACAGAGATGACGTTCACGGCCGACGACTGGCGTGCGATGTCCGAGGTGCAGAAGGAGCAGACGCTGCAGAATTACCGCATAGCTTTCCGTGCCGACACCATGGTCAACTGGTGTCCGAAGCTCGGTACCGTTCTGGCCAACGACGAGGTTAAGGACGGCCTTTCGGTACGCGGCGGTTACCCCGTGGTACAGAAACGCATGAAGCAGTGGCTGCTTCGTGTTACGGCGTATGCGCAGCGCATGCTTGACGGCCTGGAGAGCCTCGAGTGGAGCGATTCGCTCAAGGAGATACAGCGCAACTGGATCGGCCGTTCGGTGGGAGCACAGATGTTCTTCGATATTGTCGGCAGCGACCGCAAGCTGGAGATCTTCACGACGCGTCCCGATACGATATACGGCGTGACGTTCATGGTCATCGCACCGGAGCACGAGTGGCTTTCGGAACTGACCACTGAAGAGAATCGTGCTGCCGTCGAGGAGTATGTCGAACAGACCAAGAAACGTTCGGAGCGTGAACGTATGGCCGAGACCAAACGCGTGAGCGGTGTGGCTACAGGTTCGTATGCCATAAATCCCTTCAGCGGCAAACGCATACCGATTTACGTTTCGGATTACGTGCTGGCCGGATACGGTACCGGTGCCATCATGGCCGTGCCGGCACACGATTCGCGCGACTACGCCTTTGCCCGTCATTTCGGTCTCGACATCGTTCCCGTGGTTGCCGGTGGCGATCTCTCCGTCTCTTCGTACGACGCCAAGGAGGGCAAAATGATAAATTCGGAGTTCCTCGACGGCATGGATGTCAAGGAGGCGATAAAGTTCATGTTCGAAGAGGTTGAAAACCGCGGCATCGGCCGCCGTATCGTGAACTACCGCCTGCGTGATGCCATATTCTCGCGCCAGCGTTACTGGGGCGAGCCGTTCCCGATATATTACGAGAACGACATCGCTCGTCCGCTCGATGAGAAGGACCTTCCTCTGGAGTTGCCGCCGATCGAGAATTTCGGTCCTACGGAGCAGGGCGAACCGCCTTTGGCGCGTGTCAAGGGATGGCGGTACGAGACATCGACCATGCCCGGATTCGCCGGATCGTCGGCATACTACCTGCGATATATGGATCCCCACAACGACAAGGCTCTTGTCGGCCGTGAGGCGGACGAGTACTGGCGCAACGTCGACCTCTATGTCGGAGGCATCGAGCACGCTACGGGACACCTCATGTATTCGCGTTTCTGGAACATGTTCCTCTATGACCTCGGATACGTCTGCGAACCCGAACCGTTCAAGAAACTGGTGAATCAGGGAATGATCCAGGGCCGTTCCAATTTCGTTTACCGTGTCGTGGGTACCAACACATTCGTGTCGGCCGGCCTGAAGAAAAATTACGAGACACAGGAGATTCACGTCGACGTGAATATCGTTCGCAACGACCAGCTCGACCTCGAGGCATTCCGCGCATGGCGCCCCGAGTTCGCCGATGCGGAGTTCATTCTCGAGGATGGCAAATACACCTGCGGATGGGCTATCGAGAAGATGTCGAAGTCGATGTTCAACGTGGTCAATCCCGATTATATCGTCGACCAGTACGGAGCCGACACGTTGCGCATGTACGAGATGTTCCTCGGACCTCTCGAACAGTCCAAGCCGTGGGATACCAACGGCATAGACGGCGTTCACAAATTCCTGCGCAAGTTCTGGCGTCTGTTCTTCGACCGTGAGGGTAACTTCGCGTTGAACGACGACAAGGCTACCGACAAGGAACTGAAGACTCTGCACAAGACCATAAAGAAGGTTCGCGAAGATATCGAGAACTTTTCGTTCAACACCTCGGTAGCTGCGTTCATGATATGCCTCAACGAGCTCGGAGAGTGCCACAAGCGTGATATTCTGGAGCCTCTTACGGTTTTGATATCTCCGTTCGCTCCGCACATAGCCGAGGAGCTGTGGTCGTTGGCCGGTCACAACACTACGGTATGTGATGCGCGTTATCCCGAGTATGACGAAAAGTATCTTGTCGAGAGTGCGTTCGAGTATCCGGTTTCCGTCAACGGCAAGGTGCGCTTCAAGAAGGAGTATCCGTTGTCTGCTACGGTTGCGGACATTTCTGCCGATATAGTGACTACGCCCGAGGCGCAGAAGTGGCTCGAGGGAGCCGCACCCAAGAAGATCATCGTCGTTCCGGGCAAGATCATCAACCTTGTAAAGTAAAACAACCTTGAAAACGATATGAAAAAACTACTGACTTTGGCAATGGCGCTCATGACAATGACAGGCTATGCACAGTACGAGCAGGACAGCTCGATAAAGATTTGGGACAACTCCACGGCTCCGCATTCGAACGAACTGACGGGCGAGGAGTACAATCAGAATCCGTACCGCCTGATGAATACGACCTCGGCGGAGTTATTCGTCTACAATGCCGACAAGGCAAAGGCCACGGGACAGGCCGTTGTCATCTGTCCGGGCGGCGGTTACGGCCAGTTGTCGATGGATCAGGAGGGCTTCCTCATGGCGCAGTGGCTTGCCAAGAACGGTATTGCCGGATTCGTTCTCAAGTACCGTCTTCCGAACGGACACAAGGAGGTGCCTCTGGAGGACGCGATCGAAGCGTTGCGCATTATCCGTCGCGATGCCGCGAAATATGGTGTGGACCCGCACAAGGTCGGCATCATGGGATTCTCGGCCGGCGGACATCTTGCGGCCTATACATCCAACTTCGCGGCTGATGAGGATAAACCCGACTTTTCCATACTCTTTTATCCCGTCATTACGGCCAACAACTATACGACTCATATAGGAACGTTCAACAACCTGCTGGGCCGTGACCGTACCGAGAGCGAGAGCGAAGCTTACTCCATGGATAAGTGCGTTACCGAGAAGACGCCGCCGACCATACTCCTGCTCAGCGATGACGACCGTACGGTGCCGGCTGCCGGTGCGGCTATGTACTATGCAGCCCTGAAATATTACGGAGTCAAGGCCTCGATGTACGTATTCCCTTCGGGCGGCCACGGTTGGGGAAACTATGACAGGTTCTCGTATCAGAAGGAGTGGCAGAATCTGTTGCTGCGCTGGCTCGACGAGTTGTAGTGCACTAACGGCATGATAAAAACCGGAGACTTTACAAGAAAGCCTCCGGTTTTTTATTTGAATTTCCAGTGACGCAGGTGCGGATGCCAGCGCCAGTGTATCGACCGGGCGCTGATGATCGTGATCACGGCGGCGAGTATTAACACTATGCCTGTTGCCAGTTGTGCGGTGAATGTCTCGCCGAAGACGGTAATGCCTATTATTACGGCCGTCAACGGTTCGAGCGCTCCCATGATTGCCGTGGGTGTCGAGCCGATGTATTTTACCGACAGGGTCATCATTATCAGCGATATGACCGTCGGTACGCATGCCAGCATCAGTGCGAATCCCCACATCGACGGAGTAGTCAGCATCTGCAACTTTCCTTTATCGTCGAACAGCGAACATGCGGTGATGGTAAGCACACAGAATATCATTACGTAGAACGATAGCTTGACGGCCGGCATGCCGAGCGATGAACGGTTTACCAGTACTATGTACAGGGCGTACGAAAGTGCCGACAGCATGACCAGTGCCACACCGGCACCGCTGAGCGAGACGTTTCCGGGCCCTTTGTACAGAAGTCCTATTCCTGATAATGCAAGTACGATCGAGAGCACTGTGGCGGCGGTGATCTTTTCGTGAAAGAACAGAGCCATGATTACGGCCACCATGATGGGGTATACGAACAGAAGCGTACAGGCTATGCCCGCATCCATGTGGTAGAAGCTGGTGAAGAGGCTCATGGATGAGATACCGAACAGTATGCCGAGTATCATGGTTACGGCTGCCTGCCGACGGTTTATGCGGAACGGCTTTCCGGTAGCGAGCATTATGATGCCGAGGATAGCCACGGCAAGCGTGAACCGGTAGAATAGTACGGAGTTTGCGTTTATGCCCTGTTCGTACAGGAACAATGCCCCCAGAGGGTTGGTTCCGTAGCTGACGGCCGCGATTATGCCGCAGATGGAGCCTTTGACGCTTGCTTTCATTGTCGGTCTAACGAACTTTGGCCATGAAGCGTTCGCGGTCGACAACGTAGCGTACATGTACGCCCTCTCCGATCATGCCCTGGCTGTCCGATGCACCCACGTTGAATGTCAACTTGCGGCCATCGATGGCTGTCAGGACTGCCGTAGCGGCGATTTCTGCTCCCAAACCCGAAGGCTTGATGTGCGATACGTTCATCTCGGCTCCTACGGTCGACGAGCCTTCCGGCAGGACGCCGGCTACGGCTGACATGGCTGCGTTCTCCATAAGTGCGATCATCGCCGGCGTAGCGAAAACCTCCATATCGCCAGATCCGATGGCTTTTGCGGTGTTTGCCGCACATACCGTCGTGCGGCTTGTATAAGATAATCCTGTCTTGAGCATTTGGTGTAGGTATTTAACAAACGGCTCTTTTTTTGCCGATTTCTCGGCAAAGATATATATCTTTGCCAATATATCGATCGACTGCAACGATGAAAAGGTTCATATTGGCCATAGTATTCATGACTGTATGTCTTGTTCCGACGGCATTCGGACAGGGCGGTCGCGGCTTCATGTACCAGGAGTGGACCGTCGAAAACGGCGATTCCATCGCTACGATCCACATGTTGCCGATCTATACGTTTACACGCAAGGCCGACCTGCGGCGATACCAGCGCCTGGTACGCGCCGTAAAGAAGGTCTATCCGATAGCCAAGACGGCCCGTGCCGAGATGCGCGGCATGGAGGAGGAGTTGCGCAAGCTGCCGACGAAAAAGGCCCAGCGCGAATATATCCGTGGCGTCGAAAAGCGTATCAAGGAGCAGTATACGCCCGTATTGAAACGCATGACGCGATTCGAGGGCATGGTGCTGGTGAAGCTTATCGACCGCGAGACTGAGTATACACCGTACCAGATAGTCAAGGATCTGCGCGGAGGGTTCGTGGCGGGATTCTGGCAGGGGATAGCGCGATTGTTCGGCAACAACCTCAAACTCGAGTATGACCGTGACGGCGACGACCGCATGATCGAACAGATCGTCATATATTACGAGGCGGGTCTGTTGTGACGTGCCGGATAATAAGGCCGGCGAAAGTTTCATGAATCGCGCGGATTTATTACCTTTGCGCGATCGATACCGAAAAAACAGATACTAAGATATGTTTGAAAACCTAACCGATAAACTCGAACGCTCCTTCAAGATCCTCAAGGGTGAAGGACGTATTACCGAAATAAACGTCGCCGAGACGCTCAAGGAGATACGTCGTGCGTTGATCGACGCCGATGTGAACTACAAGGTGGCCAAGTCGTTCACCGACGAGGTCAAGGCCAAGGCTTTGGGTCAGGATGTGCTGAAATCGGTAAAGCCGGGTCAGATGATGACCAAGATCGTCCGCGACGAGCTGGCTGCCCTCATGGGCGGTACGGCAACCGACATCAAACTTGAAGGTACGCCTGCCGTCATATTGATCGCCGGACTGCAAGGCTCGGGTAAGACGACATTCTCGGGCAAGTTGGCCGCATACATAAAGAGCAAGAAGGGCCGTCAGGTCCTGCTTGTCGCCGGTGACGTCTATCGTCCCGCCGCCATCGACCAGTTGAAGGTGCTGGGTAACCAGATCAATGTCCCGGTCTACTCAGAGGAGGGTAACAACAATCCCGTAGAGATTGCGGAGAATGCCATAAGGTATGCCCGTCAGAACTCATATAATGTGGTGATTGTCGATACGGCCGGTCGTCTGGCCGTCGACGAGGCCATGATGCGTGAGATTACGGCCATCAAGGCCGCCGTGAAACCGAGCGAGACGCTCTTCGTGGTCGATGCGATGACTGGTCAGGATGCCGTGAATACGGCCAAGGAGTTCAACGACCGTCTCGACTTCGACGGCGTCGTGCTGACCAAACTCGACGGCGATACGCGTGGCGGTGCCGCCATATCGATCCGCGCCGTTGTGAACAAGCCCTTGAAGTTCATATCGAGCGGTGAGAAGATGGATGCTCTTCAGGTTTTCCATCCGGAACGTATGGCCGACCGAATTCTCGGCATGGGTGATGTCATATCGCTCGTCGAGCGTGCCCAGGAGCAGTACGACGAGGCCGAGGCCCGCAAACTGAAGAAGAAGATCGTAAAGAATCAGTTCAATTTCAACGATTTCGTGGCACAGATCGCCCAGATCAAGAAGATGGGCGGTTTGAAGGATCTGGCATCGATGATTCCGGGTATGGGCAAGATGCTCAAGAATGTTGAGATCGGCGACGATATCTTCAAGCAGACGGAAGCCATCATCGGATCGATGACACCCGAGGAGCGCGAGCATCCCGAGATCATCAATGCCCGCCGTCGTGAACGTATCGCCAAGGGTAGCGGTACGACCATGGCCGACGTCAATCGTCTGATGAAACAGTTCGAGGATACGCGCAAGATGATGAAGATGGCGGCCGGAGGCAACATGCGCATGCCGCGCTCGCCGTTCCGCCGATAGAATCTATATCATCAAACAATCAGGCCGGACATCATTACATATCCGGCCTGATTGTTTTCATGTGGTGGTGAAATCTATTCCGCCTTTTTTCTGCTGTGGTGCACCTGCATGTCGGCGCGGCTCTTGCTGATCGTTACGAGATAGACGCCGCTGAATATCAGTACTACGGCTATGCCCTTGGTTATGTTGAACGTGTCGAGACCGAGGCATATCGTTACGATGCACGATACAACCGGCTGCACGTAGTTGTACATTCCGGCTACCGTCGGGCGCAGGTTCTTCTGTCCGACGACTATCAGCATGTAGCTTATGAACGTGGCGCATACCACGACGAACAGTATGCCGGCCAGAGCCTTGCCTTCGATTGCGGCCCAGTGGGTGGCGATCAGATCGTCATAGGAGAACGGAAGCGTGCATATGAACGCATAGGTGAACATCCACTTCATTATCGTGATGAGCGAGTATTTGTTCACGAAGTTCTTGAACAGAACGATGTAGAGGGCATAACTCAACTGTGCCAGCAGAACCAGCAGGTCGCCCCATATATTGGTATTCGACGTTGCAGCAGACGCGGTGCCGTGGTTGCTGCCGACGATAAGCAGCAGGGCACCTCCGGCTCCGAAAGCTATACCGAGCACCTTTTTCGATGTTACGGGCTCCTTCAGGAAGAATGCAGCAAGAAGCATGGCCCACAGCGGCATGCTGGTGGTTATGATCGAGGCGTCGGCAGGCGATGTCATCCCTACGCCGAATATGAAACAGCCCTGATTGAATACGATTGCCAGCATCGAGGCGCCGAACAGTTTGACCATGTCCCGCGAAGCGACGTGTTCGCGTTTGCCGAAGAGCGAAACGATCCAGAAGAGCACCATCGCTCCGAATATTCGCAGGTCGCTCAATACGAGCGGCGTGACAATGCCTCCGGCCATGACGATCTTGGCTATGGGCGACATCAGTCCCCAGATGCTGTTGGCTAGCAGCATCGACGCATGTCCTTGCCAGTTGAATTTATGTGCCATGTTGTTTTGATATTCCTGTTTGTAATTTCGCCGCAAAATTATGTATGGTCATAGCGATATTGTTGTATATTTGCATGAATTGATTGTATTTTTCAATCATGTGGAGGGAGAATCTATATCAACCGTTCGAGGTTCTGGTCCGGCAACATACGCATTTCCCGATAGATGAGCACCAGCATTCGTTTTTCGAGATGGCATACGTCCGTGAAGGCAAGGGCGACTTTTATGTCGATGACAGAGGCCGTAAAACCGAGGAGACGATGTACGGAGCCCGTTCGTTGTTTCTGATTCCGCCGGATACGGTTCATCGCTTCATCATACGCGAGCATAGCGCCTATGTTTTCATACGGTTCACTTCCCAATATGCCGAAGACTTTGTCGGCCGGCAGGCTCTGCAGGCTCTTAACGCCGCCGTCGGGAGATGCCGCGTGCAGCTCGACGAAAGGCAGGCCGAACGGGTCGCGAATCTGTTTTGTTATATCGAGGAGGAGGTAGCCGCCGCCGGACGCTTCTCCACATATCTCGTGCGTCAGTGGCTGAACAGCATAGTCGCCATCGTGGCCGATTACTATATGGAGTATCCGGCAGTAGATAATATTCCCGTGGTTAACGAGTCGGAACGTGCCATGTGCATGATGCAGTATCTGCAGCAACATATAAATCAACCGGAGATGTTGACATCCGAGGTGCTGGGTGAGAGATTCAACATTGCACCGTCGTATGTGGGTGCCTACTTCAAGCACCATTTTCGGGAGGATTTGCGTGACTACGTTGTGCGCAACCGACTGCGCAATGTCGAACGTCTGCTTGCCAACACCTCCATGACGGTCAAGGAGATTGCCGCCAGCATGGGATATACCGATTCGAGCCACCTGATACGCCAATTCAGGGCTTGTCACAACATGTCGCCGCTCGATTTTCGCAGGAGCGTGACCTCCATATCGCCGGACGAAAAAACGGACGTATAGATCTCTCTGTTGAGAGCTCCGTTGCTTGGCAAATCAGTAAAAATGGTAGAATATTCCGTAATGCGTCTAACCGGAAAGAGTTGCCATGTATTTACCTTTGTACTGCAATAATGAATGATGTGTTTATGAAGACAAGACTGATTGCTATCATGATGCTCGCGGCGATTGGAACTGCCGCGGCATCGGAACCGGTAAAACATTCTAAATCGACAGATATGGAAACATTGGAATTGACAAGTGAGTGGGACAAGGTGTTCCCCGAGAGCGACAAGGTCGACCACACCAAGGTTACGTTCCATAACCGTTACGGCATTACGCTTGCCGCAGACCTTTACAAACCTGAAAACAGTTCGGGCCGTCTGGCCGCCATTGCCGTATGTGGGCCCTATGGAGCCGTCAAGGAACAGGTGTCGGGCCTCTATGCACAGACGTTGGCCGAACGCGGTTTTCTGACCATTGCGTTCGATCCTTCATTCTACGGTGAGAGCGGCGGTACGCCGCGCTGCCTGACATCGCCCGAGATAAGTACCGATGATTTCAGCGCCGCCATCGACTACCTTCTGACGCGCGACGATGTGGACAGCGACAAGATCGGTATCATAGGAATTTGCGGTTGGGGCGGTTTTGCGCTCAATGCTGCAGCCAACGATCCGCGAATCAAGGCTACGGTTACATCGACCATGTACGACATGAGCCGCGTTAATGCCAACGGATATTTCGATTCGATGTCGGCAGACGACCGTTACAACCTGCGTGTTCAGCTCAATGACCGCCGTACCGAAGAGTATCGCAGCGGCGAATACGAGCGCGACGGCGGGGTAGTCGATCCCGTCCCCGAAGATGCGCCGCTGTTTGTACGTCAGTACCACGACTATTACAAGACCTCACGCGGATATCACCGCCGTTCTCCGAACTCGAACGATGGCCTTAACAAACTCAATTCGCTGGCATTCATCAATATGCCTATATTGACCTATATAAATGAAATACGCAATCCGGTGCTCATGATTCATGGAGCCGAGGCTCACTCACGCTATTTCAGCGAAGATGCCTTCAAGCGTCTGACCGGCGACAACAAGGAGTTGCTCATCATTCCCGGTGCTTGTCACGTGGACCTGTATGACAACCTTGCCGTAATACCGTTCGACCGTATCGAGAGCTTCTTCCGTAAATCGTTCGGCGATTCCGACAAATAGGGTTTTTATTGAAGATTGCAGAAGCGGGATTGTCGGCGACCCGGTATTCCCGCTTTATTGCATTCGTAACATGGTTCATTAGATTATGAAAAAGATAGTTTCATCGATGTTTGCCGTACTGCTGGCCTTGACCGGTGTGTCGGCACAAAACGATAGAGTCATGAAAGAGAGTAAATCTAAAATTCTTGTGGTCTGCTTTTCGGCTACCGGAACAACGGCGGCCGTTGCAAAATCGTTGGCTGCTTTGTCCGGCGGCGATTTTCGTGAGATAGAACCTGCCGAGCCATATACTGCGGCTGATCTCGACTGGCATGATGCGCAGTCGCGCAGCTCGGTCGAGATGAAGGATCCGAAATCGAGACCGGCCATGGCCGACATGGACATCGATATCGATGCGTATGATGTAGTCCTTATCGGTTATCCGATATGGTGGGGAGTTGCTCCGCGTGTCATCAATACGTTCATTGAGTCGTATGATCTGAGAGGCAAGGTCCTTGTGCCGTTTGCCACTTCCGGGGGCAGCAGTGTCGGACGGAGCGTGTCGGCTCTCAGAGAGGAGTATCCCGATCTTAAGTGGAAGGATGGACGGCTGTTGAATACGACTGACGAGCGGACGCTGCGTTCGTGGCTCGGGACGTTGGATATCCGTTAATAACCGAAAAAGGGAGACAACTTGGTTGTCTCCCTTTTTTCAGGTGAACTCGCCGGGGCTCGAACCCGGGACCCCAACATTAAAAGTGTTGTGCTCTACCAGCTGAGCTACGAATTCATCGTTTGCCAAACGTCACGCACATGCATGCGTCTCGGTTTTGGTGGTGCAAATGTATGCAATATTTTTGTTTTACCAAAATAAAAAGGTAAATTTGTGGGCCATTGAACAAAAAACGAACAATAACCGTATGTGTAGAGCTTTAATAATAGGCGCAGGTGGCGTGGGTACGGTTGTGACCCAGAAAGTTGCCGCCAATCCGATTTTCAGCGACGTTATGCTCGCGAGCAGAACCAAATCCAAGTGCGATGCCGTAGCTGCTGCCATTGGCGGCGATCGTGTCAAGACGGCACAGGTCGATGCCGACAATGTTGCGGAGTTATGCGAACTGTTCCGCAGTTTCAAACCGGACATCGTGATCAACGTGGCGCTTCCTTATCAGGACCTGACCATCATGGATGCATGTCTCGAGTGCGGGGCCAATTACCTCGATACGGCCAATTACGAACCCAAGGACGAAGCGCATTTCGAGTATTCGTGGCAGTGGGCCTATCAGGACCGTTTCAAGGAGAAGGGGCTGACGGCAATTCTCGGTTGCGGTTTCGACCCGGGAGTTACGGCCATATTTACGGCCTATGCAGCCAAGCACCACTTCGACGAGATACACTATCTCGACATCGTGGACTGCAATGCCGGCAACCACGGCAAGGCTTTCGCAACCAACTTCAATCCCGAAATCAATATCCGCGAGGTTACGCAGAAGGGTCGTTACTATGAGAACGGCAAGTGGGTTGTAACCGAGCCGCACGAGATACACAAGCCTTTGCACTATCCCGAGATCGGCGAGCGCGAGTCCTATGTGATATACCACGAGGAGCTCGAGTCGCTCGTGAAGAACTATCCTACGATCAAGCGTGCCCGTTTCTGGATGACCTTTGGTCAGGAGTATCTTACTCACCTTCGTGTAATTCAGGATATCGGTATGGCGCGTATCGACCCGATCATCTACAACGGTGTAGAGATCGTGCCCATACAGTTCCTCAAGGCCGTGCTGCCCGATCCAAAGTCGCTGGGTGCCAACTATCACGGCAAAACGTCGATCGGATGCCGCATACGCGGTATCAAGGACGGCAAGGAACATACGTATTACATCTACAACAACTGCGACCACGAGAAGGCGTATGCCGAGACCGGCACGCAGGCCGTCAGCTTCACTACCGGAGTTCCGGCAGCACTCGGAGCATCGATGTGGGCCAAGGGACTGTGGCGCGGTGCCGGAGTATTCAATGTCGAGGAGTTCGATCCCGATCCGTTCCTGGCCGAGCTCGGCGAACAGGGACTGCCTTGGGTCGAGAAGTTCGACGTTGATATAGAGGTATGATGTTCGTACAGTCGAAAATCGAACGGGGAGAAGGCTCAGCCTTTCTCCCCGTTTCCGTAGGTATAAATACCTAATATTAATGTATCGTACACAGCCGAAGATAATTTGTGTTATCTTTGTGTGTTCAAATCGCGGATACGATGGTCGATTTTTCAAAAGTACCTTCTCCATGTTTCGTCCTTGACGAGGATCTGCTCATGCGGAATCTCGAAACCATAGACTATGTACGCCGCGAAAGCGGTGCGGAAATTATAGTGGCGCTGAAGGCATGCGCCATGTGGAGCATATTCCCGATTCTGGCCGAACACTCCGACGGCGCCACGGCAAGTTCGCTCGCCGAAGCCAGACTGGTATTCGAGGAGTACGGAAAACTTGCCCACACCTATGCGCCGGTATACACCGAACGCGAAATCGACGAGATTCTGCGATACAGCAGCCACATAACGTTCAATTCGGTGTCTCAGTTCGAACGTTTCGGACAGCGGGCGCTGCTTCGCGGCATATCGTGCGGCCTGCGTATCAACCCGGAATATTCACCTGTCGAGACCGACATTTACAATCCGTGTGTCAAGGGATCGCGTCTGGGTGTAACGCGCGCCGAGCTTGGAGAGTTGCCTGCAGGTATAGACGGATTGCATTTCCATGTTTTGTGCGAATCGCGTCCCGAACATCTGCGCAAGGCTCTGGAGGCCGTCGAAGAGCACTTCGGCGATCTGCTCGATCGCGTGCAGTGGCTCAACTGCGGCGGCGGACACCTGATGACACATGTCGACTACGATTGCGACGAACTCATAAGGATAATACGTGACTTCCGCGCGCGCCATCCCCATCTGCGCATCATTCTCGAACCCGGCAGCGCCTTTACGTGGCGTACGGGCTATCTGGTCTCGACGGTTGAGGACATAGTGCGCAACGGCGGCATCAATACGGCCATGCTCAACGTGTCGTTTGCCTGCCACATGCCCGATTGTCTGGAGATGCCGTACAAACCGGCCATTGTCGGTGCACATGAACCGGCTGACGGCGAGAAACGCTGGCGCATGGGAGGCAACAGCTGTCTGGCGGGCGACTATTACGGCGATTGGGCCTTCGACCGCGATCCACGTATAGGTGACCGTATCGTTTTCGAGGACATGATACACTATACGATGGTCAAGACCACGATGTTCAACGGCGTGTCGCATCCGTCAATCGCCATTGCTACGCATGACGGAGATGTGAAGATTATCAAAGAATTCGGCTACGAGGACTTCAAGTCCCGCATGTCGTAAACCCCAAATATCTTACGAATGAAAGAATTTAAACCTACTGACTACACTCTCGAATGCGTCGCTACCGGACGCGAATTTCCCGATGAGGGCTGGACGCTCGGCGACAGTACATGCAAGACGCCGTCGCTTGTGCGGACGAAGTATGCCGTCAAGCAGATAGATCTCAAACCCGATTCGTTCGGACTGTACAAGTTCTGCGACTGGATGCCCGTAAAGCGTATGCTCAAGGGCTCGTCGGCGCCGGTTACATACAAAAGCAAGCGTCTGGCAGAGTATCTCGGACTGGAGAATCTCTACATAACCTTCAACGGCTACAATCCGGCTATCGGTGCCAATATGACGACATGTTCGTTCAAGGAGACCGAGGCATACAGCGTATGTGCCCGTGCCGATGAGAATTGCGACAAGGTGCTTGTCGTCGCTTCGGCCGGCAATACGGCACGTGCATTCGCAAAGGTATGCTCCGACAACAATATCAGGCTGCTGTTGTCTGTCCCCGAGGACAATGTCAACGCGCTGTGGTTTGAAGAGCCGTTGAATCCGTGCGTCAAGCTCATAGTATGCGAGAAGGGCGGCGATTATTTCGATGCCATACACCTCAGCGATCTGGCATTGCGCTCGCCTAAATTCTATGCCGAGGGTGGCGCCAAGAACGTTGCCCGTCGTGACGGTATGGCCACGACCGTGCTGTCGGCAGTGACGACCATCGGCCGTATTCCCGACTACTATTTCCAGGCTGTCGGCAGCGGTACGGGTGCCATTGCCGCGTGGGAGGCAAACATGCGTCTGATAGAGGACGGTCGTTTCGGCAGCAACCTGATGAAGCTTATGGTTTCGCAGAATGCGCCGTTCGTACCGATGTTCGATGCATGGCGTGCCGATTCGCGCGAGATGCTCCCGTACGATGAGGACAAAGCCCGCCGCGATGTGGAGATCATAGATGCCAAAGTGCTGTCGAACCGCAAGCCGCCTTACGGAATACGCGGAGGTCTGTATGACGCGCTGAAGGCTACGAACGGCGAAGTGCTTGTCGCAACGAATGCTCAGGCCCGCAAGGCAAAGCAACTCTTCCTTGAACTGGAAGGTATAGATATCTATTCTGCGTCTGGTGTCGCTACGGCTTCGCTCATAAAGGCTGTCGCCGACGGCAAGGTCGATCCCAAGGCCACGGTCATGCTGAATATCACAGGAGCAGGCGAGGAGCTGTTCAAGCGCGGCAAGAAACTGTGGTATCTCGAACCGAGTCATGTATTTTCGCTGAACCCCGATGCCGATGATGTTGTGGCTAAGGTGGAGGCGATGTTTGCATAAAAAATACTGTCATGTTGTATCCGTTGAAATTCAAACCGAGATTGAAGGAGCGCATCTGGGGCGGTCATGCCCTTCTTGAGAAGAAAGGTGCGCAGTTGGGGCATGTCGACAAGACGAAACGTTACGGCGAGAGCTGGGACATATCGTGTGTCAAGGGAGATATTTCGGTGGCTGCCAACGGCATGCTCAAGGGCAACAATCTCCAGGAACTGATCGAGGTATATATGGGCGATCTGGTCGGAGAGCGCGTATTCGAAAAATTCGGACTGGAGTTTCCGCTGCTTATAAAGACCCTCGACTGCAACGACGTGCTGTCGGTACAGGTGCATCCCGACGATGCTCTTGCCGCCGAACGTCACAACTCATACGGCAAGACCGAAATGTGGTACGTGACATCATGTACACCCGATGCATTTCTGTATCTGGGCTTTTCGAAGGCCGATATTACACGTGAGGAGTACCTCGATGCCGTATCGGGCGGTTATCTGCCCGAGTTGCTCAATCGTGTTCAGGTGAAGGCCGGAGATGCATTCTTCATACCGGCCGGGATGGTACATGCTCTGGGCAAGGGTGTAGAGGTGGTCGAGATTCAGCAGACTTCGGATGTCACATATCGCATATATGACTGGGACCGTGTCGGTGCGGACGGTAAACCACGTGAACTGCATACCGCTTTGGCCGTCGATGCCATCGATTTCGAGCGTCGTCCCGATGAATGCATCAGGAAGTGTGTCCCCGCAACCAACAAGTCGGTCGAGGTTGTAAAGTGCCGTTATTTTACGACAAACCTGCTCGATGTCGACGGTGAGGTGGACAAGGATTACGCACCGCTCGATTCGTTCGTCATATACATGTGCACTGGCGGAGAGGTCGATCTCGAGACCGACGGCGGCAGGGAACACATGGCCGACGGCGATGTGGTTCTGATTCCGGCCGAGCTGAACGATGTCTGCATCAAGGGCAAGGCCCGTCTGCTCGAGATATATGTCGAGTAACGTCTCAAAAACAAGCTGATGATAAAACAGCCCGTGTCTAAATTCTCACGGGCTGTTTGTTTTATTTACTTTTATTAACCAATCAAAATCCAAACAAGATGAAAGAGATTTCAACTGTGAAGCCGATCCCGTGCTTCAGACGGTGGTCTCGCTCGCCGTACGGCGCTTTTGCGAGCATGCATCGTCAGGTGAAAATCGGGGTTCTCGCGGTTGGGATGTCCATTCTCTTGCTTGCTCACAACACGGCTCGCGCCCAAGGCAGCGACACGACGTCCGTCTACAAGACATTGCAGATAGACGATATCAGTGTCGAGGGCAACAAGTCCACGCCGACGCGCAGTGCCATGGTCGTGACGCCGATCTTCGAAAGGAGTTCCGAGGCTGTCGCGCCGATTCAGACAATAGAATCGGCCCTTCGCCTCAGCCCGTCGATAGATGTGCGCGAGCGTGCAGGCAAGGGGATACAGACCGACATCTCGATTCGCGGAGGGTCGTTCGACCAGACGATGGTTCTGTTGAACGGCATCAACTTTACCGATGCCCGTACCGGGCATCAGACTCACTCGCTGCCCGTAGACATGGATTGCGTCTCGGGTATCGAACTCATCGACGGCGTCTCGGGCGTTGGGGCGTTTGCCGGTGCGATAAACATACGTACGGCACCGTTGCGCCCCAGATATCTGCGTCTCGATGCATCGGGCGGTGCATACGGATACGCCTATGCCAACCTCTCCGGCGCCATCACGCACAAGGGGCTTACGGTTATGGCCATGGGATCGTACAGACGCAGTGACGGATATATCCACAATACGGATTTCGCCAATTACAATGCCTATATTCGTGCAACGTACGATTCGGCCAAGGTCGGTTTCTTCGACATTCAGGGCGGGTATCAGCACCGCGGTTTCGGTGCCAACGGATTCTACTCGCTCAGCTATCCCGACCAGTATGAGCAGACGCAGACGGCCATAGCATCGGTACGCTGGGTCAAGGCATGGGGACCGTTTACACTTAACGCATCTGCACGTTACCGCAAGAATTTCGACCGTTTCGAACTGATACGCGGCAGCGAGGACAAGGTACCGTTCAACCACCATAATACCGACGATGCCGGAGCCGAGATGTGGGGCGACATGCGTTGGGCTGGAGGTACCACGTCGCTCGGCGGCGACTATACCTACAACCACATATACAGCACAGTCCTGGGTCGGGAACTTGAGTCGCCGAGCGGTATATGTACCAAAGGCGAGGAGCGTCATGTCGGAAACGTGTGGCTGAGGCATACCAAGCGCTGGAGACGCTTTGACGTGTCGGCATCGGGAGGTGTGAGCTTCACTCCTTACGGGACATCGGCATTGTGGAGCGCTTCGGGCGGTTATCGGTCATTGACCGGGTTTCGTATTGAGGCCGGTGCCACGCAGTCGATGCGCCTCCCGACATATACCGATCTCTTCTATACGGCCACGGGGTACGTATCCAATCCCGATCTGAAGCCCGAGAGCGCCATAACTTATCGTATTGCGGCCGCATACGATTCGAAACGGTGGATCGCGTCGGCGCAGGTGTACTATCGCGATGCCGACAATATCATAGACTGGGTCAAGGCTGAGGCCGATGCCGACTGGGAGTCGCGTCAGATAACGGAACTCGGTGTTTTAGGCACGGAGCTGACCGCAGGATACCGTTCTGACGGCTGGCTGCGTCGTGTAACGCTGTCATACGGTTACATATATGAAACAAAGGATAGCGGCGGCCTGATTTCGAAGTATGCATTCGATTACATGCGAAACAAGTGCGCCATGAATGTCGAAGTGCATTTTCTGCGTTATTTCTCTTTGTCGCTGACGGGTACTCTGTACGATCGTACGGGAAACTATGCCGATGCCGACGGCGAGATACGCGGTTACAAACCATATTTTCTGCTTGACGGCCGTCTGGCTTTCGACTGGAAGATGCTGAGGCTCTATCTTGATGCTACAAACATCACGGATACACGCTACTTCGATTACGGAGGCCTGCGTATGCCGGGAACGTGGCTGTCGGCCGGGGTGGTCATTACGATATGATTATGTACGGGAAGGTGCAAACCTTCCCGTTTTTTTGTACATTTGCCTCCGCAATATGGAAACGACAATAACAGACCTTGCACGGCGTAATGCTGCCCGTGCGCATGAAATTATCGATGAGCTCGACATTGTCGGGGCATGGCGAAGCATTGGAGCCGAAGCCAGTCTCGTTGGTTCGCTGCGCATGGGTCTGTTGATGAAACACCGCGATATCGATTTCCATATCTACTCGTCTCCGTTGGTGGTTGCTGATAGTTTTGCGGCCATGGCGCGTATTGCCGCAAACCCCAAGGTGGAGGAGGTGACATACCGTAATTTGATCGATACGGACGAACATTGTATGGAGTGGCACGCATTTTACAGGGACTGTGACGGCTGTCGCTGGCAGCTTGACATGATACACATCCTGCGCGGCTCGTTTTACGACGGCTATTTCGAACGGATGGCTGACCGCATATCAGAGGTGATGACCGACGAGATGCGCGAAACGGTATTGCGGCTGAAGTTCGAGACTCCCGAAGATGAAAAGATCATGGGAGTGGAGTATTACCGTGCCGTTATCGAGGGAGGCGTGAGGAATATGGAGTCATTGCGCGGATGGATGGCGGACAATCCGTCGCACGGTGTAGTTGAATGGATACCTTAAATCGTTTGATATGATACGTTTGAATGTTTTTGTCCGTGTCGATGCAGAGCATCGTGCGGAGGTTCTGAAGATTGCCGAGGAACTGGTGGCAGCTTCGTTGAAGGATGACGGATGCATTGCATACGATTTATTTGCAAGTGCTACACGTCCCGATGTGCTGATGATATGCGAGACGTGGCGCGACGTCGAGTCGTTGGACGAGCATAGTGCTTCGGCCCATTTTACGAGACTGGTACCGCAGATCGAGAAGCTCGCGCAGATGAAGCTCGAGCGTTTCGAGTTCTGATTCGTACCGCGCGAAAAAACGGGGACCGTTCGAAAGGACGGTCCCCGTTTTGTCTTCCCGACAGCTGTTACTTGATGTTGGGATTGAGCTTGTTCCACTCCGATACGGGAGGAAGTACGCCCATCTCGATAACCTCGTCACGCAGAGCGCAGAGGTGCTCGTAGCTCTTCTCGAGAGCGGCCTCCTCTTCGGGAGTACCCTTAACCTCCTTCAGGTGGCAACCATCCTTGGTGATGGAGGTCTCCCATGCCATCATGATATGGTCGAACTTGCCGTTGGAGATATAGGTTCCTGCGGGCCAGCGGAACTGCTTGCCGCCCATGGCAGCCGCAATCATCTCGATGGAGACGTATGCAGGGCTCTGGAACGACGAACGTCCACGCAGGTTGATGATGTTGGCGCCGCCTTTGGTAACCTTGGTCTGGATCTCTGCCCACTGCTCCTTGCTGAGAGCCGGGGTGCCGATGAGGTCGATAAGCGGTTTGCCGTCGACCTTCGCAGTCGAAGCATATACTGCCATCTGCTCGCCGTGACCGCCGTACGTGCGGCAATTCTCAACCTTGTCGGGTGCGATGGCGAAGAACTTGGCCAGTTCGCTGCGCAGACGGGTCGAGTCGAGAGCTGCAAGGGTAGTAACCTGCGACGGTTTCAGACCCGAGTAGAGCAGCGTGATCAGACCGGTGATGTCGGCAGGGTTGAAGATGATAACCACATGCTTTACATCGGGGCAGTACTGCTTTACGTTCTTGCCGAACTCCTCGGCGATGGCTGCATTGCCCTTGAGCAGATCTTCGCGGGTCATGCCTGCCTTACGGGCAGCACCACCCGAGTTGACGATATATTTGGCACCGGTAAGAGCCTCCTTGATGTCGGTCGTGAAGGTGATGTTCACACCCTCGAAACCGCAGTGGAAAAGCTCCTCCGCTACGCCCTCGAGACCTGGAGCATAGGGATCGTACAAGCAGATGTTGGGAGTAAGTCCCATCATGATGGCCGTCTGAGCCATGTTCGAACCGATCATACCGGCTGCGCCGATAATGGTCAACTTTTCTTCTGTTACGAATTTCATACTTTCAAGTATTTATGTTAAAAAATCTTCCGTTTCGCAATACAAAGCTATAAAACCTTTTGTATTTTATGAAATAAAATTACGATTTTTTACCTCCATATTCCGTTTCGCCGGGCTAAAAACGGAAGCCCGATCCAATTTCGAAGTGATATTTGGCGATGCCGAGGTCCACTTCGGCGTAAAATCCCCATTTCGTCGAGGCCAGAACCTTGCCGTCGCGGTATTCGAAAACGAACTTCTGTTGGTTAAGGGCCGTCGGTGCGAGCAGTGCCGCCTTGACGCCGCGCATGAACCATTCTGGTTCGTTGCCGTGCAGGCGCGTGACCTTTTCGACGGGTTTGGATTTGTGCTGAACGCCTTGCGTCACACCATATCCGATGGCTATGACGGCAACGAGTTTTTCATCATTGTGAAGTTGCAGCACTTCCGGAATTTTTGAGTAAGTAAGACCTACCCAACAGGTGTTTAATCCGAGTTGTTGCGCGCGCAGAACCAGATGTTCGCCGTAATATCCGCAACGCTCGTCAAGAGACGGACCTTTCGGACCGACCAATGCCACATAGTTGCGTACGCCTTCGAAACTGCCGTAACGGGCCATGCGGCCGCCGAAAGCTCGTGGCTCGTCGGTAATAAGACGCATGTGCAGGTCTGCTGTACGGTTGCATTCATCGATTAACGACTCCAGCTCGTTGATGGCCTGAGGCGGAATTGGCGTATCCGTATAACGACGTACGGAGTGACGCCGTATGATTGCTTCTGAAAGATCCATGTCGCTTGGAATAATCATATAAATATACGAAAAAACATGGTTGTAAATTGTGTTGTACGTATAATACGACATTAAATATACCATCCGGAAAGTTTATGCGGCAATCACCATGCCTCAATTGATTGTATGGCCGGCTGATGACCTACATATAAGCCAAAAACAGGGAGACATTCAATAGATGTCTCCCTGTCATTGATGCCGCATGTCCGGCCGTGAAACGACCCTGCGGTCGGTGTTGAGCTATCGGGACTCGAACCCAAAACGACAGAACCAAAATCTGCTGTGTTACCATTACACCATAGCTCAATCCGTCGCTCGAAAGCGTTGCAAATATATCATAACTTTTTAGAACTGCCAAATTTTGTATCGAAAATCGGGTCCGGCCGCACTCCGTATTCTTGGTCAATCGACGTATGGTACTCTTTCGATATCACCCAGTTTGACGTACCAGAGATATCCTGCGGTTTCGGTGTATCCCATGTCGTGCAGGTAACGCATGTAGCTTTGTATTTGGATATCGTATGCCCCCTTTTTCACCTCCCCGAATTTGTAATCCACTACAATGGCCCGACGGCCTTTGACCATCACACGGTCTGGACGTCTTGTAACAGAGGCGTTCTTTGCGTCGTATCCGGACTTCGGCACCACTATGTCGCTCTCGTTGCGTATCTCGGTCCAGTCATCCTCGAACCAGCTTTTTACCATGTCGTTGGACAACGCCCTGTCGATTTCGCGTTTGAGTTTTTCGGCTTCGACGGTATTTATGACGGCATCGCGTTCCATTTGCCTTACGGCATGGTAAATGTCGTCGGTATTGCGGGCCTGGGAAAATGCCTTGTGCATCAGTATGCCGAAGTTGCGCGGGGCGAGATCTGCCGTGTCGCCATCCTCGAAGTAGCGTTGCGACGGCAGGCGCAGACGCATGTCGGCCGATGTGGTGGTATATTTTTCTATGACCGTATGTTCGATCTTTTCACCGCTGCCGGAATCGTTCCTTACGGGCGGAGCGAATTTCCCGAATTTCATGTGCCCGTATCCGTCGGCATCCGCCACGAACTTGTCGGCGCCGAGCGTTGCAAGCAACAGTTTGCCGACAGTGTCTACGGAACTGCTGTTCCTTGACGGTTGCTTGATGAATATGTGCAGTGATTCGACGGCCCGTGTGAACGCCACGTACAGCATGTTTATGCTGTCGAGGTGCGACTGCACCTTTTCGTTGTAGAACCCTTCGGAAAAATACGAATTCTCCATCTCCTTGGTGACAATGACCGGGAAGTTTCCGATGGCGGCTATCTGTTCGTCTCCCTTCGGTTGAGACCATATGAAGTTTTTGATCTGTCCTCGTGGTGACTTCGGATTGAGTTCCCAGTTGCAGTAGGGTATGATCACGACCTTCTTTTCGAGACCCTTGGCCTTGTGTATGGTCGATATCTCGATTGTGGTTTCACTCTGTTCGATGCTGAGAGATTTCTTGTATCCGGACTCTTCCCACCACTGCAGGAATGCTCCTATGTCGGCCCGCTTGCCGGAACAGAAACGAACTATCAGTTCGTGCAACGCCTGGAGATAGGCCGTATATTGCTGAGCGTCGCCAAGAGCATAGTGCATGGTCAGACGTTCGAAAGCCTCTTCGGGCGACAGCAGTCGCAGCGACCGGATGAACTCCGAGTCTTCTTCGGGCAACGGCTCTCCGAACGAATCCGATCCGCGGAATTGCCAGAAAATCGAACGTTCGACATTGTCGTCGGCGTTGACGGCCATCGACAATACGGCAATTACGAACCGGACAACCGGAGCTCCGCCGATGATCAGTGCCTCCTGCGTCATGATGTCGAACCTGTAACGGGGATCCTTGTTGTCATGCATGAAATCGAGCAACACGTCTGCAATTTTGTTGCCTTCGGAGTTCCTGCGTGTCAGGATCATTATGTCTTTGGGTCGGTATCCGATATCGAGCAGAGTCTTGATGCGTTCGATGACGGGAGGGTCCTCGTCATAGAGCGTAATGTCGACATATCCGGTTTCAGGTTCGCCCTTTTTCGCATTTTGGCGATGGTCGGCATAAGCATTCGACAGAGTGTCATGCAGTTCGTTTTTCAACGATACCGATATTTTACCCTCGTTGCAGGCATCATCAAGCTGTGCGTTCAGCAAATCATTATCGTATTTGACTACTCTGCCTATCACGTCGTTGTTGAAATCGACGATTACGGGCAGACTGCGGTAGTTGTCCTGCAGGCTTGCAACTTCTGTGTCCTTGCCCAGAGCTTCGAGTGCGTCTCTCTGCAGAATCTTCCAGTCGCCGCCGCGCCAACGGTATATAGACTGCTTTACGTCCCCGACGATCAGTACGGAGGTGTCGGTCGTCTGAGACATGGCATTGTGCAGCAGAGGCAGAAAGTTTTCCCACTCCTTGCGTGACGTATCCTGGAACTCGTCTATCATGAAGCGGTCGTATCTGGTGCCGACCTTCTCGTATATGAACGGCGCATCGTTGCCGGCGATGAATTTGGACAGTATGTACTTGGTCTCAGACAACAGCATCAGATTCTCTTCGTCGCACATCTCGACGACCTTGTCGTACAGATCGTTGAGCAGTGCGAAGCTGCGGTAGTTCGCACGAAGCATGTCTGCAGTGTTCCACCTCTTCACGTTGCGGTCGTACGTGTCGCATATCTCGGCCATGATTTTCGTCAGATTATCGGCCAAGGCTGCTGGTATCTGCTTGTTTTGTGTATGCCATGTTTGGGGTGAGACGGCACACTGTCGGGCCGTTTTTGTCGGGGCTTTTGTCGGTTGCCCGGCTACTGCGTACAGATATGAAGCCGTGTCCTTCCTGAAGTCGCTTGCCGTGAGTCCGGCTGCATCAATCTGAGCGATGGCTTGTTTGGCAAGTGTTGCGATCTTCTCCTTCGCCGCCCGGGCGCGGCCGACGGTGTGGCTGACTATTTTTTTCAGGTCGGCTTTGGATCCGGCATTACGGATGTACTCCTTGTTCTGCTCGTCGAAGAGTTTGGCTCCGAGTTCGAGTATGCCTTCGCGTATGTCCCATCTTTTGTCCTCGTCCATGCGTTCCTGCATGAACTCGACAAGCCATTGCTGCAGTTCGCGGTTGTTGTTGATCTCTTCGATGAGCGCATCGGTGCTCTTTTCGAGAATGCCTGTCGGGTCGAGTTCGATCGTATAGTCGAGTTCGATGCCCAACTCCAGAATGAATGCCCGCAGTATGCGCTGAAAGAAGGTGTCTATTGTCAGCACCGTAAAGCGTGAATAATCGTGCAGAATATTCGTACGTACGGTTCTGGCCCTTTCCCTGACAGTATGTTCGTCGAGCCCCGGCTCACGGCAAAGGGCTGTCATGTAATCGCTTCTGTCGCCGGATGCGAGATTGTTTATTTCGCGCAGTATGCGCGATTTCATCTCTCTGGTAGCCTTGTTGGTAAACGTTACGGCAAGGATGTTGCGGTACGACGGCGGGTTGACAATGACGTCGCGTACGTACTTGTATGCCAGTTGATATGTCTTTCCCGAACCGGCGCTTGCACTGAGTATTTTGGCTCTTGACACGGGTGTTCTAACTTTTCGGTAAAGGTATGAAAAATATGCCGGATAATCAATCGGTGACGGTCGGCGTGCGAAAAATGGGGAAAAATTGGGCCATGTCCGAAAAAAATCGTATCTTGGTCTGCTGAAAAGCATCGAAACATGAACAGACTGGTATCTATATTGGCCCTTCTTGCCATGTGCTTACCGTTGGCGGCAAGTGCTCAGCAGCCCGAAACTGCCGGTGCAGCACGACTGGCCGCTCTGGTCAACGTGCCGCATACCGAATGGCTCGGCACATTCGACCGGATATACATCAACGGCAAGATGCAGGTACGTCTGGTGAAGATCTCGGATGACGAGGGTCCCAAGATAGTCTATGATACCAAAGGCTCGACGACAACACGTTTCAAGGTCGAGGTGGACAAGAAGGGGTCGTTGAACGTCGAAGAGAGTATCGATCCCAAAAGGGCCACTATAACCGAAGTGACCATCTACAGCCCCGCAATAAAAAGTCTTGCAGTCGTGGCTGCCGACGTAACGTTGGAAAATCCGCTTGAGGTGCACATGCTTGATCTGGAGGTTTCGGGCGGTGCCAGCCTCAATGCCGAGATTCATACGCTCGATCTCGAGGCCGAGGTGACGGGCAAGAGCAGCGTGGTTCTGTTGGGCGATGCCAAGTATCTGAAACTTAATATCTCTACTGCCAAGTTCGATGCGTCTGAGTTCTCGACCGTATCTTCAATCATGGAGGCCTCGCACGGGGCCGAGGTGAAGATCGCCGTCTCGGAGCGCCTCGAAGCCGAAACGTCTACATCGGCAACCATATCGTACAAGGGCAATCCGACAATCACGAGAACATATTCGTCCCTGTTCGGCGGTGATATAACGCGTGTCGTCGAACAATAATCCAGTACCACACATGCAGACCTTTCTCTCGGAAATAGCCGAACGGCTTTATGACCGTTACGGCGATGACGTGTCGTCGCTGTCGATACTGTTTCCGTCGCGACGGGCGCGCATTTTCTTCCTGGACGCACTCTCTTCTATCGCAAAGCGTCCCATGTGGCAACCCGAATGGCTGACGGTGGATGACCTGATGAGTGAAATCTCGGGGTTGGCGGTCGCCGATCGCATACGCCTGCTATCAGAGTTGTACAAGGTCTATTCGCACTATCACGACGAACCTTTCGACCGCTTCTATTTCTGGGGCGACATGCTGTTGGCCGATTTCGATACGGTGGACAAGTACCGTATCGATGCCGACCGCCTTTTCCGAAATGTGGCCGACCTCAAGGAACTCGAAGCCGACATATCGTACCTGACACCCGAGCAGTTGCACATAGTTTCGCTGTTCTGGAAGAATTTTACCGATGATGCTGAGTTGTCCGTCGAAAAACGCCGTTTTCTGGAGCTGTGGCGAAGCCTTGCTCCCATATACCATGAATACGGCGACAGATTGTCCGAACTCGGCATGGCCTATTCCGGCCGCATGTACCGCGTGGCGGCGGACCGTATCGATGCCGGTACCGCCGAGCTCAAACACAGAAGGCATTACGTAATCGCCGGATTCAATGCTCTGTCCGAGTGCGAGAAACGACTGTTCAGTTATCTGGCCAACGTCGCTGAGGTGGATTTCTTCTGGGATTATGACTCCTATTATGTAGATGCCGCCGAACAGGAGGCCGGCATGTTCGTGCGCGACAATATCCGGATGTTTCCTCCCAAAGACGATATCTCGCACGACCACTTCCGCCATATCGAAAATATTTCGGTGGCCTCGACGGCTTCGAACGTACTGCAGTGCAAGTATGCCGCTACGGTTCTTGAAGAGCTTGCCAAAGAGTCGAACATAGACAAGGATACGGCTATCGTTCTTACCGACGAGGAGCTGCTGGAGCCGTTGCTGCACTCGCTGCCCGCAAAATTGGGGCGTGTAAATGTCACGATGGGATATCCGCTCAAGTCGACGCTGGCATATTCGCTCGTCGAACAACTTGTCGACCTGCAGAACCATAAGCGTATCGACCGTAAAAGCGGAATATTGTCGTTTTATCATGCCGATACAATCAACGTGTTGTCACATCCGTACGTTGCGGATTGCGATCCGGTGGCGGTACGTGCGATACTTGCCGAAATACGTCGTAATAGACGTATAACGGTTGCCGCAGAGATGCTTGCAAAAGGTGATCTCCTTACAAAGATCTTCCGTAGTGTGGACGACTGGAAGGCTATGTCTGACTATCTGCTCGATGTGATCGAAGCCATAGCGCTTACGCCGTACGACAAGTCGGATGCCTCGCGGCGTACGGAGTTTCTGTCTGTCGTCGCCGAAAATGTTGCCAAGCTGAGAAATTCACTTGAAGAGTGCGACATAGAGATTACGATGCCGATATATGTATCGCTGTTGCGCCGCCATTTGCAGACCATACGCATTCCGTTCGAGGGCGAACCGCTCGAAGGTGTGCAGATCATGGGAATCCTCGAAACGCGAAATCTCGATTTCCGCAACGTTATTCTGTTGTCGATGAACGACGACAATTTCCCGGGAAACCGTATGATCCAGTCGTCGTTTGTCCCGTACAATCTGCGCTTTGCATACGGCATGCCTACACCCGAACACCACGAGGGCGTGTATGCCTACTATTTTTACAGACTTGTGCAGCGCTGCCGTAATCTCAGCATGATATATTGTTCGCATGCCGACGAGAAGAGTACGGGAGAACCGAGCCGATACATACGCCAGCTTGAATATGAGACCGGCTTCAAGATACGTCATGTCGAGGTAGGCGTGAATGTAAGCCGTCCGGAAATATCGCCAGTCGTAATCGAGAAGAGCGGTGCGACGCTCGAAGCCATGAACCGATACCTCAATCCGTCGGCTTCGTTGAAACTGTCGCCGACGGCATTCTCGCTCTATGTCGATTGCCCGTTGAAGTTCTATTTTTCGGCTGTCGCCAGCGTGCGGCCTCTCGACGAAATAGAGGATACGGTCGACGACCGCATATTGGGCAACATCTTTCACCGTGCGGCCGAAAAACTCTACTCTCCGGTTATTCACACGCCTCATGCCGGCCGCCATCTGAAGGAGGCCATGTCCGGCGACAACCTGACGAAGATCGTTGACGAAGCCATAAATCACGAATATCTGAAGGATGATACGGCAACGGTCGATGATTACGGCGGCGATCTGATGCTCGTGCGCGATGTCGTATTGCGGTATCTGCGCAATCTTGTCGATTACGACTCCAGAAACGACGACTTTGTTGTCGACAGCCTCGAGAGTCAGGTGGCATACGATTTCCCGTTCGAAGTGAACGGGACGAAATTGAGTGTGCATTTCGAGGGCCGTTCCGACCGCATGGACATCATGCAGGACGGGTCGACGCGAATAATCGACTATAAGACCGGAACCAGCAAACTTGATTTCAAAAATATCGATTCGCTGTTCAACGGAAAATCGCGCGACCGCATCTCCAATATTGTCAAGACGATGCTCTATGCCATGATGCAGTACCATTCTTCCCGATGCGATGTGCGTCCGGCATTGTATTATCTGCGCTCAATGCACAATCCCGATTATTCGCCGTTATTGGTGACTAATGCCGGGAAAACAAGGGGAGAGATGTATTCGCGGTACAAGGATGAATTCGAGAAGCAGGTTGCAGCCAAACTGTCGGAATTGTTCGATACCTCCATACCTTTCAGTCAGTGCGAAGACCGCGATACATGCAGATATTGTGATTACAATAAGATCTGCGGCCGATAATCTCGTCCGTCACAATGTTATTCTGATGTATGGTGCTCCGCTGCGACGCGCAGCTTCGATACCCGTATCCGAATCCTCGAAGATCAATGTCTCTGCGGGCGTAACGCCCTCGGCGGCCATAACCTGCAGGAAGCAGTCCGGGGCCGGTTTCGACCGCTCGACCATGTCGCCCGTAACGATGCCGTCGAAACCGTCGGCAATGCCGAGGTACTTCATGGCGTTCGCGACATTGTCAGCATGACCTGTCGATACGACCCATGCGCGGCCTCCGTTGCGGCGGAACGAGCAAACGAAATCCCATAACGGACGGTTGAGACTTACCGTATCGAAGTGGGTCGGGTAGAGTTCGATCTTGCGTCGGCGGATGCGCTCGATATCGTCCGGCGCAGTGAAGCCTATGTCCTTGAGAAATTCTGGACATCGCATGCCGAAATACTTTCGTACGTATGTCTCCTCGTCGAGACTGTACCCCGCCTCGGCCAGGGCGTCGATGTATGCGAGGGTGTTGGCGCGGCGCGTATCGGCAAGCGTGCCGTCGAAATCGAGTAGCAGAAGTTTTATCAGCATGTTGTGCGTGTCAGTCGAAGGATTGCATGCCCGACTGCGATATTTTGATTATGCGTTGGTATTGGTCGGGTGTCAACTCCATGAAAAAGTAGTGTATGGGATCGACGCGCATTCCGTCGTATCGGACTTCGTAATGCAGGTGCGGCGAAAGCGAGAGACCGGAGTTCCCCGACAGGGCGATGATGTCGCCGCGACGGACGCGCTGACCCTTGCGTACCTTCGATGACGACAGGTGGCAATATTGCGTGAGGTACCCGTTGCCGTGGTCTATGACTATGTTCAGTCCGAAAGTGGAGTTGCGCCCCGATACCTCCTTTACCGTTCCGTCGGCCGTGGCGAATACGCTCGAACCTTCGGGTACGGTGTAATCCACACCCTGATGCGACTGCAGCGTGCGGTAAAACGGATGCATCAACATGCCGTATCCGGCCGTGAGCAACGTCAGCTGACTGTTTATGACGGGTTGTATCGACGGAATGTTGTTTAGTCCCTTGCCGCATTTCTCGATCTCGTCGCTAAGACGGTCATGCGACTTTTCAAGTTCGGCCATCTTTTTCTGCAGATCGTCGACCGACGTTGCCAGTTCGCGGCGCAGTTGCCTGTTGGAACGGGTCAGCAACTTCTCGTGCAGGGCCAGCCGCTCGTTCTCGAATTCGGAGTCGAGTTCGTACGGAGTCGATTCGAAGAGTATGTTGAAGACGTTGCGGTCGCGTGCAACGACATTCTCGAGAACCATCGACAGCGAGTCGTATCGGGCCGACAGACGGTCGTATTCGCGGCGCATCATGTCGGTTGAGTGTTTGAGTTCGTACTCTACCGGCGTGTCGAAAAATACGGAAAACCCGATGTAGTATATGACGGCGACTCCGAGCCACACGAAGATTTGCGTCGTGATGCGTATGGCCCGTTGTTTGCGGGTCCTGTATTTCAGCAATCTGGCTTTTTTCTCTTCTCTGGTCATCGTTTCATGCTATTCGACCTCGAGGTCGCTGTCCTTGATCTCATCCATCAGCTTGCGGTATTCGTCGACGGTCATGTTCTTGTTGAAGTAGTTCACGGGATTGACGACCTGTCCCTCATGTATTACTTCGTAGTGCAGGTGCGGTCCCGTACTGCCGCCCGTCGATCCCACCTCGCCGATGATCTGTCCGCGCGATACCTTCTGTCCCGGCTCGACGAGTATCTTGCTCAGGTGTGCATATCGCGTCTTGTATCCGAATTCGTGATCAAGCAAGATTTGCCTGCCGTATCCGACGCGTCGTTGCCCCTGATCCGTCGATTCGACTACGGCATCACCCGTGGCGTATACCGGCACGCCGATGTTGCAGGCCATGTCAACTCCCTTGTGGAACTTGCGGGTCTTGTAGATGGGATGCAGTCGCATGCCGAACGAATAGAGAGCCTTGAGCTGCGCACGGTCAATGGGCCAGACGGCAGGTATGGCCGACGAAAGACGCTCCTTGTTCTTGGCCAGTATCTGCAGCTCGTCGAACGATACCGATTCGAGATATATCTGCTGGGCGAGCTCGTCCATGGCCTTCCACGTATCGGTCATGAGCGTCGAATAGTCGTCTCCGCTCATGTAGGCGTATTTGCTGTCGGGATATGGTTCCGGTATCAGATGCGTAGTGTCGGACGAGAAGAGCGCCCGGTAGACCTGATTGTCGCGGTGTCGTATTTCGTCGAGCTGTCGCTGTGCTACCCGTATCTTGTTGTTCATGATGGCATACTTGAGTACCATTTCGCGGTTTTCGCTGTGTATGCGGTACATCTTGGGGGTGTAGAAAAGGTATGAGAATGCAAAGTTCACAAGCGATACGAGTATGAACCCGATGAGTATCTTGCGCAGCAGTGTATACATGCGCAAACGATACGTTACGGCATCGTTTTCAAACGTTGCCGTATTTTGCGCCTTGACCTTTGCTTTTCGTCCCATACTTGAAAATTACCGGGTTTTAGTGATGCAAATTTAGTTAAAATATGTATTTTTGCAACCTGATTCAGATAACGTGATAATTAGCTTTACAAGTATATATGGAGTCGAATAAAATCAGACAGGCCTTCCTCGATTTCTTTGCGAGCAAAGGACATACCATCGTGCCGTCGGCACCGATGGTCGTAAAAAACGACCCGACGCTGATGTTCACCAACGCCGGTATGAACCAGTTCAAGGACATATTCCTTGGAAATGCTCCGCGCAAATATCCGCGTGTGGCCGATACGCAGAAGTGTCTGCGCGTATCGGGCAAGCACAACGATCTGGAAGAGGTCGGCCATGATACGTATCACCATACGATGTTCGAGATGCTCGGCAACTGGTCGTATGGCGACTATTTCAAGAAAGAGGCCATATCGTGGGCCTGGGAGCTGTTGACCGAGGTTTACGGTCTACCGAAGGATCGTCTGTACGCAACCGTATTCGAGGGCAGCGAGGAGGATGGCGTGCCGTTCGACAGCGAGGCATACGAATACTGGAGCCGGTTCCTGCCCGAAGACCATATAATCCGCGGAAACAAACATGACAACTTCTGGGAGATGGGCGAGACGGGTCCGTGTGGTCCCTGCAGTGAGATCCACTTCGATCTGCGCGACGAAGCCGAGATCGCCAAGGTGCCCGGACGTGATCTGGTCAATGCCGGAAACCCGCAGGTAATCGAGATTTGGAACCTGGTCTTCATGCAGTTCAATCGCAAGGCGAACGGTTCGCTCGAACCGCTGCCTGCAAAGAACGTAGATACGGGTATGGGCTTCGAACGTCTCTGCATGATACTTCAGGGCAAGAAGTCGAATTACGATACCGACGTGTTCCAGCCGCTCATACAGCGCATATCGGCCATGTCTGGCAAACGTTACGGCGGAGATGAGAATACCGATGTGGCAATGCGCGTCATCGCCGACCACCTGCGTGCCATCGCCTTCTCGATCGCCGACGGTCAGTTGCCGTCGAACGTCAAGGCAGGATACGTCATACGCCGTATCCTGCGCCGTGCCGTACGTTACGGATATACGTATCTGGGCTTCAACGAGCCGTTCATATGCAAGCTTGTGGGTACGCTCGTCGAGCAGATGGGCGGACAGTTCCCCGAGCTGAAGGCTCAGCAGACGCTTATCGAACGCGTTATCGAGGAGGAGGAGTCGGCTTTCCTGCGTACGCTGGCTACCGGTATCAACCTTCTCGACGGCGTGATAAAGGAGGCCAAGAAGAACGGCCGCAGCGAAATCTCGGGCAAGGAGGCATTCGTGCTTTATGATACTTACGGATTTCCGATCGACCTTACCGAACTGATCGCACGCGAGCAGGGTATGGGGGTCGATCTCGATGAGTTCAACAAGGAGCTGCAGGCTCAGAAGGAGCGTTCACGTAACGCTTCGGCAGTCGATACCGACGACTGGGTAGTGCTCATGCCCGTAGAACAGAGCGAGTTCATAGGTTACGATACGTTGACGGCACCGGTGAAGATCACACGTTACCGCAAGGTCTCGACCAAGGGCAAGACTTCGTATCAGCTGGTCTTCGACCGTACTCCGTTCTACGGAAATTCGGGAGGCCAGGTCGGCGATACCGGATATATCGAAAGCGCAAATGAACGTGTCGACATAGTTGCAACCGAGAAGGAGAACGGTCTGATAATACATATAGTAAATACGTTGCCAACCAATCCGTCGGCCGAGTTCACAGCTGTGGTCGATGCCGAGAAGCGTCAGTCGGCTGCCAACAACCATACCGCCACGCACTTGTTGCATCACGCGTTGCGTCAGGTTCTTGGCAACCATGTCGAGCAGAAGGGTTCTCTCGTAACTCCCGGTTATCTGCGTTTCGACTTTTCGCACTTCCAGAAGGTATCGCCCGAACAGCTGCGTGAGGTTGAGCGTCTGGTCAACCGTGCGGTCCGCGCCAACTATCCCCTCGAGGAGAACCGCAATGCCACCAAGGAGGATGCCGAGAAGTGCGGAGCCATGATGTTGTTCGGTGAGAAGTACGGCGATCGTGTCCGCATGGTCAAGTTCGGACCTTCGGTCGAGCTCTGCGGCGGTACGCATACGAGTGCCACCGGTACTATCGGCATGTTCCGCATATTGAATGAAAGCGCCATATCGGCCGGCGTAAGACGTATCGAGGCCGTTACCGGTGCTGCCGCCGAGGATCTGATGTATGCGGCGGAGGATACGATGCGCAACATAGGCGAATGCCTCAACAATGCTCAGATCCTTCCCGCGATCAGGAAACTGGTGGAGAACAACGAGTCGTTGCGTCACGAGGTCGAGGAGATGCGCCGCGAGCAGATTGCCGCTTTGGCAGACAAACTTGTCAAGACCGTACCCGAACAAAACGGCGTGCTGCTTATCAGCATGCAGTCGGACAAGCAGGCGGATTTCATCAAGGACCTGGCCTACAATTTGCGGGCACACTCTCCGAAGCTGGTGCTTGTCGTAGGTTCGTCATACGGTGACAAACCGTCACTCGTGGTAATGCTTGGAGATGACATTGTCGCCGCCGGAGTAAATGCCGGTGCGGTAGTTCGCGAAGCTGCCAGGGAGATAGCCGGAGGCGGAGGCGGTCAGCCTTTCTTCGCAACGGCCGGAGGCAAGAACCTCGAGGGACTGCAGCGAGCCATTGACAAGGCCGTGGAATTGATTATGGACAAATTAAACAAATAAAGTTATGGCAAATCAGAAAGTTCTGTTAATGATTCTGGACGGTTGGGGCGATGGAGACCATACGGCTTCCGACGTCATATATACCGTTCATCCCGAATACATCTCGAACATGACTGCCCGCTATCCCCATGCGCATCTGCGCACTGACGGCGAGAATGTCGGTCTGCCCGACGGACAGATGGGTAACTCCGAGGTGGGACACCTCAACATAGGTGCCGGCCGTGTCGTATATCAGGATCTGGTAAAGATCAACCGTGCATGTGCCGATAATTCGATTCTCAAGAATCCCGAGATCGTCAAGGCGTTCGAGTATGCCAAGGCGAAGGGTGTGAACGTACACTTCATGGGTCTTGTCTCTAACGGAGGTGTACACTCGTCGATCGAGCACCTCTACAAGCTCTGCGAAATATCGAAACATTACGGAATCGAGCATACATACGTTCACTGCTTCATGGATGGCCGTGATACCGACCCCAAAAGCGGAAAGGGTTTCATTGCCGATCTGGAGAAGCACATGGCCGCAACAACCGGCAAGATCGCGTCGATCATAGGACGTTACTATGCAATGGACCGCGACAAGCGTTGGGAACGTGTCAAGGTTGCATACGACCAGCTTGTAAACGGTGTAGGAGAAAAGGCTACCGATTTGGTTGCCGCCATGCAGAAGTCGTATGACGAAGGCGTAACCGACGAGTTCATCAAGCCTATCGTGGCCGTGGATGCTGCCGGCAATGCCATCGGTACGATCAAGCCCGACGACATGGTCATCTTCTTCAACTATCGTAACGACCGTGCCCGCGAGATCACCGTCGTACTGACGCAGGAGGATATGCCCGAGCAGGGAATGCATACTTTGCCGCTCTATTACTGCTGCATGACTCCTTACGATGCCCACTTCAAGGGCCTGCACATTATCTTCGACAAGGAGAACGTCGTAAATACAATCGGCGAGTACGTTTCGTCGCTCGGCCTTGCCCAGCTGCGTATAGCCGAGACGGAGAAGTATGCGCATGTAACCTTCTTCCTCAACGGCGGCCGTGAGGACAAGTTCCCCGGTGAAGACCGTATTCTCGTGGCATCGCCCAAGGTGGCTACATACGACCTTCAGCCCGAGATGAGTGCATACGAGGTAGCCGACAAGCTGGCGGATGCACTCGATACGCAGAAGTACGATTTCATCTGCCTCAATTTTGCCAATGGCGACATGGTAGGCCATACCGGTGTCTACGACGCCATCGTCAAGGCCGTAAAGGCTGTCGACAAGTGCGTCGAGAAGGTTGTGGAGGCTGCGAAACGCAACGGTTACGAGGTCGTTATGATAGCCGACCACGGTAATGCCGATCATGCCATCAACGCCGACGGAACTCCAAATACGGCTCACTCGCTCAATCCGGTACCCATTGTAGTTGTATCGGATCGCGTGAAGTCGGTAGAGGACGGTATTTTGGCCGACGTTGCACCTACGGTTCTCAAACTGATGGGAGTGCCTCAGCCGTCTGAAATGACCGGTCACGCTCTTATCGAGATGAAGTAAAAGCATGCTTTTTTGATCAAGGCGTGTGAATTTTATGGGTGCGGAGTTTGCAGATTGAAAAACTATCGCTATCTTCGCACCCACAACGGGGGATTAGCTCAGCTGGCTAGAGCGCTTGCATGGCATGCAAGAGGTCACGAGTTCGAATCTCGTATTCTCCACGACAAGGTTTAATTATCAATAAGTTGCATAAGGGGGCACTAAAAGTGGCACCCTTTTCTTTTTGTATAAAATTGAAAGAGGCCGCCCAGTTCAGGAGCGGCCTCTTTGTCGGTATGTTTCGAATCACTGTTCGTCGACGTCGTCGAACATGCTTGTGCTTAGGTATTTCTCGGCACGGTCCGGAAAAACGACCACTATGTTGCCGCTGTCGATGCGTTCGGCCGTGCGCAGTGCGGCAAGCATCGCCGCTCCGCTGCTCATGCCGGCGAAGATGCCCTCTTCGGCAATGATTCTGCGGGCCATGTGTATTGCCTCCTCGCTCTCGACGAACTCCTGTACGTCTATGCGCGACGGATCGTATATCTTGGGTACTATGGCCTCCTCCATGTTCTTCAGACCCTGTATGTAGTGTCCGCGGGTAGGGTGGGCGCAGATCACCTTGATTTCGGGTTTCATTGCCTTGAGGAAGCGCGAAAGTCCCATGAGTGTACCCGATGTGCCGACGGCACATACCAGATAGTCGATTTTGCCCTCGGTCTGCTGCCAGATCTCGATGGCAGTATTTTCATAGTGCGCCAGATAGTTGCATGCATTTGCAAACTGGTCGGGCATGTAATACTTTTCGGGATTGGCGGCGACCAGTTCGCGGGCCTTGCGTATGGCTCCGTCCGTTCCCTGATCGGCTGGGGTAAGTATCACCTTTCCTCCGTAGGAGCGAATTATCTTGCGACGCTCGATCGAAACGGCGGAACTCATAACTATCTCTACGGGATAGCCCTTTACGATGCCGGCTATGGCCAGGCCTATGCCCGTATTGCCCGATGTGGGCTCGATGATGGTCTTTCCGGGGTAGAGCAACCCGTCTTCCTCGGCCTTTTCGACCATCTTGACCGCTATGCGGTCCTTGATGCTGCCCGTAGGGTTGAAGCCTTCGAGTTTGGCGTAGATGTTTACTCCCGGTTTGGACAGCAGTCTGTTGATGCGGACCATGGGTGTCGACCCTATGGTTTCGAGAATATTATTGCAGATCAATTTATTGTCGGTTGTTTAAGTATTCGCGTATGTTATCGGTTACGCACCCGATGAGACGATCTATTGCTTCCACCGTCGACCATGCATTGTGCGGCGATGCCAGCAATCGGTACGGATCCTTGAGCTTGAGCAGCGGTGAGTCCGCCTTGACGGGTTCGCTCGTAAAGACATCGAGCGCTGCTCCGCGTATCTCGCCATTGTCGAGTGCTTCGGCGAGCGCCTGCTCGTCGATAATGCCGCCACGGGCGACATTGATGATTACGGCCGAACGTTTCATCATGGAGAGTTCGTCGCGGCCTATGAGGTTACGTGTCCGCCCGTTGAGCGGACAGTGTATCGATACGATATCGGCCCACTCAAGCAGCTCGTTCAGCGAAACCGATGGATAATCCTCGTGGCGGACGGTGCCGGAGGTCGAGAAGTAACGTACGTCGCATCCGAATGCCGTAGCGAGTCTTGCCACCTCATGGCCTATGTTGCCCAATCCGATTATGCCCCAGTTTTTGCCGCGGATCTGTGCCGTAGGACGGTCGAAACAGAACATGCGGCCCGACGAAGTGTAGGCTCCGCTCTTGAAGTATCCGTCGTAATAGACTACTTCGCGCAGCAGCGACAGCGCCGAACATAATGTCGTCTCTGCAACGGAGTAGGTCGAATATCCTACGGCGTTGCGCACCTCGATGCCGAGCGAAGCGGCGGCTTCGAGATCGATGTTGTTCGTGCCGGTGGCGGCTACGCATATCAGACGCAGGCGCGGCAGCTGTTTCAGTTTGTCGGCATCGAGCACAACCTTGTTCGAGATGACTATGTCGGCGTCGGTACATCGCTCGACTACCTGCTCGGGCAGAGTATTGTCGTATGCGGTGTAGTTGCCGAGCTCCTTGACGGACGACATGTCGCGTCCGCATATCGAATACTCGTCCAGAAAAACGATGTTTGGTTTCATGACAGTTTATTTTTTGTTTGTAGTCAGTTCTCCAACGAGATCCCTTATCACGACCGAGGCGCAGCCTATGCCGAAGAGCGCCGGTATGTACGATATGGTCCCAACGTTGGATTTCTTGTTTTGTTCCTCGCAGAGTATCATGGCACCTTCACGTATCGTTTCCGGCGAGAATACCGCCTGAAAACCGCTGCGTATGCCGATCTTGTGCAGCCGTTTGCGCAACATGTGGGCCAGCGGGCAGTGGTGCGTCTTCGAGATGTCGGCGATCTCCATCTGCGTCGGGTCTGTCTTGGCTCCGGCACCCATCGAACTTACGACCGGTATGCCTCGGTCGATGCATCCCTTGATGAATGCGAGTTTCGGCGACAGCGTGTCGATGGCATCGACCGCATAGTCGAAATGCGCCGAATCCAGTAATGTATACGTCTCGTCGTCCTTGATATAGCGGTTTACTACCGTAAGTTCGATTTCGGGATTGATGTCGCGCAGACGCTCGGCCATAAGCTCGGCCTTGGAACGTCCGACAGTCGAATGAAGTGCTATGAGCTGACGGTTTATGTTGCTCTCGCTCACAACGTCGGCATCGGCTATGGTCATGCGGCCTACACCGGCACGAGCTATCATCTCGGCGGCATAGGCCCCTACGCCGCCCAGTCCTACGATCACGACGTTGGAGTCGCGAAGTATGGCGCATTTCTCCTCGCCCAGCAGCAGTTGTGTCCTTTCAAGCCAGTTGTTCATCTCTCCCGAAAACCTTTTCGTAGTTCCTTAACATCTCTTCGCTCAACCTGTCGACGGTTATCCCACGCAAATCGGCGACACGGCCGTATATCTCCTCGATCGCTACCGGCGAATCGTCCGTTTCGAGAAACATCTGCCCGATCGGTACGTGTCGCAGTGCCTCGATAGTTTTGGGCGATGCGAACGTGCGCTCGCCGAACGAGAGATAGTATCCTCTCGCCACGGCGCGTTCAGCCTGCTCGGGCGATCCGATGAAGCCGTGGAATATGACTGCCCGCAGATTGTGGCGCGCCAACTCCTCCATCACCGGTTCGAATGCCTTAACGCAGTGTATTACGACGGGCTTGCCGGTCTCTTCGGCGATCTGCAACTGACGGACGAAAGCTGCACGTTGTTTGCTGCGATCGCTGTTGCACGCGAAGTCGAGACCGGTCTCGCCGACGGCGTCATACGTGGCGATATCGCTGCTTACGTGTTCGCAGTCATCGTGTTCGACATGCCACGGATGAACTCCCGTGCTCGTCGGTTCAATCGCATCGCCGGTCGGACGGTGCGTATGTATGTTTACGAATCTGGTCATACGCGGCCTTACGGGTGCAAAATTATAATTTTTCTTGAGAAAAATAGTTGCAGATTGTATCGTAGTCTGCAAAACAAATAGTATATTTGCACGTCATTTTCGAAAATAGTTAACAACTAATTATTACTCAAACAAAAACATTATTAACAATGTCGAAAATCATCAAACTACGTAAGGGTTTAGACGTAAATCTTCAGGGTAAGGCTGAGAAGATATCGACGCAATTGCCGATGGCTTCGGAATATGCAGTCTCTCCTCTGGATTTCGAAGGCGTCACTCCCAAGCTGTTGGTTAAGGTTGGCGACAAGGTGAAGGCCGGCACTCCGCTGTTTTTCAGCAAGTCCGACGAGCGCGTGCTCTTTACTTCTCCGGTCAGCGGTACCGTTTCGGCTGTAAATCGCGGTGAGAAGCGTCGTATTCTCAATGTGGTTGTCGCTGCCGATGCCAAACAGACTTACGAGGAGTTCGAAATCCCCGATCTGGCGAAAGCCAACCGTGAAGATGTTATCGCCTTGTTGCTCAAATCGGGATTGTGGGCAATGATCATTCAGCGTCCGTACGGGATTATCGCCAATCCTTCGGACAAGCCCAAGGCAATTTTCGTGTCGGCATTCGACAGTGCTCCTCTTGCTCCGGATTACAACTACATCCTCAGCTCCGAAAAGAACAATGTCCAGAAGGGTCTCGCCGTTCTCGGCAAGCTCACCGACGGCAAGGTTCACCTTTCGGTACGCGCCAAGGCCGAAGGCGATGCCGCTTTCTACAAGGGCGTTGAGCTGCACACTTTCGAAGGCAAGCACCCCGTGGGCAATGTCGGCGTACAGATCCACCACATCGACCCCGTCAACAAGGGCGAACGTGTATGGACCGTCAACATCCAGGACGTAGCCATCATCGGCCGCTTCTTCAACGAAGGCAAGCTGGACATGTCCAAGACCATCGCCGTAGCCGGTTCGGAGGTGATGCACGCACAGTATTACCGTATCATCAGCGGCGCTCCGATCGCATCGATCCTCAAGGGCAACATCCAGAAGCAGGGCGAGGGCCAGAGCGTACGTATCATCTCGGGCAATGTCCTCTCGGGCGTCAAGACGAGCCTCGACGGATTCATCGGTTTCTATGCCAACATGATCACCGTAATCCCCGAAGGCAACCACTACGAAACTCTCGGCTGGCTCATGCCTCGTTTCAACAAGTTCTCCGTATCGAGAGCCTATTTCTCGTGGCTCTGCCCCAAGAAGGTCTACAACCTCGATACAAACCTCAACGGCGCCGAGCGTCCGTTCGTGGTTACGGGACTCTACGAGCAGTATCTGCCGATGGATATCTATCCGACATATCTGTTGAAGGCTATCCTCGCCGAAGATATAGACAAAATGGAAAATCTGGGTATTTACGAAGTCGTTGAAGAGGATTTCGCCCTTTGCGAGTTCGTCGATCCTTCGAAGATCGAGATGCAGCAGATCATCCGCAACGGTATTAACTTAATGATCAAGGAGGGCGAATAATGAGCGGATTACGTAACTTCGTTGACAAGATAAAGCCGACCTTCTCCGAAGGCGGCAAGCTCAGTTTCCTCGGCTCGACTTTCGAGGCCTTCGAAACTTTCCTTTTCGTACCCAACACGACCACGACAAAGGGCGCTCATATCCGCGACTGCAACGATATGAAGCGTACGATGATCACCGTGGTTATTGCATTGCTGCCGGCATTCCTGTTCGGTTGCTACAACACGGGTCATCTTGTAGGTCTTGCAGGCTGGACCGCATTCTTCTACGGTCTGGTTCGCATACTGCCTATGGTCGCTACCTCTTATATAGTAGGTCTCGCCATAGAGTTCGGATTTGCACAGGCCCGCAAGCATGATGTGAACGAGGGCTTCCTCGTGACCGGTCTTCTCATACCGATGATCATGCCTGTAAGCACGCCGCTCTGGATGGTGGCTCTGGGTACCGCTTTTGCCGTGGTATTCGGCAAGGAGGTATTCGGCGGTACGGGCATGAACGTATTCAACCCGGCTCTCGTGGCACGTGCATTTGTCTTCTTCGCATACACTCCCTCGATGTCGGGTGAGCAGGTATGGTTCTCGAACTGGACTATGATGGGCGCTCAGGTGGATGGCGTTTCGGGTGCTACGGCTCTCGAACAGCTGGGATCGACCGGCTCGATGTCGTTCTCGAACCTCGACGCATTCCTCGGATTCATCCCCGGAAGCTTCGGCGAGACTTCGACGCTGGCAATCCTGATCGGCGCCGTAATACTGCTCTTCACCGGTATAGCTTCGTGGCGTACGATGCTGAGCGTATTCGTCGGCGGCCTGGTCATGGGTCTCATCTTCAACCTTATCGGTGCTACTCCGTACATGCAGATCCCTGCATGGCAGCATCTGATTGTCGGCGGTTTCGCTTTCGGTGCCGTATTCATGGCCACCGACCCCGTTACTTCGGCTCAGACCAATACCGGTAAATATATCTACGGATTCATGGTCGGTATGCTCGCCATCATGACGCGCGTTATCAACCCGGCATATCCCGAAGGTATGATGCTCTCGATATTGTTCATGAACGCCCTTGCTCCGCTGATCGACTACTGCGTTGTCGAGGCCAACATCCGTCGCAGGAACAATCGTGTTAAACTTGCAAAAAAGTAGGAGAGTATGGCAACTAAGAAATTCAAATGTAAGGTTTGCGGATACATTCACGAGGGCGACAAGGCTCCCGAGAAGTGCCCGGTTTGTCAGGCTCCCGCTTCGGAGTTCGAGCTCGTCAGCGGCGGTGGCATCGACAAGAACAGCAACTGGTATATAATATTGTATTCGACCGTCATGGTCGTAATCGTGGCTGCAATCCTCGCGGTGACGGCAATGTCGCTGCAGCAGCGTCAGAACGACAACGTCCTCAACGAGAAGAAGAACGCTATTCTCAAATCGCTGGGTGCAGTTGATGCAAACGGCACTCCGACCGAGAATTACGATCAGTACATCACCGCCTATGCCGTGAACGACAAGGGCGAGACGATCGAAGGCGTTACTGCAGATCAGGCTCTGGACATGCTGTTCGACCTGAAGGGCGCAATAACCAACAAGACATATCCCGTATTCCGTTCGGCCGACGGCCGTTACGTATTCCCGGTTACGGGTCAGGGTCTGTGGGACGTCATCTGGGGCTATGTAGCTCTCGAAGGCGACATGAATACGGTGGTTGGTGTGGTTCTCGACCACAAGGGTGAAACCCCGGGTCTGGGTGCCGAGATCGCTACCGACAAGCACCAGGCTCAGTATGTAGGTAAGAAAATCTTTGAAGGAACCGATTTCGTTTCGATCAAACTCAAGAAGGGTGGGGCCAAACCCGAAGATGCAAACTTCTCTCATGAGGTTGATGCCATTACCGGCGGAACCAAGACTTCGGACGGCGTAAGCGCAATGCTCTACGACTGCCTGAAGAATTACATCCCGTATTTCGAGGCCGTAGCGAGCGAAAATGCAGCTGCCGACACCGATGCAAATACGGCGGAAGAGGTTTCTAACGAGCAAAATGTTGAGAACAATGAGTAGTGTTAAGAATTTGAAGTATCTGACAGGCCCTCTGAGCGCAAACAACCCTGTTATCGTTCAGATTCTGGGTATCTGTTCTTCGCTGGCCGTAACCGTGAAACTCAAACCGGCTATCGTCATGGGTCTGTCGGTTATGGTAGTTACGGCGTTTTCGAACCTCGTGATGTCGCTTCTGCGCAAGGGTATTCCTTCGCGTATCCGCATCATCGTACAGCTGGTCGTAATCGCCGCCCTGGTTATTATCGTGGACCAGTTCCTGAAGGCTTACGTTTACGACGTCTCGAAACAGCTGTCCGTATATGTGGGCCTGATCATCACCAACTGTATAATCATGGGTCGTGTAGAGGCCTTCGCTCTCGGTAACAAGCCCTGGGCTTCGTTCCTCGACGGTATCGGAAACGGCCTCGGTTATTCGTTTATCCTCATTATCATCGCGTTCATCCGCGAGCTCTTCGGTTCGGGTCAGCTCTTCGGCTTCCAGGTCATTCCCGAAAGCTGGTATGCTGCAAACGGCGGTTTCTACACCAACAACGGCCTGATGCTGCTCCCGCCGATGGCTCTGATAATCGTGGGCTGCATCATCTGGATTCACCGTTCTTACAACAAGGACTTGCAGGAAAAATAGGAGGTAAGGTATGGAATCTTTGAATATATTCATAAGGTCGATATTCATCGACAACATGGTTTTCGCCTTCTTCTTCGGCATGTGCTCCTACATCGCCGTTTCGAAGAGCGTGAAGACGGCTCTCGGCCTCGGTTTGGCCGTAACGTTCGTAATGACGATGACCGTGCCTCTGAACTACCTGCTCAACGAGTACGTTCTGAAGGCCAATGCGCTGGTCGAAGGCGTCGACCTGAGCTTCCTCTCGTTCATCGTCTTCATTGCGGTTATCGCATCGTTCACCCAGTTGGTCGAGATGGCCGTCGAGAAGTTCTCGCCGACGCTCTACAACCAGTTGGGTATCTTCCTGCCGCTGATTGCCGTAAACTGCGCAATCATGGGTGGCTCGCTCTTCATGCAGCAGAAGGTTGCCGCTTTCGAAATCACTTCGTTGTGGCAGTCGATCGTATACGGACTTGGTTCGGGTCTCGGCTGGTGGCTGGCTATCGTCATGATGGCTGCTATCCGCGAGAAGACGACATATTCGCACATCCCCGCTGCGCTGAAGGGCCCCGGTATAGCTTTCATAATTACTGGCCTGATGGGTATCGCATTCCTGATATTCTCGGGTATCAAGTTGTAACCTTTAATAAGAGATAAAAAGATGACATTAACGATTATTGTTTCGATTGTTGCCTTTCTGGTGGTAACGCTCGTTCTGGTGGTGCTGCTTCTCTTTGCAAAGGCAAAACTTACTACCTCGGGCGACGTTACCATCGATATCAACGACGGCGAGCGCGTAATCAAGACCGAAAGCGGTTCCTCGCTGCTCGCTACACTCGCCAACAATCAGGTATTTCTGCCGTCGGCATGCGGTGGCGGCGGTTCGTGCGGAATGTGCAAATGCCAGGTTCTCGAGGGCGGCGGCGACATACTGCCGACCGAAACCGGTTTCATTTCGCGCAAGATGCAGAAGGATCACTGGCGTCTCGGTTGCCAGGTAAAGGTCAAGGACAATCTGAAGATCAAGGTTCCCGAAGCCGTTCTCGGCGTCAAGAAGTGGGAGTGCGAGGTGGTTTCGAACCGCAACGTCGCAACCTTCATCAAGGAGTTCGTAGTGAAACTCCCCGAGGGCGAACGTCTCAACTTCCGAAGCGGCGGTTACATACAGATCGACATCCCGAAGTACGATGCTATCAAGTTCTCGGATATGGATGTCGATGAGAAGTACCGTGCCGACTGGGATCGTTACAAGATGTGGGATCTGGTAGCCAAGAATCCCGAAGAGACCTTCCGTGCATACTCCATGGCCAATCACCCGGCCGAGGGTAACATCATCATGTTGAACATACGTATCGCAACGCCTCCGTTCGACAAGGTACACGGCGGTTTCATGAAGGTCAATCCGGGTATCTGCTCGTCGTACATCTTCTCGCGCAAACCGGGCGACAAGGTTACGATCTCGGGTCCTTACGGAGAGTTCTTCCTGCCGGACAACCTTCCGGAGAATCAGGAACTCATATTCATCGGCGGTGGTGCCGGTATGGCTCCAATGCGCAGCCACATCATGCACCTTTTCAAGACCGAAAAGACAAAGCGTCCCGTATCGTTCTGGTATGGAGCACGTTCGCTCAAGGAGGCATTCTATCTCGAAGATTATGCCGAGATCGAGCGCGAGTTCCCCAACTTCTCGTTCCATCTGGCTCTGGACCGTCCGGATCCCGAAGCCGATGCTGCAGGCGTAGCATACAAGGTAGGATTCGTTCACACAGTGCTTTACGAGAACTACCTCAAGAACCACGAGGAGCCCGAAGGATGTATCTACCTCATGTGCGGACCTCCGATGATGGTCGCATCGGTGCTCAAGATGCTCGACAATCTCGGCGTACCGCCTGAAAATATCCTTTACGATAACTTCGGTTCGTAATATTCTTGCCAAACGGGGCCCATCAACTGTGGGCCCCGTTTTATTCATTATAATTCGGCGTGAAATACGGCTCCAGGTGTATTTTTTATTATATTTGTATTACCAATAAAACAACTGAAGAGAATGAAACGTATGAGAACCGTCGCTCTTGTGGCGCACGACAACATGAAACGCGATCTGGCAGAGTGGGTCGACTGGAACAGCATGAAACTTCGCGAACACCGTCTTATCTGCACCGGTACGACCGGTAAGATGGTTGAAAAGACACTTCTTGAGCACAAGGAGGCCGCCGGCAACGAATCCGGAGATGGTAACGCGCAGGAACTGCCGCAGCTCGATATTGTCAAGTTGAAATCGGGCCCGCTCGGCGGCGATCAACAGCTTGGCTCGCTCATAGCGTGCGGGGAGATCGATGCTCTGGTATTCTTCTGGGATCCGATGTCGGCCCAGCCGCACGATGTCGACGTGAAGGCATTGCTGCGAGTGGCAACGTTGTACAATGTACCGACGGCCGTGAACCGTTCGACGGCAGACTATCTCATATCGTCTCCGCTGTTCGATACGGATGACTACAAGCCGGTGGTAAAGGATTACAGCGCATATATTGAACGCGTACTGAAATAGCACGGGCAACCGGTAAAAATACGGGGAGCGGCCTTTTACGGATCCGCTCCCCGTTTGTTTGCGTGACTGTCGTAATGTCCTACTTTTTCGTAGCTATGTAGAACAGATCGAAGCAGTTGTCGGCAACCGGTCCGATAGAGTAGTCGCTCATCTTTATGGATGAAGTAAGATTCTTGTTCTCTGTATAAAGCAGCCGCCTGTTGAGCCGGTTCAGTACGTCGTATGGCCACTGCAGCATCCATCGCGGCAGACGGTGCTGAAGATCGAGTATGTCGAAACGTGCGAAACGTGCAACGCTCTTCTTGTTCTTGTTGTAATATGTCATTACCTTCTTGTTGCCGAATACGCCGTATGCCTCGACCTTGTCGAACTCACACTCGAGTATATTCTTCAACTCGTCGGCATGATACTCTCGTACGTGCCACGGATTGCGTGTGAGCGACATCAGGACATTGGGTGTGGTCACAATGAATTTGCCTTCGGGACGTAGTACGCGCTTGACCTCGCGGACGAACTCTATGTCCTTCTTTATGTGTTCGATGACCTGAAATGCCAGGACGAAGTCGAAACTGTTGTTGTCGGTGGGAATCGGAGGAACTTCCGCTTCGTAAAATTCGACATTGTGCCCCGTATGCAGTTCTTCGGGTATGTGCTTGTCGAGAGTGATGAACCTCGTGGCTTTCGGCGATATTATGTCTATGCCGTATCCTTCGCCCGTGCCGATTTCGAGAATGTCGCCGCTGACGATCTCCGCAGCCTTGTGATAGGCCAGCAGCGAACGCTGGAAAACATAGTTGTCGGTACAGTCGCGCGACACTCTTTCGGCCGTTATGGTCTTGCTCATTTTCTGTTTATGGTTTTAATGCCATTCTCCACCGGTTCGACCTCTCCTCGTTTCATGAGCATGCCGAGCGAACGTTTGAACACCTTTTTGCTCATGTGTGTGAGCCGCATTATCTCCTCGGGCGAACTGTCGTCGTTGAGCGGCAGAAATCCGCCGTTCTCATGCAACAGCGCCGTCAGAGTCTCGGCCGAATGACGTACTTCGGCGTAGCCTTCCTGTTGCAGGCTGACGTCTATGCGGTTGTCGTCGGTTATGCGCCGTATGTATGCCTTGAGCTTCTCGCCGATACTTACGGGGCGGAAAAGCTGGTTCTTGTAGAGCATGCCCCAATGGCGGTTGTTTATGATGACGCGGTATCCGATAGGACTCTCCGAGGCTATGGTTATATCAACCTCCTGCCTCGGTTTTACGGTCAGAATGTCGTTGTCGACGAAAGCCTTGAATTTCATTGTCGCAACGCAACGGCCCGTGATGTTGTCCACGTACAGGTACACCAGATAGCTGTGGCCGATTATCACGCCTCCCTGCTGGTTGCGGTTTGGCAGGAAGAGGTCCTTGCCCGCAAGCCCCCAGTCGAGAAATGCCCCGTGTATCGAGCGGTCCACGACCTTGAGGTATGCAACTTCGCCGGCCTTTATCTTAGGCGTCTCGGTCGTTGCGACGAGTCTGTCCTCGGAATCGTGGTATACGAATACCTCCTTCTCGTCGCCTACCTTGTCGGCGAGGGAGACATATTTGTTGGGCAACAATACCTCGTTCTGCTCTTCATCGGCAAGATATAGGCCGTAATCCGATATGCGGTTTACCTTTAGTTTCTGTATTTGGCCTGTCTTCATCGGTCGTCTCTTTTGTCGAGACAAAAATACAAAACTATTCACAGATTGACGAATTATTCGTGACTTATCATGCCGACACATAATCGTGTCGTAGCATAAAAGACCGCTGTCGATGCATTGTAGACTGTTCTTGATGCCATTTATTATTGCATTTTAGGATTGTTTTCATTAAATTTGTATAAATCTGTAAAAACATGCATGCCATGAGAATTGTACGAATACTGATATGTCTGGGCATCATATTGTCCGGTATTTTGTCTACATCGTGTGCTGCACGGCGTCCTCAGCCGCCTGCACCTCCTGCACATCACCATCCATTGCCGCCGCATCATGACAAACGAGGCCCGAAACCTCCCAAGCCGCCCAAACCGCCTCGCGGTCACAAACATAAACATGACGTACCGCCAATGCCGCCACATGAACGTCAGGGGATGGAGGCTGCAGTTCGTCATGAGGCTCCGGTACCACCGCATGACGGAAAGGCCCGTCCGAAACATCGAGACAAGCGTGCCGAGGCTGCTGCGGCTCCACATGAGGTCCCGCCGCGTCCGCATGAAGGCGAAGTGCCGCCTGCACCTCCGGTGGATATGCGGAAGTAGAGTAGTGACGGCCTGCGTAACAAGCAGGCCGTATCACTGATTTTATTTGCTTGGGCAGTTCCATTTTACGCTGTTTTTTAGTATATTTGTATAGAATGAGACTCAATATAGCAATATGTCAACTTAACATGGCCTGGTGCGACGTGCGCGCCAATCTGGCCAGAGCAGAGGCTTTTGTTGCCGGATGTGATGCCGATATCGTCGTGCTGCCGGAGACCTTCGCAACAGGTTTTGTTGTCGATACCGAGGCTGTGGCTCAACGGATGGACGGGACCGTGGTAACGTGGCTCAAACGTACCGCTGCAAAATACGACCGGGCCATTGTCGGGAGTGTCGCCATAAACGAGAACGGCAAATGCTTCAACCGGATGATGTTCGTCAAGCCGTCGGGAGTGATTGCATGCTATGACAAAAGACATCTGTTCGGCATAGGCGGTGAAGACAAGTGCTTCCTGCCCGGAGACAAACGTGTGGTTGTCGAATATCGCGGTGTACGATTCCTGCTGTTGGTATGCTACGATCTGCGTTTCCCGGTGTGGAGCCGTAATCGCGGAGATTACGATGCCATAATCTGTCCGGCATCGTGGGCCGCATCGCGCCGTAACGTGTGGCGCACGTTGCTGCGTGCACGCGCAATCGAAAATCTGGCCTATGTCGTAGGCGTAAACCGTACGGGTGCCGATCCGTCGACCAAATATGTCGGCGATTCGGCCGTAATCGACTTCAGGGGCGAAACGCTTGTCGAGATGAACGACCGTGAAGGCCTCGTTACGGCGGTTCTGGATACTGATCGGCTCGTGCATTTCCGCGAAAGTTTTCCGGTGTGGCGCGACGCCGACAATTTTGAAATAAAACCTTGAAACAATGACTTACGATGCCATAATAATGCTTGTCGTTTCGGGCATCGTCGTCGGTATTATCAATACGTTGGCCGGCGGCGGCTCGATCATCACCATGACCGTGTTCATGGTACTCGGTATGCCCATAACCGTCGCTAACGGTACAAACCGAATAGCAGTACTGCTCCAGAACCTGACGGCATCGGTTACGTTCCTGCGCAAACGCATGCTCGACGTCAAGAACGGACTGCTGTTGTCGATTCCCGTCATCATCGGAAACATTGCCGGTTCGCTCGTGGCCTCGCGAATAAACGAGACCGTTTTCAAGATATGCTACGGGGTCGTCCTTACATTCATACTGCTGTATCTGATTTTCGACAACCATAAGCGTTTCCACGGCGGTACCCGCATGGAGGTCAAACCGCATCACTATCTGTGGTTTCTGCTGATAGGTTTCTATGGCGGGTACATATACATAGGTCTCGGATACATCATCCTGGCAATTACGCTCTGGTCGATGAAAATGGACATCGTGACGGCAAACGTCATAAAGGGATTCGTCATATTCATCGCTACGCCTTTCTCGCTGGCCGTCTTCATGATCAACGGACAGGTAGAGTATTCGTACGGACTGCTGCACGGACTCGGAAACGTGATCGGCGCATGGCTTGCGTCACGCTATTTCGTCGGGTGGGGCGGGCGTTTCATAAAGATATTCACGATCGTCATGGTGCTTGTATGTTTTGCCGACCTCATAGGTATTCTCTCTCTGCACGACATGTTCAGTTCGATGCTGTCGGTGTGCCGTTGACAACGGCAATTTAGCATCTCTCCTTTTACATCTCCATGAGTGGGCCTTGGCCGTGCCGGTGATGAAAACTTGGGTTTTCATTTGTCTCTGCGCTCACCTTTTAGTATCTTTGCCCGAATTATGGAGGACAAGATCAAAATATTCGGTGCCCGTGTCCACAACCTCAAAAACGTGGATTTGGAGATACCCCGTAACAAACTGGTTGTCATAACCGGTTTGTCGGGATCCGGCAAGTCGTCGCTGGCTTTCGATACGATCTATGCCGAAGGGCAGCGCCGCTACATGGAGACGCTGTCGACATATGCACGCCAGTTTGTTGGTACGATGGAGCGTCCCGATGTGGACAAGATCACGGGCCTGAGCCCCGTGGTGGCGATCGAACAGAAGACGACGAACCGCAATCCGCGATCTACGGTCGGCACCGTAACCGAAATAAACGATTTTCTGCGTCTGTTGTTTGCCCGCGCCTCGCGTGCCTATTCACCCGTTACGGGCGAAGAGATGGTGCACTACACCGATGAACAGATATGCGATTTGATAATAAAGGGATTCGACGGGCGCAAGGTGGCGCTGCTTGCCCCTATAGTCAAGGGCCGCAAGGGCCATTACCGCGAACTGTTCGAGTCGTTGTCCAAGAAAGGGTATATATACGCCCGTATCGACGGACAGATTCGTGAATTCTCCGCCGGCGAACGTCTTGACCGGTACAAGATACATACGATCGATCTTGTCGTCGACCGTTTGCGTGTCAGCGAAGAGATGCGCGACCGCCTGATGACATCGCTGAAGGAGACCATGCGTCAGGGTAAGGGTACGATGGCACTGTATGACTACGATGCCGACGGTTTGCGTTATTATTCGCGTCATCTGATGTGTCCGACAACCGGTGTTGCGTTCGAAGAACCGGCCCCGCATACATTCTCGTTCAACTCCCCTAAGGGAGCATGTCCTCACTGCAACGGTCTGGGCGAGGAGGCAGTCTTCGACATCAAGAAGATTATTCCCGATGCAAGCCGTTCCCTGCGTGAGGGAGCCGTCGAACCGCTCGGACCATATCGCAACAACCTGCTTTTTGCCATACTCGAGACGCTCGGACGCCGTTACGACTTCACGATCGACGATCCGGTAGAGAGTATCTCGGACGCCGGGCTTAATGCCGTGCTGTATGGCGATTCGGAGCCGATGACCATCGATACGTCGGGCTTTTCTTACTCGGGTGGCGGCCGCCGTCTCATGACATGGGAGGGTATAGCCGAATATCTTTACAGAACCGATGACGAAAACTCGAAACGCGGCGAGAAATGGCGTGAGCAGTTCCTCATATACAAGCCATGCTCGGTGTGCGGCGGCACGCGCCTCAAGAAGGAGGCCCTGCAGTTCAAGATCGGCGGATTGAACATAGCCGACGTGTCGGCCATGTCGATAACCCGTTTTGCCGAGTGGATATCGCACGTCGAGGAGGTGATGTCGCCCAAGGAGCAGCAGATAGCCCGCGACATCGTAAAGGAGATTCGCGAGCGTACCCGTTTCCTGCTGGATGTCGGTTTGGGGTATCTTTCACTCGGACGGGCGTCTCGGTCGCTCTCCGGAGGTGAGGCGCAGCGCATACGTCTGGCCACGCAGATAGGATCGAAACTCGTAAACGTTCTCTATATTCTCGACGAGCCGAGCATCGGTTTGCACCAGCGCGACAACCAGCGGCTCATAAAGAGCCTGCAGAACCTGCGCGATGCCGGCAACTCGGTAATCGTGGTCGAACACGATGAGGACATGATGCGTGCAGCCGACTATATTGTCGATGTCGGTCCTTTGGCCGGTCGCAAGGGCGGTCACATAATGGTGGCCGGGACGTTCGACGACGTGCTGAAATCCAACTCGCTGACCGCCGACTATCTGACTGGCCGGCGAAAGATCGAAATACCGTCGCACCTGCGAGAAGGCAACGGTGACAGTATAGTCATTCGCGGTGCCCGTGGCAACAATCTGAAGAGTGTTACCGTCGAGTTCCCGCTCGGCAAGTTCATATGCGTGACCGGTGTCAGCGGATCGGGCAAATCAACGCTCGTCAACGAAACTTTGCGCCCGATACTCAGCCGTCATCTCTATCGTTCGCTCGACCGTCCTCTGGAGTACGATTCGGTCGAGGGGCTTGAGAATATCGACAAGCTGGTAGTGGTGGATCAGTCGCCCATAGGCCGTTCGCCGCGCAGCAATCCGGCGACATATTCGAATGTCTTTTCGGACATACGCAAGCTATTCGAATCGACGCCCGATGCGCAGATTCGCGGTTTCAAGGCCGGACGTTTCTCGTTCAACGTCAAGGGCGGCCGTTGCGAAGAGTGTCGCGGTGCCGGAGTGCAGACCATCGAGATGAACTTCCTGCCTGACGTATATGTCAAGTGCAAGGCCTGCGGCGGAAACCGCTACAACCGCGAGACTCTCGAGGTGAAATACAAGGGCAAGAGCATCAACGACGTACTTAACATGACGGTGAATATGGCCGTCGAGTTCTTCGAGAACATTCCTTCGATATATACCAAACTGCGCGCAATACAGGAGGTCGGTCTCGGGTATCTGACCCTCGGTCAGCCCTGTACGACGTTGTCGGGTGGTGAAAGTCAGCGTATAAAGCTGTCGAGCGAACTGTCGAAACGCGATACGGGCCGTACGCTTTACATCCTTGACGAGCCGACGACCGGACTTCACTTCGAAGATATCCGTCAGCTGCTCGAGGTTATCAACAAACTCGTCGATCGTGGAAATACGGCCATAGTTATCGAGCATAACCTCGACGTGATAAAGGTTGCCGACCATATCATCGATGTGGGTCCTGAAGGCGGTGAGGAGGGCGGCGAGATAATCGCGGCCGGAACTCCTGCCGAGATCGCTGCATGCGAGCGCAGCTATACGGGACAGTTTCTCAAACGCATTCTGAATAATAGACAATATAAATATAAAATTTAATTAATTATGATCTATGTAGACTCAGTAAAAATAGACAATATGCAGCTATCTCAACGAAGAAAACGTATAGAATATATAGATGCATTACGTGGATTTACTATGTTCTTAGTCGTGTTTGGACATATTGTAAATACCTCACGTATAGATCTGGATATGTTTATAATTCAACTAATAGCTTCATTTAGGATGCCTCTTTTCTTTTTTGTTAGTGGTCTTGTTGGATATAAAAGGTCGTTCATAAGTAGAAAAGATTATTTTAATAGTATATTGAAAAAAATAGTGAGGGCGCTTTTCCCATGTTTTATATTTTTTACTTTAGCATCTTTATTTGGTGCCAATTATGTGTATCACGGCAATGGACTGTTTGATGCACGATTATTTACAGAGGGCTTTGGTGGCTATTGGTTTGTGCCTGTATTGTTCTATATGTTTGTTATTTATTATACATCTATTTATATAGGCTCAAAAATCTCTAATATAGTCATCAATTATATCCCAATAGTATTATTTGTTGCATCATTGGGCTTGATGGTATTTGTACAATTTGTTGAAATGCCGATATTTGTGTCTAAAGGTATAGTATGTTTGGATAATTTTTCTCGTAACCTGCCATTCTTTATGCTGGGTATACTGGCTAAACAGTATTCAGATTTGTTTTATAAGTTATTGAATCAAGAGATATTTAATGCATTACTAATAATATCATGGTTGGTGTTTTGTTTGATGTATCATTATGAAGTGAACTCTTTTTATGGGTTATTTATGTGGGCTAGATGTATAGGATTTCTTGTTATGTTTTCATTTTTCTATCATTGTCGAGATTTCTATGAAAGAAATGGCCGTATTAGCAAATGTATGCAGTTTCTTGGGCGCAATACTCTGGATATATATCTAGTACATTATTTTTTCATCCCAATACTACCTATTGCTGTCGTCAATTATTTGAATCATACATCACAAAATAATGCCGTTTTATTGTTATTTTGTGTGTCTATTTTAACATTATTAGTTATCTCAATGTGCTTAGCAATAAGTACTATTGTAAAACGTAACAGTAATATTCTATCGCACATTATGTTTGGTACTGCAAGGTTAAAAAAATGATAGGAATTATTTAGGCAGGAATTTTGCTTTCCAATGGCTTGAAAAACATTTTTTAAGCCATGAAAAAGTTTATCGTTCTCATGATTTGTGTTGCGATAAGTTGCGGAGCACTTATCGGACAGACCCAGAGTGCCAAGCCTCAGGAAAAACAGAAAACCCGGAGCGCAACAACTACCGCCTCCAACCGTAAAACGCCTCCTGCCGACAGCGATTACCGTGAGGAGCTGCGCAACGAGAGCCGCGAAGCCCGTGAAAAGAGACGCGCCGACCGCATTGCATCGTACGTGCAGTTCATCGATTCGCTTGTACTGTCGCGCAATTTCCAGTTCAATCCCCAGACCATGCAGCAGCAACCTGCAGGATCGATGCAGATTATCAGCAATCCCAACTTCGATCTGGCATTGTGGGATACGACCGTCGACATCTGCCTGCCGTACATAAAGGGATATACGCCTCCGTACCGATATACGGTGCTTAACTATACGCTGCCGTATGTCAGCAATCTGGTAGTTGAACAGACGCACGACGGCTGGACCGTATCGTTCGGAACGTCGCTCTATTCGGCTCAGAACTATACATTTACCCTCGAGATCATTTCGGCCAACGGCGGCGGTACACTGACTATCTCCTCGCCGTGGTACAATGCCGTGCAATACAGCGGCTCGTTGTCGGCCCTTTACTGATAAAACGCCATTGACATGAAAAGATCGTTGTTCATATCCGTCATGCTGCTGTCGGCGGCAACGGTGTTTGGCCAGTCTAACGTTCAGACCGACGAGACTGTTTCTGTCGGTCAGGGCGGAGATGTGCCGGTGACGACAGTCGTTCCGGTACAGCAGAAGCCCGTCGTGATAATCGATACCACGTCGCAGCTGTTGAGTGCTCCGATTCCGAATCGCCGTCCGACACATGTCGAACGACGTGCCGACGAAGAGAAACGTTTCGCTCAATTCATCGACTCGCTGGTTCGTTCGCGCAACTTCGTATTTTATCCCGACAGCATGCAGGAGGTCGATCCCGACGGTGCTTCGAGACTGATATATGCCGAATACTTCTATTTCGGGTTCTTTACCGATACGGCCGAGGTTCATATGCCGACATCGCAGGGCGTAACGCAATATGTTGAGATCCTCAACTTCGATTCGCCTATTACGGATTACAAGCTGTTGCCGTTCCAGTCCGGACTCTCCGTCACGTTCAAGCTGATGTACGAAGACAAACCATATTTCGGGCGATTCATCGTGTCGACCGTAACGGGCGAGACCGTGCTGACACTTATTACCCCCAAGATGACAATGCGTTACGTGGGATGGCTGTCGCATGACAGGCGCTCGCCGGTACACAAGCTGAAGGCGACGGGTGAGGCTGCAGGCATGCCTCCTGCGGCGCAAACTTTGCCGACGCACAAATCTCATCATCGTAAATGACAAACGGAGCGGGTCCTGAGGGATCCGCTTCTTTTGTATGCCCGTGTGTAGCATGTATGCTTTAATTTAGTATATTTGCATTGTAATGAAAGATTTCAGAATAGGTCACGGATACGATGTCCACGCCTTGGGCGAGGGGCGCCGCCTGATACTCGGGGGCGTAGAGATTCCGCACGAGCGCGGATGCATAGCCCACTCGGACGGAGATGCGGCCATACATGCCGTGTGCGATGCCCTGTTCGGGGCATTGGCATTGGGTGACATAGGACTCCATTTTCCCGATACGTCGGCCGAATTCGAGAATATCGACTCCAGAATTCTGTTGCAACGTACGGCACAGACCATACGTGAGCACGGATACGATATAGGCAATGTCGACTGTACCATAGCCATGCAACGCCCCAAGCTGCGTCCGTATATAGACCGCATGCGTCAGGCAATGGCCGATGCAATGGGTATATCCGCGGACAGGGTATCCGTGAAGGCGACGACCACGGAACATCTCGGTTTCGAAGGCGAGGAGAAGGGCGTGTCGGCTACGGCCGTTGCGCTGGTGTATGAAAAGTGACCGGAATAAAAATTTAAGCATATGACCATCAGAGACCTTGAACCCAAGCTGGTATGGGAGCAGTTCGATGACATTACGCGCGTGCCGCGTCCATCGAAGAAAGAGGGTAAAATCATCGAGTTCCTCGTCGATTTTGCAAAACAGCACAATCTCGAATATCGCAAGGACGATATCGGCAATGTCGTGATTCGCAAGGAGGCTACAGCCGGATTCGAATCGCGTCCGACAGTTGTGCTTCAATCGCACATGGATATGGTTTGCGAAAAAAATTCGGATGTGGAGTTCGATTTCGAACGTGACGCCATACGTACACGCATAGACGGCGAATGGGTCAGGGCCGAGGGTACGACGCTTGGTGCCGACTGCGGTATAGGCATGGCTGCGGCGCTGGCAGTGTTGATCGACCCTATGGTGCAGCATGGTCCGATAGAGGCTCTCTTTACGGTTGACGAGGAGACAGGTCTTACCGGTGCTTTCGAGCTCGGCGACGACATGCTCAAGGGCAAGTACCTCATAAACCTCGATTCGGAGGACGAAGGCGAGATCTTCATAGGATGTGCCGGAGGTATCGATACGGTCGCAAAGTTCAGGTATGCGACCGAGGAGACTCCCAAGAACTATTCGTTCTTCCGTGTGGATGTGTCCGATCTTCTGGGAGGACATTCGGGCGACGACATTGACAAGGGGCGCGCCAACTCCAACAAGATCGTGGCGCGTCTGCTGTGGGAGGCTGCACGCAATTACGAGATGCGTATGAGCTACTTCTGCGGCGGAAACCTCCGCAATGCCATTCCGCGCGAGGCCTATGCCGTTTTCGGTGTGCCGACCCGCTTCAAGGGCGATTTTGTCAAGTATTTCAACTCGTTCGCCGAGGATGTAAAGGCCGAATACCATCATACCGAACCGAATTTCAAGATTACGCTCAACGATATGCCCGAACCGTCGAACGTTATTGACCTGGCGACACAGTCGGCTCTGGTCGATGCCATCGTAGGTGTCCCCAACGGTGTAATAGCCATGTCGTTTGCCGTTCCGGGACTGGTCGAGACCTCGACCAATCTTGCGTCCGTAAAGTTTGAGGGTGAGAATACGATTGTCGTGACATCGTCGCAACGTTCGTCATTGGACAGCGCCAGGATGTATGCCATGCAGATGGTTGATTCGGTTTTCACGCTGGCCGGTGCGGAGGTTGCTCATTCGGACGGATATCCGGGTTGGGCGCCTAATACCGATTCCGAACTGCTGAAGGTTACGGTCGAAAGCTACAAGCGACTTTTCAATACGGAACCCAAGGTGCGTGCAATTCATGCCGGTCTGGAGTGCGGCCTCTTCCTCGAGAAGTATCCCGACCTCGAGATGGTATCGTTCGGCCCGACGTTGCGCGGCGTACACTCTCCCGACGAGAGACTGGAGATAGCCACCGTGCGCAAGTTCTGGGATCTGCTTACCGACGTACTCGTAAGAATCGAGTAGTCGGGGTGTCATGACCGGTTCGCCGACAATCCGCAATATCCGCAGGAGAACAGCCATTTTGCTTGCTGCAGTTTTGGGCGTTTTCTCGCATGGCGTTGCGCAGGTGTCGGACGGTGAATACTACGTTTCAGGATATTTTAACGACGAGTTCCGCTCGATGATCGAGCCGGACTCATCGCTCTTTTATCGTGCCGTGCAGTCGGCCGACGATGCTTTTGCCGAGATTACCGACTACGATCTCTCGTTCGTGGCATCCTCGCGCCGCGGCATGGGATATGATTCACAGGAGACTCTGTTCAACGGCATCCCGCTGCAGTTCTCCTACAGGTCTGCCATGCGTTACATGAACGTAACGGCCAGCCGCCAAGCCGGAGCAGGTATGACGGCGACGGCGATTGGCGGGATGAACGGTACGACGGAGTATCGCAGCGACTACTCGGAACCGTTCGGTTTCCGCAGCGCCGGCATCAACATGACGGACAGAGCCTACATGTTCGGTATTCGGGGCAGTATTGTCGAACCGCTGGGTCGCGGGTGGGCCATCTCGGCCATGCTTGCCGCCCGTACGGGTCGCGACATGCACGTCAAGGGACTGTTCACCAACTCGGCTACAATGGGCGTGTCGGCAACGAAAAACTGGAAACACAGACATCGACTTTCGTTGACCGCTCTGTTTGCCCCGTCGGAACGAAGTTCGCGTTACTCGACCACGATGGAGGCGTTTACGCTTACGGGCGACAATCTCTACAACCCGTCGTGGGGATATCAGGACGGCAAGGTCCGCAATGCCAATATCAGGCGTACGTTCGTACCTTCGTTCGTGGCTTCGTACGAGCTGTCGGCTTCGGAGCGTACCGAGTTGGCAGTGTCGTTCGGTACGGACGCGGGTGTACGCCGATACAGCGCTCTGGCATGGTTCGATGCCCGTACTCCCATGCCGGACAACTACCACTATATGCCGAGTTACTTCACGGACCGATATGTGGCGTCGGAGGTGGCTCAGGCGTGGCGCGACAACGATACGCGCTATACCCAGATAGATTGGGATGAACTGTACGGGATCAATGCCAAGCGCAGTGACGGACATGCCGTATATGCACTGGAGGATCGTGTGGAACGTGTCGCCGATATCCATTTTACCGCTTCGGGACGTACCATCGCCGGCAAACGCATGACGGTAGGGTATGGGGTTCGGGCGTCATACGTTAACCGGCGGAACTACAAGCAGATGCGTGATCTGCTCGGCAGCGATCACATCGTCGACATAGACCAGTATCTTGTCGATGACGATATGGTCGGAAACATGAAACAGAATGATCTGCGTAATCCGGACCGTGTCGTTCGCGAAGGCGACAGGTTCGGTTACGACTATGCCCTTGTCCGCCGTTATGTCGGGGCTTTCGTTACGGCCGAGTGGCGTTCCGACCGTCTGCGGATCGACATGGCCGCCGAGACCGGAAGCATGTCGGCTTTCAGGCGAGGCTATTACGAGAAGGAGCTGTTTGCCGGTTCGGCGTCGTACGGACGTTCACGCGTCGTGCGGTTTGCCCCATATACGGTCAAGGTCGCTGTCGGATATTCTTTCACACCGCGGCACTACCTCGGATTGAACACTGCTGTGCAGGGAACGCCTCCAGAGAGCGAAGATCTGTTCCTGCAGACGCAATACAACAACCGTATCATTGACAATCCGCGGATGCGGACGACGGCTTCTGCCGAGATCGATTACCGCTTTCATGGCCGTACGGTCAACATGTCGGCATCACTGTTCGCGCTGCGTACATGGAACGGCGTGGAGGTGTCGCATTACTACGATGATCTGGCATTTACATATTCCGACATGGTGGTATCCGGGTTGTCGTTCCTGCACGCTGGTATCGAAGTTGCTGCCGACGTGCGCTTCGCGTGCAACTGGAGAGCGTCAGTGGCCGCAACGTTGGGCCGTTACATATACGCGGCCGATCCGCGTGTCTCGCTCTATTCGGATCGCGACAATTCGTTGATATGCGACCGATCGGTAGCGCACATGGGCGATTGCCTTGTCGGAGGTTCACCGCAGGCGGTCGTCACGGCAGACATGGTATACATGAACCGTGGATGGGGTGCCAGAGTAACCGCAACCTACGCCGGATTGCGGTATGTCGTGCCGGCCGTAATGCGTCGCACGGACCGCGTATCGCATCAGGCATCGGTGTCGGAGGAGATATTCGACCGCTTTGTCAATCAGGAGCGTCTGCCCGATGCCGTTACGGTCGACGCTGCCGTGTGGAAGAGTTTCCGGCTCGGAGACTATTCGCGAATAGTCGTCAGTCTGTCAGTCCGCAATCTCCTCGGCAACCGCAATATCATATACAACGGTCGTGAATCTATGCGCATAAGCCGCACCAAAGTCGCCGACGGATATATGTATGCGCCGTTTGCCACCCGTTATACCTATTCGTATCCGCGAACGTTCTACCTGTCGGTGAATTACAAGTTCTGACTGCGGGCAGAAACAAACCCGGCGAATGAACTTCATTCGCCGGGTTGATGTATGAAATGCCTTTGTTGATTATTATTCTTCCTTTTTCTCCTCTTCGGGCAGCCTGAATTCGGTGAAACCGGCCGCAAGAAGTGCATTGTACCATGCAAATACCTTCTTCATGTCCGAAACGTGTACGCGGTCACGGTCGTATTCGGGCAGTATCTCCGCAAAGTATGCCTTGAGTTTCTCGGGCGTCTCCTTGGGCGATATGGCCTCCTTGCCTTCGGTGTACTTGTATATGTTGGTGAATACGTCGGCCAGAGGGATATCCTCGCCTTCGGTATATATCGATATCTCGGTAAGGGCGCTTACGCGCGAGCTTGCCGGTGCATTCATCCTCTTGCCGTCAAGCAGCGATTCGACGATTACGCCGTTGCTCGATTGAGCCACATATTTGAAAAGTCCGGGTTTGCCCGAGATTGCCAGAATGTCCTTCAGTTCCATGGTTTATGATAAGATTTTTCGTTTGTTACTCGCAAATATACGAATAATTTTCAAACACGCTAACTCCAACGATGTCGTTATTCGGCCTGAAACGCGAACGGCCCGTTTGTTGCTGTGACAGGTGAGGGTAAATATGTGAAAATTTATTACCTTTGCCGCAAAATATACAACTATGGCAGGATCCAATTTTGTCGATTACGTGAAGATATTTGCCCGCTCGGGACACGGCGGGGCCGGCTCGGCGCATTTCCGCCGCGAAAAGTTCGTTGCGTTCGGGGGACCCGACGGCGGTGACGGCGGTCGTGGCGGCAGCATAATACTTCAGGGCGACAGCCAGTATTGGACCCTGATCCACCTGAAATATCAGCGCCACCAGTTTGCCGGTGACGGTGAGTGTGGCTCGGGAGCACGTTCTTCGGGCAAGGATGCCAAGGATATTGTTATTCCCGTACCGCTCGGAACCGTAGCAAAGCGGGTGCTTACTGATGAAAACGGCGAAGAATTTACCGAGACGGTGGGCGAGGTTACATCGCACGGCGAACGCCTTGTGTTGCTGAAGGGCGGACGCGGCGGCCTTGGCAACTGGCACTTCAAGACCCCTACGAATCAGGCTCCGCGTTATGCGCAACCCGGAGAGGATGGCGAGGAGGGTACATTCATCCTCGAACTGAAGGTGCTGGCCGACGTGGGACTCGTCGGATTCCCCAATGCCGGAAAGAGTACGCTTCTGGCTGCCGTATCTGCTGCCAAGCCCAAGATAGCAAATTACGCCTTTACGACTCTCGAGCCAAATCTCGGCATAGTGGAGGTGCGCGACGGTCGTTCGTTCGTGATGGCCGATATTCCCGGTATCATCGAAGGTGCTCACGAAGGTCGCGGTCTCGGTACCCGTTTCCTGCGTCACATAGAGCGCAATTCGGTATTGCTTTTCATGATTCCGGCCGACAGCGACGATATAGCCCGCGACTACGATATTCTGCTCGGCGAACTGACGCAGTACAACCCCGAACTGCTCGACAAGCGCCGTCTGCTTGCCATAACCAAATGCGATATCATAGATGAGGAGCTCGAACGGCAGCTCCGTCCATCATTGCCCGAAGGTGTCTCGTCGATATTCATCTCGTCCGTAAGCGGCCGCAATATTCCCGAACTCAAGGACATGCTCTGGAAGGCACTGCACGAGTAGTCGAATGTCAGAATCTTATGTCGTGGTTGACTATGCGCAGTAAGTAACTTCCTGACGAATAGTCTATCACGCCTGTTACGGTGCCTTTACCCGTCGGTAATGCCTCGCGTGCGTAACTGCATTGTCCTGATGTCCGGACTGTCAATATGTTCCCGTAGCAGTCGGTGAGCGTGCGATCCGTAGTGACATACTCTCCGTCGACGAAGTCGCAGAAACCCGTTACTCCGTCGGCATCATCGAATTTTACATTGTCGAGACGGACGTATGATGTGACGTCTTTAACCGAGATATTCTGTATTTCGATGCTTTGTGGCTCTGCATATACCGGTGAATCGGCCGTAATGCTGATATATCGGTCCATGTCCTCGGCGCTGATACGGTCGACGGTATAGTCGCCTGCAGGCGCTGCCCCGAGAACGGTCTTGCCGCCTACGCGGCCGAGTGACAGACCGTTACACGAAACGGCAATCTCGGTATAGATCGGAAAGTCGATGAAAAGATCCTCCTTGTCGATGTTTATCTCGATGCCGCCGCTCTCGTCTACAATGATTATGCTTTTGTAGAATTCACCGTACAGGTCGGTAGCTATGACCGATCCGACTATCGATATGTCTTTTGTGACTGGGCTCGAAAGCCCATTGCATAAACTTTTCAGATAGGCAATGCTGACATGCCCCTCTTCAGGTATCTCCTTGTCGGGATCGTCGATTGCTCCCGGAACAGTCGCCGAGATGCACGATGCCATTGCAAGGCTAATGAATGCCGTTATGTATGTGGCAATCCTCCTCACTGCGCATCTTAATAATATAATGCGATCCTGAAATACCGCTTATCTCGCCGTATTGCAGTATACCCGTGATATCGACGGATGTGGCAGGAAGAGCCAGGTCGGCGAAATCGGCATATTCGCTCGTATATGTATAGACGGTACTGCCGTTGATATCTGTAAAGCAACGATATCCGGCCCATGTGTCTATACCGGAGTCTGATGTGGCGGCATGGCTCAGATTGCATATCCTTACAGGCATGCCGCATGCTGATGGCGTCAACTCTTCATATTCGAGAGTACGGATATCCATGCTTGCGGATTTGCCGCTGCGTATTATGTGGCGGTCCAAAAGCACGTCCGAGTAGAAATAGTCGGTTTCGTAATTTTCGAAGCTCTCGGGCATCATGCCTATCTGCAGGACCGAACGGCTCATGCCGACGGCGCACCCTTTGACCTTTACGAATATCCTGTAGCCGGGAGGATAGCTGTTGTGCAGGTCGCTGGTCCCTGCCATAATCTCGGCACCGGCCGTGCCGTCGCTGATGGTGAACGTGCGGTAGAAGTTCCCGGCCTTGTCGCTGGATGTGACTACTCCCTCTACAATGATGTCGTCCGTAACCTCGAAAGTGTAACCCTTGTACATCGAGCGAAGATTCGCCAACGTGGTGTTGGCTGACATTGATGTACGTACGGGCCCGGGAGTATCGGCCGAGTCGTAACAACCCGATATCAGGATGGCGACAAAAAGCATGTATGTCGCCCGCAGCATCATAAATGCAACTCTTCGATACTCGAATCCTTGAGTCCGAGAAAATAGAGTATGCCATCAAGACCGATTGTCGATATCGACTGTCCGGCCGTGGCCTTGACCTTGGGCTTGGCATGGAATGCTATGCCGAGACCGGCAAGGTTGAGCATCGGCAGGTCGTTGGCTCCGTCGCCAACGGCAACGGACTGGGCTATGTTTATGTTTTCGAACTGGCACAACAGCCGCAGCAGTTCGGCCTTGCGGCGTCCGTCCACGATCTCGCCGACGTAGCGGCCCGTAAGTTTGCCGTCCTCTATCTCGAGCTCGTTGGCATAAACGTAGTCGAATCCGTATTTCTGCTTGAGATGGTTGCCGAAATAGGTGAAGCCGCCCGAAAGAATCGCCGTCTTGTAACCTACACGCTTGAGTATGGTCATCATGCGCTCCACGCCTTCGGTTATCGGCAGATTGTGGGCTATGTCCTCCATGACCGACACGTCGAGACCCTTGAGCAGAGCCACGCGTTCGGTGAAACTCTCGCAGAAATCTATCTCGCCGCGCATGGCCCGTTCGGTTATGGCCTTGACCTGGTCGCCGACACCGGCCCGTTCGGCAAGTTCGTCGATCACCTCCGTTTCGATGAGCGTGGAGTCCATGTCGAAACAGATCAGTCGGCGCGAGCGTCGGTATATGTCGTCCTTCTGCAACGATACGTCGAGTCCGAGCGTCGACAGTTCCATGAACTTCTGCTGGAGAATATTGCGGTCGTACAGCGTTCCGCGCACTGATAACTCGATGCACGATTTGGGAGCACGCTCATCTTCCAGAAGAGGCACGCGACCCGTCAACCGGACTATCGAGTCGATGTTGAGCCCCTGTTCGTAGACGGCCTGTGTCGCCATGGCGATGTGCTGTGCCGTGACCTTGCGGCCCAACAGCGTAACGATATAACGGTTTTTGCCCTGACGTTTTACCCACTCGTTGTACTGCTCCACGGAGATCGGTGTGAACCGGATCATCACTCCCAGTTCCGATGCCTTGAACAGCAGATCCTTCATGATGAATCCCGATTTGTCGGATGTTGTCTTAATAAGCATGCCGAGCGTCAGCGAACTGTGGATGTTCGCCTGTCCTATATCCAGAATAAATGCATCGTAGCGTGCAAGAATGGCCGTAAGCGATGATGTCATACCCGGTTTGTCCTCGCCCGAGATGTTGATCTGTATTATTTCGACATTGTTCTCCATATCATTCATCAAAGGTTAATAAATACAAATATAAGAAAACTCGCCCGATTTCGGATGGATTTAGGAAGAATAATGTAAACTATTGGGCTTTCAGGGAGATACGCAGC
>CALUNG010000005.1 GCA_944321955.1 uncultured Alistipes sp. | reverse complement strand
CTTCATCAGCTGCTTCATATAAGTAACCCAGGTCCTCATAGCCACCATGTTCCATCATGACCTTGAGTTCTGCACGCTGGCAGTTTAACTGGTTTCTGTAATCTACCATCTCCAGCATGTATTCTGCTTCACGCATAGAAATTTCAAAGTCCTTAATAGAACATTCGAGAGCAAGGACCGGATCAGTTTCAAATAAAGAATTATTTAACTGATACATATTGTCTACTCCTTTTATTTGAAGATTTATTTAAGTAAAAGTTCTGGAAATCCAATTATAGGCCTAGGATTCATCGTCATCAGAATCTTCGGTCTCTTCTTCGGATTTATTTTTTCTTTTGAAAATCTTATTAGTAATTTTATTTATCTTCTCACCAGTTTCTTTTACTTTATTACTAAGGTTTTCTTTTGCTCGGTCGGCTTTATACTTAAGAGTGGTTCTATCTTCATCACCATAATCATTAAAAACATGTGTTTTCAGAGCTTCAGTTTTTTGACGAGCGCTAGCAACAGCACTGGCACCTCTCTCTTGCTCCTTTGTACCTTTCTTGCTATTCTTATCAGTCTCCTTAAGAGCTTCTTGTTTCTCCTTTTCTTTCTGAACTCGTGCTGCTCTCTTATCGTCAAGTTGTTTACGACCTTCTTTAGTCTGCATTAATTCAGCAGTGCGACGGATGTTTTTCTTAACCTGTCCTTTTACATAAAGAGAGTTAAAGAAAGCAAAGATTGCATTACTACCCATTGAAACATTCTGACGAATATCAGTCATAATTTTCTCAGTAGCATTATTAATTTCTTTTCTCTGGTTTTCAGAATTGCTTGCTCTTGCAATCTTTTCATAAGATTCAGCCATATCTTCGTTTTTCTTTGGTTTGTACAGTTAAAACTTGCCGTCCTTGTTGGCCTCCTCGAACGACTGGTAAAGCGCCGTCGGGTATTTGCCGTTGAAGCATGCCAGGCAGAGCTCGTGACGGTCGCCCGCTGCCCAGAAAAGAGCCTTCTTCGAGAGGTAGACCAGCGAATCGGCCCCAACAAGCTGGCGTATGCGCTCGATATCCTTGCCCATCTGCGCCGCTATGAGCTCCTCGTAGGTCGAGGTGTCGACACCGTAGAAGCAGGGATGCGTGATCGGAGGACTCGCTATGCGCAGATGTACCTCTTTGGCCCCCGCATCGCGCAGCAGCTTCACGATGCGCCGCGACGTGGTGCCGCGGACGATCGAGTCGTCGATCAGAACCACCCGCTTGCCGTTCACGATCGACCTGATGGCCGACAGCTTCATCCGCACGCCCTTCTCGCGCATCGACTGGCTCGGCTGTATGAAGGTGCGCCCCACGTAACGGTTCTTGATCAGGCCCATCTCGTAGGGTATGCCGCTCTCCTCGCTGTATCCGATGGCGGCGCTGAGACTCGAGTCGGGAACACCGACAACGATGTCGGCATCAACCGGAGCCTCGCGATAGAGCCACCGGCCCGACTCCTTGCGGAAGGCGTGCACGTTGCAGCCCTCGATGTCGCTGTCGGGACGGGCGAAGTAGATGTACTCCATGGCGCACATGTTGTGATGCTTGAACTTCGAATAGTCGACGCTGTGAAGCCCCTCGCGGTCGATGACCACGATCTCGCCCGGCTCCACGTCGCGTATGTACTCGGCTCCCACCACGTCGAACGCGCAGGTCTCGCTGCTCACGACATATCCGCCGTCCAGACGGGCTATCGACAACGGACGCAGTCCGTACTTGTCGCGGCAGGCATAGATGCGGCTCGCCGTCATGATCAGGAAGGCGAAGGCCCCCTCGATCATGTTCAGGGCATCGACAATGGCATGTATGCGCTGGCGGTTGTCCGAATCCTTCTTGATCAGGTGTGCCAGTATCTCGCTGTCGGATGTCGAGTGGAAGAGGCTGCCGCGGTTCTCGAGCCACAGCTTCAACTCTCGCGAATTGACCAGATTGCCGTTGTGGGCAAGGGCGAAGTCGCCCGTATTGTGATGGAACAGGAACGGCTGGACGTTCTCCAGTCCGCCGCCTCCCGACGTCGAATAGCGTACGTGTCCGATGGCCATGTCGCCCGGCAGCGACGACAGACGCCCCTCGTTGAAGACCTCGGTGACAAGCCCCTCGCCCTTGATGTGGTGGAACGAGCGGTTGTCTACCGACACGATGCCGCAACCCTCCTGTCCGCGGTGCTGCAGGGCATGCAGACCGTAATAGGTCAGCCCCGCCGCGTCGGGTACGCCGAATACGCCGAATACGCCGCACTCCTCGTGCAGTTCGTCATCCGGCAGTCTCTCGATTGTGTTCTTTATATCCTGCATTTTCTTCTCTGCTTCCGGCCGCGAACCGCCTCGTCAAAAACTCCGGAACATCTCCGGCCGGTATGTGCTCTCATGCGGCCCGCAAGGGCCGTAAAACTACTCTTCAAGTCGCTTGAGGCGACGGTCAATCTCGCCGTATGCCTCGATGATCTTGCCCAGATCGCGGCGGAAACGGTCCTTGTCCAGCTTCTCGCCCGTCAGCTTGTCCCACAGACGGCACGTGTCGGGACTCAGCTCGTCGGCCAGAATGATCTCGCCGTCGGACGTGCGCCCGTACTCGATCTTGAAATCCACAAGCGTTATGTCCACACGGTCGAACAGCGCGGTCAGCACCTCGTTGATGCGGCGCGTGGTGGCGTAGATACCCTTCAGCTCGTCGTAGGTGACAAGCCCCAGAGCCACGGCATGGTCGTCGTTGATCAGCGGATCGCCCAGATCGTCGCGCTTGTAGCAAAGGTCGATGATCGTGTTCGACGGACGCGTCCCCTCTTCCATTCCCAGCCGCTGGGCCATCGTGCCCGCCACGATGTTGCGGACGATGACCTCGATGGGTATGATCGAAACCCGCCGGCACAGCTGGTCACGCTCGTTGAGCTTCTCGATGAAGTGCGTACGGATGCCCGCAGCCTCCAGATGGCGGTAAAGCATGGCCGATATGTCGTTGTTCAGAACGCCCTTGTTGGCAATGACAGCCTTCTTCAGGTTGTTGTAGGCCGTAGCCGTATCCTTGAAGCGGATGATGATCCGCTCGCTGTCGTCGGTGGCGTACACCTGCTTGGCCTTGCCCTCGTATAACAACTCAAGTTGTTTCATCTCTCTGTATTGATAATTGCTCTGCCCCTGTCGATCTGTCTATTTGTGACGGAAATAGTTAACCGCATTGGCGAAGAGCGTCTGGCGTTTCTCGCCCGCAATGTTCTTCATCAGGTTGTCGTCGTAACGCTCCGTGTGGCCCATCTTGCCGAGGATGCGTCCCGTCGGATCGGTAATACCCTCGATGGCATAATACGAGCCGTTGGGATTATAGGGCGCCTCGTCCGTAGGACGGCCCAGCGGGTCGACATAACGGAAGGCAACCTGTCCCTCGGCAAAGAGCTGCGCCGCAAGCTTCTCGCCGACCATGAACTTGCCCTCGCCGTGGCTGACGGCGATCGAGTGGATGTCGCCCTCGTCGAATCCCTTGAGCCATGGCGACGACACGGCCTCGACACGCGTCGAGACGATCTGCGACACGTGGCGGTTCACGTCGTTGCGGAAGAGCGTCGGCGAATCGACCGTAACCGTACCCAGACGTCCGTAGGGCAGCAGTCCCGACTTGACCAGCGCCTGGAATCCGTTGCAGATACCCAGAATCAGGCCGCCGCGGTCGAGCAGACGGTGTATGGCGTCGGCAACCTCGCGGTTGTTAAGCACCGCCGCGATGAACTTGCCGCTGCCGTCGGGCTCGTCGCCCGCCGAAAAACCGCCGCTCAGCACGAAGATGTGGCAGGCATCGATGCAGCGCTTCATCTCGGCGATCGAACCGGTGATGTCGTCGGCCGTCAGGTTGCGGAAGACACTCGTCGTAACCTCGGCGCCGGCACGCCGGAATGCACGCGCCGTATCGTAGTCGCAGTTGGTTCCAGGGAATACGGGCAGGTAGGCCACGGGGTGCTCGACGGCCGGTCCCCTGTACTCGGCCATGCGCGACTTGTGCTGCGTATCGACGGCCATCGGCGCATGGTTGTCGCCCTTGTCGGGATAGACCGTGGTGAAGCGCTCGGTATTGGCCCACCTCAACTCCGAAAGGAGCATGTTCTCGCCGTTGAGACGCAACGCCTCGTCGGCAATGGTCATACCTACCAGCTCGGCAGCATCGTAATCGAGGCGCTCTCTGCTCTCGACCACGATCGAACCGTACGAATAGTCGAACAGCGCACTCTCCGAAATCTCGCCCTCGACACCTATGCGGTTACCGAAGGCCATCTTGGCCAGAGCCTCGCCCACACCGCCGAAACCGACGGCATAAGCCGCCTTGATGCGGTCGCCGGCGATGGCCTCGCTGACATAGGTGAAGTTGCGCCGCAACTGCTCGCAGTCGGGCATATGGTTGCGCAGGGGACGGTGACGTACGACATAGACGTAGTCGCCCGCCTGCTTGAATTCGGGACTTATGACACGGCCCGCGTCGACCGTGGTGATGCCGAAGGCCATAAGCATCGGCGGAACGTTGAGCGATCCGAACGTGCCGCTCATCGAGTCCTTGCCGCCGATCGACGGAAGCTTCAGCTCCTCCTGCATCTTCAGCGCACCCAGCAGCGCCGCCAGAGGCTTGCCCCACGTCTTCGGATCGGAGGTCATGCGCTCGAAATACTCCTGATACGAGTAGCGCATGTGCCTGTATTCGGCTCCCGCGGCAACCACCTTCGCAGCAGCCTCGATAACGGCATAGGCCGCACCGTGATAGGGACTCCACTCCGAAATGAAGGGGTTGTATCCGAAGGCCATGATGCTGGCCGTGTCGGTATATGCATCGCCGACGGGAATCTTCTGTACCGATACCTGGGTCTCGGTATCCTGCGTGCGGCCGCCGAACGGCATCAGCACCGTCGAGGCTCCGATCGTCGAGTCGAACATCTCGATAAGGCCGCGCTGCGACAACACGTTGCGGTCCGACAGATCGGCCTTCATGCGGTCGGTCAGCGTCTCGCCCTCCATCCTGCGTTCGAAGGGATTGCGTTTGGCGACGGCTCCAACCGTAGCGTGGGCGTAGTGCGGTGCTCCGGCACTGTCGATGAACGAACGGGCCAGGTCGACAACCTTCACGCCATGGTCGTACATGCGCATGCGGGCCGTATCCGTAACGTCGGCCACGTGCGTGACCTCGACGTTCTCCGAAGCGCAGTAACGCATGAACTCCCCGACGTCGCCGGCCTCGACAACTACCGCCATACGCTCCTGCGACTCGCTGATGGCCAGCTCCGTGGAGTTCAGGCCGCTGTACTTCACCGGCACGCGGTCGAGCCAGATGTCCAGACCGTCGGCCAGCTCGCCGATGGCAACGCTCACGCCGCCCGCACCGAAGTCGTTCGACTTCTTGATCAGGCGCGTAACCTCCGGACGGCGGAACAGCCGCTCGAGCTTGCGCTCCTCGGGGGCATTACCCTTCTGCACCTCGCTGCCGCACTCCTCGAGAGAGTGGGCGTTGTGCTCCTTCGACGAACCCGTGGCTCCGCCGATACCGTCACGTCCCGTGCGGCCGCCAAGCAGCAGCACAGCATCGCCCGCAACGGGCGCCTCGCGACGCACGTTCTCGGCACGTACCGCCCCGACGACGGCCCCCACCTCGAGGCGTTTGGCCGTATATCCGTCGTGGTATATCTCGCGCACGTGGGTGGTGGCGAGGCCTATCTGGTTGCCGTAACTCGAATATCCGGCCGCCGCCTTGGTGCTGATCACGCGCTGCGGCAACTTGCCCTCGAGCGTCTCGCTCACCGGACGGTAAATGTCGCCCGCACCCGTGACGCGCATGGCCTGGTAGACATAGCTGCGCCCCGACAGCGGGTCGCGTATGGCTCCGCCCAGGCAGGTCGACGCACCGCCGAAAGGCTCGATCTCGGTAGGATGGTTGTGGGTCTCGTTCTTGAACTGCAGAAGCCACTTCTCGGGCTTGCCGTCGACATCGACCGTAATGTATATGCTGCAGGCGTTGTTCTCGTCGCTCACCTCCAGATCGTCGAGGTAACCGTTCTTGCGCAGGTAGCGCGCACCGATGGTGGCAAGATCCATCAGGCAGAGACTCTTGTGTTCGCGTCCCAGCTCGCGGCGCATCTTCATGTAGAGCGACAGCGTGGAGTCGATGTCGTCCTTGATGAACGACTCCTCGACCTCGATGCCATCGAGTACCGTCGTGAAGGTCGTATGGCGGCAGTGGTCGCTCCAGTAGGTGTCGAGTATGCGAAGCTCCGTTTCATAGGGATCGCGCCCCTCCTCACGGAAGTAACGCAACACCTCGCGCAGGTCGTCGGCATTCATGGCCAGACCCATGCGGCGGCAGTAGTCGCCAGCCTCGGAATCGGCCATGGCCCGGAAACCCTCGAGAACCGGCACCGGCTTCACCGGAGGATTCTCCATGGCGGCCAGACGGCTCAGATCCTTCTCGCGCGAGTCTACCTTGTTGATCACGTAGCCGCGCACGCGGTCGACGTCGGCATCGGTGACCGTATCGTCGAACACCAGCAGGCGCGCACTGCGTATGCGCACATCGGCCGACGGCTCGATCAGCCGCACGCAATCCTCGGCCGACGCCGCACGCTGGTCGAACTGACCCGGCAGGTACTCGACGGCAAGATAACTGTGCCCCGTCAGATCGACACTGTCGACAACGGTGTCGGTGACCGTCTCGCCGAAGACCTGATAACGGCACTTCTCGAGCAGCTCGGGCGTAAACCCGAACAGGTCGTAAACGTTGATCAGTCGCAACTCGGCGACATGAAGCCCCAGATGCTCGTTCAACTCGCGGCGAAGGCTCTCGGCCTCAACCCGGAACGCAGGGCGTTTCTCGACAAAAATACGGTAATCCTTCATATTATGTTCATTTCGCTTATCTTGCAAACTTGTCGGGCCATTCGGCCGAATAGCGTTCGGGCGTCATCCCCACGAACGTTATGTGTCCCATCTTGCGCAGTGGCCTGCAGACGCTCTTGCCGTAGATGTGCACGTAGACACCGGGCAACCGCTGCTCCGCAATGCGTTCGGCCGCCCCGAGGTCGCAGCCCAGAATATTCTTCATGACCGTCGGCGCTACCAGACGCGGCTCCTCGAGCGGCATCCCCAGCAGAAAACGGCACAACTCGCGGAACTGGTTGGTCGTACACCCCTCGATGGTATAGTGTCCGCTGTTGTGCGGTCGCGGAGCCATCTCGTTGAAGTAGATTTCATCGCCGCGCACGAAATACTCGATGGCCAGTATGCCGCGGTATCCGCAGCGGCGCATGAAGGCGCGGCTCTCGTCGGCGATGCGTTCGGCCATGCCGCCGTCGGCGCAGGGCACGATGCAGAGGTCGAGGATGCCGTCCTTGTGGATGTTGCGGCCCACCGGGAAGCAGATCTCGCGTTCGTCGTCGGCAACCACGATGGCACTCGCCTCGTAGTCGAAGGGCATGAACTGCTCGACGATCAGCGGCGCCGGCAACAACGCACGCGCACGCTCCATGTCGGCCTCGCCGCGCACGACAACCTGTCCGTGGCCGTCGTATCCCAGCGTGCGGGTCTTCACCACGCACGGGCAGCCGATCTTCGCTACCGCCGCATCGAGCGACGCCTCATCGTCCGCCGCGGCGTATTCCACGGTACGCAGTCCGTTGGCGCGGGCATTATCCTTCTCGCGCAGGCGGTCCTGCGAATCGAACAGCGGGCGGAAGCCCTGTTTTATGTTGTAACGGCGCTCCAGATCGACCAGCAGTTCGCCCGGAACGTTCTCGAATTCGTATGTCACCACATCGCTGCGGCGGCACAGCTCCTCGAGGGCTGCCGCATCGTCGAAGGCCGCTACGATATGGTCGTCGCAGACCCTGAAGGCCGGAGCATCGGCCGACGGATCGAGTGCAACGCACCGTGCTCCCAGCAGATGCGCCTGCTCGGCGATCATCAGCCCCAGCTGACCCCCTCCGATTATGCCTATCGTCCGCTGCATCACAACTCGATTGAGAGTACCTCTTCGGTCTGACGGCGACGGAAATCGTCGAGACGTTCGCGTACGCCCTCGTCATGCAGCGCAAGGATCGACGCGGCGATCAGCGCGGCGTTCTTCGCACCGTTGATGGCCACCGTGGCAACGGGCACGCCGCCCGGCATCTGCACGATCGACAGCAGCGAATCGAGTCCGTTCAGCGCACGCGACTTTACCGGCACGCCTATGACCGGCAGCGGCGTCATGCTGGCAACCATGCCCGGCAGATGAGCGGCTCCGCCCGCTCCGGCGATGATTACGTCCAGCCCGCGTTCGCGCGCCGTCGTGGCGTACTCCACAAGCAGGCCCGGCGTACGGTGTGCACTCACCACACGCTTCTCGTAAGGTATGCCGAGCTTCTCGAGCATCTCCGTTGCCGCCGACATGACCTCCCAGTCACTCGACGATCCCATTATAACACCGACTTTCATATCTTCAGAATCAATATCGTTCCCTCAAACCGGAAGCCGCCATAACACAATGTGTTACAGCGGCTCCGATACTATATGTTTGTTGCACAATCCGTTTGCACACGCTGTCGGCGAGACCTGCGCACACCCGCACACGACACCGCCGAACCGAAATCAGCCCCCGCCGAATACGGCATCGACATGGATGGCAAATGAGCAATCCTGCATATAACCGGCAACACGGAATACATATTATAAATATTAAGATTCAGATTAACCTTTTCCTCTCCTTACGGGATCGGGTTCTTCACTCCCCCTCTCCCTGCGGAATCGGGTCCTTCACTTCCCCTCTCCCTACGGAATCGGGTTCATTACTTTCCCCTCCTCCTCCGAAACCGGGCTTCCCCCGAATCCGCACACAAAGGTACTATTTTTTATCCGTAAAGAACAACCGCCGCAGACAAATTGTTTCAAAATTATCAACAATCGTTGCAGAGAGCACAAAAGTTCCAAAATACAACATTTTATGCATGGTATATTATATATAGAACACATCAGAAACAACAATTACCCAATCGAAAATCAACTTTGTTAAAAAAAGTTGAAATCTCTGCTACAAAACATCATAACGCGTTTTTTAGGTCAGGGAAAAAAGTATATTTGTGTCGTCATGCTCAAACCTGAAAACACCGGCACCTCCGAAAAAGAGTTGATTGCCGGACTAAGAAGTGGAAATATAGAAGATTACGGGATACTCTTCCGGAGATACTATCCCACATTCTTCGCGTTCGTCCGCGGACTGGTCAAGAACAGCCACACGGCCGAGGACATCGTGCAGAATGTCTTCATGAAGGTATGGTTGCACCGCGACCGTCTCAACGAGGAGCTCTCGATGCGGAACTTCCTCTTCGTACTCTCGAAGCGCGAGGTGCTCAACCACTTCAGGGCAAAGTACAACATGGTGCGGCTTACGGATACGATCGACGACAACGGTCAGTCCGAAAACAACGTCGAGATATCCTATTCGATGCACGAACTCGAAGCCCGCATCCGTGCCGCCATCGACAGCATGCCGCAGCGCCGCCGCGAAGTATTCATCATGAGCCGCTCCAAACACATGTCAAACACTTGGATAGCCGACACTCTCGGGCTTTCGGTACGCACCGTCGACCGCCACATGGAACTGGCCCTCAAACACATGCACGAGTATCTCGACAGCGGCAGACTCTGAGCGCCGCCGTCCGTCGCACGCCCCCCCCCGAAAGTGCGGAATCCGCCCCCGCTCCCAAACAGCACGCACATCAGCCCGCCCCGCCACAGACGGCAAAGGGCGCGGCACCCGAAAAAAATGCGTGCGGACAAAAAAATCCCCGTGCCCGATTGGGTATTTGCATTGCTGCTGGTGTTCTTTATGCGGAACAGACAAACAGAAACGACAATGCCCACCAAAGTTTACGACCGACCGTCCCTGAAGAGCTACTATACGGACGACACGACCGATACGGCAGAGTTCGAGCAATGGCTGCTCGAAAACGAGAACAATCCCGATGCCGACGCCATGCTCCGCGAACTGCTCGACGACACCCGGGTAACGGATGACGCCGCCGCCGACAGGGCTTTCGGCCTATTCCGCAGCCGAACGGGACTCGACACCTCCGCACGGCATGCCAACAGCCGCAACTATGGCCGCAGCATCATGCACGGAGTGCGCAACATGGCCCGCTGGACACAGCGCGTGGCCGCCTTGGCGGCTCTTCCGCTCGCCGCAGCCCTGGTCTACATGCTAACGCAGATATCAGCCCCCACCGAATGGGTCGAAGTATACACCGCCGGCGGCGAAACACGCACCGTGGTGCTGCCCGACAACTCGACAATATGCCTCAACTCATACAGCCGTCTGGTCTATCCCGAAAAGTTCGACGGTGAAAGCCGGCATGTATTCCTGCAGGGCGAAGCATACGCCAACATCTCACGCGACGAATCGGCCCCGTTCGTGATATCGGCAGGCGAAATCGACGTGACGGTACTCGGTACACAGTTCAACATCTGCTCCTATGTCGAGGACTCGGAGTGCGAAGTGGCACTTGTCGAAGGTTCGGTGAAGATCGGAGTCAACAGGGAAGGCAACGGCGGAAACATCATGCTCAAACCCGGCGAAATAGCCAAGTACGACAAACTCACGGGAATGGTCTCGCGCCACAACTTCATACCCAACTACTACCGTCCGCTTGTCGACGGCGGCGGATTCATGTTCGTCAACCAGCGGTTCCGCGACATAGCCACCTCACTGGCCCGGCACTTCAACGCCAAGATACTGATCGAGGACGAGAGCGTCGCAAACGAACGATACTACGCCTCGTTCATCAACGACGAGAGCCTCGAACAGATTCTGCAGACACTCAACGCCCAGGGCGACCTCGACATCAGCCGCCGCGGCGAAGTGATATTCATAACCCGAAAACACTGAAAGGAGATCTCAACGGTTAATGAGAGACAACAGATAAACAAACAGACCTTACAAACAAAAACCAAAATGACAAGATGAAAAGACTTCTACAAACCATTCTGTCGGCAAAATTCGTATTGTTGCTGTCGGTAATGGCGGTCATGGCGCTGCCGTCGGCGGCCCAGACGCAGAAACTGACCCTCAAACTCGACAACGCCACAGTCGAGACGGCAATCATGGAACTGCAACAGAAGTACGGTTACTCGGTAGCCGTCAAATCCAACGACATCGACATGAAACGGACCATCTCCGTTTCGGCCGACAACGAAGAGATCGACAACGTGCTCAAACAGATCCTTGCCGGTCAGGACGTTACGTTCTCCGTCAAGGGCAAGAGCATCCTGATCACCAAGGCCCGCGAAGAGCAGACGGCACAACCCAAGATCATCAGGGTGACCGGAAAGGTCATCGACGACAAGGGCATGCCCGTCATCGGAGCGACGGTCGTGGACAAGGAGAACAGCACCAACGGCACCACCACGGACGTCGACGGAAACTACTCGATCGACATCGCCCAGAACGGCGTGCTCGACTTCTCGTTTCTGGGTTACGAGTCACTTGAGACCGTGGTGAACAACCGCACCAAAATCAACGTCACGCTCAAACCCGGCGCCGAGGATATCGATGCCGTGGTTGTGGTCGGTTACGGCGTCGAGTCCAAGAAACTCGTCAGCTCGTCGATCGCTACGGTCAAGATGGACAACGTGGACCGCGGTGCCGAAATCGACCCGATGAAGGCCCTGCAGGGACGTGTCACCGGTGTGAGCGTATCGAACGCCTCGGGTATCCCGGGAGCAACGCCAAACGTCATCGTGCGAGGCGTAAGCTCGATCTCCGGTAACTCGACGCCTCTCTACGTGGTCGACGGTATCCCCGCCGAGTCGTACCCCAACATCAACGCCGCCGATATCGAAAGCATGGAGGTGCTGAAGGATGCCTCGGCTACGGCGATCTACGGTTCGCGTGCAAACTCGGGCGTCATCATCATCACCACCAAGTCCGGAAGCAAGGGCAAGACCACCGTCGACATCGAAGGTTACTACGGCGCCGCCCAGGTTGCCCACGACATCCCGATGGCAAACACCCAGCAGTACATCAACGTAATGCAGACCGCCATCGACAACTACAACACCCAGATGAACCAGATCAAGGAGCTCTACATACCGGCCAACCCCGCCGATTACGACTGGGTAGGCGCAATCTCGCGCAAGCTGGCACTGCGCGGCGGAGCAACGGCAAGCATCTCGGGCGGTACGGACAAGACCCTCTTCTACGTTTCGACCGGCGTCGAGCAGCAGCAGGGTTACCTCAACACGACCGAGTTCAAGAAGTACACCGGCCGTGCAAAGTTCAGCCACGAAATAGCCAAATGGCTGAAACTCAACCTTAACCTCTCGGGTGCATACGCCCGTTACGACATGGTCGAGGAGACCGACGGTTCGCTCAAGGTACTGCGCGCGGCTCGTGAGGAGCAGCCATGGTACACCCCCTACAACGAGGACGGCTCGTACCGCGTGATGAGTACCGACGGAATCACCCGCCACAACCCCGTGATGATGATCAACGAGGAGGACTACTACATCAACAAGTATCAGCTGCAGGGTACAATCAGCTTCGACGTAACCCCCGTCAAGGGCCTCAAGTGGACCCCCTCGATCAGCGGTTACAGCATCTACGACAAGACCATCAAGAAACTGACCGAAAACCACACCGACCGCGGTTACAAGGATGGCTGGCACGCCCTCTCCGAACAGAAGGACAACTCGTTCCGCTATGTCATCGACAACGTCTTGTCGTACAACAACTCGGCAGGCCTGCTGCTCTACTCGGTAATGGCCGGCCACTCGTTCGAAAAGTACGAGTATGAGACATTCGGTGCCGCCAGCGACAACTACGCAAACGGCGCATTCCCCTCGTCGAGCTTCGACCTCATAACCTCGGGTAGCGAAATCTATGCCGGCTCGATCGGTTACAACGCATACGCCCTCGAGTCGTACTTCTTCCGCGGCGCGCTCAACTGGGACAACCGCTACATCGTCAACTTCTCGTTCCGTGCCGACGGTTCGTCGCGATTCCCCAAGAACAACCGGTTCGGTTTCTTCCCCGCCGCCTCGGTGGCCTGGATCATCTCGAACGAAAAGTTCATGCCCAAGACCGACGTGCTCAACGAACTCAAACTCCGCCTCAGTGCCGGACAGACCGGCAGCATGAACGGTATCAGCAACTGGGCCGCAATGTCGCTCGTCTCGGCCGGCGCTTCGTACAACGGATCGTCGGGTCTGCAGATCTCGCAGTCGGCGCAGAACCTCAAGTGGGAGAAGTCGACCAAATACAACGTCGGCCTCGACCTCGAGATGTTCAACGGACGCATGAACGCCACCCTCGACGCATTCTACTCGCGTACCGACGACCTGCTCTACAACAAACCGGTCGTCTCGACCACCGGTTACACGTCGATCGCCTCCAACATCGGCTCGATGGACAACTACGGCGTCGAGTTCTCGATCGGCGGACGCGTCATCGACCGCGCCTTCAAGTGGGACCTCAACGCAAACATCTCATACAACAAGAACAAACTGGTCAAACTGCTCGACAATACCGACATCATCGTGGTGAGCCAGGCTGCCCTCTACGGCGGCAACAAGCACGCCCTCATCATCGGCCAGCCCGTCAGCACATGGTACATGCTCCGAATGGACGGCATCTACCAGCGTGACGAGGATGTCCCCGCAGCCCTCTACGAAAAAGGCGTACGTGCCGGTGACGTCAAGTACTACGACAAGAACGGCGACGGCGATATCGACGACAACGACCGCGTAATCTGCGGCAAGGCTACCCCCGACGTATTCGGCGGTATCAACTCGTCGATGACCTGGAAAGGCCTCGAACTGACTATCTTCTGCCAGTACTCCATAGGCGGCAAGATCTTCGCCGCATGGAAGGGTTGCGGTCAGGAGGGTACCGAGAGCCTCGGCCTCTCGTCGGGTGCCGTGTCGGTCCCCGACAGCGAAGGTACCGTCACCCAGTACTTCAACGTCAGCCGTGACGCCGCCCTCAACTACTGGCGCGGTGAAGGTACGTCGAACACCGTTCCGCGTCCCCTCATCGCCGGCGCTCACACCGGTTACGACGTGGACTACAACCTGCTCACTTCGTCGCGCTACCTCGAGGACGCTTCGTACTTCAAGATCAAGACCATAACCCTCGCATACAACCTGCCCCAGAAGTGGATGCAGAAGATCCGCATGCGCGGAATAAAGGTCTACTTCACCGTCGACAACGCCCTCACGTTCACCAAATACGACGGCTATGACCCCGAAGTGTCGATGTCCAGCGGCCCCGCTTCGGCCGGTTACGGTACCGACTTCGGCTACTCGCCCACCATGCGCTCGTACCTTTTCGGCGCACAGTTCAAATTCTAAAACAGAAGACCTACTACCGATCGAAATATGAAACGCATAATTTATACAGTAATGGCTCTGGCCGCAATGACGGCCGCCTCGGGTTGCTCGGGCATGCTCGACGACGTCAAGCCCAAACACGCTATCCCGGCCGAATCACTCACCGACGATGATCTCGGCAAACTGACAAACGGCGTTCTCTATCAGATGGAGAACCTCGTACACGCCTTCTGGTTCGACGGCGACTACCTCGGAGAAAACTTCGGAGACGGTCCCGGCTTCACCTACTCGGACGTGCACGCCGATATCGAATCCGCCTCGTCGTCGCTGGCAAAAAGCCGCTGGCAGACCGCTTTTACGAGCCTCAACCAGGTAAACGAGCTGCTCAAGGCCGCCAACAACGCCGCAAGCCAGTCCGAAACCGTCAATACGGCAAAGGGTACGGCATACTTCTTCCGCGCCTACATCTATTTCCAACTGGTGACGCGTTACGGTAACGTGCCCATAATCCTCGAGCCTACGACCGATGTAATTCCCATCTCGGAACAGGCAAAGGTGTGGAAGCAAATCGAAACCGACCTCGGCGAGGCCGAATCGTATCTGGGTTCGTTCTACTCGATGTACTACCCCTCGAAGGAGGCCTGCTACGCCCTGATGGCAAAGGTATGCCTCTGGCAGGGTCGCAACTCCGATGCCGTGACCTATGCCGACATGGTTCTGGGCAACAGCGCCCTCAAACCCGTCGAGACCCCGGAGGATTTCGCCGACATGTTCATCTCGGGCACCAAGAGCACCGAAACGATTCTCACGCTGGCAAACCAGCGAACCACAAGCTACAAACGCCTCTTCGAGTCGGTAAACGATACCGACGGTTCGTGGAACTATGCCCCCTCGGCCGATGCATTCTCGTCGCTCTACAACGACGACGCATTCCGTCAGGGTGACATCCGCCACGCCGCTACATTCTCCGACGAAGAGCCGCTGCGCGTGATAAAGTTCCCCAACGGCAACACCTCGATGCACCAGTTCATCGCAAATCCCGCCCCCAGCGAATCGCCCCTCATGGTACTGCGTCTGGCCGACGTGTACCTCACCAAGGCCGAAGCGCAGGGCAATGTCGACGGTCTGGCTACGCTCGACGAGTTCCTCAAGACCCGCTATGAAAACGTGGCCCTGCCCACATCGATGACCGAAAGCGAGTATCAGAACATGCTGCTCGACGAGTACAACCGCGAGTTCTATGCCGAAGGCCACCGCTGGTTCGACATCAAGCGCACGGGCCGCACCGACCTCTACAAAATGTGGAACGGACGCGACTTCCTGCTGCTGTGGCCCATACCGCAGGACGAACGCGACCTGGCCGGTCATGACAAATATCCGCAAAATCCCGGATATGCCGAATAACATCATACAATCATACCAACTTAAAATTTTCTGAAATGAAAAAGATTCTGTTTTCAATCATCGCAACGGCAGCCCTGTTCTGCGGTTGCACCAAATCGGGTGAAGGATCTTCGGTCATCACGGCCGACTTCACAATCTCGCAGAACCCGTGCTCCGCGGGTGAGACCATAACCTTCACCAACAAGACCACGGGCGGCAAACAGCCCTACACATGCGAGTGGACCATCGGCGACGTGGCCACCCTCACGGGCAACACCGCAACCTACGTCTTCGAGACGAACGGAACGTTCGTTGTAACCCTCTCGGTGACCGACGCCGACGGCAACAAGGCCGAGCGCCGCAAGAACCTGGTGGTAAACCCCGCAGCCGTACAGGACGAGGGTGACGTCACGCTCAACTGGGTAGGCCGCATGGAGGGCTACAACTCGGGTACGGTTCCCGCAATCGACAACGAAGGCAACATCTACACCTCGTGCCGCGACAACAACCTCTACAAGTTCTCGGCAACGGGCGAACTGCTCTGGAAGAAGCCAATCTTCACCCCGACCGATCCCACTTCGACCATGTGGGGCAACATGAGTATCGATACCGACGGTACGGTATTCGTGGGTGGCGGTACGGTCGGTACCGACGGCGTGTACGTGGCATTCAACCCCGACGGAACGGAGAAGTGGCGCTTCAAGGACTTCTTCACCACCGGCGACCTCAAACCGACCGTATGGTCCGTTGTTCCGGGTATCGGCGACGTGAACATCTACGTGGGCAATACCGGTACTACCGGCTCGATCCTGGCCATCGACAAGGCTACGGGCGCGCGCAAGGGTTACTGCCGTCACGGTAACGGCGGCCCGGCCGGAGGTGCCCGCAACGGCATCACCATCTCGAAAGAGGGCATGCTCCACTGGTATGGCGGCGTCTACGGTCTCTTCGGTCTGTCGCAGAGCGGCCTCGACAACGGTACCGACGGCGTGGACTACGCCTGGAGCATCTACTCGTCAAGCACCGCTTCGGACTTCGCAAAGCAGACTCCCTACGGAGGTCTGGCCTGCATCAACGTCAACGGTACGAACTGTGTCTGCGGCCTGATCACCGACCAGCTCGGAACCAAGGTTTACGTCATCAACAGCCTTACCGGCGAAGAGGTCTCGATCATCCGCATCGAGGATACCGAACCGCATGACCAGGGCGGCGTAGCCGTAACCGAGGACGGTCTCATCGTCGGTACGCTCAACTATACGCTCGGCCAGACCAACGGCGGTATCGCCATCTGCGATCCCAAGACCAGCCAGGTGGTTGCACGTTACAGCGTACAGGAGAAGGTTTCGGGTTCGCCCGCAATCGACAACGCCGGCAACATCCACTTCGCTTCGGAGTCGGGCAACTACTACATCGTAAAGCGTAACGGCGACACCTGCGACCTGCTGCTCAAACGCAACATCGCCGAGCTCGTTACCGAGGACAGCCGCTATGCCGACTCCTTCAGCGAACTCTACGCCGCCAAGATCTGGTGCTCGCCCGTTATCGGCGACGACGGCAAGATCTACATCTGCTTCACCGATGACGATACGCGTACATTCGGCGGTCTGGTTTCGCTGTCGTACAAAGACTGCACGGGTCCCGCAAATTCCGAGTGGCCAATGTTCGCACACGACCGTCGCCACACCAACCGTCAGCAATAGTCTCATGCGAAACAACCTGTCATCCCACGGGAATGGAGGGTCTCATTACATGGGTCCCTCCACTCCCGTCGGGAGTATATAAGGGAGTCATAAAAGAGAATAAAACAAACAGAGAAAGATGATCAGGAAATATCTTAAACTCGCACTTGCCGTTGCCCTGCTCTTCACGACGACAACGACATTCGTGGCCTGCGAAAAGTCGGGCAACGAGAATCCCGATACGACCGTCAACGATGAAGACAGGCCGACGCCGGCAGACGAAACTCTGCTCGAGCTCTTCAACCGCCTTATCGAGGAGCAGGCCGTGAGCGGTACGCGCGACCGCATATTCATCGTCGCACACCGCGCCAACACCTATGAGGGCTTCCTCAAGAACATCCCCGACAACTCGATTCCCAACATCGAGAAGGCTATCGAGAAGGGTGCCGACATGGTCGAGCTCGACGTGCGCCAGACCAAGGACAACGTGCTGATACTGATGCACAACTCCACGATCGACGAGACCACTACCGGTACCGGCGAAGTGGCCGATCTTACCTACGACGAGATCCAGCAGTTCGACATGCGCAAGGGCTCGAACCCCTATGTCGACGAGAACGGCAACAGAATAAAGGTCCCCACGCTGAAAGAGGCTCTGCTCGCATGCAAGGACCGTATCTACGTCAACCTCGACCTCGGCGGCAAGAACATCCCCGTGGGCAAACTCGTCCGCGAGATTCAGGAGACCGGCATGACCGGACAGGTTATGCTCTACATCGGCAGCAGCTACTCCGAAGCCGAAGAGTATCAGCGCAAGGACGTAAACATCGCCGTACACCCCTTCATCTCGAGTGCGGCCGACTGCTCGAAATATGCGTCGCTGCCCGGAGCCAAGCTCTTCCAGTACACCAACACGCTCTACATCGAGGGTGGCAACATCGGCCGCGAGGTGCGCGCCGCAGGATACCTCTCGTACTCCAATCTGCTCACCGACTATGACCGCGAAATGCTCGACGGCGACTATACGACGCTCGACGCCTTCATCGCTTCGGAATCGGACTTCGTACAGACCGACTTCGTGGAGCTCGTCGACGAATATCTCGACGCCAAGGGGCTGAGATAACATTTCATAATGAGATTAAACCCGATACAATGAAGAAAACTATCAGGACATACAACACTCCGCTCATCGACATGGCGGAAATTCTTCCCGAGTCGGGTTTTGCACTTTCGGACGAGACCGGCCGCGACTATGAAGACGGCGGCGATCTGATCTGACTACACGTAAAACCTTAAGACCCATGAGAAGATTCATCTATATGGTGGCTATGGCCGCAATGGTTGCCGGCTGTGCAAAGGATGCCACCACCGACGGTCAGAACGCAACCGCGACCGACGGCAACAAAACCGAAATCACGGCCCTCTTCGAGTCGGTGCGCACGTCGCTCGGCGAGGACGGCCTCGAGGTGCTGTGGCGCAACGGCGACCGCATAGGCGTCTACACCGATGCCGACACCAACGTACCCTTCACACTCAAGCCCGAATTCGACGGCAAACGCGAAGGTCTCTTTGAAGGTACGGCTACCGACGGCGCAAAGGTCGTGGCCGCATACTATCCCTATGACGCATCCGCAGGCGACAACGCCGCACAGGCCAACGTCACTGTCGATGCAACGCAGTCCGAAGGACTCGACGGCCACGACATTGCCGACAACGACCTTGCCGTGGCATCGGTCGGCAGCGACGGCAAGCTTCTGTTCCGCAGCAAGCTGGCAATGCTCCGCCTGAGCTTCACCAACACCGCATCGTCCGAAATCGGCGGCAAGGCTCTCGAAAGCATCCGCGTATCGGTTGCCGGTCGCGACCTTGCGGGCAGCTTTACGCTCGCCCTCGACGATACGGAGGCAGCCCTGACAGCCGTCGAGGCACAACCCTCGGCGACGCTCGAGTTCGCCGAAGGCGCAACCGTCGACACCGGAACCGAAGGTCTGCTTATGGTCAACCCGGCAATCGAGACCGGCGACCAAATCAAGATATCGGTACGCGCCGGAGGCGCATGGTACGGCTATACGGCCGAGGCCAAGCAGGCTCTGGCTGCAGGTACGCGCTACGACATCGCCATCGACGCCTCGAAGTGCGAATATGCGCTCATGGCCGAGTGGGCATACGCAGCCGCCGGCGGCGTAAACGGCTTTACGAGCCATACGCCCGCAATCGACGGCGACGGAAACGTCTACTTCACCACGTCGAACTCAACCGACCTTTACAAGATATCGTCCGACGGAACGTTGCTATGGCAGCAGAACATAGGCTTTACGGGCAGTCAGAACACCAATCCCTCGATCGAGGCCGACGGCGGCGCAATATATGCCTGCGGAGGCGACGGTGGCAATGCCTGCATCACCGCATTCGACCCTCAGGGAGCCAAAAAGTGGAGCTTCACCAACGACAAGTTCTACGGTAACGGCGCGACGCCGAAACCTTCGTTCAACCAGATGGCCCCGGCCATAGGCGAAAAGTGCATCTACGTCGGTAATGCCGGAACCACAGGTACGGTTCTCTCCATCGACAAGGCTACGGGTGAACGTGTGGCATACGTTTCTGGCAATACGGGCGGTACGGGAGGCCCGGCCGGAGGCGTATTCAGCGGAATGGCCCTCTCGTCCGAGGGCGTCGTAGCGTGGTTCGCAAACTACGGAATGTACGCCGCAAACCAGTCGCTGCTCGACAACCCCACGCAAACTCACCAGACATTCGGCTCCTACGTACCATTCGGCGTACGCTACGGCTACTCGTGGGCATGGAAGAAGTCGGCCAGCGGCGTGGCATGCACCTCGATCGACGGAGTCAACTGCATAGCGAGCGTCGGTATCGAAGGAACAGAGTCCGGAACGTACAACCTGCACGTCATAGCCGCTCCGGCAGCCGCCGGCCTCGGCACATCAGCCCCGGGCGCGAGCCAGGCATGGAAGTTCGACCACATAATCGAAAATGTCGCCAATCAGGACCAGGGCGGCATCATCGTCGGCCCGCAGGGAGAGCTTATCGTGGCCCTCAAGAACAAGAACGGCGACGGCGGCGTATATGCCGTAGCCACCGACGGCACGAAGGCTTGGCAGTTCAAGTGCGGAGCCGACGTTGCGGGTGCTCCCGCCGTGGACAATGCCGGTAACATACATGTGGCTGCCGACAACGGCACATACTACGTGATACGTCCCGATTACGCTACGGGTGAATGCACCGTGCTGGCTCAGGCCAAGATCTACGACCTCGTACGCGAAGCCGGCATCGACACCGGCACCGCTACGGCCGCCCGCATGTGGACCTCGGTAATGATCGGCGACGACGGAATGATCTATCTGGCATGCGAATTCCACAACAACTGGGAAGAGCGTCACGGCGTACTGGTCAAGCTGGGATACGGTGGCTGCACTGCCCCGGGAAACACCCCGTGGCCGATGAAGTATGCCGACTGCCGCCACACCTGCGTACAGAAGTAACAAAAACACCAAAGACCGCTGTATAAACAACCTATCCAACGGCAGGGAGGGGCTCCCGAAGGGGTCCCTCCTCTTTTTTCAACCCGAAAATCGCTTCAAAAAATGAAAAAACAACTTCTTCTGCTGCTGTTCACTCTGACGGCTGCAATATCGCTGGCAGCACAGCGCACACGTACCGAACGTCTCATGGAAGAGATGCGCGACCCCAAATCGAAATACGTCTTCGTGGCTTCGCACCGCGGCGACTGGCGCAACTGGCCCGAAAACTCGATCGAAGCAATGCAGAGCGCCATCGAAATGGGCGTGGACATCGTCGAGATAGACGTGGCCATGACCTCCGACAGCGTGCTGATCGTCATGCACGACCGCCGTGCCGACCGCACCACAAAGGCCAAGGGCCTCGTCTCGGACCTCAAGTGGACCGACCTCAGTAAATTCCGCCTGCGTTCGGGTCACGGCGTCACCACCAAGTGCCGCATACCGACCCTCGAGGAGCTCCTCAAGACCTGCAAGGACAAGGTGCTGGTGAACATCGACGCCAACGGCTGGCCCTATCTCGACATGATATACGACCTGCTGGTGCGTCTCGACATGCTCGATCAGGTGATCATCAAATGCGGTTGCGAATTCGACGAGGCAGTAAAGGCCATCGACGGACGCCCGATAATGTTCATGCCCATGCTCTCGCCGGCCGTTCCCGCATCGGTCGAGAAGCTCCACCGCTTCCTGGACGAGTATCCCTGCCCCGCATACGAGATCTGCATGTACAACAAGATCTGCCAGTCCGACATCGACTGCATTGCACTCATCAACGAGCGTGGCGCCCGCGCATGGACCGACACCCTCTGGGACAGCGTCGGCGGCGGATATTGCGATGACGATGCCGTGGCCGATCCCGACCGCGTCTATGGCAAACATCTCGAAATAGGCTCGTCGATCATACAGACCGACCGCCCGGCTCTGGTTATCGAATACCTCAAGTCGAAGGGTCGCCACAAACTGCGCCGCTGACGGCCTTACACACAACGACAAAAAAGAGAGGTCGCCCGAACGGGTGACCCCTCTTTTTTCATTCATGTGTCGCGCTGTTCCGATTATCGGAGTACGCTCGAGAGTTTCATGATTTTGGTATTCCCAACCTCCGATACGCCCAACTTTTTGACAACGGAACGGAGCTTGGCCACCTTGCGGAGATCGGCATTCAGAACCTTACGCGAAGGCGCAAGCGACGCATCCGTCGATACGTCGAACAGATCGAGTGCACCGTTGTATTCGCAGGTATAGGTCTTGCCGTCTTCACCCTTGACATTGACGGAAACCTTATAGTTCTCGCCGTCTGCAGATATAGTGAACGAACCTTCTACGAGTACGATTTCATAATAATCTCCCGTTTCACTGAAACTTGAGTATGTCGATAATTTCGAGACTGCCGTACCTGCTGCAGTCCCGTTTTCAGGATCGATGGTGTACTCGCCCGAAGGATTCGTACCGGCCGACAGTTCGGAGTTGAAATTAACCCAAAGGTTTGCGGTATCGTTGTAGAAATCCAGATTCCAATTGTTTACGTTAGGATCGTCTTCGTCTCCATAAAAAGTAAAATAACCGCCAGTCATGGTCAGAGCAACCTCATCTGTAGCAGCGGCAGTCTCATACGTGAACTCGTACCTGGTAAGGCCAGTCGTCGCACCACCGTCATAACCGAATACCAGTACCGTGTACGATACGCCCTCCTCAAGTACCGACGAATAGTCGTACGAGTCGGGTCCGGTAGCCATATAGTACGGCAGATCCTCGCCAAGAGTATATATGACGGCTTCGATGATTTCATCATCGGCATACCCTTCGAGTGACGACGTCTTATATAGGTCCCATACATAGGGATCGTTGTTGCTCGGCGTAATCTCGACGTTACCGTTGGTTTCGGTGACCGTAAAGGTATTGTCCGACGGTACTATCGCCTCGGTAGTGAACGTCTCGGTCGTAACGTCGGTCGTAATCGTGCCGTCGGCATCTACGCCCGCAACATATACGCAATATTCGGTCGAGGGGTCAAGGGCCACGTCGCCTTCATACGTATATGAGTCTGCTCCCTTCGAAAGGAAATCAGCCAGCGAATATCCATAAGACTCATAGCTCTGAAGATCCGCAATGACATCTTCAAACAATGCCATGGCATCACCGTACATGTCGAGAACAGACTTCTCGATCACGTCGAAATAGTAGGTAACGGTTGCGTCCGAAGGCGTTACCGATACGGTTGCACTGTTCGTGGTGATGTCTGTTACCGATACGGTAAACACAACCTCAACAGGTTCTTCAGTACCGTCGTCCGGATCATCCGGCGTAGTGTCATCGCCGCCGGGAACCTCTTCCGTTCCGTCGTCGACCACAGGCTCTTCGGTAGGCTCGCAGGCAGCAAACGTCAACGAGAATGCGGCCAGAGCCATCAAAAGTAAATTTTTAACCTTCATAATTCTTTCTGTTTTTGGGGGGATTTGACTTGTTTGTTTCAAAAACAACTTCAAAATCAATTATTTTTTCTTAATAATATACACATCATTATTGATTTTATTTAATTTTTTACACATATCTTCCATGACAGCACGCATGCAGTCCGAAAAAAAGCAAAACACCAACAGCAGAAACGGGCCACAGTATCGTGAGAGGCGCATTTTGCGGCGACAAAGCACGGGAAACCCCGGAACGACGGATGCGTTCACCGTCAAAACATATTCCGCTACCGCCAACGCGCAAATGCGAGGCCTGCCACAATAGCGAAGAGACAATGCCCCGGTAAAAAGACAAAAAAAGAGAAGACCCTCGACGAGAGTCCTCTCCTCTTTTTCATCGGTCATCTCCGAACGTTATCGGAGAAGAACCTTTTCGCGCAGATCCAGAGCCTTTACGGTGTTGATCTTGCGCTGCTGTTTCATGCTCGAAACTATCTTCGACTTGCGATCCTTGAAAGGAACGATCGACTTTGTCGACGGCAGCGACGCATAATCGGACGAATCGTAGATGTCGAGAGCCCCGGTATAGTTGCAGGTAACCTTGTTGCCGGCCGAATCCTTCGTATCGACAACAACGGTATAGGTATCGTCGGCGTTCTTGGTAATGGTGACGCTTCCTTCTACCAACGTGGCATAGGTATAGCCCCCGTCGGCCAGATAGCATGATCCGTACAAGCTATAGTCATCCATGTATCCACGTATGGCGGTACCGGCATCGGTAGTAGTCTCGGTGGTGATAGTGAACGATCCTGTGGGATCGGTACCGGCCGAAAGCTCGGTGAAGTACTCCGTGGCGATGCAATCCTCCGTCGTCGAATTCATCAACGTGACGTACCAGTTGCCTGTACCCGATCCATACCAGTCGCCGTAATACTCGGCCACACATGCATCTGCAGTGGAGAAATCGACATCGCCCGTAAGATTGGTATCCTCGAGCGTTACGTCGCCACCGCTTTCACCCTTGTACGTGAACCTGTACAGGGTCAGTCCCGTCGTCGGACCGCCGTCGTAACCGAATACGATAACGGCATACTCAACACCGTTGGTCAGAACCGACGAATAGTCGTACGAATCCGTACCGGTAGCCATGTAACTGGTGATGTCGGCTCCCAGGTCGCTGATTACGGCCGATATCAGCTCTTCTTCGGTGAAACTGTCGAGACCTTCGGCTTCGCTGATGGTCCATACGTAGGGATCGTTGTTGCTCGGGGTGATGGTGATATAACCGAGATTCTCGGTTACGGTAAAGGTGTTGTCCGATGCAACAGCCTCACCGGTCGTGAAGGCCTCGGTAGCGACATCGGTCGTAACAGTGCCGTCGGTATCTACTCCTACGGCAAACGCATAATATTCGGTCGATGCGGTGAACGTTCCTGCATAAGAGTACGAATCATTGCCCTGCGAAAGCAGGTCGGAAAACTCATAGCCGAGCAACTCGACATATGATTTGACTTCGGCAATGTATTCGGTTGCAAATGTCTGAGCATCGCTGTAGCTGTCGAAGGTCGACTTCTCGATCGCCGCAAAATAGTAGGTCACCGTCGCATCCGAAGGAACTACCGATACCGTAGCTCCGGTCGCGGTTATGTCGCTGACCGAAATGGCAAACGTAACTTCATCCGGATCATCCGGCGTGGGATCCTCGCCGCCGGGAGTCTCTTCCGTACCATCGTCTTCAACGCCTACGCCGTCGTCCTTTTCACAAGCCGCAAACGTCAACGAGAATGCAGCCAGAGCCATTAAAAGTAGATTTCTAAACTTCATAATTTTTCGATTTTAGGGGTTTGACTTCTTAAATACATCGTTTACGCCTCAAAATTAATTATTTTTTCTTAATAACGTGCACATTGTTATTAATTTTATTTAATTTTTTTACACATACCTTTCCACGACTGCATGCGTGCAGTCCGGGAAGCGGCAAAAATCGACAGCAGAAACGGGCCACAGTATCGTGTGAAGCGTATTTTGCGGTGACAGAGTTAGAAACGCCCGGTGACGACGGGTTACGACCCCGCCAACCGTTTCGCGGCAAACGTATCCACAAATCGATCTCCGCTGCCGCCGCAGAAACGGGAAATGCGAGGCTCGCCACAAAGGAGAAAAAGACGATGCTCCGGCGAAAAGGCAAAAGGCGAAAAGACGATGCCACGGCGAAAAGGCGATGCTCCGGCGAAAAGACGATGACCCGACGAAGAGAGAAAAAAGAGGAGCCACCAACGAGACTCCCCTTCTCTTTTGCGTCGGCCATCTCCGGACGTTATCGGAGAACGACCCTGCCGCGCAGATCCCGAGCCTTTATGGAGTCCGGCTTGCGCTGCGGCTTCATGGTCGAGACGATCTTCGACCCGCGATCCCTGAAAGGAACGAACGACCCGGTCGACGGAAGCGACATATAGTCCCGGTATACATACACGGTCATGAATCCCGAATAGTTGCAGGTAACCCTGTTTCCGGCCGAATCCTTCGTGTCGACGGCAACGGTACAGTTACCGTCGTCGTACCTGGTGACGTTGAATGTTCCCTCTACCAACTTGGCAAAAATATCACCAGCCCAGTAGTACGCCCCTGTGGCGGTGCCGACATCGGTAGAGGTATCATCGGCGATAACGTACGTGCCGGTGGGATTCTCACCGGCCGAAAGATCGGAGAAGCACGACGCAGAGACGGAATCGTGTGTCGCTTCATTGGACAACCTTATGTGCCAGTAGCCTGTACCCGATTCATAATAGTCACCGTAATACTCGGCCACACATGCATCTGCCGCAGTAAATTCGACATCACCCGTGAGGTCGGTATCGCTGCCTCCGGTCTCACCATCGTACGTGAACCTGTACAGGGTCAGACCCGTCGTCGGACCGCCGTCGTAGCCGAATACGGCAACGACATACTCCACTCCGTTGGTCAGCATCGACGAATAGTCGTACGAATCCGTACCGGTAGCCGTATAGTAAGGCAGGTCCTCGCCAAGAGTTTCCAGAACGGTTTCGATGATCTCATCATCGCTATACCCTTCGAATGTCTCCGCTTCATATACCTCCCATACGTAGGGATCGTTGTTGCTCGTGGTGACGGTAATATAGCCGAGATCCTCGGTTACGGTAAAGATGTTGTCCGACGGTAATACCTCCCGGGTCGCGAAGGCTTTGGTTACAACGTCGGTAGTAATCGTGCCGTCGGCATCGACTCCTGCGGCAAACGCATAATATTCGGTCGATGGGGTGAACGTTCCTGCATAGGAGTACGAATCATTGCCCTGTGAAAGCAGGTCCGACAACGGCAATTCCAACTGCTCAATATCCTCTTTCAGAGCGGCGATGTAGTCGGTTGCAAATGCCTGAGCATCGCTGTATCTGTCGAAGGCCGACTTCTCTACTACATCGAAATAGTAGGTAACGGTTGCATCCAGAGGAACTACCGACACCGTGGCACTTGATGCGGTTATGTCGCTGACCGTGAGAGCAAACACGGAATCTCCGCCGCCGGGGGTCTCCTTCGTTCCGTCATCGGCTCCATCGCAGGCCGCAAACGTCAACGCAAATGCGGCAAGCATCATCATAAGCAGACTTCTCAACTTCATAATCTTTCGTTTTTGGGGTTTGACTTGTTAAATGCATCGGTCTCGCTTCAAAATTAATTATCTTTTATTAAAAACAGGTGCGTAGTGATTGATTTTCCCTGCTTTTCCGCTATAAAAATCAAAACAGGAGACCTGCAGCGCGGGTTCAAGGGAACGCAAACGATGTTCACCATATCGCATGGCAGGGTACGGCAGCGACGGCATCGCTGCAAGGCCGTGACAGCGAACATTGCGGCAGTCAGGAGAAAAAAACGACGGCCGCAAACAAAAAAAAGATGGAGGGACTTCCCGTACGGGAAAGCCCTCCATCTTCAACCAGATACAGATTCCGTCTGTTTCGTTATCGGCGCACGAGCGGGCGATTGACCAAACGGGAGTACGAAGCAACGGTCGGAGCAAGTTCACGCACGTGATCTTCGGACGAAATGTTACGCATGGGCTGCATCTGCACGCATGCAGGGTCGCGCAGGCCATCCTTGATCGTCATGCCGTCTGCGGATGACGGCAGCGACATATTCGACCAGTCGTACACGTCGAAATCGCCGGTAAAGTCGCAGGTCAGCTTGTGTCCCTTGGAATCCTTCGCATCGACAACAACGCTATACGTTTCGTCGTTGTTGTTGGTGACGGTTACCGAACCCTCGACAAGCGCTGCATACATTACATAATCGCTCGATCTGTAGAAACAGCCATAACTTGTCGGGTTACCGTCTGCGCCGAGCTCGACATATCCCGGAAGAGCCGTACCCACAGCCATCGACTTCGTCGGATCGATCACGTACGTACCCGACGGATCGGAGAAGCCCGTCGAAAGGTCGCGATAAACCTCCAGGAAGAATTTGTCTCCGGGGAGAGTCATCATTTCGATCTTCCATACGGCCGTACCGGATCCATAGAGGTCACCGTGATATTCCGACACACCGTAGAAGGCATCCAAGTCGATGTCACCCGTAATGTTGGTATCCACAAGACCGGACGAATCAGGGCCGTCACCCGCGCCCTCAAACGTGAACTCGAACCTGGTAAGGCCGGTCGTCGGGGCCAGATCGTAACCGAATACCACAACGGTATACGAAACGCCGACCGTCAGCATGTCAGCATAGTTGTACGAGTCGGGACCGACAGCCGTATAATCCGACAGATCCGCACCGCGGTTATAGACAACCAAATCGATGATCTGGTCGTCGGTAAAGGCATCGATTACCGCAGTCTCCATCACATCCCATACGTAGCGGTCGTTGTTGGTGGGGGTTACCGTTATGTAACCGCCATCCTCCGTTACGGTAAAGGTGTTCGACGAAGGAACGACATCGGCCGTGGTGAACGGCACAGTCGTTACGAACGACGAATTGACCGTACCGTCGGCGTCGACACGGAATGCGTAGGCATAATATTCGGTCGAAGGATCGAGAGTAGTATATTCGAGTTCGTACTCGCCCTGAGTCAGCATATCCTGGAACGTCAGGCCAAAAGCCCCAACCAACTCCGAAACCTCCGCCACAGTCTCTTCGGCAAACTGGAGCTTGTCCGAATATTCGTCATAAAACGACTTCTCTATCACATCGAAATAGTATGTTGCCGCAGCATCGACCGGTACTACACTGACCAGCGCGCCGACGGGAGTAATATCCGATACGGTTATGGTAAACTCCGCTCCGTAAATCGGATCGTCGGGTTCGTCCGTCGGATCCTCTCCATCGGGTTGTTCCGTACCGTCATCGATAATTACTTCATCAGTACCGTCGCAGGCCGCAAACGTCAACGAAAATACGGCAAGCATCATCATAAGCAGATTTCTGAGCTTCATAAAATTTTTGTTTTGGGGGTTTAACTTATTAAATACGTTCGTTACACATCAAAATTATACGTTTTTTATTAATAACAAGCACCATATTATTGATTTTATTCTGTTTTTTATCATCACTCTGTTGATAAGTCATCGCGGCACACACGCGTCTGGCAGGCATTCGGCGTCGCACAAACTGTTCTGTTTGTCGCATCGCATTCGCCCCGCAGAAGCTAAAGCATTCTGCAGGAAACTATTGCTCCATGTATGAAAACAACCGGATATGGAACTTTTCAGTTGAAAATTCAGGCCGAAGCGCGACATGGATTTTACATGCAGAGGCATGACATTTTTTTCGCGCCTGCCGTCGATGCCAACGACATATCGTACCGGCGGTTTGAGATTTCGGGGCGTGATATTTTTTTGTGGGGGGGGGCTTGCGGCGGCCGGGCGAAGCCGGCGGGACGGAGAATGAGGACAGCGGGCATGGCTTGGAAAGCCGGCCGGCGGAGACGGTGAGCACAGGCCGCAGGGTGGAACGGGGGCGAGGGCAGGAAGAGACGGAACAGAAGCGGGAGGGGGCACGGGAACACATGCACGGCGGCGGGGACAAGGACGATGGAATGGAAAGCAAGAACGGAGGAACGGGATAGGCAGGGCGGGAATATGGAGCAGGCCGGAAAGCGAGGTTTGACGGGCACGAAAATACATACGCGGAGACACATGCACGGGAACACGTCCGCGGAGACACATACGCGGCGGCGACGAATAGGCCCGCGGACTGCGGTACGTAAAATAAAAAATTGCGCCACCCCGCAAAGGAGTGGCGCAACCGTCTTCAGATATAGTGCGAAATTGTATTATACTATTCCTGCGGATCTGTCCAAATCTTGGCAAATTTCGCATTCTTAGAGTAATTACGCACTCCCGAAATACTCGTCTTCATCGTTCCCGTAAGAGAATACTCTTTGGTACGATCGTAGTCTTTACCTGAAGCATCTGCAAAAGGAGACATCTTCAAATCGAAAGTAATCGTCTGCCCCGAATCGGATATTGTTATCGAACCGCCGTGAACGAAGTAAGACGTTCCGGTATAGCCGTTCTTGAAATATGTATAATTAGTTACATTGTTGAACAGCGGCACCAACGTGTTTAACTCGGGAGTTTCCGAGAATGTATAAGTTCCATCTGGAAGCGGATCGCGACTCGTAGTGGAGGTTCCAGCAAATGTCCAAGGTGCGCATATACCAAGATAAAGCGGGTGCAGACCATTCAAATAGGTGTAGCCCAAAGTCAACAACGAAACGCCTTCCGGCAGCGAGAACGACGGAGCCGGATCGAGAGCTTCGAATACGGCCTTGTCACCCCAATACAGAGCAGTTCCTCCAAATATGCCGGTATTATCCGCAACGATGTCTCCATCAGGAACCGGGTCAAGTTTGGATTTTCCTATTTCGGAGCGGACCTCAACATTATCAACTGTGCCGTCATAGGTGTAATCCTCTTCCTCATAAACCAGATCCATGTCGAACTCAAATTTGTAGGTACCGTCGGCATTCTTGCTGATGGTTACCGTACTTCCGTCCTTAACATTGCAACCGCGATTGTTGCCCTCGTCATCGTATTCATCATAAACGGATCCACTGGTAGCATCACCTGTCTTGTAGTTCCAATTACCGTTTGCATACGGTATTTCCGAATCCTGCTCTCCCGTCATGAAAGTAAATGTTCCGGTCGGCAACTCCGTAGAAGAATCTCCATAGATGTTAAAATCTATGTACGCTGCGGGGAACGACTTGGCGTCTGACGAAAGTTCCTTGCTGACAAGAACAGTCAGACTCCACAGATTGGCTTTGGATGAAAAATAGGTATCGTATTGTCCCTCGCTGTTGAGCTTATAGAAATATCCGCCGAGACTCTTGTCATCAATGGTCGGAATCTCACCTACGAACGAGTAGCGGAGAACGTTCTCGCGGCTGTCCATGAGCGATGCGAGAATGGTATAGGTATTACCCTCCTTTGCAACCGAAATCTCTCCGTCGGCAACAGTCGTTTCGGTCTCGCCATTGAAAATTGTGGTGTAAACCGATTCGCTGCCGTCAGAAGTCTTGATGGAGAAGGTTCCCGGAGTGTGGGATGCCGATGCATCGACAGTATAGGTTCCAACCGGAAGTTCCGACAGATAGTTTTCCGAACGTGCAGCGTTAATTGCCAAAACAACCTTCACGCCTTCTTCGTTGGTCAACTCTATTCCGTACTCGTTATACTTGTAGTAAGTACCGTCATAGATCTTCATGGTACGGCCGTAGCACGTAGCCGTTGCTGCGGTCATGTACTCGAAATCGGCATTCTGCTTTACGATCAGGGCGTAGGCGACGTCACCGACCTTGGCAACGATGCGTCCTTCACGAGGGGCAACCGACGTATTGGCCGAAACGGTGAAGCGGGCAACCGACGACTCGGGTACGGCCGACTGGCTGGCTGCGGGACGGATCCACGACTCGCACTCCTCGCCGATCAGGAACTCGTACTCCTTGTTCGACTCCGTGGCGAACTCGATGGTCTGCTCCTCGGGCCCTATCTCATATACGAACTCTGCAGAGAAGGTCTCAAGCATCTTCTGTACGACCTTGAAGAGAGTGGTCTTCGTACCGGCCTTGATCGTAACCGTAGCCGTACGGTTCTCATAGTCGGGATTGGCATCGACGGTCATGTTGACGGTAGCCTCGCCGGCATCACCGCTCATGCGGTCGAACGTAACCCAGTCCTGGTCGCTCGATACGGTCCACGATGTATTGGCCGTGAATGTCAAAGGCTGCGTCGAGCCTGCGGCCGGAACCGAAATCTCGGTGGTTCCCATCGTCAGGGCGTCCTCGGTGGTATCCTTCGAGCACCCGACAACTGCGAACAGCGCTACGGCCGCTGCAATCATAAGTTTGAAAGTTTTCATAAGCGTATATTTTTAATGGGTTATGAATGTGTGTCTACATAATTATCTCATCGTCGGGGCCACAGCGGTAATACGGCCGAAACCGTCGAACGTGCCGTTGGAAGTCATGGTAAACTTGCCCGTGCTCACGTTAAATCCGCGCAGGTAGATCTTTCCTTCGCCCGTCTTGTCGTTGTGCGTCACGATAACCACCTGCGTACGGTTGGTCGGTATCGCGAATGCGTAACTGAGATCGAGCCTCTGGGACCCATACCAGGCCTGGCGGTAGTGCTGTATCTTTGTAATACGCTCGTCGGCCGAATCGGGGGTCCATGTCAAAGCCTGCGTTACGGTTACGCTTCCAGAGAGTACCGTAGCATATATCTTGGAGGGCGTAGCGTAGTAGAAGATGTCCGAATTGTCGCAGAAGGCAAACGAAACGGCATCGTCGACCTCGGGCAGCGTCAAGGCGTACGATGTGACGTTGGACGGGAATTCTTTATCGCTGATACAGAGATGGTCCTTGCCCTCGGCATCGCGTATCACAAAGGCATTGCGCTGATTGTTAAGGCAGCCTGCGCCCAACGACTTCGCGCCTGCAAGGCTGAACGCATCGTCGAAATTGCAGAAGGTGAACGACGCGGTCGATGCCTGCCACCCCACCATCGAGGCGAACTTGCATTCGGTCTCGTCGAATACCGCGATAAATCCGCCATCGAGAGCCCCGCTGGAGACATTGTCGGCCGTGAAGATATTACGCGTAACTGTCGGATAGTTGAGTACAAGATAATAGTTGTCATTCATACAAGTTACGGCATACGCCTCATTGTTGACAACTATTCCGCTTATGTAACCGGCATAGTTGAACAGCGCATCGACACGGTACGTCTCCGGCGAATAGTTGTTGAACAGGTCGGCATTCTTTCTGTCGATCGTGTAATCGAGGGCATCAAGACCAAGAACCTCCTTGTCGGTTCCCACAATGACATAGCCCTCATTGTAGGAGGCTCCGTTCGAAGCCATGCGCGAAATCATGGCACGCACCTCGCCGTCGATGGTGGCTCCGTCGTTGGAGAGCGAATAGAGGTTGCGGACATATTGCGGCGAACTCGGGGCATCGTACGTGATATTGGCCGCACGTACGAGGTCCAGGTCGCTCGTAACGCCATCGTCACGCGTATATGCAACCAGAAGGCCCTCTCCCATGGAGTTGGAGACGTAAACCTCCCAGTTGGAGATAGCCGAGATACCGAGCTTGGGATTGGTGACCGTCAGGGTAAGATTATACGGCGAGTTCGACGGCGAATTGGATACAACGAACGACAGATGCCGTTCCGTTCCCAGATCCAGACGGTTGTTCGTATTATTCGGACGCAGGTCCATCTCCCAGTGGTATGTCAGTTCGCTCGTACCGTAACCCTCCTGACGGACCTTGGGCTCCATCTCGAGAGTCTGTCCATAGCCGATATTGATGGGTTCGCCCGAATTCTCGATGACGATGTCGGGGAACGTGACGGTCGCCTCCGTACTCTGGTCCTTGTAGCACGACACGAACATCACGCATGCGGCAATTGCCGATATTATGGATATGGTTTTTACTTTCATAAGCATTACAGAACTTCAAGCGTTTCGAGTATGGTCGGTATGCGCGACGGCACCTCGCCGGCTCCGGCTGCAACTTCATACGACTTGTAATACATGCAGTCGTCGCTGTGCATCAGCGGTGAATCGGGATTCTCGCGGTCGTGCTGCTGAACCTTCTCGCGAAGCGTCCGCGACGCCGACATCCACCACGTGTAAGACTTGTATATGTAGCCGTTCTCCTCGTTAGGCAGTGAAGGACTTAAGACATAGCGCTCTATATCCTCACCGAATGTCTCGATATAGAGTTCGTGAATGGCCCTGCTGTAATAGGGGCTGAAATAGTTGTACCAGTCCGTCCACACATAACCCGAAGGACGCACATACTCCTCCGACCACGTAACCGTCGTACTGGCATAGGCTTTGAATCCGACAACGAAGTTCCCGTTGGGCACGATCTCCAGCACGACGCTCTTGCGGGGCGTCGAGTCGTCGAGCTTCCTTGCTTCCAGGACAACCCGGCCCTCAAGCGACCCGGCCGGCACCATCGAACTCTTGATTGTAAAGTCTACGCCCTCGACGGCGGCATCTTCACCCTCGCCGGTGACCTTCAGTGCCACCTCGCGGTCATAGTCGGTCACAGGACCTATATATTCCAACTCGATCGACAGATCGGCCGTCTCCTCGGTCATGCCGCGCATCGAGAATGCATTCGACTTCGAAGTGAAATGCACGGCCGAATCGGAAATGTCGAAAACCGGGATCTCCGATTTCCTGCATGAACCGAATGTCGCCGCCACGACGGTAACAACCGTCAATATGAAAATCGCATGTATGAATCTGTTCATGGTTCGTTCCTCCTCTTTTCAATGTTTACAACTCCTGCACGCGCCCGTAGTTGACCTCGTCGACGGGATACGGGTAGACAAGATCCTCGTACGTCACGTCGAACGACGGTTCGATCGACGACGATACGCGGCAATGTTTCAGGTAGTATACCAGTTGCCCTTCGCTGATGAACTCGCGGTAGTACTCCTTCATCAGTTCGGTTGCGGCATCCGCAGTCGACTCATAGGCATCGGAGACACCGCGTGCAACGCGCACCTTGTCCAACGCGGCCAGCGCATCACCGTTCCGACCGAGAGCAACGTAGTTTTCGGCAACGATGTAGTACATTTCGGACAACTTCATCATCGGCATCAGATTTCTGTAGGCCGATGCATAATTTGTCGAATAGTAGAGTTTGTAGTCATAATAGCCGTAGGCTCCCACACGCAGGCGCATGGCCGGTCCGCGAAGGTCCTCGACTCCGGCCTGCGAACCAGTCGCCTCATCGTAACGTACGAAGAGCAGGTTGTCGACCGTATTGGAAGGCAGGCATATGCCGTTCTGTGAACCGGCAACGTCGAACAGCAGTCCGGAGGTATTCGTCGACAGGTTGGTAACCTCCAGCGAGAAGATATGCTCCGTCGAGAAGGTCCAGTCGCGGTTGTCGTCATTTGTCGCCGTGAGGATCGCATCGGGATTCGCCCACGTCACGAAAGAGCCCTCGGCCCCGTCGATAACCTGCTGCGCATACTCGGCCGCCTTCGCCTTGTCGTCCTTCCACTGGTAAACGCGGGCCATCAGTCCCAGAGCCGTATAGTAATTGAAGTGTTTCTGTCGTTTCGACCAGTAACCGTCGAGATTGTAGTTGGACTCGAACTCGGCCTTGCGCGACGCATCCATAACCAAAGGATCACTCTCGCCAAGCGCCTCGATCGCCCCGTTGAGATCTTCCATCAGAAGAGCCTCGGTATCGGCATACGAACGCTGCGGCGTAACATTCGCCGAATATTCGCGGCAGTAGGGAACCGTCAGTTTCCCCTGATTGTCGGCATTCCATACGGCTACGCCGTACAGGCGCAACAGGTCGAAGTGGATATACGCACGCAGGCCCAGCAGCTCCCCCTTGATGATGTTGTATTCGTCCTGGTTCGCTATGACGTTGCGGCGCGCCTCAAGCTCGCGCAGAATCATGTTGATGTTGGCCACGATATTGTAACAGCGCGACCAGATGGCCTCGACCATCGGCCTGGTCGTGTTGTTGCCGTATTCATGGCGCTGAAAATAATTGGTAATGCTGGAAGTCGTTCCCAACGGATATGCAATGCAGTCGTTGCAGTACCATGTCATGTAACCGCCATAGGCATCGCTCTCACCCATGTTCATGTAGATTCCGGTCAGCGCGTCATGGAAGCCTTCGCGCGTCTGGAAGAGCTTGTCGGCCTCTACGTTGGAGCTCGACGACGCCTCGAGCCAATTCTCGCACGAACTGAAAACAAGTGCCGAAAGCGGCAATACGAACAATATTTTATATAATATTCCTTTCATTGCGCATCAGAATGTTGCCGAAACCGAGAACGAGAAGGTTCGCGCATAGGGATACGATGTTCCGCGTTCGATTTCGATTGATGAAAAAGTATAGAGGTCGTTGGCAAGCAACGTCAGACGCAGACGGCTCAGTTTCGCCTTGGAAATGAGCTTCTGCGGGAATTCATAATAGATGGATACCGACGAGATGTTCAGTACGTTGTCGCGCTGTACGAATCGGGAAGTGGCTTGTGTCGGGTCATAGTATCCGTTGCGATACTGCGCAACCTGACCCTTGTAGTACCAGCGCGAAGAGTAGATGCGGCGGTCGACATTGTCGCCTATATAGACGTTTTCTACCTTGTTTACGAGAGTGGTGTTATATTTGTACCCCCCCCCCGTAATATGTACATACGGCGTTTATTCCTAATCCTTTCCATTCTCCGGATATGCTGAAGTTGCCGTTGTAGAGGTTGTCCGACGAACCGCAGTATGCCAGGTTCGAGGCACTCCACTCGTTTACCAGATTTCCTGCCGAATTGATGAATATCTCATATCCGGTAACGGGATCGATACCCAGCGACGGTACCGCCCATATCGAGTTGACCGGAAGACCGTCGCGGTACTGTATGACCGGAGCCGTGCTGCCCGACTCGGCAGCCTGCTCCTGCTGCAGGCGGTTGTACTCGCGCAGGGCGTCGGAGATGCGAAGTATGCGGTTGTCGTTCACGGCGATCTTGCCCGTAAGTATCAGGAAGCCGTTGCGTCCGCTCAGGACACGGTACGACAGAGATGTCTCGATACCTTTGTTACGAACCTTGCCCATATTGTCGCTGAAGGTCGTGAAGCCCACCGACGGTATCAGTGCACGCGAGAATATCATGTTCTCCGTATCGGAGATATAGGCATCGACCGTAAGGGTGATGTCCTTCGTGCGGAAATCGAGACCCAGGTTGTAGTCCATCTTCTGCTCCCAGCCGATATTTGGGTTCTCGAGATTGTTCAGCGTAACACCCGTAAAGCCGTTGTAGAAGCGGTCGTTGTAGTATTTGTAGACGGCCAGCGAATTTACCGACGAAAAGTTCTGGTTACCCGACGATCCGGCCGAGAAACGAAGTTTCAGCTGCTGCAGCCACTTGGCAGACGAGAGGAAACGCTCCTTGTGGAGGTTCCACGCCACACCGGCACTCCAGAACAGAGCCCATCGCTTGTTGGTACCGAACGCCGACGATCCGTTGGCACGCAGCGTAGCATCTACCATGTAACGGTCCTGATAACTGTATCCGGCCGTGGCCAGGGCACCGATCTCACGGTTCAGACCGGTATATCCCGTCGGGGTCTTCTCCGAAGCGTACTGGCGGGCAAACGTGATGTCGTCCATCGAGCTGTTGGGGAAACCCTCGGCATAGTGCGTAACCTCACTGTACTTCTGCTGCGAGAGCGAGTACTGCAACGTGGCGAAGAGGTCGTGGCCGCCGTCGAACGACTTGTTCAACTGCGCCGAGATGTCGCCCGAAAAGGTCGTCGACTTACCGTTGGTGGCGTCGTACGATCCGGCACGCAGGCGGTTGTCATCCGAATCGCTGGTCATCAGGTCGACGAACTTCGAGTGCTGCGCCGGATAGAACTCCTCGGCTTCGGTGCGCTTGGTGTCCACTCCCACACGGGCAACCAGCTTGAGAAAGTCCCAAGCCTGAAACTCGGCGTAGAAGTTGTTGATGACGTTGATATAGCTGTCGGTAAGTTTCGTGTTGAGCTGTGCATCGTAAAGAGGGTTGCCTATCTTATCCGTCTCGTCATAGGAACTGTTGAGATACTGGCGCAACTGACCCTCATCGGTATATGGCGACTCATACGGGTTGAGTGTCGTATAGGTATCGAACGTTCCGTACGGAGAGTCGTTGCTGTCCATGTAGGCAACGCTCATGATGTTGCGGAACACCCACTTGCCGCGGCGATACGACAGGTTCATGCTGCCCTGCACCGTCTGGCGGTCCGAACCCTTCATCGCACCCTGAGTGTCGCTGTAGCCGAAGGTGGTGATCGAGCGCAGGTCCTTCGAACCGAGCTCGATGCTCAGCGAGTGCTTGTGGCTGACGCTCAGACGCAACGGCTTGGCAAGCCAGTAGGTATCCTCGCCTTCGAGGGCCCTCTTCAGACGGCGGTAGTAAATGGTCATACCCTCAACGACATCATCGGTATAGGTTCTGTCCGAATAGAATCCCTCGCGGCGCTCGATCTCGAGTTTCTCAAGAGAGTTGCAGAGGTTGTAGCTCGACAGGTCGGGAACCTCCAGCGAAACCGTACCGTTGTACGATACGAGCGTCTGACCCGAATTGAGCGACTTGGTCTCGATGACGATCACACCGTTGCCGGCCTTCGATCCGTAGATGGCCTTTGCCGAGGCGTCCTTCAGAATGGTGATGCTCTGGATACGGTTCATGTCCATGTCCATGATGGTTTCGGCCCTGGTCTCGAAACCGTCGAGTATGAACAGCGGCATGTTCGGGTCATCGATGAAGTTGCTCTTGAGGGCGGTACCGTCAGCAGGGAACGACGACGTACCGCGCAGGCGCATCGACGCCATGGCGTTGGGGTCGCTACCCGCTTCGAGATTGTCGAGTATCATCAGCGACGGGTCGATGTTCTTCAGAGCCTCGAAGGCGTTCTGATTGCTCACGGCCTGCAGCGCCGAAGCCGAGATGGTATTCACGGCTCCCGTAAAGCTCTCGGCCTTGCGGGTGTAGATACCCGTGACCACGACGCTCTCGACTCCGATGGCATCCTCCTCGAGCGTCACGTCGATGACCGTACGGTTACCCACCTCGACGCTCTTATCCTTCATTCCCAGGAATGAAAAGTTCAGCGAAAGAGTCGGGGTGCGGGACACCGTCACCGAATATTTACCGTCGAGATCTGTGGTGGTACCGGCCGCGGAGAGATCCTTCCCCTTGTCCTCGGGTACAACCGTCACGCCGACCATCGGATTGCCCGAACCGTCGGTAACCGTACCCGTTATCTTCACGCTCTGACCGTATGCGTTGCCCAATGCAAACAGCATGATCACGAAAACCGATATGATCTTCCTGAAAAAAGGCGAGGTGAAATAGAATCTGAGTAGTAGAATTTTATTCACTAAGCACACTAAAAGTTTAACGGTTTCTTCATTAACCCTATCCATTCGCAAAGATATGAAAAATTCAGCAACATGACACGTCCTAAACCGAATGCAAAAAAACCTCAAAAAGACAAATATTACAATCCGTCACAATTCGTGTCACAATGCTTAAACAAACGAATCGCCAGCCCCCGATTTCGTACATTGTATAATGTAATTTTTTTCATATTTTTTTCAAAAAAATATCACGCTCTTTGTGGCGTCCGAGTTTTGGCGTGGCAATTATTGTTTTTGTCGCATAATTCGATTACTTTTGTCGGAACTCACGTTTGTAAACGGGATATTCCGGCTCGAAAAACAACGAAACGACATCCCAAACTCTTTTCATATACATATATTTATATAAAATGGAAAACAGGCCAATCGTAGAAGTCAGGCACCTGTCACACCGTTACAGCGTAGACTGGGCAATCCGCGACATCAACCTCTCGATCGACAGCACCGGAATAATGGGTCTGCTCGGCTCGAACGGCGCCGGCAAATCGACCACCATGAACATCATCTGCGGTGTGCTGAACCAGACCGAAGGCGACGTATTCATCAACGGCATAAACCTCCGCGAAAATCCCGTCGAGGCCAAAAAGAACATCGGCTTCCTGCCACAGAAACCGCCCCTCTATCCCGACCTTACGGTCGACGAGTATCTGGTGCACTGCGCCGTGCTGCGCCGCGTAGAGGCCCGCAAGGTGCGCGCCGCCGTCGATGCCGTCAAGCAGAAGTGCAGCATCGACCACTTCAGCCGCCGACTCATCAAAAACCTCTCGGGCGGTTACCAGCAGCGCGTCGGCATAGCGCAGGCCATCGTCCACAACCCGCCGTTCGTCGTGCTGGACGAACCCACGAACGGCCTCGACCCCAATCAGGTACTCGAAATACGCGGCCTCATCAAGGAGATCGCCGCCGACCACTCGGTGCTCCTGTCGACCCACAACCTGGCCGAAGTGCAGGCCACCTGCAACAACATACGCATGATCGAACACGGCCGTATGGTCTTCTCGGGCTCGATGCAGGAGTTCAACAACTACGCCGTGCCCAACAGCCTCAAGGTCGTATTCGCACTGCCGCCCGCCGTCGAGGAGCTCAAGGCCATACCCGGCGTGCTGAACGTCGAGCATATCTGCGACGGCCTGTTCAAGATACGCTTCGAGGGCGACGACACCATAACCGAACGGATCATCGCCCTCAGCATCGAAAAGGGCTGGAGACTCAAGGAGATCTCGCTCGAACACCACTCGCTCGAGACGATCTTCGCACAGCTCTCCGGAAAACTCCGAAACAACAACCAGTAACACGCCTCCCCAAATGAAGATCATAGCTCGAATAGCCCGCACGGAACTGGCCTCGCTCTTCTTCTCGCCGATCGCGTGGTTCATACTGGTGGTGTTCTCCGTAATCACCGGATACGGTTTCTGGAGTCTGCTCCAGAATGTCGCCGGAAGCGATTACGGAGTGTCGGTAACGCAACGCCTCTTCATGGACGACGGCCTCTTCCAGCGAATCAGCTCGTCGCTCTACATCTACATCCCGCTGCTGACCATGGGCCTCATCAGCAACGAGGCGAGCAGCGGCTCGATCAAGCTCCCGTACTCGTCGCCCATAACCAGTTTCGAGTTCGTCGCCGGCAAGTACCTCGCCTCGATAACATTCGGCCTCACGCTGCTCATCGTGCCGGTTCTGGCCGTGGTCTGCGGCGCCCTCTGCATACCCCACTTCGACTGGCCCGCCGTACTCACCGGACTGCTGGGCCTCTGGCTGCTCATCTGCACCTACTGCGCCGTCGGCCTCTTCATGTCGTCGCTGACCTCGTATCAGGTGGTGGCCGCCCTCTACACCTTCATCGCCCTGGCCGCCATGCGGTACGTCGGCAGTGTCGGGCAGGACAGCGACTGGATATCGGAGATCACATACTGGCTCTCGCTCAACGGCCGCGCCGAATACATGTTCGCCGGTGCGCTGCGCAGCGTAGACGTGACATACTTCATCATTATCATCGCCCTCTTCGTGGCGGCCGCAACACTGCGCATAGCCCTGCCGCGCCGGTCGGTCGGAGGGGTCAAACGCGCCGCCATCTATCTGGCAACAGTGGCCGCAGCCGCCGTTGCGGCATTCGCAACCTCGCGGCAGATCCTCTCGGGTGTCTACGACGCAACGGGCGACAGGCGCAATTCGATCTCGGCCACGAGCCGCGAAGTGCTGACGGAGGTCAAGGGCCCCGTCACGGTCACCAGCTACATAAACCTGCTCGACAACATGTCGTTCAGGCATCTGCCCATCAAATACTACCGCCGCGAGACGATCTTCGACAACTTCCGTCTCTTCCGGCCCGACATCGAGGTGCGCCGCGTCTACTACTACGACCGCTGTCCCGGCGGCTTCTGCCAGATGCCCAAACTCAGGGACAAGAGCCTCGACGAAATACGCGACTACGCCGTAGCCGTCTACAACCTCAACCCCTCGCGCTACCGCTCGCCCGAACGGATGCAGGCCGACTTCCCCGAAGTGACGAAGATCCTCGCGGACGAGAACCACATGTTCGTGCGCGTGATACGCGACGGCGAGGGCAACGAGGTGCTGCTGCACGACTTCCGGGACATGGAGAGCTCCCCCTCGGAACTCGAGATCACGACGGCCTTCAAGCGGCTGTCGGGCAACTCCCCGAAGGTGGCGATGCTTACGGGCAACGGCTCGCGCGAGATATACCGCGGCGCCGAACGCGACTACAACGCCTTCACCGTGGGCAAATACCAGCGGTACTCGCTCGAGACGGCCGGTTTCGACGTCTACGAGATGGAGTTCTCGCATGGCGACGACATACCCGACGACATCGACATCCTGATCGTGGCAGACGTGGCGCGGCCCTATGACAGCCGGCAGCTGCAGGCCATCGAACGCTTCGTGGAGCGCGGCGGCAACATGCTCGTCATGGCCGATGCCGGTCGCGGCGAAGCGATGAACCCGCTGCTCAAAAAACTCGGCGTAAGGCTTCGCGACGGAGTGCTCGTAGAGCCCACCGACGACTTCGCCCCCGACCTGATCGTGGCCAAACCCACCGAGGCCGCAGCCGGGGCAATGCCCGAATTCCGCGAGAACCTCACCGATAATGGAGTGTACATATCGATGCCCGCATGCGCGGCCATAGAGATTGCGGCGGACGGCCCGTTCAAGGCTACGCCCCTGCTCTGCACCGACAGCCGCGGCGTATGGGTCGAGACGCAGAGCGCCGACGTCGCCGAGAGTACCCCGACGTGCAACCCCGCCGACGGCGAAAGCGAAGGCAGCTACACCACGGCCGTGGCCCTCGAACGCATGTGCGGCGACCGCCGGCAGCGTATTCTGGTCTTCGGCGACGCCGACTGCTTCAGCAACGGCGAGATGACAATACAGCGCGAATACGGCCGTCCGGTCGCCAACCAGGCATACGCCATGGAGTGCTTCCGTTACCTGTCTGACGGCGAATATCCCGTCAGCATCGAACGGCACGAAGCCGCCGACAGGGTCATAACCGTCGGTGACGGCGGCCTGAAGGCATGCAAGGCGATATTCCTCTTCCTGCTGCCGGCGCTGCTGCTCGCAACAGGCGTGCTCGTAAGGGTTCTGCGCAGCCGGAACTGACTGCGGCCCTCACGACATTCATGAATCGATAACCCGATCAACCGACAATGGATTCGATAAGAATAATAAACCGCATAAAACGTACGGAACTGGCCATGCTCTTCTATTCGCCCATAGCATGGCTCATACTCATGGCCTTCGCCGTACACGTCTCGCTCGACTTCTGCGACATACTGCAACAGATCGTCGGCGCAAAGGCCACCGGCCGCGCCATCAACTTCAGCGTCACCAACGGACTGGTGCTCGGAATGTTCGGATACCTCGAACAGATACAGTCCATAATCTACCTCTACGTGCCGCTGCTCACGATGGGCGTAATGAGCCGCGAATACTCCTCCGAGTCGATCAAGCTCCCATACTCGTCGCCAGTAAGCACATTCCAGCTCATTTTCGGAAAATATCTGGCTCTGGTGGTCTGCGCTCTCGTCATGACACTGATCCTCGCACTGCCCGTGGCGGTGATGTGGTTCGGAGTTCCGGCCTTCGACCTCGGGACCGTGGCCACAGGCCTGCTGGGACTCTTCCTGCTCATCTGCACCTACTGCGCCATAGGCCTCTTCATGTCGACACTCACGTCGTATCAGGTGGTGGCCGCCATAGCGACGCTCGCCACACTCTCGGTGCTGAGCCTCATAGGAAAGATCGGCGAATCGTCGCCCCTGCTCAGCAACTTCACATACTGGCTCTCGATCGACGGCCGCGCCAGCAACATGATCGGCGGACTGATCGTCAGCGACGATGTCATATACTTCCTGGCGATCATCGCACTCTTCATCTGGCTCTCGGTGGCCGTGGTCGACAACCGCCGCAGCAACAGCCGCCGCGCGGTGAAGGCCGTGCGCTGTCTGGTACCCGTGGTGGTGGTCGTTGCCATAGGATATGTCGGTTCGCGCCCCGCACTGAGACTCTACTGCGACGCCTCGGCCGGACGGCAGAGAACACTCACCGAAGAGAGCCAACGGACGGTCGCGAACCTCGAAGGACCGATGACCGTCACCTCCTACGTCAACGTCTTCTCGGGCGAGATGTCGGATTTCGCACCGGGAACATACGGCCGGGATGCGGCCCGCTTCCAGGAGTACACGCGCTTCAAGCCCGAGATACGCATGCGCTACGTCTACTACTACCCGCCGCAGGCCGACTCCGTGCTGACGGCACGCTATCCCGACAGCGACGTACGTCAGATAGCCGAAAAGGTGGCCCGCAAATACAAGGTCGGGGCCTCGCGCCTCAAGTCGGCCGAGGAGCTCGCCCCGCAGGTCGACCTCGCACGGGAGGAGTACGGTTTCGTCAGGGTCATCGAATGGGGAGGCAAGCAGGCCCGTCTGCGCCGCTACAACGAGATGAACCCCAATCCCGGTGAAGAGGAGATCACGGCCGCACTGCGCACGCTCGAGACAAGCCCCGCCCGCGTGGGATTCGTCACGGGACACGGCGAACGCTCGTTCGAAAAGAAGGGAGACCGCGAATTCTCGATCTTCACCTCGCTCCGCTCGATGCGCAACGCCCTGATCAATCAGGGTTATGTCATGCAGAGCGTCGACACGGCCGACGGAACCGCCATTCCCGACAATATCGACATAGTGGTGCTGGCCGATCCCTATCGGAAGCTCGATACCGGCACGATGAAGGCCCTTAAAGACTACGTCGACCGCGGCGGCAACCTGCTCGTCACCACCGGAGCCGACCGTCAGCAGGTGATCAACCCGCTGCTGTCGCAGCTCGGCCTGAGAGCCGAAAAGGGTGTGATCGTCGAGGCCGGTACCGAGATCGACGCCGACCGCATGGCAAGCTACGGCGTCAAGAGCGGCGAGAAGGGCTTCGCCTTCTACGACAGGATGGCGGCCCGTCCCGCAACCTTCGTCTCGATGCCCTCGGCCGTAGCCCTGAGCGTCACGGATACCACCCGTTTCCACGTCACGCCGCTGACGGCCTCGGCCGCCGACAGCTGGGTGGAGTTCGACACCTCGAACTTCAGGGACGAAACCCCGACACTCGACCCGTCGCGCGGCGAGGTGCAGGGTTCGCGCCTCACGACCGTGGCCCTGACTCGCAATATAGGCGAACGGCAGCAGCGGATCATGGTGGTGGGCAACAGCGACTGCTTCGACAACGCACAGCTGCAGCTCGCAGGCAACATCAGCGGCGCGATGAACTTCAACATGATAGCGAACGCCATGTACTGGCTCTCGGACGGCCGCTATCCGGTTAAGCTGACACGTCCCGCCTACCGCGACACGGAGATAAACGTCACGCCGGCACAGTTCTTCAGAATCAGGGACATCTACACCTACGTCATTCCGGCGATCATCGGTCTCTGCGGCATAGCGGTATGGCTGCGCCGCCGTCGCGGATAGAGAAGAGCGGGCCGAACGGCCAAATGGCTGAAAAGCTGAAGGGCTGAAGGGCTGAAGGGCTGAAGGGCTGATTGACCGAAGAGAAGGGCAGAAGAGCGGGCCGAACGGCAGGAGTGTTGTCCGTCCGAGGTGGTGGCACGAGCTAAAAGCTGACCGCCGGAAGGGGCTGCACAACCGAAGAGCCGCACGAACGAACGCCGGCCGCATAAGCCCGCGCCCCGAAAAACCGATGCAAACAGAGACAAGGACCGTTGCGCCGCCCACAGACAGGGGCGGCGCAATCTCTTTTTATGGGCGCAGACCTGCAAGAGCGTTTGTTAAGGACGCCAAAACCGTCAAAAAAATCCCGCCGTAACGATGCCGCAGACCTGCCAACAGACCTGCCCGCAGACCCGCCGCCGGACCGCATGATATCCTCCGAAAACACGGCAAAAACATCCGGCTCGCCACACAACAACATTGTTTGGCGGCAAATAGCGTCTTTTTCCGCCGAAGTTTGTATATTTGCAGGTTACAAGCTTCATTCGTACATGCTCGAAAAACTGGCCAAACAGACTGCCGTCTACGGCATCAGCACCATACTCGGACGATTCCTGAGCTACCTGCTCACGCCCTTCTATACCCGCATATTCGGGCTGGAGGCGTACGGTATCGTAACGGACGTATATGCCCTCATACCTTTCGCACTGGTGCTGCTGACCCTCGGCATGGAGTCTGGTTATTTCCGCTTCGCCGCCAAGGCCGAAGCCGCCGGCGGAGACGTACAGGCCGCAAAAAAACGCCTCTTCGCCACAACATGGGGCATAACCTCGCTCGCGGCCCTCGTATTCTTCGTACTCGTGGTCGTATTCAGAGGCCCCGTATCGGCAGTGATGGGCCCCGAATATGAAGCCCACCCGCTCTATGTGGTGGTGGTCGCCGCCATCGTCCTCTTCGACGTGGGTACGTGCATCCCCTTCTCGAGGCTGCGCGAACAGGGCCGCGCCATGAAGTTCGTATCGCTCAAGCTCTTCAACATAGTCATGCAGGTGGGGCTCGCCTTCGCATTCTGGGGCGTCGGGCTCTTCGACACCGATTTCGGCGTGGGATGGGCTTTCGTCGCAAACCTCGTGGCAAGCATCTGCACATGGGTGCTGGTCATGACCACAACCGAAGGCACGACTCCCAGGATAGACCGTCTGCTGCTCGCAGCCGTATTCGTCTACTCGCTGCCGCTGCTCATCAGCGGTATCGCCGGTACGGCCAACGAATTCGTCGACCGACAGCTCATAAAATACCTCGTGCCCGAAGGCGCAATGGCCCAACTCGGAATATACGGCGCCATAACCAAGATCGCCGTGGTGATGACGCTCTTCACACAGATGTACCGTCTGGCCGCCGAACCATTCTTCCTCTCGAACTTCCGCAAGGAGGAGTTCGTGGCAATGAATGCCGCGGCACTGAAATACTATATCATGGCCTCGATGATGATATTCCTCGGAATAGCCCTCTTCAAGGAGCTGTTCGCACTGATCGTCGGCGCCGACTTCCGCGAAGGAATATTCATACTGCCCGTAATCCTCGGCGCAAACGTGCTCAACGGCGTATGGCTCAACCTCTCGTTCTGGTACAAGCGCGAGGAGAAGACCGTCTACGCCATGGTGGTAACGTTCGCCGGACTGTTCTTCACGATTCTGGGCGGCGCGCTGCTCATTCCACGATGGGGATACTACGGAGCCGCCTGGGGACGTTTCATATCCGAGGCAGCGATGGTCGTGGTCAGCTACGCCCTCAACCGCCGCTTCTTCCCGACACCGTACGACCTGCGCCGCATAGCGCTCTACGTCGTGGTCGGCCTGGCCGTATTCTTCGTCAGCGAATACGTCGTGGAGCCGAATACCCGCGGAGTCGTCCGGTACATCATCGACGCCGCACTGCTGCTGGCCTATGCAGCCATGGCCGTGCGCTGCGAACACATAGACATCAGGGCGCTGATGCGGGCGGCACTCAAACGGAGATAAATACCCGCGCAAGCCTCGGTCAACCGGCCGGACGAGTGAGAGGGGCCGGACAAGGGGAACAGAGAGAGGGGCCAGACAGGAAAAACGAGGGAGAGGGGCAGACAGGGAAAAAGAAAAGAGCAATGTAAGCCCCCGAGCCCGAAAAAAAAGAATGAAGCAATGAGATTCGCCGACATAACCGGTCAACAGGAGTTGAAACGCCACCTGACATCGAGCATCGATGCCGGACGCATCAGCCATGCCCAGCTCTTCTCGGGCCCGGCCGGCGTCGGGACGCTGCCGCTGGCACTGGCATACGTGCAGTATCTGAACTGCACCAACCGCCACGACGGCGACTCGTGCGGCGAATGCCCCAACTGCCGACAGATCGAGGAGCTGGCACATCCCGACCTGCACTTCGTCTTTCCGGTCAACAAGCAGGGCAAGAAGTCGGGCGAGAGCGTGCTGAGCAGCGACTTCATCGAGCCGTGGCGCAAGGCCGTTACCGAAACACGCGGTTACCTCACCCCGCAGCAGTGGTACGACCGTCTCGATCTGGGCAAGACCCTCAAGGGCGTGATATCGGCAAAGGAGGCCGACGAGATCATACGCAAGCTCTCGTTCAAGAGCTTCGAGTCGGAGTACAAGTGCGTGATCATCTGGCAGCCCGAAGCCATGAACGAGGAGGCCGCCAACAAGATACTCAAGATCCTCGAGGAGCCGTGGGACAAGACCCTCTTCCTGCTGGTGAGCGAACGCCCCGACCGGCTGCTGCGCACCATACTGTCGCGTACGCAGGAGGTGGCCGTGCCGCGCCTGACACCCGACGTGCTCGAGAAGGTCATACGCGACGCCGGCGAACAGGACCCCGCCAAGATACGGAACATGGCCCGTCTGGCCGGCGGCGACCTCTGCGAACTACAGAACCTGCTGGCCGGAGCTACCGACGAGCGACGCCACGAGAGTTTCGAGCTCTTCTGCTCGCTCATGCGCTTCAGCTACAACAACCGCCACCTCGAACTCATAACCTGGGCCGAGGATGTGGCGCAGCTGCCGCGCGAACAGCAACTGCAGTTCCTGAGCAATGCCGCACGATTGTTGCGCGAGAGCTACATGCTGCATGCCGGCGCAGCCGAAGCCACGTACCTCTGGGGCGAGGAGGCAAAGTTCTGCAGGAATTTCGCCCTCTTCGTGGGCAGCGACAACATCGAACCCCTCATCGCCCAGATCGAGAGCGCCATGGCGCAGATAGCACAGAACGGAAACCCCAAGATCGTCTTCACCCACTTCGGGCTGGCCGTGAGCAAACTCATAAAACCGTTGAAGTGATGGCACGCGTGGTACTCATATCCGGAAGCAACGCCCCCGCCGCCGACAGCCTGCTGTCGCAGGCACGCGGCATGGTCGACAGCCGCATCGGAAAGGTTGTGTGCGCGTCGCACCTCTACCGCAGCCGTGCCTGGGGATTCGACGCCCCCGACTTCAGCAATCAGGTGCTGGTGGCCGAGAGCAGCCTCTCGCCCGATGCCGTGCTCGACGCCCTGCACGAAATAGAGAACTCGCTCGGCCGCGACCGCCGTCGCGAAGAGCGCGAAAAGGCCGCTACGGGACAACGTTACGCCTCGCGGCCCATAGACATAGACATACTCTTTTACGACCGCGAAGTCATCGCCACGCAGCGGCTGACCGTACCTCACCCGCTGATGGCCGAACGCGACTTCGTACTCGACCCTCTGGCGGAGGTGATGGGCGACTTCGTCCACCCCACCTTAGGCAAAAGCATCGCTCAGATACGCAAACAGAGATCTAAGGCATGAAAAGAACAGTGGCGACAATATTGGCGGCCCTCGCGCTGACGGGCTGCTTCAAGAAGGTCAGCAACGATACGACCTTCATCATAAAACCGAACCTGCAGACCGTCTCGAGCGGCCCGCTCACCGTGGCCGAAGGGGTCACGGCATACGCCTACTACGACGTGGGCAAAGAGTGGAGCGTCGCCTCGTACGAGGATGCCGTCGCCCGCGTGATAACCGACACCGCTACGGGCGAAAAGCGTCAGACTCCCGATGCAGAGTCGCAGCCCTACGCCGAAAACGACCCGCAGGGCCGCATATCGCTCAAGACGACGGCGCGGCACGTACTGCTGGTGGCCGTCTACGAAGAGGGACGCATGTTCGCGTACATGCACTACGACACCGGCGAGAACATGCCGCAGACATACCTCACCATGCAGTTCCGTACATGGAAGACAGAATCCTACACCGACAGCGGCTGGACGGTGGGTATGGTGCCGGCCGAGACGACCTTCGTGCTCGAGCCCGACCTGCAGAGCGAGGAGAACGGCGCCGCAACCGTGGCCGAGGGCGTTGCGGCATACGCCTTCTACGTCAACAACGAGTGGGTGGCGGCATCGTACGCCGACGCCATGGCGACAACCATAACCAATACGGTCACCTCGCAGACCCTGAACCAGCCCTCGGTCACGGCCGAACCGTACGCCGAAGGCGATGCCGAAGGGCGCCTCACGATGAAGACATCGTCGCCGCAGGTGATGGTGCTCGCCCTCTACGAGGCCGGAGGAATGTACGCCTACCGCCACTTCGAGATCGACGGCTCCGTGCCGCAGACCGACGCGACGCTGCAGTTCCGCACGTGGGAGAGCGCACCCTACACGCTCGACGGCTGGAGCTACGGCTTCGCACCCGAGGAGAGCGGCGAGGGGACAGGAGAAGGAACGGATACGGAGACAGGCTCCGGAACAGGAACGGATACGGGAACGGACACGGACACGGGTTCGGGTGCGGCCGCAACCTCCCGCAGATGACAACTTAAGCGACACAGATGAACGACAAGCGACACGACAATCACGCGCGGATATTGCGCACGGCAGCGGTGCTGCTGCTCTTCGGCGGCATGTTCAGCCGCTGCGCAAGCACCATGACCCCGCAGGGAGGCCCCAAGGATACCATCCCGCCGGTCATCGTGCTGATGGAGCCCGACAACTATACGACCAACTTCAAGGGCAACAAGATATACATCGAATTCAACGAATTCGTGCAGCTAAAGGACCAGAGCAAGGAGTTCTTCACCTCGCCCGCGATGAAGAAGAAACCCACGCTCACGATCCGCGGCCGCGGCGTGGCCATACAGATACGCGACACGCTGCGCGAAAACACCACATACGCCCTCAACTTCGGCAGTACCATCTGCGACAACAACGAGGGTAACCCGCTGCATGCGGCGCGTTACGTCTTCTCGACAGGCAACGAGATCGACTCGCTGGTCTGCTCGGGCTACACGGCCGACAGCTACATGGCCGACAGCGTCAGCAAGAGCTTCATCTACTTCTTCATCGCCGACAGCCTGCCCGACACGCCCGGCTACGACTCCACGATGTTCAACCGCAAGCCCGACGTGATAGCCCGCGCCGAGAACAACGGAATATTCATCGCCCAGAACCTCAAGCCCGTACCCTACAGGATATACGCCTTCGAGGATACCAACGGCAACCAGCTGTACGAGGCCGGTACCGACCAGATAGGATTCCTCGAGGGGACGTACAACCCGGCCGAACTGCCCGATTTCGCCATCTGGTACGATTCGCTCAGGATGTACCCCTCGGCCGAGCCGCAGCTCTACTTCCGCATGTTCACCGACGACGTCTTCAAGCGTCAGATACTGCAGGAGAGCTCGCGTCCGAACTGCCATCAGGCGTTGCTCTACTTCGGGGCGCGCAATCCCCGCATCGAGAGCATACGGTTCGACAGCATACCAATGGAGAAGGTCATCTACGACCCGCAGACCGTGGGACGCGATACGGTGGCGTTGTGGTTCAACGTTCCGGCGGCCGACCTGCCCGACACCATCCGCGGCGAGATAACATACTACAAGCACGACTCCATACGCCAGCTCGTACGTACAACCGAGGAGCTCAAGCTCGCATGGAAGTACATCGAGACCAAGGACGAGGAGCGCGAACGCCTCAAGGAGGAGAAGGAGCGCGAACGAGCCGAACGCGCAGGCGAGACCTACACCCCGCCCGAGAAGCCCAACCCCTTCAAGTTCAAGCTCGCGACCACGGGCGACGTAAATCCCGAACAGCACCTTACAATCGACTTCGACTATCCGCTTGTCAGGTTCGACTCCACGGCCGTGCGTCTGGCCGAGGTGGCCGAGACGGGCGAACGCACCGAGATACCCGTACACTTCGAGCGCGACACGGCCAACATGCGTCGCTGGCGCATCATGGCCGACTGGAAACAGAAGCTCAAATACGAGCTGCTCATACCTTCGGGAAGCTTCACCAACGTGGCCGGCGAACAGAACGACTCGATACAGGGGTCGTACACGGCACTCGACCCCGAAAAGTACGCCACGGTTATCGTCAACGTCAAGAACAAGGGCGAGGGTGACACCTCGAAATACATCGTGCAGCTGACCAACGCGACGGGCACCCTCCAGCAGGAGAAGAAGGGAGTATCGCAGGGCAAGGTGCAGTTCAACTACGTCTCGCCGGGCGAGATCAAGCTCCGCGTAATAGAGGATGCCAACGGCAACGGCAAGTGGGATTCGGGCAACGTCGTCGAACAGCGGCAGCCCGAACGCTCGGAACTATACGTCAACGACAACGGCGAGGACATCTTCGTAACCAAGGCCAACTGGGAGATGGAGATCGACATGGACATGTCGCGCATCTTCGCACCCGTGACCATGGAGTCGCTCATCAAGCTGCTCGACGACCGCGAAGAGCAACGTCTCAAGAAACTCGAGGAGGAGCGGCAGAAGAAACTCAAGGAGGGCAAGGGCCAGAACGACCGCAATCAGGGCCAGGGCCAGAACCAGATGGGCGGCATGGGCTTCGGCGGAGCTCTGGGCGGCGCCACCTCGCTGCGTACCAACACTTTCAACCAGTAACCACCATGCAGAGGCTCAGAATAATACTTGCAACCGTGGCGGCCGTGGCAATGACATCCGTTGCCGCCGCACAAAGCACGCTCGGCGTGACCGGCGGCTGGGGAATGACCACCTCGCGCCTCTATCCGGCTCAGGAGACCAAGGCCATCTGGGGCGTATATACGGGCGGCGTGTCGTGGCGGTACTACGCCCCCACGCGCTTCGTCGGCGCCGTGGGCATCGACGTCGAGTTCATGCAGAGGGGATTCTCCTACTCGCCCGACGCATACATGTACGAGGACAAGAAGGACTACCACTACTACACCCGCAACGTCAACTCGATAACCGTTCCGCTCGTGTGGCAGCCCCATGCATACATGTTCAGGAACCATGTGAGAATATACCTCGAGGCGGCCCTCTCGTTCACATACAACATCAGCGCCACATACACCAACGAACTGACCGGAACAAGCGGCCGTTACGACTTCTTCCTGCCCCGCGACAACCGGCTCGAATACGGTCTGGCCGGAGGCGGCGGCATCGACTTCCTCGTGGGCAGGATTGAGTTCGGACTCCGCGCACGCTACTACTTCGGACTCTCGGACATCATGCGCAACCGCAACAAGTACTATGACAACGGTCTCGACGACCAGAACGCAAACCCCTTCAGCCTTACGCCGCTGCGCTCGCCCGTCGACAATCTGATGATCAGCTTCAAGGTGGCCTTCCGCTTCAACCGCGAAGGCTTCAGGGAGTGGAGCGTCAAACGGCCCAAACGCGACAGGAATCAGGAAACATTCAAATTCAGTCTCGACTGACAAAACTCATAACCGCTATGGAAAACACACGTCAACAGAAGATCGCGCGACAGATTCAGCGCGACATGGCCGACATCTTCACCAAGGAGGCGGCCCCCGTGGTCAAGGGCGTAATGGTCACCGTCACCACCGTGCGTGTATCGCCCGACTTCGGATATGCCAAGATATATGTGAGCGTCTTCCCCTTCGAACGCAGCAACGAAATACTCGAAGCCCTCAGGGAACATGCCCGCCAGATCCGACATGCACTCGGAAACCGCATGCGGAACCAGGTAAAGAGCATCCCCGAGATCGAGTTCTTCATCGACGACTCGCTCGAATACATCGAAAACATCGAACATCTGCTCAAACAGGAGGAGTAACCCCATGCTCTGGCGGCTCTTTGCACGGCGATACCTCTTCTCACGCAACTCGCGCTCGGTCATCAACATCATCTCGGGCGTGAGCGTGGCCGCCGTGGCCGTACCCGTCGCCGCCATGATCATCCTGCTGTCGGTATTCAACGGCTTCGAGTCGCTGGTACGCCAACTCTGCTCGGCTTACGACGCCGACATAACGGTCTCGGCCGCAAAGGGTTCGGCTTTCGACATCGACTCGCTGAGGAGCAAAGGCATCGACCGCGTCGAGGGCGTGGCCGCCGTATCGTTCGCCGTGGAGCAGGGTGCCCTGCTCGAATACCGCGGCAACCAGACCACGGCCGTCATACGCGGCGTCGACGACAACTACGCCAGAGTTATGCCCGTCGACGAGACGATGCAGAGCGGCCGTTTCCAGCCGCAACTCGGCGAAGATGTCAACAACATTATCCTCGGACAGGGCCTCGCCTATGCATTGGGGGTACACTCGTTCGTGGTCGACGACGTGAGGCTCTACGCCATCCGCCGCAACAGCTTCTCGACGCTGCTGCCCGTCGACGGATACTCCTCCGAAAGGCTTCCCGTGGCCGGAACTTTCGCCATCGACGCCGAGACCGACCGCAACAACGCCATAACCTCGCTGCGGCTGGCCCAACGCCTCTTCGACTACCCCGGACGCGCCACCGCCCTGCTTGTAAGGTGCAGCGACGGCACCGACCACGGCCGCGTCAAAAACGCCGTGCAAAGCGCCGCAGGCAGCGACTTCAAGGTCCAAACACGCGACGAACGGAACGCTACGCTCTACCGCATAATGCGTTACGAAAAGTGGGGCATATTCCTCATAGCGCTGATGGTGCTCGTCATCGCTTCGTTCTCGATCGTCGGCTCGCTCGTCATGCTCATCATCGACAAGAGCGACGACATCGCCACGCTCCGCGCCCTCGGTGCCGATACGCGACTCATACGCCGCATCTTCACCGCCGAAGGCATGCTCGTCTGCTGCATCGGCGGAACGGCCGGCCTCGCCGTCGGCATCGCGCTCTGTCTCATACAGCAGCGTTTCGGCATCATCACAATCCCCGCCGATTCGTTCCTCACGAACGAATATCCCGTCGAACTGATGTGGTCCGATGTTCTTTTGGTCGGATTCTCGTTCATCGTGACAGCATGGTGCATCTGCGCCGCAACAGTCGCATCGATGGTCCCGCAACATAAACGTTGACCTTCGAACTCTGCACACGGCCACTTTCAGGCACCCACAGGCAAACCTGCAACAACGTTATCCAATCCCGTCGAAAAAAATCTTAACAATTTTTTAACATTGCGGTGACTGATGCAATCACCCCGCCTCTAACACACTCTAAAAGCCTGTTTTCAGCACCAAAAGACCGTTTGTATCAACGAAACGGACTTTTTTATGCACGAATTGACCTTTTTTCACACATACGGGGATCCAAAAGAACATAAAATGTTTGTTTTGAGAAAAATATTATGTATTATTGCACCAAACATCAAAAACAGAATTATGCGTAAACTATTGGCGTTCACCTTCTCCATGCTTATCGCAGCAGGAGCGGCCGCCGCACCGTCGGATCAGGGTCCGGAAACGGATGAAAAATGCGAGGAAGTCGTGACCACTTTCAAGGCAGACTCCACATCGGAAATTCTGTTCTATTTCTTTCCACGAGTTTCGATGTTCTTTTACGCCGGTAACGAGGATGCCATAAGGGAGGCTTCCGAAATGATCGAACAGCACCGTACCGAAATCGAAAACGGCGACATGTTCATATCGGTAAACGGCTACAGTTCCTCGTTCAAGACCGAATACTCCAACTACAAGATGGCCAAGAGCCGCAGCAGCCAGGTCAAATCGTACTTCATAACCAATCTGGGCATGAAGGAGGAGTACTACGTCACCAAGAACTTTACCAAGGCATACAATGGTGACGCCAATGTCGTGGCGATGGTCAAGCTCCTCAAGAAAGAAGAGGTTATAGCACAACGCCGCGCCGAAGCTGAAAAGCAGGCCGAGCCCGTAACGGAACAACCTGCCGAAACAACCGTAGAGGCTACGCCGGCGGCTCCCGTACAACAGCCCGCCGAACCCGAAACGGCCGTGCAGCAAACCCCGGCAGCAGAACCCGCGACGGAACTGACACCGACGGAACAGACACCGGCAGCGGAACCCACAACGGAACAGGCCCCTGTCACCGAGCCAGCCGTTACGGCCGAAACCGAAACGCTGCAGACCACGACGGCAGCCGAAACGACTCCCGCCCCGCAACCACAAGCCCGAAAGGACGAATACTCCTGGGAATCGGGCCGCTGGAGCGTCAAGACCAACATCCCGGCATGGGCCCTCGTCGTCGCAAACGTAGCAGCCGAATACCGCTTCGCGGATCACTGGTCGGTGGACGTCCCCATCTATTACAGCAGCTGGACAACGGCACGCACATACCGTTTCCGTACGCTGGCCGTACAGCCTTCGGTACGATACTGGCTCAAACCCGAATGGAAAGGCCACTTCTTCGGCGTTCACCTCACCGCCGGTCAGTTCAACATCTCGGTAGACAAGAACACCCGATATCAGGATGTCAACGGTATGTACGGCGTCGGCATAGATTACGGCTACGCCCTCAAGTTCTCCGACCACTGGGGAATGGAGTTCAACATAGGTGCCGGCTACATATACACCAGATACAACTCATACTACAATATCAAGAACGGCACGCGTTTTGACACCTCGACCAAAAACTACTGGGGTGTCACACGTTGTGGCATATCCCTGATATACAGAATAAAATAAGCGGAGGTGCGGTATGAAGAATCTTTTGAAAACATTGGCGGCGCTGGCGGTGTTGGCAACATCCGCCTCGTGCGTCCACGAATACCCGTCCGACGAGATAGATCCCACGCTGGTCGATACCAGAATAACGTTGACTACCTCGCCCGCGTTCACCCACAGCTCGATCCTCGGAACACGCAACGAGGAGAGCTTCGACTGCATGTACTTCATCGTGGAGATTCACCGCGACGATTTCGGCCCGCAACCGCTGATCCGTCGTGAAGTTGGTGCAGTAAAGGACGCAAACGGCTCGGCCACAATCCAGCTCGATGAAAAACTCCCCGCAGGCAAATACAGGTGCGTGGCTTTCGCAGTCGCCGCCCGCGACACCGACGGAACAGGTTCGATCTACAGGCTCGACGACCTCTCGAATGTCGGTTTCGACGGCCAATACCCCGGCAACACCGATGCCAAGGAGAGCTATGAGGCTCGTTTCGACCTCGACATCACCTCGGACAAGTGGTTCTCGCACGGCGAAGTGACACAACTGATGTCGAGCCCAATGGGCAGCGTCGAGGTGATAAGTACCGACGTCGAAGAGTTCATCAAGCACGAAATGACACGCCTCGAACAAAAGGGCGAAGGCTCGCGCGTCGATCTCTGGCAGTGGGAGGACTACTACGTACTCTGGAAGTACGACCTCTACTACCCCGTCAGATACAACGCCTACACCGGACTGCCGAACAAGGCCGAAACCGAAGTGTCGTTCCGTGCCGACATCGTGCCCAGTCCGATACCGAAGCATCGCTCGGATTCGACTACATCTTCGTCAACGGCCAGACCTCGCAGGTAAACCTCTCGCTCGAAGTCTATGACAAGGACAATACCCTGCTCAACGTCTACTCCGGCATCAACGTGCCAATCGAACGAGGCAAGACCACAATCATCCGCGGCGAATACCTGACCAACCGCAAGGAACCGGGCATTGGCATCGACCCCGGATTCGACGGCGACATAAACATTACGCTGCCCGATTGATACGAATGACCCAAACCCAGACTGCCATGAAGAAATCCATCATATTGTTAAGCTCGCTGCTGCTGGCCGCAGCATGCAGCAACGACGATTGCGGCCCGACGCAAAAGGGAGAAACGGTCAGCATCCGTATCTCGGCATCCGTGGCCGACAACTTCACACGCGCCGACGAAACGGTCACGGCCGACCGTTGCATCCTCGAGATATACAACGCCGACGGTACTCCATACAACGCCGGCAAACGATATACAGCCGCGGCCGACGCCAACGGAAAATTCAATTTCGAACCCAGCCTGCTCTCCGGTCGCAGCTACAGGTTCGTATTCTGGGCCGACAAGGCCGGCGCTACGGCCGACACCGACCTGCACTACGATACATCGGCCGGACTGCGCAACATTAACGCCATCACGACAGACCTTACAGCCTGCGATGCGGAGTATGACGCCTTCTACGCCGTTGCCGACGTGGTGGCCGACAAGTCGCAGGATGTCAACGCGACTCTCCGCCGCGCCGTCTGCCGTCTGAACGTCGCAACGGGATTTATCCCTGCCGAAACAGGCATCCACACCGTTACGGCTACATTCGCCGACATGCCCGTCGCATTCGACGCCCTTACGGGTACGGTCAGCGGCTCGGCCACAGCCGTCTCGACCGCCGCGGTCGAGATCGCCGCAACGGGCGAACAGCTCCAGTGGTACACCTATCTCTTCGCTCCCGCCGAAGAGGGCGTCCGCACCGTCGACTTCAACCTCGCGGCAACAGCCCCCGGCAGCAGCGACACGGAATATGCATACGCATTCAGCCAGATACCGGTTCAGCGCAACTACCGTGTGAACATCTCGGCAGGCACCAATGCAGAACTCGGCATAACGCTCCGCGCCGAACCATGAAACAACACACCGCAACCCGAACGAAACATACAACATATAAATAATACAACAGATAAACAAATAATAATCCGAAGAAGAAACCCCCGAAAAGTTTCTCCTTGAAACACCCAAAAACCATGAAGAAATTACTCTTTCTCGCGACAATGTTCGCGCTTGGCATGACGGCATGCCAAAAGACAGATGTTCTGGAAAACGGAACAAACGACGGGACGGCAACGGTGACCGTAACGGCTGCACTCCCGGCACAACTTGACGAAACGCGTGTTGCAGGCGACGGCACGACCGTAGACCGTTGCATCATGCAGATCTATCTCGACAACCAGCCCTACGGCGAACGCCAGTACGCTCAGGTGCAGGGTCTCAAGGCTACCTTCTCGGCACGTCTGGTTGCAGGCAAGACCTACGACCTCGTATTCTGGGCCGACAAGATGGGTACGGATCTCAAGACCGACCCGCACTACAACACCGCCGACCTCAGCAACGTAACGTTCGTCGAGGATGACGCCTATCTCGGAAACGACGACGCCCGCGACGCATTCTTCGGAACGGCTCAGGTCATCTCCGACAAGTCACAGGCCGTAAACGTCGAACTGAAGCGTCCCTTCGGTCAGCTCAACGTCAAGACACTCGACCTCGCAGAGGTGAAGGCCGCAGCTCCGGCTCTCGAACCCAAGAAGGTGAAGATCGAGTTCAAATCGGTTCCCACCGCCATAAACCTCCTCACAGGTGAGCTCACCGACGCAAAGAGCGCCGTAGCTTATGCCGATGCGGCTGCCGTTGTCGACGCCGAAGGACATCTCTCGTTCGACTATGTGCTCGCTCCCGCAGGCACCGAGCAGTTCCTCGCAGACTTCACAATGTCGTTCCTCGACGAGAACGGCGCGGAAGTGGCCGGGGCGTACGACTTCTCGTCGATACCCGTACAGCGCAACTACCGCACCAACGTATCGGGTAACCTCCTTACCAAGAAGGCCGACATCAACGTTACCGTAGTTCCCAACTTCGGCGGTACGATCAACCAACCTGTCACCGAGGTGCTGAGTCTCCTCGAGTTCAACAATTTCCTGAGTGTTGGCGGCAATGCAAAACTTGAGGAGGACCTTACCATCCCAGCCTCGAAAATGATCATGGCGTTCAACGATATCTTTGTCGATCTCAACGGCCATACGCTCACCTTTGCAAACGAAAACGGCAACACCTGCGCATACAACATACAAAATGACATCACATTCAGCAACGGAAAGATCGTTGCCAAGATGAATTCCGAGGAAGACGCTGCGCTGGTTTGCGGTACGGGCTACTCGGTCACGCTCGACGGCATTGAGTTCGAGAGCGAGGCCTCTTGCATAGGTACCGCCTCGAACGTGTCGAACGCCGAAATCACTATCAGGAACTCGACACTCAAGTGCGGTTGTTATGCCGTTTCGACGATCGCAGCCAACCCCGTAGGCACCGGCATCAAGATCACGATCGAAGGTTCGACCCTCGAGGCCCTTACTCCGGTACTCGTAAACGTTCCCTGTGACCTTACCATAGACGATTGCCAGATCACGGCCCTCATGCAGGGCATGATCCTGCGTGGCGGTACGGCCAACGTAAGCAACAGCACCTTCACGTTCGATACAGACGCAAGCTTCACCGGCCAGGCCAATGCCGAAGAGTTCGCCAATGCGTTCCTGACGAGCGACTGGGGAACCGGCAACATGGTCAACCTCGCCGCAATCACCGCCGGCAACAAGGGAGAAGGCTCGTATCAGTACCCCACCGTCCTCAACCTGAAGAATACCACCGTAGAGACCACCGGAAGCTATGCTTCGCTCTTCCCGGCAATGTACGTATGGGCCAACCAGGGTGAAGGTCTCGGCGTGACGATCAACTACGACGAGCAGTGCACCTTCACGGGCGGCATAACCTACGGCAGCAAGAACATCGTCGTTAACGGCGTAGAGCAGTAGCGGAAACAGGCTGCAAGCCGTGGCGGCAGACCGTACGGACGGTTTGCCGCGACGGTTCGCCGCTCACGAAATAACACATTAAACCCAAGGCCCTTCCTGCCTGCAAAGGCGGGAGGGGTTCAAAAAAACACCCTGAAACAATGAAGAAACTGTTATTATTTGCAACCCTGGCGATGTTCGGCATGACGGCCTGTCAGAAAGCCGACATCTTCGAAGGTGCCGCAACCGACGGAACGGCTACGCTGACCGTCACGGCTGCTCTTCCGGCCGGAATGGCCGAAACACGTGTTGCAGGCGACGGCACAACAGCCGACCGATGCATCATGGAGATCTACCTCGACGGCAAACTCTACGGCGAACGCCAGACCGTGGCCGTAAGCGCGCTCAAGGCCAGCTTCTCCGCACGTCTGGTTGCAGGCAAGAGCTACAACCTCGTCTTCTGGGCCGACAAGATGGGTGCAGACCTCAACACCGACCTGCACTACAACACCGCCGACCTCAGCAACGTAACATTTGCCGAGGGTGACGCCTATCTCGGAAACGACGACGCCCGCGACGCTTTCTTCGGTACGGCTCAGGTCGTTGCCGACCAGTCGAAGGCCGTAAGCGTCGAGCTGCGCCGTCCCTTCGGACAACTCAACGTCAAGACCCTCGACATGGCCGAGGTCAAGGCCGCAGCCCCCACGCTCGTACCTGCAAAGGTGAAGATCGCGTTCGACGACGTGCCGACCGGAATCAACCTGCTGACCGGTGAACTTACCGGCGATACCGATGCAGTAGCTTATGCCGATGCAGTGGCTCCGGCAAACAACGTGAACAATGCAGGCGAACTGACGTTCGACTACGTATTCGCTCCCAAGGCCGAGGGCGAGCAGCGTCTGGTGAACTTCACAATGTCGTTCCTCGACGATGCCGGTACCCCGGTTGCAACAGACTACGAGTTCTCGAACATCCCCGTACAGCGCAACTACCGCACCAACGTTTCGGGTAACCTTCTGACCAAGAAGGCAGACATCACCGTTACGGTCGTTCCCGACTTCGGCGGCGTGATCGAGCCCTGGGACGGCGAGTCGCTCAAGGCCGTAACTCCCGTAAGCAAGGAGTTCGACGGCGCCGTACGCGACGTGTACTGCATCTACAGTCCCGCCGAAATGGCTTGGGTAGCCGACCAGCTCAACGCCGGAAACAACCAGATCAAATATCTGGAGATCGAAAACGACATAGACATGGGCGGATATGCCCTCGCCATCACGCGCGCAAGCAACATCGTACTCGAAGGTCAGGGATACACCCTCTCGAACTACTCGGTCGAGAAGAATACCCAGTCCGCAGGCCTCTTCTGCGATGCCGTCAGCGTCACGGTGCGCAACCTCACCATCGAGAACGCAAACGTCAAGGCCGTGAACGACGGTAACGGAAACGCATACGCCGGAGCACTGATGGGCCGTACCTACGGAACGATCATCCTCGACAACGTACACAGCGTAAACTCCACGGTCGAGGGTGTAAACAAGGTCGGCGGTCTGGTCGGCTTCGTGGCCGAGAACCATATCGAGGCAACTAACTGCTCGGTGAAGGGCGGAAGCGTCACCACCTCGTATGTCGAGGGTGAGTCGGGTCAGATCGGCGGTCTGGTCGGTTATCTCGGTTCGCTCTTCGGATCGACCTGCACGTTCACCGGCTGCTCCGTCGAGGATACCGTCATCAACGCCTACATGACCCGCGAAGACCGTACCGTCAGCAAATTCATCGGCTGCTTCCAGGGCAACCAGGCAAGCGACGTCGTCGTAATCGACAACTGCCGCGTGGTGAACGTTACGCTCAACGCCCTCGACGACATGGCCGCATCGCACTTCTCGCAGTACGGCGACCTGCTGGGCGGACAGCGCGTGGGCAAAGGTACCGTCAGAATATCGAACGGCGATACCGCAAACACCATCTCGACACGCGAACAGCTCGAGGCCCTCGCCACGGCCGTCAACGGCGGAAACACGTTCTCGAAAGTCGTGTTCAAACTCGACAGCGACATCGACCTTGCAGGCAAGACCTGGACCCCGATAGGCCGAAGCGGCAAATCATTCAACGGCACGTTCGACGGAAACGGACACACCATCAGCAACCTCGTGGTCGGCAACGCCTCCATGAACGATGTGGGATTCTTCGGCTACACGCAACAGGGCGAAATCAAAAACCTCAGGTTCCATAATGCCGAAGTAAAGGGTTATCAGAACGTTGGCGTCGTTGCCGGTACTCCATATACCTCGAAATTCTCCGACATAACGCTTACGGGTACGATCAAGGTCGACGGAGGAGTCTATGTCGGCGGAATGTTAGGCTATAACGCCTACGCAGACCTCACCAACCTCACGATCGAGGCCGACGACCAAAGCTATGTCAACGCCGAAAGCGGAATCTACCGTACATACGTCGGAGGTGTCGTGGGATTCATGGGCGAAGGCTCGATAGATGTAACCAACGTCGTCTCGAACATCAACGTCACCGGTTCGACATGCGACGTTGGCGGCATATCGGGAAACATCCACTACGGCAATACCTTCACCAACTGCTCGTGCTCGGGCGACGTTACACTAACCGGAGCCCAGGACGAAGGCGACCAGCTCGAGATCGGCGGTATAGCCGGAACATGGGTCAACACCCAGTCGCAGGTAAAGTTCTCCGGATGCTCGTTCACCGGCAAGCTGACGACATTCCTCAACGGAGAAGACCGTACGGGCGACCTCACCGAAACACACAAGACCGTAGGTCGTCAATGGTCCACAACAGGCTCGGGTACTCTCATAATTGAATAAACATCCATAGACACACTGCCTGCAGGAGGCTGATCCCTCCTGCAGGTACAACATAAACACTTAACTCAAAACAATCGTTAGACAGACTGCAACCCCGCGCATCGAAGCCAAATCCGTACGCAAGGTTCAGCCGGCAAAAAACAAACACAAAAATGAAAAGACTGTTTTTATTTGCAGCAATCGCCCTCTTCGGCATGTCGGCATGCCAGAAGGCGGAATCGCTCGACCCCGCTTCGGGCGACGTTCAAATCACGGTCAACGCATCGTTCCCCGCACAGATGCTCGAGACGCGTGTTGCAGGTGACGGTACTACCGTAGACCGTTGCATCATGCAGATCTATCTCGACGGCGAACTCTACGGCGAACACCAGTACGCTCAGGTGCAGGGCCTCAAGGCTACCTTCTCGGCCCGTCTGATCGCAGGCAAGACCTACAACCTCGTATTCTGGGCCGACAAGGCCGGAACCGACATCAAGTCCGACCTGCACTACAACACCGCCGACTTCGCACACGTGGCTTTCATCGGCGACTATGCCGGTAACGACGAATCGCGCGACGCATTCTTCGGTTCGGCTCAGGTCGTTGCAGACCAGTCCAAGGCCGTAGACGTGACGCTCCGCCGTCCCTTCGGTCAGCTCAACGTCAAGACCCTCGACCTCGCCGAGGTTAAGGCCGCAGCACCCGCACTCGAGCCCAAGATGGTAAAGGTGGCTTTCAAGAACGTCCCCACCGAAATAGACCTGACAACGGGTGAACTTGCCGCAACGACCCAGGCCGTTGCCTATGTCGATGCAGTGGCTCTCGCCGGTACAAATGGCGAACTGACCGTCGACTACGTATTCGCTCCCAAGGCCGAGGGCGAGCAGTATCTCGCGGACTTCACCATGTCGTTCCTCGATGCAAACAAGGCCCAGGTTGCCGCCGACTACGAATTCACGAACATTCCCGTACAGCGCAACTACCGTACAAACGTCTCGGGTAACCTCCTTACAAAGAAGGCCGACATCAACGTTACGGTCGTTCCCGACTTCGACGGGGAGATCGATTTCGACGCCGATGCCGTTGAAGTATCGACTTCGGAGGGCCTGGCCGACGTCATCAGCGCCGGCGGCGCCGCACGTCTCGCAGGCGACATAACCCTCACGGCCGCAGAGTCTCTGATCGACATCGAAGAGGGCAAGGAGGTGACGATCGACCTCGACGGACACAAGCTCGCCTTCGAGGCAGGAACCGCAATCGACGCAACGAAATCGACTCTCTCAATCGTGAACGGTACGATCGAGGCCAACAACATGGAAAAACCGACACATGCAATCTTCAATGCCGGTGAAAACGGCACCGTTACCCTCGATGGCGTTACGCTCAACACCAACGGCTCGGGAATAGGCCCCGGTACGGGCGTCGACAACTCGACGGTAATCGTTCGCAACTCCACGCTCAACTGCGGCGCATACGCCCTTTCGACCAACGCATCCTCGGCAGGCGACAACGTGGTGATGATCGTCGAGAACTCTACGCTCAAGGCAAATACCGCTGTCTGCGTCAACGTTCCATGCTCGCTCACCATCGACGGCTGCACCATCGAAGGCGATACCCAGGGCATGATGCTGCGCGGCGGTACGGCTTACGTCAGCAACACGACCATAACCCTTACCACCGACGGTGAATACAACAGCGAAGAGGAGGCCGAATCGTTTGCCAACTACTTCAACTCGAGTAACTGGGGCAGCGGAAACATGGTCAACGTCGCAGCACTGACCCTCGGAAACAAGGGCGGCAACGCATACCAGTACCCCACCGTCATCGACCTCAAGAACACCAAACTTACGGTCACCGGTGAGTACGCCTCGTTATTCCCCGCCCTCTATGCATGGGCAAACCAGGGCGAAGGCCTCGGCGTAACGCTGACATACGACGACCAGTGCGTATTCAACGGTGCCGAAACATACGGCAGCTCGAACATCGTCGTAAACGGCATAGCCCAATAGTTCACCGAACACGAAATACTGCTAACCCTGACAAAAAAAATTAACTCGCTGAATCATGCGTTCCCGTCCACGTATTCTTCTCGCGGACGGGGATGCTGTCAGCAAAAACGAAAAAACATTAATGAAAAAGATTCTTTTCTCAGCCGCCATGCTTCTTTTCGGGATGACGGCTTGCCAGAAGGTGGAGACGTCGCTCGACGCCACCAATGGTAATGTTCAGGTCACGGTAGCAACTACGCTGCCTGCCCAAATGGCCGAAACCCGTGTTGCAGGAGACGGCACAACGGTCGACCGCTGCATCATGGAGATCTACCTCGACGGCAAACTCTACGGCGAACGTCAGTATGCCGATGTCCAGAACCTCAAGGCCACCTTCTCCGCACGTCTGGTTACGGGCGAGACATACGACCTCGTCTTCTGGGCCGACAAGAAGGGTGCCGATCTCAAGAGCGACCTGCACTACAACACCGCCGACTTCAGCAACGTAACATTTGCCGAGGGTGACGACTATCTCGGAAACGACGACGCCCGCGACGCATTCTTCGGTACGGCTCAGGTCGTTGCCGACCAGTCAAAGGCCGTAAGCGTCGAGCTCCGCCGTCCCTTCGGTCAGCTCAACGTCAAGACCCTCGACATGGCCGAGGTTGCTGCGGCTGCCGCAACGCTCGTACCCACAAAGGTGAAGATCGCATTCGACAACGTGTACACCGGTATCGACCTGCTCTCGGGTGAACTTACCGGCAGCACATCGGCCGTGGCCTATGCCGATGCAGTAGCTCTTGCCGGTACCGACGGCTCACTGACCGTCGACTACGTATTCGCTCCCGAAGGCGAACAGTTCCTCACCGACTTCACAATGTCGTTCCTCGATGCAAACAAGGCTCAGGTGGCTGCCGACTACGAGTTCTCGAACATCCCCGTACAGCGCAACTACCGCACAAACGTTTCGGGTAACCTGCTCACCAAGAAGGCAGACATCAACGTAACGGTCGTTCCCGAATTCGACGGCGAACAGCCCGTATATCTCGACGGTGTCCTCAACACCTCGACCGGCGCGGTTTACAACACTCTCGCCGAGGCCCTCGCAGCCGCCAAGAGCGGCGAAACGATCCTCGCCGGAGGCCTCAACCTCACCGAACCCGTTACGATCCCCGCAGGCGTAACTTTCGACGGCTGCAGCTCGACGGTTGCCGCTTCGTACGTCTACCTCGAGGAGGGCGCAACCCTGCGCAACGTGAAGGTCGAATCGGACCTGCACCGCGTACTGCACATCAAGGGCTCGAACGTCACGCTCGACAACGTCGACCTCTCATACACCGGCTCCGAAAGCCGCGCCGAGGCCGTTTCGTTCTATGAGAATACCGACAACGTAACCGTAAAGGACTGCTCGTTCACCGGATACTGGAAGGGCATGTATGTCGGCAACGGCTCCGACAACCTCACAATCGAGGGCTGTCTCTTCACCGACATGAACCCCTTCAGTATGGACCAGTGGCTCCCCTCGCTGAAGGTCGTTGACAACACCTTCACCGGAAATACCCCCGTATGGCGCGCCATTCACCTCACCATCGCTGCCGGTACCGAAGGTATGGCCGGAACGACGAAGTATCAGGAGAGCTGGCCGCTCGCCCTCAAGCAGAGCGTCTATGACATCTTCTCGCAGAACAGCTTCGAAAACGCTCCCTACATGCGTCTGACCTGCGTCGACGGCGGTTGGGACTACAACGACATCTACTTCTCGTTCGATGCATTCAAGACCGGTAACCTCGACAATGCACACAACGCATTCACGAAGGCCGACCGTTTCGCTCCGTCGGAGGTTCTGTTCCTCGACAGCTATCAGGGCGAATCAAACGTCGTAGAGTACGTGCTCGACAGCAGAACGAACCAGGCAAACCGCGGTGGCGCATATACCGGCCACTTCTACAATACGCAGGGCCTGCACTTCGACGCATTCAACCCCGCTAAGGAGACCGTTTGGGAGGTTTCGGGCAAGATCTATGTCGATGCACAGATGATCGCCGACAGCAAACCGTTCCGTTCGGAACTCTGGACCGCCGCAACGAACGCTCAGAGCGGTGAGGCTCAGTACCCGATGCTGGGTGTTGCAAACGTGGTAGAGGATGCCGGCGGTATCTACCAGTCCACGATGGACCACGCCGTAGTTCGCATTTGGGGCGACAACGGCTGGACCAATGTCGAGGGTGTAACGGTTGATGCAGGATGGCACACCGTCAAGATCGTTTCGGACGGCTCGCACGTAACCTACTACTTCGACGAGGCCGAGGTCGGCAAGATGTCGGAGCAGGCTGCACCGACGACCGTATCGTCGATCATGCCGCAGGCCTTCCACTACGACTACCGGCACACCGACGGAAGATGGTTCTACGAGGGTTACACATGCGAGACCTACTTCTGCGGCGTACAGTACAAGCTGGGTGAATAATCCGTCCGCCGTCCGGCCACAACGACCGGCTGGCGACTACGCGTTATGACCTGCGGGTCCCTTCCTTTTCGGGAAGAGACCCGTTTTTCATGCTCTGGCACGAATGGCTTTGATTGTGGATGCGGCGACGCAACCGGCGCATGACGCACGTTCCGGTCACTGCCATTTTTTGAGCAAACATGAGGCCCAAACCCCTCCATAAACACCGGAAACAGGCACCGGCAATGACGAAAATTAAAAAAACAATGACGTTTTTGACGCATTCCGAAAAATTGACTATTTTTGTGTACGAATTTTTAATCGACGCTAAAACCATGGACGATGGCTGTAAACCCGAAAATAACGGCAGTATCGTATCTCAATACGATACCGTTCATCTATGGTATCCGGCACGAAGGTAACTTCAGTGCCGAACTGCAGTTGTGCCCGCCCGCAGACTGCGCAGCAAACTTCATCGCCGGAAATGCCGACATAGCACTGCTCCCGGCGGCCGTCGTTCCCCAACTCAAGGCCACACAGATCGTCACCGACTACTGCATCGGAGCCACCAGTTCGGTCCGTACGGTCGAACTCATGAGCGATTCGCCCGTCAGCGAAATCAAGCGCGTATTCCTCGATGCACATTCACGCACCTCGGTGCAGCTCACAGGTTATCTGGCCAAAAACCTCTGGAAAATCGACCCGGAATGGTACTCGCTCGACTCGTACGACAACCTCGCACGCGATGCCCGTCCCGGTGACGCTTTCCTGCTTATCGGCGACAAGGTATTCGACCACGAAAGCGAATTCCGTTTCAGCTACGACCTGGCCGAAGCATGGCAGGGCCTGACAAAACTGCCTTTCTGCTTCGCCCTGTGGGTGGCACGCAAGGGTACTCCCTATGCCGTCACCGACGCCCTCGAACAGGCCCTGACCTTCGGCGTCGAGCATATCTACGAGGCAATAGTCGAAAACGGCTTCGACAAAAAACCGTACAACGCCTACGAATATCTTACACGTAACATAGACTATCTGTTCGACGAACAGAAACACAAAGCCCTGCAGAAGTTCTGGAACTCCGGCATAAAGGTCGAACCCAGAGCCAACCCGGGTTGAAGAGAGCACCGGTAACCCGCGCGACGAAGAGCCCGCAGGCTACACCCCTGACGCACCGCACACAGGTGCCGAAAATCACCGAATGATACATCACAGTTAAAGGGAGGGTGCAAGCATGATTACCATTTACCTCAAGCAATACAACAAGATCATCCGTAACGCCGACGTCGACCTCTTCGAAGATCTCGGCTATGACGACATTCTGTGGATCGACATGATCTCGCCATCGATCAAGGAACAGAAAGCCGTCGAAAACTTCATGGAGATAAGCCTCCAGACCAAACAACAGGTCGAAGAGATCGAGTCGACGTCGAAATACTCCGAAACCGAAAACGCCATCATCTCGAACTCCAACTTCTTCGTGCCCACGGGCGACAGCTTCGTGGTCGAACCCGTCTCGTTCATCATCTCGAACGAAGGTGTGCTCGTGTCGGTGCGCAACGCCGAGTTCCGTACGTTCCGCGAAGCCGAAAAACGCCTGCAGATGAACTACCGAAGCTATTCGACCGGTTATCACATATTCATATCGCTGCTCGAGGTGAGAATCGACTTCGATGCCGACCTCGTCGAGATGGTCTCCAAACAGGTCTCGTCGCTCAGCAAGGACATAAACTCCGAAGACTCCATCGACAAACAGGTCATCCACCGCATAAACGCCCTGCAGGAGAGCACCATGTTGCTGCGCGAGAACATCTTCGACCGCCAGAGAGTCCTCTCCGGCATACTCCGCAGCGAACGGTTCCCGAACGATATTTACCCCCGCCTGCAGCTGATGATCAAGGACGTCAATTCGCTCATCAACCACGCCGACTTCAGTTTCCAGCGTCTGGACTACATTCAGGATGCAGCCCTCGGACTCATCAACATCGAACAGAACGAAATCGTCAAGATCTTCTCGGTGGCCGCCGTGGTATTCATGCCCGCAACACTCATCGCAAGTATCTACGGCATGAACTTCAACACGATACCCGAACTCGACTGGGTCGTAACCCTCTCGAACGGCACCGTCATACCGGCAGGCTATATCCTCGCAATCACCCTGATGATCTTCTGTTCGGGCCTCACGATCTGGTACTTCAAGTTCAAGAAGTGGCTCTGATGCCGATGCCCGGCCGCCGGAAACCATTTTGCAGCTGCACCCATACCGCCGGAGAGAGTCCGGACGGCGAAAGCGACATCTTTCCGGCCGAACAGAAATGCAATATTCCCTCTGCGAGACGTTGGAACGTTACGGATTGTCGGTCCAACGCGTCCCGAAATCATTACGGCAAAATAAATAATCGCGTCAATGTTTTGAAAAACAGAAAATAAATCCTATATTTGATAATATAAAATCAAACGCATCCATATGTTAAGCATCGCCGAAAGACACAAGTACATCCTCGACAGTCTCGAAAAATACGGCTTCATCCGCATCGCCGACGTGGCTGACGAACTCAAAGTCACCAAGGTCACGATACGAAAGGACGTTAAGATTCTCGAGAGTCGCGGCCTGCTGTACAAGGTTCACGGCAGCGCACGTCCCGCAAACCCGCATGTGGCCGACCGCGACCTGAACCTCAAGAGCAGCCTCAACCGCGAAGCCAAAATGCTGATAGCAAAACGTGCCGCCGCAATGATCGAGGACAACGATTCGATCATGTTCTCGGCAGGTTCCACAACCTACGCCCTCGCCGAAGAGATTCACAACAATCAGCCGCAACGCTCGCTTAACGTGGTGACCCCGTTTCTCAAGGTATCGGTGCTGCTCAACGAACTCGATCATGTACGCGTGGAACAGCTCGGCGGAAAGGTACACAAGAAATCATGCGCTACGCTCGGCGAAGGAGCCGCAAGCGCTTTGACCGACATGGTATGCTCCAAATTCTTCCTCGGCGTCGACGGCATAGACCCCGACTACGGCATCACAACCTCGACCATAGAGGAGGCGCTGCTCTCGCGCAAGATGATGGACGTGGCCTCGAAAACCGTAGTGCTGGCCGACTCCTCGAAGTTCGGACAACACGGCTTCGGACGCATCAACTCGCTCGAGGATGTCGACGTGATCATCACCGACAAGGGCATAGCACCCCAGATGCGCAAGCTTGTCGAGGAGGCCGGCGTCGAACTTATCATTGCCGAATAACCCCGGGGCCCAACCTGAGGGAGGGGGGGCCGGACTGAGAGAGGGGCCGGACTGAGAGAGGGGCCGGACCGAGAGAGGGGCCGGACTGAAAAGAGGGGGCCGGACCGAGAGAGAGGGGCCAACCTGAGGAGGGAGCCAATCTGAGGAGGGAGCCAATCTGAGGAGGGAGCCAATCTGAGGAGGGGGCTTAGAGAAGAGATCGAGGCCGCCGACAGTAAAGATGGCCGGCTTGAAAAAGAGAGGGGCCGGCTGATAGTGGGGCGACCGGAGAGTGATAGCCGACCCGTGATGAAATGGCCGACCCGCAAAGGAGACAAACACGTTGCTGGCGCCGGACACCGCCAGGTCTTCTGTCCGCAAACAGGTAATCCGTACGTAATTCTCTGAAAATCCGCAACATCGAAAATATGCGGCCGCATGGCGACACAAGCCGTGCGGCCGTTTCTTTTATGTGAAAAAAGAGTTAAGCGGTTGGAAATGCCCCAACTTATCGCTATATTTGTTCGGGAAACGGCCCCTTGCCGCCTCCAGCCCGAACCATGATGAACCGCTCCAACGACAGACTCGCCGAACAGATCAGCCGCGGAAACCACAAGGCTTTCGATGATGTTTTCCGTCTCTACTACGGTCGTGTGAGCAACTTCATCAGGGCCCTCATAAAATCGCAATCCGTTGCCGAAGATCTCGCACAGGAGGTATTCATCAACCTCTGGAACTCGAGGCACGCACTCAGCGAAGTGCATTCGCTCAACAGCTATATCTACACCATCGCCCGCAATACGGCCATCGACCACATGAGGCGCATACATACGTTCAACGTACCGCTCGAATATTCGGACGAACCCGCAGGCGAACTTACCGACGAACGGTACTTCGCCATCGAAAAGGAGCTGATAATAAGGATGGCCGTGGACAACTTCCCCGAACGGCGCCGGATGATCTTCTCGATGAGCCGTTTCGAGGGATTCACGAACGACGAGATAGCCAAACGCCTCGGCATCTCCAAAAAAACCGTCGAAAACCAGATCAATCTGGCCACGCACGACCTGCAAAAGATTCTCGGTGCCATAGCGATCTTTTTTCTGATACAATAGCCCCCGGGCCACACAAGCGGCAATTCAAGGAGGCAATTACAGCATTCCCAATATCCAAACGGCTCGTCGGGGCGCGGACAATTCCCAATATCCAAACGGCATGTCGGGAGGGGCAGACAATAAATAAAGAGAGCGGCCCGGCGAAAAACAGGAGCAACAAGAGCAGCCCGGCCCGGCGAAAAAAGGTGCGGCAAGGAGCGGCCAAATGTCGGGGCGCTCCGGTAACTCAAGGATGCGACACGGCCATGTCGGGGTGCGTGCGGCCAATAAAGAGGGTGATCCGGCCCGGCGAAAAAAAACGGGCACGATAAAAAGCGGCCCGGCCATACGCAAAAAATCATATCGACAAAGCGTCGATTACCCACCCACCCCAAAAAATATCTCAAAAAATCACACGGGAAGCCGCAAATCACCCCCACATTCGTAAAAATTTCCGAAACCGCTTGGGTGCAGACGCCGTTTTTTACGTCTTATAAGTAAAAGACGTCTGCAACCATGTCCAAACAGAAACGCATAATCGACTCCTTCGCGCGCAACGACCAACCGCTGCGCATACGCAAGCTCTTTACGCGCTGGCTCTCGTCGCCAATCGATGCCCGCGAGAAAAACGAGGCTCTCGCCGAAATGTGGGAACGGACCGACAGCTTCTCCGAAACCACGGAACAGGCCCTGCGCCGTACGCACGAACGTCTCTTCGGCGAAAAACGCGTCGGAATACGCATTCCGGCCGCCTTGAAGTGGGCAATAGCCGCCGCCATAATCGCTCCGCTCATAACAGTGGCACTCTCGCTGTTGTACGTGCGCGACGTGCGCACGTCGCAACCCGAATGGCTGCAGATGTCGGTACCGTGCGGCGAACGGCAGCAGATCGTTCTGGCCGACGGCACGCGTCTGTGGCTCGGCGCCGGCACGAGACTCATATACCCCGCAACATTCCAGGGCAGCCAGCGTAAGGTTTTCCTCGACGGCGAAGCCTACGCCGAAGTGGCGCACGACCCCAAACACCCGTTCATTATCTCGACGACCGATGCCGACGTGAGGGTACTCGGTACGGAATTCGGGCTCAGGGCATACGACGACGATGACGACATCGAGCTGATGCTGGTCGAAGGAAGCGTCAGCTTCGACATCGACAGTCCCAGATACAGCGGGCAGATCGTCATGAAACCCAGCGACATGGTACGCTTCGACCGCCGCTCGGGAACGCTCGAACGCAACCGCTTCAAACCCGAAAACTACCACTCGTGGGCCCTCGACGGCAGCATCTACTTCTTCAACGAGTCGCTCGAAAGCATCTGCCAGCAACTCGCCCGCCGGTACGACCGTCAGATCGTGATAACCGACCCCGAACTGCTGCCCATGAAGTTCCACGTCTTCCTGTCGAAGGACCGTTCGCTCGACGACGTGCTCGAGACATTCCGTATGAACGGCTCGATAAGCATAGACAAACGCGACGACATGATATACATAAGCTCAAAGTAACATGTAACAACATCAACAACCAAAAAAACTAACTAAATCCTAAAACCTATGAAGAAAACTTTACACCGGCCATTACGGGCGGTTGCAATGCTGTTCTTCGCCGCGGCCACGCTGTTCCCGCTGAACGGCCTGGCGCAGAAGATCAACCTGCAGCTCCACCGCGTAACGGTCAAGGAGGCGGTAGCCGCCCTGAACCAACAGGAGAACTACTCGGTGGTGATACAGTCCGACGGCATCGACATGATGCGTACGGTGGACGTATCGGCCAAGGATGCAACCATCGAAGAGGTCCTCGACAAGATCTTCGCCGGACAGAAGGTCGCCTACACCATCAACGGCCGCAATGTCTCGGTAGTCAAGGCCGCAGCGGCTCCCGACCGCAAAAAGGAGCAGCAACACGTAATAAAGGGTGTCGTCAGGGACATCAAGGGTGAACCCGTCTACGGCGCTACGGTGGCCGTCGACGGCACGCTCATCGGTACCACCACGAACCTCGACGGCGAATTCGTTCTGGACAACGTCGAGTTGCCGGCCGTGCTGACCGTATCGTTCATCGGCTTCACCGACGCAAAGGTCAACGTGGCCACATATTCGACGCAGAACGTCATACTGCGCGAAGCCGCCACCGGCATCGACGAAGTCGTGGTGGTGGGTTACGGCTCGCAGAAGAAGGTCAACGTGACGGGCGCCGTAGGCGTCATCGACGGCAAGGACCTCAACAACCGTCCCGTAACGAATGCCGCAGGCGCCCTGCAGGGTGCCGACCCCTCGCTCCTGCTCACGATGGGCAGCGGCTCGATCGAAGGCAAGAACTACTCGATATCGATCCGCGGTTCGGTATCGCTCAACAGCGGCGACCCGCTCGTGCTGGTCGACGGCGTCGAGGCCGACCTCGCCCAGGTAAACCCCAACGACATCGAATCGGTCTCGATCCTCAAGGATGCCTCGGCCTGCTCGATATACGGTGCCAAGGCCTCGGCCGGCGTGGTGCTCATAACCACCAAGAGCGGTTCCGAAGGCAAACTCAAGGTCAACTATACGGGCCGTTACGGCGTGTCGTGGAACACGACCTCGACCGACTTCATGACCTCGGGTTACGACTACATCAACTTCACCAACGAGTTCTACAACGCCTATCGCGGACACAACGCATGGACATATACCGACGAACAGATGGCCATGCTCTACGAACGCCGCAACGACAAGACCGAAAATCCCGACCGCCCCTGGGTCGTGAAGGATGAAACCGGCAAGAACACATACGTCTATCTGGGCAACTTCGACTGGTACGGATACTTCTTCAAGCGCCACCGCTCCGAAACCGAACACAACGTCTCGATATCGGGCGGTAACGAGAAGGTCGACTACTACGTCAGCGGCCGTTACCTCTACCGCGAAGGCATGTTCAACGGCGGAGCCGCCGATACCTACAACAGCTACTCGCTCCGTTCGAAGGTCAATGCCAAGGTAACCAAGTGGCTCACCTATTCGGGCAACATCAGCCTCGAGTCGCAGGACTACTCCTACGGCGGTTACTGGGAACAGGACGGTTCCGAAGGCCTCGTGTCGTCGGGTATCCTCTGGAACGTCACCCAGAACATCTCCCCGACATACGTGCCGTTCAACCCCGACGGTACCGTCAACATGGTCCCGGGATTCATGGCCGACGCCACCTCGCCGCTCGGTTCGGGCCGCGCCGGCGTCTTCATGGACGGCCGTAACCGCAACGCCCGCAAGAACAACTACTGGATCGTGTCGAACCGCCTGACTTTCGACATCACCCCGAACAAGGACCTCAAGTTCATCGCCGACTACACATACCGCCGCCGCGACCGTCTGGGTTCGTACCGCTCGCTCCCGACCGCAAACTCCTACGACAACGTCAACCAGCGAATGTATGTCGGAAACGGCCTCTCGAACGGCAGCTTCACCAACGGCTCGATCTACGACTTCTATCAGGAGGACCGTTTCTACTACAACGGCCACGTCGCAAACGCTTACTTCCAGTACGACCACTCGTGGGGCGACCACAACCTCGCCGCCACGCTCGGAAGCAACTTCGAGGACTACCGCCAGTCGACACTGTCGGTGCGCCAGAAGGGTTCGCTCAGCGAAAGCCTCGGATTCATCAACATGGCCCAGGGCGAGATCGAACGTGCAATCGAGACCAATTCGGCTTACCGTACGCTCGGATTCTTCGCCCGCGTAAACTACGACTACAAGGGCAAGTACCTGCTCGAAGTGTCGGGCCGCTACGACGGTTCGTCGCGCTTCGCTCCCGGCAGCCGCTGGGGCTTCTTCCCCTCGGCATCGGCCGGCTGGCGCATATCGGAAGAGCCATTCTGGAAAAATTCGGTCATAAACCGCTACTGGAACAACGCCAAGGTGAGATTCTCGTACGGATCGCTCGGAAACCAGCAGGTATCGAACTACTACTACTTCGACAAGATCTCGACCGGCCAGATGAGCTACACCTTCGACGGAATAAACAAGGCCAACTACGCCTCGATATCGGCCCCCATTACCGATGGACTGACGTGGGAGACCGTCATCACGTATAACCTCGGTTTCGACCTCGGATTCTTCAACAACCGGCTCAACCTCTCGGCCGACTTCTACATCCGCGACACCAAGAACATGCTCACCACGTCGCTGACACTGCCCGACGTCTACGGTGCCGCATCGCCCAAGTCGAACGCCGCAGACCTCCGTACCAAAGGTTACGAGATATCGCTCTCGTGGCAGGATTCGCAGCTCGTGGGCGGCAAACCCATGACCTACGGCGTAAGCGCCTCGCTCGGCGACTACAAGACCACGATTACCAAATACAACAACCCCGACAAACTCATCTCGGACTACTACGAGGGAATGACCCTCGGCGAAATCTGGGGATACCGCGTGGCCGGACTCTTCAAGACCGACGAAGAGGCCTCGAGATACCAGAACGAAATAAACGATACGGCCGTCAACGGCGAAGTCTACAAGTGCGCCGCCCCATACAACAAACTGATGGCCGGTGACGTGCGCTTCATCGACAAGAACGGCGACAAGGCCGTCAACAACGGTGCCGGTACGGTCGACGACCCCGGCGACATGGAGATCATCGGCAACGAACTGCCGCGATACACCTACTCGTTCCGCGGACACCTCTCATGGAACGGCATCGACTTCTCGATATTCTTCCAGGGCGTGGGCCAGATCGACTGGATGCCCGCAAAGACCTGCGCATACTTCTGGAACACGTACCAGTATGCACGTACATCGTTCATCGCCTCGGACTTCCCCGAGAACACATGGACCGAAGACAACCGCAACGCATACTTCCCCCGTCACCGTACATATCAGGCAAACGGTACCGGCGCCCTCGGCGTCAAGACCGACCGCTATCTCCAGAATGCCCGGTACCTCCGCCTGAAGAACATAACGCTCGGATACACGCTTCCGATCAAGCGCGGCATCGAGAAACTCCGCATTTATCTCTCGGGCGAAAACCTCGCCTACTGGTCGCCCCTGAAGAAGTACTGCAAGACCGTAGACCCCGAAGTGGCCGTGACCGGAGCCAGCGACGACTGTCTCTATCCCTACTCGCGTACCTTCTCGGTCGGTGTCGACATAACGTTCTAACCATTTAAGCGTACACACAATGAAAAAGATGATATACAGGTTTCTCGCCGCATTCACGGCCGTCGCGGCCCTTACCTCGTGCGAGGACTTCCTAACAAAAGAACCCGAAACCGACCTCTCGCCCGGTTCGTTCTTCTCGAACGACACCGAGCTCGAACTCTGGACAAACAGATACTACAACCAGTTCCCGGCTCCCGAAGACCTGCTCAGACTCTATGCCGACGACTATGTGGGCTCGGCCCTCACCGACGTGGCAAAGGGTACGCGTACCCCCGAAGACGAAAACTGGGGTACCGGCGCATGGCAGTACCTGCGCTGGATAAACCTCCAGTTCGAATACGACCAGAACTGCGTCGACGAAGCCGTACGCTCGAAATACGAAGGCGTGGCCCACTTCTTCCGTGCATGGTTCTACTTCGAGAAGGTCAAGAAGTACGGCGACGTGCCATACTACGACTACGTGATCTCCGATACGGACTGGACTTCGCTCAAGAAGCCCCGCGACTCGCGCGGTTACGTCATGTACAAGGTGATCAAGGACCTCGACCTGGCTTACGAAAAACTGCCCGACCAGTGGACGGCCGACGCAACGTACCGCCTCTCGAAAAACGCCGCACTCGCCCTCAAGTCGCGTGCCGCCCTCTTCGAGGGTACGTTCCGCAAATACCACGACATCCCCGACGAAACGGTCGACGGACAGCAGATATCGGCTCAATGGTTCCTCGAACAGGCCGCCGATGCCGCAGGCCTCATAATAGCCCAGAACAAATATTCGGTCTACAAGAAGAACTCGACAGGTCTGGGTGCCTACCGCGACTTCTTCATCCTCGAGGACGCCGCTCCCGAAGAGGTGATCCTCGGCATACGGTTCAATACCGACCTGCTCATCCGCCACAACATGCAGTTCGCCCTGCTCGGAAACTACCGCGTCAGCGCCACGAACCGCTTTGCCAACCACTACCTCATGGCCGACGGATCGAAGGTGCAGGACAAGGCCGGTTACCAGACCATGTCGTACGCCGAGTCGTTCGCCGACCGCGATCCCCGCATGGCACAGACGCTGCTGGCTCCCGGATACAAACAGGTGGGACAGGAGGACGAGACCGTCGAGACCATGAAGAACAACCTCGGCAGCTACAGCATCATCAAGTTCATCAGCGACGACTCGCACAACACCGCTACGACCTCGACAACCGACTGGCCGCTCTTCCGCTATCCCGAAGTGCTGCTCAACTACGCCGAGGCCAAGGCCGAACTCGGCACCCTCACGCAGGAGGACATAGAGCTGACGGTCAATGCCATACGCGACCGCGTGGGAATGGCCCACATGTCGATGGAGGAGGCCAACGCCGCCCCCGACGCCCTGATGGCCAGCTACTACCCCAACGTCACACAGAGCGCCATGACCGGCGCCATACTCGAGATACGCCGCGAACGTACCGTCGAGCTGGTGGCCGAAGGTTTCCGCCAGTGGGACATGCTCCGCTGGAAGGAGGGCAAGTTCCTGACCCCCAATGCTTACGGCAACAAGGGCTTCGAGGGTCTCTACTTCCACTCGCTCGGCGAGTACGACATGAACGGCGACAACGAACCCGACATCCTGCTCTATACGGGCGAGAAACCCTCGACCCGTCTGGAGGCATACAGCGTCGATGAAGGCGGTCTGACCCTCTCCGAAGGCGACCACGGATACGTGCTCATGTATTCGGCCGAGACATACCAGTGGAACGAGGAGCGGGACTACCTCTGGCCTATCCCGCAGGACCAGCGCATAGCTACCGGCGGCGCCCTCACGCAGAATCCCGGATATTGATACCACCGACCGACATGAAGACCATCAAAAGGTTGGCAATGATGCTTGTCGCACTCCTTGTGCTGATGCCTTCGCAGGAGGCATCGGCATGGGGGCGCGAAGGCCACGAAACGATTGCCAAGATAGCCGAACGGCACCTCACGAAACGCGCCAGAAAACGCATCGAGAAATATCTGGGCGGACACTCCATAGTCTACTACGCAAAGTGGGCCGACGAGTACCGCCATACGCCCGAGTACCGTTTTACGAACGGATGGCACAGCACGCCCGTCGATGCCGACTGCCGCTACAACGACTCGCTGCTCGACCCCGAAGAGGGAAACGCCATATTCGCCATCGAAAAGTGCTCGCAGACCCTGCAGGACTACCGCAACCTGCCCGACTCGACCGTGGCCGTGAACCTCAAGCTGCTCATACACTTCGTCGGCGACATGCACTGCCCCGCACACATCAAGTACAGCGGCCGCAACATGAAGTACGACGTCATGTTCGAGGACAAGTACCACAAACCGCACAAGTTCTACATACACCACGTCTGGGACAACGAGATAATCACGACCACACGCATCTGGTCCGTGACCGAATGGGCCGAAGAGCTCGACCGGCTGCCCCGGCAACGTATCGACGAAATCACGGCCGGCACACCGCGCGACTGGCTCCACGAAGCAGCCCTCAGCTGCATCGTACAGTTCGACATGGCCAAACCCGACCAGCGTCTGGGTCAGGATTTCCTCAACAGCGCGCTGCCGCTGGTCGAGAGCCAGATTCTGAAGGCCGGATACCGTCTCGCCGAAACGCTCAACGAACTTTTCGACTGAATGAACAAACCTTAAAATTTCAAACATGAAGAGATTGATACTGATATTTGTTGCCATGTGGCCGCTGCTCTGCTGCGCCGGCTGCAACAACGAGTACGACGACTCGGCCCTCTGGAAGGATATCGACCAGATATACAAGGACCTCAACGAGTTGCGTACGCAGATAGACTCCATGCAGGAGCAACTCGACGCCCTCACGGCCATAGCCGGCAACAGCGGCGCCATAACCTCCGTCACGCAGGACGCCGACGGAAACTACATCATCACGTACAAGGACGACAACAACGTCGAACAGACAATCAACGTCGCCACACAGGACGACGTCGACTCCGAACCCATCATCGGCATGCAGCAGCAGGACGGCGTATGGTACTGGACCACAACCGTCGACGGCACCACCTCGTGGCTGCTCGACACCGACGGCGAGATGATCCCCGTCACGGGCCGCACCCCGCAGATCGGCGTGGACGACGAGGGTTACTGGACCCTCTTCGGCGAACGGATAACCGACGCGCAGGGAAATCCCGTAAAGTCCGAAGGCAAGAGCGCTTCGGTGATTACGGCCATCGAGACCAGTGACGGTTACGTCACCTTCACCCTCGGAAACGGCGTTACGCTCACCGCCCGTATCAACGACGGCTTCAACGTGCAGTTCGACGTCGAACAGAAGAGCGTCATAACCGACCCGACCACACCGCTGGTAATACACTACACGCTCGTGGGCGAGACCCCCACGTCGGTACTCTCGATCGAGAAGTTCGAAGGTATCGACGAGCCCGTACTCGACACCGCGGCCAAAACCATCACCGTGACCTTCCCCGAAGGTTTCGAGCAGGGTCTGCTCACCGTCATGTTCTATGACGGCGTCGACAACGTGATCATAAAGCCCCTCTCGTTCACCACCATGCAGGGCGAACCCACCGGCATCTGCTCGGCCGACGACCTGAAGGCATTCGCCTCGGCCGTAAACAACGGCCGCAGCCTCGAAAAGTACATCATCGAGGGTGAAGTGCGCCTGATGAACGACATCGACATGTCGGGCGTCGACTGGAACGAATACGTGATCGGAGGAACGGTTACCCCCGACACCACGACCGCCAACAAGGCCGTCACATACACCGCCGGCGAAAACCGGTTCGCACGCGTATTCAACGGCAACGGACACGCCCTGCGCAACGTGGATTGGACGTTCGATCTGGGCGACGGCAACATATCGCACGGCCTCTTCTCGTTCCTCGGCAGCGAGGCCGAGATCAAGAACCTGACCATCGAAGGCAAAATAACGCTCAAGGGTACAGCACCGCAGGGTGCCGCATTCGCCCCCTTCGCCGGTTATGCCGAAGGCCGCATCACCGACTGCACGAACCGCACGTCGGTGGTATTCGAAGGCTCCGACGCCGTCAACATATCGGTACGTATGGGCGGAATTGCCGGCGTGGCCAACAACGCCGCAATTTCGGGCTGCACCAATGAGGGCGCACTCTCCTGCGGCCGCATCGACAACACCGGAAACGGCGCCAACGGCGGTTTCCAGCAGGGAGGCATCTGCGGGTTCGTTTCGGGCACCGCCACCCTCGCCGACTGCACCAACAACGGCGCACTGAACGCCCCCTCGGGCCGCGGCGGCGGTATCACCGGCGTGCTCAACGGCGGATCGATGACCCGCTGCACCAACAACGGTACGGTGCAGGACGACATCGACGGCATATTCGGCGCCAACCCCAACTACAAACGCATGGGCGGCCTTTCGGGCGCTGCCGCAGCCGGCGCAACCATCGAGTCGTGCCTCAATGCCGGCAACGTCTTCTCGCAGCTGGGTTGCCGTACCGGCGGTTTCGTCGGGCACAACGAAGCCACGATCACCGCTTGCGAAAACCAGGGCATAATCCTCTCGGACCACACGACCGTCGGCACCGCCAAGCATGGTTCGGGCTGGGCCTGCGGATACAACAAGTCGGCCGACGTGATCACCGGCTGCATCATCGGCGGCCGCGTGGGAGACTGGACCGCCTGCAAGGATAACCCCGAAAGCGCTCCCGAAGCAACATACACCACGGCCGTATGCCACGGCGACTTCGACCCCAAGGCCAACGGCCTCGACGACAAGGACGACGAATACTACGCATGGAACGTCGCCGAAGAGACCCAGCTCGCCGACGGCGTGACTTACACCCGCTACGACCTGCTGAACCACGATTCGGACATCCACGTGGTGACCGTCGACCTCACAAACCCCAAAGTCGTGCTCGAAACGGTAATGGCCGACGAGCTCTGCCTCAACCCCAACAACAACGGCAACTCGAACAACGGCAAGAACCTGCGTGAAACTCTCTCGGAGACCTGTCTGCGCCGCACGTCCGAAGGCCGCAACATCGTCGCCGGCATCAACACCGGTTTCTTCGAAAGCAATCTCGGATTCCCGCGCGCATTCCATGTCGAGTACGACGAACCGGTCTACATCAACAACCCCTACGTGCGTCAGGCCTACACCGCGCATGCTCCCGGTTTCACCCTCTTCGAGGACCGCTCCATCAGCTTCTCCAACCGTGACTTCACCGGCATGGTCAAGAGCGGCGACATCGAGGTCGAGTACTATTCGGTCAACGACACGATCGTTGCCCTGAACAAGGTGCCCGTCGGATTCGAATACTGCCAGACGGCCAACCTCTACACCTCGCGATTCAAGCACGAACCGCATCCCGGCATATTCAACAACGTCAACCCCAACGCCCTCTTCATCGTCGGCGAAAGCAACTCCGACCTCAAGGTCAACTGCGGTTACATCGACGGTACGGTCAAGGCCGTGGTCGACGGACGTAACAACGCCACGATAGAGGTGCCCTTCGTCGAGAACCGCAACCAGTGGGTGCTCCAGCTTACGGGCGAAGCCGCCGACAGGCTCGCAGCACTCAAGGCCGGAGACCCCATATCGATAAAGGGCGAAGTCACCATCGGCTCGCAGACAAAACCGATCATCATGCACAACGGAAGCATGTACCGTTTCCTCAACAACGGCGCGTGGGGCAACATCTCGAACAACGAGGAGAAACCCGCTACCGTGATGGGCGCCGATCAGGCCGGTACCACCGTCAAGATCGTCTGCGTCAGCGGCACGGCTTCGAGCGGAACCGGAATGGACTACTACCAGCTCTACCGCGTGATGGAGAAACTCGGAATGTACAACGCCATCCGTTTCGACGGCGGCGGCTCGACCTCGATGTGGACCAAACCCGGAGGCGTCGTATGCAAGTCGTGCGACTCGAAGGGCGACGAACGCAGCTGCATGAACTACATGCACGTGAGAATACTCGATTAACATCTCCGACATCCCTAAATTATGAATAACATGAAAAGATATTTCAACATATTGTTGCTCGCGTTCCTGCTTCTGGCCGGCGGATGTTCGAAGTACGACGACACCCGCATAAAACAGGACCTCGACGACGTCGAGTCGATACTCGAAGAGCTCGAAAAGAAGGCCTCCGATCTCGAATCGCAGATGACAGCCCTCAACGACCTGCTCAAAAGCGCATACATAACCCTCATATCGACCGATGCCGACGGCAACTACGTCATTACATACATGGATGACCAGGGCCAGACGCATACCGTTACCGTCGCCACGCAGGACGACGTGGTAACACTCCCCGTAATAGGCATCGCCGAAGACGACGGCGAATGGTACTGGAGACAGACCACCGACAACGGCAAAACATGGGAGTGGATCTACACCGACGAATCGAAAACACAACGATACAAGGTCGGCGGCGAGATGCCCGAAGTGGGAATCGACGACCAGGGATACTGGACCGTAAACGGCCAGCCCCTCACCGACAAGAACGGAAACAAGATACTGGCAAACGACGCCTCGAACATCCTCTTCCGTTCGGTCGAGGTCGACGAGGAGAGCGGCGAGGCCGTATTCACCCTCGCCGACGGATCGCAGTTCCGCATGCAGATATTCGAGGCCCTCGGCCTCTCGTTCGACACGCCGGTCTACACCGCCGTGCCCGACGCCTCGTCACGTGTGAAGATCAGATATACGGTCGAAGGATCGGCTGCCGAAGGCGCCATCGTCGACATCTTCACGGCATACAACGTGACGGCCTCGATCGACACCTCCATCTCGACGATAACCGTCTCGATGGACGGCTCGGCCCCCGAAGGCAACATACTGGTAATGGCCCACTCGCAGGGAAATACCGTACTCAAGCCCCTCTTCTTCACCTACGGCTCGGCCGTGATCGAACAGCCGACATGCAACGGCTCTACGGGCGACATAGTTCTCGAAGGCGACCTCACGCAGTTCGAGGTGTCGGTATCGGCCAGCATCGACTACGAGGTCTCGATCTCGGAAGAGGCCCAGTCGTGGCTCTTCCTCGACCAGAGCCGTGCCCTCACGACCCAGACATACCGCTTCACGGCCGACGCCTATGAGGATGCCTCCGGCGCGATCCGCAGCGGCGAAATACGCTTCGCCAACAGGCTCTACGACATCTCGGCGGCAATAACCGTCCGGCAGTCGCCCAAGGCCCCCGAAGGTACCGGCGGCGGAATAGCCTCGGCTTCGGATCTGGTGGCCTTCGCCCAGGCCGTAAATGCCGGTGCAGGCACCACCCGCTGGGAGAACGAAGAGGGCGTGGTCGTGCTGCTCAACGACATCGACATGTCTGCCGTTACGGAATGGACTCCCATCGGCGGTGTCGACGGCAGCGAGACGAACACCACCGACGTCTACAAGGCCGTAAATCCGTTCAAGGGTACATTCGACGGCCAGGGATTCGCCATCAAGAACCTGACATACAACGCCGACATGAGCTCCGGCCAATACGGTTACGCCCTCTTCGGATCGATCGACGGCGCAACGGTACGCAACCTCGTGCTCGGCGATCCCGACACCGACATCACATGGACATTCACCGGTACGGCAGTCAAGGGTACGGGTGTCGCCTCGCTTGTGGCATACGCCCTCAACTCGACGGTCGAGAACGTCACGAACTACTACAACATAGACTTCGCCGGTGACAACACCGACGGCGAAATATGCTTCGCCGCAGGTATCGCCGCCGCCATGAAGAACTCGACACTCGGCGGATCGTCGATGAAGAAGGGTTGCGTAAACTACGGTTTCGTGCGTACGGGCATAATCTCCAACACCCAGAACGGCGGCGCCGGAATGCAGACAGGAGGTATCTGCGCATTCATGGCCAAAGACCCCGGAAACCAGATCACCTACTGCGTGAACTACGGTCACGTCAGCTGCCCCACGGGCCGCACCGGAGGTATCGCCGGAACCATGATGAACGGCAACATCCGCAACTGCGACAACTACGGACTCATCGAGGACAACCTCGCCGGTCAGCAGGGCCTCAACTACAACAACAAACGTATGGGCGGCCTTGTGGGCGGTACCGACGACCTGCGTACCGTGCTGACCGCGACGGTCGAGGCCTGCACCAACTACGGTAACGTCTTCTCGCACATCGGTTGCCGTACGGGCGGCTTCATCGGCCACTCCAACGTCCAGATCATCGGCTGCACAAACAAGGGCGTGATCCTCTCCGACAAGAGCACGGACCACGGTCCGGGTTGGGCTTGCGGATACTCCAGCAAGTCGACCGATACGTGGACCAACGTCTCGGCCTGCACGATGGGCGGAAAGGTAGGCGACTTCTCGCAGTACAGGGACAACCCCGAAAGCGCCCCCGACGCTACGGTCGACAACGCATTCTCGTACAAGAACGACGAATACTTCGACCCGTCGATCAATACCGTAAACTAATTACGACGCTAACCTGCAATGAAAATGAAAAAGCTCTTTAAGAATATCATACTGCTCGCAACCGTGCTGACGTGCGGTTGCAGCACCTTCGACGATTCGGACCTCCGCGACCGCATAGACGGCTACAAGGACCGGATCGAGAAACTGCAGCAGAAGGCCGAAACGCTCAATTCGCAGATCGAGGCCCTCGGCAGCCTCACAAACGGAAACGTCATAACCGACGTTTCGCAGGACTCGGACGGAAAGTTCGTCATAACGTACCGCGACGACTCCGACCAGGAGTACACCGTGGTGCTCGCAACCATGGACGACCTGCTCGACGTCCCCGTACTCGGCGTGGCCCTCGACGAAGAGGAGGGCATATACTACTGGACCCAGACCGTCGACGGCCAGACAACGTGGCTCACCAAGGGCGAAGGCGGCGAACGGATACCCGTCAGGGGAAATACCCCCGTACTCTCGGTCGATGAACAGGGATACTGGACCGTCGACGGCGAACGCATCAACGACGCCGACGGAAACCCCATCGAGGCCAACGACGAAGAGTCGTCGCTCTTCAGGGAGGCTTCGTTCACCGACGGGACATTCTCGCTCACGCTCGCAAACGGCGAAGTCATCACGCTGCAGGTCTTCGACACGCTCAACCTCAAGCTGCAGACTACCGCCACGGTGACGATCGTCGACCCCGACGCCGGATACCGCGTTGCCTATGACCTGACGGGCGAAGCAGCCGACAGGGCGATCGTCGCCATTGCCAGGGAGTGCGGCGGCGCAAAGGCCGCGCTCGACACCGAAGCCAAACGTATCGACGTCACGTTCGATGCGTCGTTCTCGACCGACTCGGGCGCCCACATCATCGTCATGGCGTACGACCTCGATCAGAACGTGGTGATCAAGCCCGTATTCTTCACCATGGCCGCCGACTCGCGCATCACGATCGCCACGAAGGAGCAGCTCCGTCAGTTCGCCACCGACGTCAATGCCGGTGCGATACCCGCCGGAATGCAGGTACTCCTCACGCAGGACATAGACATGGCCGGCGTCAACGACTGGGTGCCCATAGGCAACGCCTCGTTCGACGGCACCAACGTCTCGGGAGCCACATTCTCGGGTACGTTCGACGGCCAGGGATACGCCATCCGCAACCTCGCGGTCAAGAGCGACGCCGCTGCCGAAAACGGAGCCTTCGGACTCTTCGGCGTAGTGGAGAACGCCACGATCAGGAACCTCACGATAGACGAAGGTTCGTCGTTCGACCTCAAGAATACGGGATTCCTCTCGGTAGGCGCCGTAGCCGGCGTGGCTGTCGGAGGATCGTCGTTCGAGGGGTGCGAGAACCACGCATCGATAACGGTCGAGGCAACACTCGACGCCAAACGCATCGAGGCCGGCGGCATCGTCGGCGGAACATACGCCTCCGAAAACGACATCACCTTCGAGAAGTGCAGCAACTTCGGCCGCATGAAGTCGATCAACACCGTCGACAAAAACAACGGTGCAAACGGCATACAGCTGGCCGGAATCCTCGGCTTCGCAAACGGCTCGTCGGACGGTACGGGGTACACCCGCATCATCGGCTGCGAGAACAACGGCGACATCGAGGCGCAGGCCGCACGTGCCGGCGGTCTGGTCGGTGCGATGAACTACCGCGGCGCAATCTCCTCGTCGACCAACAACGCCGCCGTGACCAACACCGAAGTGACGGCCTCGAACTGCCGTACGGGCGGTCTGGCCGGATTCATGACCAACAACTCCACGATCGAGAGCTCCACCAACAACGGCGACGTAACGTTCGCCGTAGCAGGCGACACCACGCACGGATACGTGGCCGGAATCGTCAGCCAGATGCAGGTGGCGAACACATCGGTAATCGGCTGCGCAAACTACGGAGCGATCCGTTCGGACATCATCAAGGCCGAAACCAACAAGTACATAGCAATCATCTGCTCCAACACCAACAAGACCGCCTGCGTGCTGCGAGACAACAGGATCGGCGGAAAGATCGGCCCCTACACCGAGGACGAAACCTACAAGGTGACCGACATCACGGCCGATAACTATGCCGACTACATCTTCTTCCACCTCGAAGGTACGGACCCCACGCTCGAGAACAACACATTCGCGGGTGACGCTCCCGCAGGCAAGGGCATAGCCTCGGTCGACGACCTCAAGGCTTTCGCCGCAGCGGTCAATGCCGGTGAAAGCACCGAGGCATGGCAGGACGATCAGGGTGTGGTGAACCTGCTGGCCGACCTCGACATGTCGGGCGTCACGGAGTGGACCCCCATAGGCAACGCCACGATCTCGGCAGCCTCGAACGTCAGCTCGATAACCGTCAATGCCGGATACCCCTTCACCGGGGTATTCGACGGCGGCGGACATGTCATCCGCAACCTGAAACTTTCGACCGAAAGCACAGCTGCCGAGCATGTGTTCGGCCTCTTCGGCATGGTCAGGGGCGCCGAAATACGCAACCTGCAGATCGGTGACGAAACAACGGCCGATAACAGCTCGCTGACCGTAACGACCCCCACTTCGGTGTGGGCCGGAACGCTCGCCGGCGTGGCCGTCGACTCCAGGATCTCGGACTGCACGTCGTATGCCGACGTGACCTACGACAGCACGACCGCTTCGTCGTCGCGCGCATTCATCGGCGGCATGGTCGGCTGCTGCTTCAGCGACGAAACCGAGACATACCTCGACCAGCTGAAAAACTACGGAGCAATATCGGCCGACGCTCACGGCAATACGAACAACGGACTCTCTTCGGCTCCCCATATCGGCGGCATCTGCGCCCTTACGTCGGCAAATACGACCAACAAGCAGATCAACCACATAGAGTATTGTGCCAATTACGGCAACATCGAGTCGAATACGGCCCGCACGGCCGGCATCATCGGCGCCGCAAACAGCTACACGGCATTCAACTCATGCTCCAACTACGGCAACCAGACAAACTCCGTGGGCGATACTGGCCGTCTGGGAGCCATAACGGTAATCCTCGGTACGAACAGCTCGATGATCGACTGCGAGAACTACGGCGACCTCGTCTCGACGAACGGCGCCCGCGTCGGCGGTATAGTCAGCCTCCCCAACAACGCCACAAATACCTTCAGCGGCTGCGCAAACTACGGAAAGATCATATCCGATGCCGCATACCGCGGCGTGTTCTTCGGCTACAACAGCGTGGCCAGCACATGGGTGAACTGCACGGCCGGAGGTCAGGTGGGCGTCTACAACGGCGGAAACTACATCTTCGACTCCTACACCGACGACATGAAGGAGCTCTACCTCGGCCCGCAGGGTTCGAACAAGGCCCAGCTCTCGAACATCGTCTACCAGATAGGTACCGACGAGGGCGAGACACCGACCGGCCCCGAGCCCACGCTCCGCATTCTCTGCATCGGAAACTCCTTCACGAAGGATGCCGTCGAGCACCTGCCCAAGATGATTGCCGCCGCCGGCATCGAGACCGTCAAGATCATGCACATGTACTACGGCGGACGCACCGTGCCCGAATACTATGAAGGTTACGACACCACAAACGACTACACCTGCTACATGCTCAATACCGGCACCGACGTCTGGACCTCGTTCCGCGGAATGACGCTCAAGCAGGCCGCCGCTTCGGACAAGTGGGACATCGTCACCATACAGGAACACACCGGGAACTACCGCGCATGGAGCTGGACAGCCGAAGAGAAGGCCGCAATCACGGGCCTGATCGACTGCATCAAGGCCGATCAGGGCGACAACATCCCCGAATTCAAGTACATCATGTCGCAGGCGTACTTCGACATGAACAAGATCGGCACGGGTTCGCGTCCCTACATGACCTTCTCGACGCAGGACGAGATGTTCGACGTGATAGTCGCTCAGGCAAAGAAGGTGCTCGACGAAACCGAAATCGACGAGGTGATACCGACCGGAACCGTACTGCAGAACCTCCGCACCTCGTCGCTCAACAACGAGATGGACCTCACGCGCGACGGCTACCACATGGATTACGGAATCTCGCGCTATGCAGCCGCCTGCGCCGTATTCGAGATGCTCATATCGCCAGCATTCGACGGCGTGACCCTCGACGACAACTCGTTCCGCTACGACGTGACCAGCACCGCAACCGGTTCGTACACCACCCCCGTGACCGACACCAACCGCCTCATAGCGCTGCAGGCCGCACGGTACGCCATGGCCAACCCCTTCGAGGTGACCGACATGTCGGCCCCGCAGAACATCCCCGACAACGGTATAGGCGACATGCCTTTCGAAAACGATACGGACAAGGAATAAGAAGCGTCGTCCCGGTGCGGCCGCCGCAGGCGCGGCCGTATCGGGGCAACGTCATGACACAACATCAAAACCGAAATGAAAAGAGTTTCAACATACGCACTTCTTCTCGCGGCAGCCTTCGCCGCGGGATGCGACAAGTTCGAGGAGCAGGCGGCAACCGTCCCCGCACCTCAGGCGTCGGGACTGGTCATCGAGGCTTCGTGCAGCGACATGACCCGTACCGACATAGTCGAAGGCAAGAGTTCGTGGGAGGTCGGCGACGCCATAACCGTAATATATGACGGTAAGGCCTACGAATACACCACCGACCAGGCCGGAACCTCGGCCCGCTTCACCAGCACCGCCGGCATCGAATCGTACGACCCGGCCAGGCCGCTGACCGCATACTACCCCGCAACCGACGCCGCCGGTACGGTCTCGGTCGCAGCGCAGAGCAGCGTCACGCTCGGCAGCGACCCGCAGGCCAACGCCGCACACGCCCCGCTCGTGGGCCTGCCCGCCGAGATGACCGACAATACGCTGAACCTCTCGTTCAGAAACATCTTCTCGGTGATGGAGCTGCGCATCGACGCCGGAACACTCACGGCCAAAGGCTCATCGATAACGCTCGAACCCGCCTCGGCCGAAGGCTTCGACGGATACCTCGCCTTCACCGGTACGGTCGACCCCGAGACCCTCGCCCTTACCCCCGCAGCCGACGGCACGGGAAACACGCTGACCGTCTCGTTCAACGGCGGCGCCGACCTCACGCGCCCGCTGACCGTAAAGTTCCCCGTAGGCCGCTTCAAGAGCACGGACGGACTCAAACTCACGCTCAGGACCGATGACGGCGCCGAATACTCCAAGACCATCTACAAGGCCGGCATCGAGTCATACACCGAAGAGAACGGCTCGTTCACACCCAAACACATGGCCAAGGCCCTCTATGCAATGGGCTCCGACGGCGGCATCGCTACGGCCGACGACCTCGTGGCATTCGCCGCGGCGGTCAATGCAGGCGAAAGCCTCGCCCGCTGGCAGGATGCCGACGGAACGATAAACCTGTTGGCCGACATCGACATGTCGGGCGTCACGGAGTGGACACCCATAGGCGAAGCCTCGTTCACGTGGGGCAGCAACGTCATACAGAGCATCACGGGCAATACCTTCTCGGGCCACTTCGACGGCAACAACCATACAATCAGCAACCTGCACATGACATGCACCGCCGCAGGCGCCGCCTCGAACGCATGGGGATTCTTCGGTGCCCTGACCGACGGCGCCACAGTCGAAAACCTCGTATTCGACAAGTCGTGCTCGTTCACCGTGGCGGCCAGGGCCGGTTCCGATACCGGTATAGTCGCCGGTCTGGTCTACAACTCGACCGTGCGAAACGTCATAAACAATGCCCCCATGAGCGTCTCGGCCGACGCCGCCCCCGGCGACAACGTACGCCTCTCGATGGGTATGGTGGGCTTCGCCTTCGCCGGCGGGGCTACCGTCTCGATAGACAGGTGCATGAACTACGGCACCGTCTCGGCCGAAAGCGCCGGAAATACCAAGAACGGAGCTACGGGCCTCCAGATCGCCGGCATCGTCGGTTTCGCTACCAACGCCCTCGGTTCATCCGACCGCGTCGAAATTACCGACTGCACCAACTACGCCGACATCGACACCAGGGCCGCCCGCGCTTCGGGCATCGTTGCCGCCGCCAACAGATACACCTCCATAATCCGCTGCACAAACTACGGCGACAACTACAACGCCTTCGCCACCTCGTCGAACGCCCGTATCGGAAACATCTCCTGCATCACGGGCGAAGGCTGCATGCTCGTCGACGCCGTAAACTACGGAGACGTTATCTGTTCGACGTCAGGCGCCGCAGCCGGAACTGTCTGCCTGATAAACCACAACAACAACTCGCTCGAACGCTGCCGAAACTACGGCCGCATAATCACCGACCGTACGTCGTATCGCGGCACCCTCTTCGGGCAGTGCAACGTCGCCGCAACCTTCACGCAGTGTGTGGCCGGCGGCGACTTAGGTACATACAACAACGGCGAATACGTGATGGTCGGCGTAGACGCCTCGAACTACTTCGATTACATCGGCGACCACTCAGCCGCCGCCGTAAACGTCACTGCCGAAACCATCGGCTGGAATACCGCCCCCGAAAGCGGCTCGTCAGCCGCAAGGTAACCACTCCATCGGTCACGGCCTGCGGGCGGGATGCACCATCATCCCGCCCGCAACCGTCGCCCACAACCCCCGAAAAGGCAAAATGTAACACTCCGACGCCAATAAATCGGCCCAACCGTTCATCGGCATCGTTTTTTTGACTAACTTCACACCCGCAACTATAAACAGTCATCGAAATGAACAACCTCTTATCCAAAACAATCGTCGTCTGCACCGCCGCCCTGGCGTTTGCGGCCTGCAGCCCCTCAGTCGCTCCCGAAACCAACCGCGCCGAACGTATCGTCGCCGAAATCCACAACCCCGCGTCGAAATACGTGCTGGTGGCCTCGCACCGCGGCGACTGGCGCAACTGGCCCGAAAACTCGATACCCGCAATCGAATCGGTAATCGACATGGGCGTCGACATCATGGAGCTCGACCTCAAACTGACCGCCGACAGCGTGCTGGTGCTCTGCCACGACAAAACAATCAACCGCACGACTACCGGCAAGGGCCGCGTCTGCGACATCACCTACGACTCGATCCGCAAATGCGACCTCAAACGCGCCCACGGCGTCAAGATCGACAACATGAAGATGCCTACACTGCGCGAAGCACTCGAGGTGTGCAAGGACCGTATCGTCGTCAACGTCGACCAGGGTTACGAGTACTACGACCTCGTGCTGGCCATAACCGAAGAACTCGACATGACAGATCAGGTCCTCATCAAGGGCAAACGCCCCGCCGACGTGGTAGCCGCCAAATTCGCCGAATATCCCCGCAACATGATGTACATGCCCATTATCGACATACTCAAGCCTCAGGGACAGCAGCTCTTCGAGGAGTACCGCTCCAAAGGCATCGTGCCCCTCGCATACGAGGTCTGCTGGAACGAATATACACCTCAGGTCGAAGAGTGCATGAAACATGTGGTCGAGAGCGGCTCGAAACTCTGGGTCAATACCCTGTGGGCTTCGCTCTGCGGCGGCCTCGACGATGACAAGGCATACGCCGAGAAGAATCCCGATGCCGTTTACGGTGAGATGATCCGCCGCGGCGCAACGATCATCCAGACCGACCGTCCGCAGTTCCTGCTCGAGTATCTGCGCTCGAAAGGTTTGCACGAGTAATCGCCGGCAGCGAGCGGCTGCTGACACGCGGCCGTCAAACCGACAAATAAAAGATGTCTGTACCCCATGCTCGGGTGCAGGCATCTTTTTTATGTGTGCGCAGGTGCAGGGCGGCCCTTTTTTCAGATGAAAGAGGAGAGGGGCGGGCAGAGGGCTGCGTCGAAGAGTTCTTGCCGGGGACGACCCTTTTTTCGGAGTAAAGGAGGGGCGGGCAGAGGGCAGTGTCGGAGAGTTCTTGCCGGGGACGCACACCTCTTGTTGCGTAGGGTGCGGATCGAAAGAAAGGGCCGGAACAAGGCGTCTCCGCCCGCCTCTCAATAATGCGCCGGCCTACGCACAAGAAACGGGGAGGCGATGTAGCAACACGAAAAAGGGTCGTGCGTTTCACAACGGACGACCCTCGAAAAAGACAGGTTGTTTATAAAATACAGGTTTTATTCATTATACTGTTTCAGTTTTAGGCTCCCCGAGTGCGGCACGAGGCCTGAACGCCATACGGCCGTCCGACACCTTTTTCACAACAGGCCGTAGCCACACCCTCAACCGGTGAGCCGCCTTGTCCGACCCGACGGACGCTTCCATACGTGTTTCACGTCTCTCTCACCAGTGGAGCCACCGTTTACTACCGGCCGCGGGATGTTGTCTTTCGGCTGCAAACCGCTCTCGTCGAACGATATTTCGCAACATCAGACATACAAAAATAAACCTTTTTATTTCTTTTTGCAAAAATATCGGACTATTTTTATCACAAACCACTCTAATCCAAAACAAAAAGCAACCGTAAAAAGAGAACAAAACAAACCCGACTTCCGACATGCCCGATTCACACCGCATCGCTTTTTTGCGTAACTTTGTATCGTATTGGGCCTGTGACAGACTGCGCCATGACCCGAAATTTCAGTTTCATTTCAGAATCCGTCCGCACCTTTGTACCATGAAGATACTGATTGTTGAAGACGAACCCTCGCTCCGCGAGATCATGTCCCGGGCCCTCGCCCAGGAGAAATATGTCGTCGAAACCGCCGCGACATTCGCCGAAGCCGACGCCAAGATCGCCGGATACGACTACGACTGTATCCTGCTCGACATCATGTTGCCCGACGGCAACGGACTGCGCCTGCTCGAACATCTCCGAGACCTCGGCAAACGCGAAAACGTCATCATAATCTCGGCCCGCAACTCCATCGAGGACAAGGTCGAAGGCCTCGACCTCGGGGCCGACGACTATCTGCCCAAACCGTTCCATACGGCCGAACTCAAGGCCCGCATCAAGAGCGTCCTGCGCCGCAGTCGCCGCGACAGCCGCCGCGACATCTCGGCGGGAAACGTCTCCCTCGACCCCGAAAGCCGCCGCGTCGAGGTCGGCGGCACGGAACTGCCGCTGCTCAAGAAGGAGTTCGACATACTCTCCTACTTCATGCAGCGACCCAACCACATCGTCGACAAGGCCGCACTGGCCGAAGCCGTCTGGGGAGACCACGCCGACGAAGCCGACAGCTACCAGTTCGTCTACGCACAGATCAAGAACCTGCGCCGCAAACTCGAAGAGGCCCACGCCGATATCGAGATAAAGGCCGTCTACGGATTCGGGTACAAGCTCGCCCCGAAGGCCGAAACAGACAACACAGCCGCTGAAAAATGAGACTCATCTACCGTATGGCTCTGCGCCTGTCGCTGGCGCTGCTGCCCGTAATCGCATTGTGGGCCGCGATATTCTACTTCACGATGGTCGACGAGATCAACGACGAGTCGGACGACGCCCTCGAAAACTACTCCGAACTGATCATCTCGAGAATGCTCTCGGGACGGGAGCTCCCGCCCCTGAACGACGGCTCCAACAACAGCTACTCGATTGTCCCCGTCGACGAGGAGTATGCCCTCGCCCATGCCGGCATCGAATACTACGACGCCGAAGTATTCATCCCCGAAAAGCACGAAACCGAACCCGCCCGTATCATGACTACCGTCTTCAGCGACGAAGACGGCATATATTATGAACTGAAGGTAGCCATGCCCACATTCGAACGCGAAGACCTGCTGAAATCGATCCTCTACAGCGTGGTGTCGCTCTACCTGCTGCTGCTGGTGACCGTCATCGGCGTGACGATATTCGTCTTCTACCGCAGCATGAGACCCCTCTACTCGCTGCTTGCATGGCTCGACGGGTACTCGCCCGACAAACACAACGACCCCGTACCCGACAATACCGACGTCACGGAGTTCCGACGCCTCAACGACGCCGCCCAACGCGCCGCCTTGCGTACCGAGAAACTATTCGAACAGCAGAAACAGTTCATCGGCAACGCCTCGCACGAACTGCAGACCCCGCTGGCCGTGCTCGGAAACCGTCTCGAATGGATACTCGACAACACCGCTACGGACAAGGCACAGACCGACGAACTGCTCAAGATGCAGAAGACGCTGCGGCATATCGTCAAGCTCAACCGTACGCTGCTGCTGCTTACGCGCATCGACAACGGACAGTTCCCCGCAAGCTCGCAGACAGACATCACCGCGACCGTCGACGCCGAAGTCGAGACCTACGACGAGATTTATGCCCAGGCACACGGACTGACCTGCACCGTCGACCGCCGCGCCCCGCTCAGCGTGCGCATGAACGAGTCGCTCGCCGCTACGCTGGTCACAAACCTGCTCAAGAACGCTTACGTCCACTCGCCCGAAAACGGCCACATAGAGATAACCGTCGACGAACGCAGCCTCACGGTTGCCAACGACGGAACCGCCCCGCTCGATGCCGAACATATCTTCGACCGCTTCTATCAGGGCGCAAAGAAGGAGGGATCGACCGGTCTGGGTCTGGCTCTGGTCAGCGCCATCTGCCGATACTACGGCCTCGATATAAGGTACGCCTTCGTGCGCGGGAGACATACGTTCACCGTCACCTGGCCCCTCGATACGGCCAAAAAACAGCACCGCAAAACTTCGTAAAACCGGAAAAAACACGAAAAAACCGAAAAAATTGCGGCTCCGGGTGCAAATTTCAAATTCGTTTCAGAATCACGCATAAACTTTGCACTCGGAAAGAACAAACAAGTTGAACAAATAAAAACGTAAAAACCATGAAAAAACTCATTATTCTGGCAGCCATCATGCTGACCGCAGGTACATTCACCGTAAAGGCCGACAACGACCGCATCATCAAGTTCGAGGAGCTCCCCGCAGCCGCCCGGCAGTTCACCAAAAAGTACTTCCCCAACGAGAGTGTGGCATACTCCAAGGTAGAGCGCGACTTTCTGGAGGTACAGTACGAGGTGATGTTCTCGAACGGCTCGAAGGTCGAGTTCCTCAAGAACGGCGAGTGGAAGGACGTCGACTGCAAGTACAACTCCGTTCCCGCCGAACTCGTTCCGGCCCAGATCGCGGCTTACGTCGACAAAAACTACAAGGGTGCCTCGATAGTACAGATCGACCGCGATACGCGCGACTATGAAGTGAAACTCTCGAACGGCCTCGAACTGACATTCGACCTGCGTTTCAACCTTATCGACATCGACGACTGATACAACAACCGATTAATCAACCAAACAGTTGACCCCCATGAAAAAGCTTATGATCATCCTGGCCGGCTGCGCGGCGATGCTTGCGACCGGCTGTGACAAACACAACGGAACGGACCGCTTCCACGTGAGCGCTCAGGCTCAGGCCTCGCTCCTCGAAATGTACCCCGACGCCACCGACATCGCATGGCACGCCAAGAACGGATATGCCGTGGCCGACTTCCGGACAACTGCGTCCGCAGGCGTAAACTCCGCATGGTTCGACAACGGCGGTACGTGGTACATGACCGAAACCGAAATATCGTTCAACCAGCTCCCCGAAGCCGTACAGACCGCCTTCAAGGCAAGCGAATACGCCTCGTGGCGCGTGGACGACATCGACAAACTCGAACGTGAAGGCGCCGAAACGGTTTATGTCATCGAAGCCGAAGGCATGACCGAAACCGGCGAAGCCGAAGTGGATCTCTACTACTCGCCCGACGGCGTGCTCGTAAAGCAGACGCTCGACGCCGATCCCGACTACGACTACGGCGACTTCATACCGGCACAGCCCTCGCAGGGAATCGATGCATACATAGCCTCGAACTACCCCGATGCCCGTATCATCGACATCGACCGCGAAAACGGCATGACCGAAGTGGAGATACTCGACGGAACAGTCTGCCGCGAACTGCTCTTCGACGTGACCGAAACGTGGCTCTACACCAAAACCGAAGTGCGTCGCAGCGATGTGCCGGCAACCGTCATGCAGGCCCTCGAATCGTCGCAGTACGCATCGTACCGCATCGACGACGTGGACTTCTACCAGACACCCGAAGGCGAATTCTACCGCTTCGACCTCGAGTCGGCATCGGGTGACGTCAAGATCGACATCACGCTCGACGGAACGGTATCGGTGGCCGCCGAGGACGACTACCACGGAAACGGCGCAATGGTTCAGGGCAACGTGGCCGACTTCATAGCCGCAAAGTATCCCGGAGCCGTAATCCGCGAGTACGACTACGACAACGGCATGCTCGAAGTGGAGATCTTCCACGACGGACGCGAGAAGAGCGTATACTTCAACGGCGCCAACGAGTGGGTATCGACCGAGTGGGACGTACGCCGCAGCGAACTCCCCGCAGCCGTAACGGCTTCCCTGGCCGCATCGCAGTACGCTTCGTACCAGATCGACGACATAGAGTTCGTGCAGACGCCCGACATCGACTACTACGCTCTCGAACTCGAACAGGGCAACCGCGAAGTGAGGGTACGCATCACCGCCGAAGGACGCATACTGTAACGGATACCGCCGCACCGCCGCAAGCCGACAGGCCTGAAGCCGGAAAATGGCGGCAGCCAAGGCCCGGGGTGCTGAAAAAAGGGTCCGGGGACAAGGCCCGGGGTGCTGGAAAAAAGAGCGGCCGGGGCGCTGGAAAAAGAGCGGCCGGGGATGCTGGAAAAAGGACGGCCGGGGCGCTGGAAAAAAGAGCGGCCGGGGCTGCTGGAAAAAAGAGCGGCCGGGGATGCTAGAAAAAAGAGCGGCCGTGGCGCTGGAAAAAGAGCGGCCGTGGCGCTGGAAAAAAGAGCGGCCGGGGCTGCTGGAAAAAGGGCGGCCCGCTCTCCGCAGGAAAAACGCGGCGGCTGAAAAAATACAACACCGACGGTCAAGGCTCAAGGTCGGACGCCTGCCGGACAAAAAGGCAGCCTCGAAGGCAGCGGCCAAAACCTGACGAAAAGACGAAAAACCGGTTCACAACAGTTGTGGACCGGTTTTTTGTTGTCCATGTATCTGCGGTTGCGGGCTGTCGGCACATCACGCGTTACCGCCCGCTACCCTGCCGTTTACAATATATTGGACTCGATATACCCGATCCTCTGTTGAGGTTCGCAAGGTTCAAAGGCATTTCTGAAACGTCCGGCAGAGAAGGTTTCTCGAAAAGGTCCGGCCCAAAACACAAGCTCAAAACACACGGCCCGAAAACTTCATAAAAACTCTCCGGAGAAGTCCGGCCCGAAAGACTTTTCCTAAAAATCGCCCGAAAAGACCGCCCCGCAATATTCTTTCTAAAAGCCATCGCAAATCTCCCTCCCGAACCGCCATCCAAAAACGCCCCCAAAATCGCCCTCAAAATCACCCTCAAAAAACTAACTCCAGAACCACCATCCAGAAAAGTTCGCCACTAACGGCCCCATCACCGAACCGCCCTCCAAGGACATCATCCCACAACGCCCGGTCCGAAAGACTATCCCGTAAAGACCTCCCGCAATACCCCTTCTAAAAGCAATCCCGAACCGTACTCCCGAAAAGTTCGCCACGAACCGCCCCACCACCGAACCGCCATCCAAAACCACCATCCAGAACCACAATCCAAAACTACAATCCAGAACCACAATCCAAAACTACCCCCACACCGAACCGCCCTCCAAAACTACATCCAGAACCACCATCCCGAGCCTCCCTCCCGAAAAGTTCGCCACGAACCGCCATCCAAAACTACATCCAGAACCACCATCCAGAACCACCATCCAGAAAAATTCGCCACGAACTGCCCCCACCGATCCTCACTCCTGAGGCTCTCCCGCGCATCTCTATAAATTTTTTCATCTTTCATGAAATATTTTCCATAGGAAATTTGTTTCTTTGGAAAATAGTTCCTACTTTTGCACCGTGACCGATATAAAACGATACAAACAAAAACCGGCACACGATGTTATGATTACGAAAAAAACGATTATGTCCCTGGCAATGGCCGCCGCCCTGCTGCTGGCTCCTAAGGCCTTCGCCTCCGACAAAAACAACAAAAACGTCAAGACCATGAAAACGATCGAACTTACAAAAGCCGACTTCCTCGCTAAAGTCGCAAACTACGAGAAGAACCCCTCGCAATGGATATATCTCGGCGACAAACCCGCCATCGTGGATTTCTATGCCCCCTGGTGCGGCCCATGCCGGATGGTGGCCCCAATACTCGAAGAGCTCGCAGCCGAATATGACGGTCAGATCGTCATATACAAGGTCAACACCATGAATGAAGAGGAGCTCGCGGCCGATTTCGGCATACGCTCAATTCCCTCGCTGCTCTTCATCCCCATGAACGGCAAACCCCAGATGGCGCAGGGAGCAATGGGCAAAGCCGACTTCAAACGCATAATCGACTCCGTATTGCTCGGTAAATAACAGTCAAGTCATGAAAAAGGTATTGCTTATGGCGGCAGCCCTGACCATTGCGGCGGGCTGCTCCGCACTTTTCGCCCAAGCACCCGCCACTTGTAAGGTCGCCGCTCCGGTCGACAGTTCCGTGAGGGCCGCTACGGCCGCCCTCATCGAGAACGGATTCTTCATCGTGGATACCGATGTGGTATCGGGGTTCGTCAAGGCCAAAAGGTACACATCGAACGACAACCTGCTCTCGGCAAAAATAGGCTTCAGGACCGAAATAGCGGTAATCGTGACGCCGGCCGGCAACGGAGACTGCAACTTGTCGATACAGCTCTACGAGCAGACCATCGACACCCAGCCCGCATTCCGCGAAGAGGGTCTCGTCGAGGACCGGGAGCTCTGCCAGGCCCTGACAACAGCCATAAAGGAGAAACTGACACAAAAAAACGATACCGAAGATGGCATTTGCAATTGATGCGGCCCGGTGTCCGCAAAACCACCGATGCCCCATGATCGACCAATGTCCCGTGGGCGCAATATCGCAACAGGGCTTCTCGCTGCCCGTAATAGACGCGGATCTCTGCATAGAGTGCGGGCACTGCGCCGAAATATGCGGCCGCAACGCCGTCTACATCAAGGAATAACAACCATGAACCCGCTCTGCAGAATACGCGACATACAACGTGCCGTACGTCAGTTCGAACTCTGTCTCGAAGAGCGTCACGGCATCTGCCTCAACGAAGCGATGGCCCTCTGCTGCCTGCAGCAGACCGAACGCCTCGCCTCGGGAGAACTGGGCGAAATGCTCGGCCTGACTCCCTCGAACACCTCGAAGGTCATAGCCTCGGTCGAACGCAAGGGTTATGTCAGCCGCGTAATGGGAAACCATGACAAACGGCACATGTACTTCTCGCTTACGGACCGAGGCCGGGAGCTGCTCGACGGGATGATGGCCTGCTCGCCCTGCATCCCGGACCTGCTGAAACCTCTCATGTGCGAGTGAGGCCCCGTAGTTCGGAAAGGTGCCGCTACTCCGGACCGAACACCGAAAGATCCGTCTCCCCCCTGGAAGAAAGACCCTGAACCGCCTCACCGCACATGAAAAAAATACCGCCTCACATGAAAGTGAAGCGGTATTTTTCATTTCGGTACCCGCGGCACAAACCGCACGGTACGGTTACGCGGTCGGCTGCCGTTACTTGCGGATGGCCGCTACGCCCGGAAGCTCCTTGCCCTCCATGTACTCGAGAAGGGCACCGCCACCGGTCGATACGTACGATACCTTGTCGGCAAGGCCGAACTTGTTGATGCAGGCTACCGAGTCGCCGCCGCCGATAAGCGAGTAGGCACCCTTCTGCGTTGCCTCGGCGATGGCCTCGGCTACGGCACGCGAACCCGTGGCGAACTTGTCGATCTCGAAGACGCCTACGGGACCGTTCCACAGAATGGTCTTGCAGCCCAGAATGTGCTCGCGGAAGAGCTTCTTGCCCTCCTCGCCGATGTCGACACCCTCCCAGCCGTCGGGTATCTCGTTGGCAGGTGCATAGCCGGTGTTGGCCGTCTCGGCAAATGCGTCGGCGATCAACGCATCGGGCGACATAACGAGCTTGATGCCCTTCTGCCTGGCCTTCTCGAGAATCTCGAGGGCTACGGGGAACATGTCGGGCTCGCAGATCGAATTGCCGACCTTGCCGCCCTGTGCAGCTGCAAACGTGTAGGTCATGCCGCCGCCGATGATGATCGAGTCGACCTTCTCCATCAGCTTCTCGATGATGCTGATCTTGGTCGATACCTTCGAGCCGCCGATGATGGCGCAGAACGGACGCTGCGGATTCTCCATAACGCCGTCGATGGCCTTCAGCTCGTTCTCCATGACATAACCGAACATCTTGTCGTGAGGGAAGTAGTCGGCGATCAGCGCCGTCGATGCATGTGCACGGTGTGCCGTTCCGAATGCATCGTTGATATAGCAGTCGGCATACGATGCAAGCTTCTTGACGAACTCCTTCTGGGGTCCCTCCTTCAGCGCCTTCTTGGCTGCCTTCTTCTCCTCGTCGGTGGCATCCTCCGCAAGTCCGCGCGGCTTGCCCTCCTCCTCGGCGTAGAAACGAAGGTTCTCAAGAAGCATTACCTCGCCCGGCTTCAGCTCGGCTGCCATCTTGGCGGCCTTCTCGCCCATGCAGTCGCCTGCAAACTGAACCTTTACGCCCAGACGCTTCTCGATGGCCGGTACGATCTGCTCCAGCGAGAACTTCATGTCGTTGTTCTTCTTGGGGCGGCCAAGGTGTGACATCAGAATAACAGATCCGCCCTTCTCCAATACCTTCCTGATGGTCGGTACGGCGGCACGGATACGTGTGTCGTCGGTCACGTGTCCCTCGGCGTCGAGAGGCACGTTGAAGTCTACGCGAATAATCGCGCGCTTGCCCGTAAAATCATAAGAATCAATCTTGTACATAACTTTTGCTTTTATGCGGTTACTTGTTTTGTTCTCTGTCAAGCGTTTCGCCGCAAATTTACGAAATAAATTTGTTATTGCGATAACACCGCACCCCCTATATTGCAAAAATCGTACGCGCCAGACGGTTGTACCGCCGGCCGTCGCGGCCGCATGTCATGCCGTCACCCGCTCTTTCGCTCTGAACATCACAGACATAAGTGACAAAAACCGCCACAGGAAGGCCTCCGGACCCGTTTTCGGTGTCAGATCGAAAGATATCGCACCCGAAAGTTACGATTTATAAAAAAATTACGTACCTTTGCTTTCGGTTGGTAATCGAAAAACTCCAAAAAACAGATAACAATGTACGGAAAAATGAAAGAGCACTTGCAGAATGAGCTGAATGCCATTCGCGAGGCCGGTCTCTACAAGACCGAACGGATAATCTGCTCGCCCCAACGCGCCGAAATCGAAGTTGCCGGCCGAAAGGTCCTCAACTTCTGCGCCAACAACTATCTCGGCCTCTCGGACAACCAGCGCCTCATCGACGCCGCAAAACGCGCCATGGACCAACGCGGTTTCGGAATGTCGTCCGTCCGCTTCATCTGCGGCTGCCAGGACATTCACAAAGAGCTCGAAAAGGCTATCGCCGACTTCTTCGGTACCGAGGACACAATCCTCTATGCCGCATGCTTCGACGCAAACGGCGGTGTATTCGAACCCCTGCTCACCGAACAGGACGCCATCATATCGGACTCGCTCAACCACGCCTCGATAATCGACGGCGTACGCCTCTGCAAGGCCGTACGTTACAGATACGCCAACGCCGACATGGACGAACTCGAGGATTGCCTCAAACGTGCCCAGGCCCAGCGTTTCCGCATAATATGCACCGACGGCGTATTCTCGATGGACGGCAACGCCGCCCCGCTCGACGAAATCTGCCGCCTCGCCGAAAAATACGACGCCCTCGTAATGGTGGACGAGTGCCACTCGGCCGGTGTCCTCGGCAAGACAGGCCGCGGCATTACCGAACTCTACAACCTCCGCGGACAGGTCGACATCCTCACCGGTACCCTCGGCAAGGCTTTCGGCGGCGCCGTGGGCGGATTCACAACCGGCCGCAAGGAGATAATCGACATGCTCCGCCAGCGTTCGCGTCCGTACCTCTTCTCCAATTCGCTGCCGCCCGCCATCGTCGGCGCCGGTATCGAACTCTTCAGGATGCTCGCCGAAAACAACGACCTCCACGACCGTCTGGTTGCAAACGTCGAACACTTCCGCACAAAGATGATGGCCGCCGGTTTCGACATCAAACCCACGCAGTCCGCAATCTGCGCCGTCATGCTCTACGACGCAAAACTCTCGCAGGAATTCGCCGCAAAACTCCAGGACGAAGGTGTATTCGTGACCGGATTCTACTACCCCGTCGTCCCGAAAGGACAGGCACGTATCCGCGTACAGGTCTCCGCAGGCCACACCACCGAACAGCTCGACCGCTGCGTCGAAGCCTTCATAAAGGTCGGCAAGGAGTTGAAAGTTTTGAAATAAGATGACGAAAATGGGTAAACCTTCGATCGACGCCACGGATCGCAAGATCCTCCGCTTCCTCATAAAGAACGCACGCATGCCGTTCCTCGAGATAGCCCGCGAATGCGGTATCTCGGGAGCCGCCATACACCAGCGTATCAAGAAACTCGAAGATGCCGGCGTCATACTCGGAAGCCGCCTGATTGTCGACCCCAAAAAACTCGGGTTCGACGTCTGCGCATTCATCAGCATACGCATTCAGGATCCCCAACTGCAGCTCAGGACCGTCGAGGAACTAAAACATATCCCCGAAATCGTCGAATGCCACTTCATTACAGGCACCTACAACATCATGGTCAAGCTCTACTGTCTGGACAACGACCACCTCATGAAGACGATATTCGACGGCATTCTGCGCGTGCAGGGAGTCTCGACGACTCAGACATACATCTCGCTCGACGAGACGTTCCAGCGTCAGGTATATATCGACTGTCTCGACTTCTGACAAACCGCCAAACCGACAACGACAGGAGCGAAAAGCCTCGACGGGCTCTTCGCTCTTTCGTTTTTAATACGTAACTTTGCATTGCGACACCGGCGCGCACACCGCCGGAAAAACCGACTTGATTATGGCGAAAACAAGACTTACCAAAGAGTTCTCGTTCGAGGCGGCACACGCCCTCGAAGGATATGACGGCAAATGCCGCGAAATTCACGGCCATTCGTACAGGCTCTTCGTGACGGTGGCGGGCCTGCCCTGCGACGACCCCAACGACCCGAAATACGGTATGGTCATGGACTTCGGCGACCTCAAACGGCTGGTTTGCGACGAGGTGGTCGACCGCCTCGACCATGCATTCGTCATGCGCCGGAGCCCCCGCGCCGAAACAATCGCCAAAGCCCTCGACGGAGCGGCGTTCCGCAACATCGTGCTCACGGACTACCAGCCTACATGCGAGAACATGCTCGCCGACTTCGCCCGGAGAATAGCCGCCCGACTGCCCCGAAACATCGAACTCCACTCGCTGCGAATGTACGAAACGGCAACCTCATACGCCGAATGGTTCGCAGACGACAACCGTTAACCGCCTTTACAAACAAAGTCTCCGCTAAGAAAATGACCGAAACGTCCAAAAAGCTCTTTCTGATCGATGCCTACGCGTTGATCTTCAAATACTATTACGCCTTCATGGGGCGTCCCATGCGAAGCCATACGGGCATGAACACCTCCATCGTCTTCGGCTTCACCAAGTTCCTGCGCGACATCCAGAAACGCGAACGTCCCGACCTCATCGGCGTGGCGTTCGACCCCAAGGGAGGCTCCTTCCGCAAGGAGATATTCCCCGAATACAAGGCCAACCGCCCCGAAACACCCGAAGACATCATCGAGTCGACACCCTACATCAAAAGGCTGCTCGACGCCATGCGCATACCGATACTCGAGGTCGAGGGTTTCGAGGCCGACGACGTCATCGGTACGCTCGCCCACAAGGGAGCACGGGCCGGTTACGACGTCTACATGGTGACCCCCGACAAGGATTACGGGCAGCTCGTGGGCCCCAACCGCAGCATCTACAAGCAGAAGGGCGACGGCATCGAGGTGGTCGACACCGAAGCCATACGCGCCAAATACGGCATAGACGACCCCGTACTCGTGCGCGACATCCTCGCACTGTGGGGCGATACGGCCGACAACATCCCCGGCGTACCCGGCATAGGCGAAAAGGGAGCCTGCAAACTGGTACAGCGTTGGGGTACGGTCGAGAACATACTCGAAAACACCGACGCCATAGGCGGAAAACAGGGTGCCAGCATAGCCGCATGGGGCGACCGTCTGCTGCTGGCCAAGCGTCTCACGACGATCTGCACCGACGTGCCCGTGGAGTTCGTGCCCGAGGAGCTGGAGGTGTGCGACCCGAAGATCGACGACCTGAAGGCGCTCTTCGCCGAGCTCGACTTCCGCATGTTCATGAACGACCTGGCGAACATCGCCCCGCCCGAACCCACGGACGGAGCGCCGCGGCAGGAGGCGCAGCGGCAGCTCGCCGAGATGGCGCGGGCAAAGTCCTATGCCGCAAGGCAGGCGTCGTTCGCCGGTCAGGGTAACCTCTTCGACCAGCCCGACCCTGCAGCCGCGACGGCGGCAGGTACGACGACCGCAGTAACAGGAGCGGATACGGAAACGGCGGAGGCACAGGCCGTAACGGGTATGGCGACGGAAACCGGAACGGCAGCGCCGTCGGACGGCAGCGGCACATCCGCGGAGTTCACGGCAGCGGAGCCCGCAACGGCCGCGACGACACCCCACGACTACCGTACGGTCCATACGGTCGGGGAGCTGCAGCAGGTGATAGACGAGATATCGCGTTACGACGAGTTCTGTTTCGACACCGAGACCCGCGGCTTCGACATCTTCAACGACCGGATCGTCGGTCTCTCGCTCGCCGTCGAGCCGCACAAGGCGTGGTACATACCCTTCGACGGCCGCAACGACGAGCGCTATGCCGGGATGCTGCGGCCGCTCTTCGCCGACGCGAAGGTGGCCAAGATCGGACAGAACATCAAGTTCGACATCATGGTGCTGAGCCGTCTGGGTATCGTTGTCGCCGGACGCAAGTACGACACGATGATACTCCACTACCTGCTCGACCCCGAATCGCGCCACAACATGAACGCCCTGGCGCTGCGATACCTCAACTACCGCCCCATCGAGATCGAGACGCTCATAGGCCGCGGTGCACGGCAGCTCACGATGGATCTGGTGGCCGTCGACCGCGTCACGGAGTATGCCGCCGAGGATGCCGACATCACCCTGCAGCTCAAGCGGGTGCTGATGCCGCTGGTCGAGGAGCAGGGATTCGAACACCTCTACTTCGACATCGAGGAGCCGCTCATCGACGTGCTGGCCGACATGGAGCTTACGGGCGTATGCATCGACCCGCAGCTGCTCAACCGCTATGCCGTCGAGCTGAATGCCCGCCTTGCCGACCTCGAGGCGCAGGTGAGGGCCGAAGCCGGCGAACCCGCACTCAACATCAACTCCACGCGTCAGCTGGGCGAGGTGCTCTTCGCAAGGATGCGCATAGCCGAGAAACCCAAGATGACCAAAACCAAACAGTTCTGCACCGACGAGGAGTATCTCCAGAGTTTCGCCCACAAGTACCGCATCGTCGACCTCATACTCGAATACCGCGGCGTCAAGAAGCTGCTGTCGACCTACGTCGAGGCGCTGCCGCAGCTGGTCAACAAGACCACGGGACGCATACACACCTCGTTCAACCAGGCCGTGACCGCCACGGGACGCCTCTCGTCGGCAAACCCCAACCTGCAGAACATACCCGTACGCGAGGAGCAGGGACGGCGCATACGCGAAGCCTTCATCCCCTCGGACGACGACCATCTGCTGCTCTCGGCCGACTACAGTCAGGTCGAGTTGAGGCTCATGGCGCACCTCAGCGGCGACGAGGCGCTCATCTCGGCATTCCTCAACGGCGAGGACATACATGCCGCAACCGCCGCCCGTCTCTTCGGCAAGAGCATCGACGAGGTTACACCCGAGGAGCGACGCCGCGCAAAGACCGCCAATTTCGGCATTATTTACGGCATTTCGGCCTTCGGACTGAGCCAGCGGCTGGATATACCGCGTGCCGAGGCAAAGGCGATAATTGAGGGTTATTTTGCCTCTTATCCCAAGGTCAAGGAGTACATGGATGCCGCCGCGGCCCACGCACGCGAAAAGGGTTACGTCACCACCATCTTCGGACGCCGCCGTTACCTCAACGACATATCGTCGCGCAATGCCGTGGCGCGAGGCCTCGCCGAACGTAACGCCATAAACGCCCCCATACAGGGCAGCGCCGCCGACATCATGAAGATAGCCATGGTGCGCATGCACCGCGAACTGCAGGCCCGCAACCTGCGTTCGAAGATGATACTGCAGGTACACGACGAAATCATCGTCGACATGGTACGCGAAGAGCAGGAGCAGGTTATCGAGATAGTCAAGAGCGCCATGGAGGGAGCCGCCTCGCTGCGCGTACCCCTCACCACCGACTACGGAGTGGGCCGCAACTGGCTCGAGGCACACTGAGAGGTACACTGACACCCGGAGCCGGACAGAAACAACCCGAAAGTAAACCGGCACGGAACAGTCCGGCAAGTAAGGAAATACAAACAGGCCGCCCCGAAAACAAAGTACAAACAGGCCGCCTCGAAAACGGTGGCAATAAAATGTAAAAGCGTCTTCCCCTTCAGCCGGGGAAGACGCTTTGTTCACAAGCGGCCGCAGGGCCCGCTACCCTACTTCGTGACGATATCCATCTCGTCGAGAAGCCAGCCCGCACCGGCGAACTTGTCGATGATGAAGAGTACGTAACGTACGTCGACACCTATGCAGCGCTGCAGTTCGGGTTCGAAGGCCACGTCGCCCGACATAGCCTCCCAGTTGCCGTCGAAGGCCAGACCTATAAGCTCACCGCGGCCGTTGAGTATCGGCGATCCGGAGTTGCCGCCCGTAATGTCGAGGTTCGAAAGGAACGCTACGGGCATCTCGCCACGCTTGTCGGCATAGGGGCCGAAGTCGCGTGCGGCATAGAGCTCCTTGAGGCGCTCGGGTACGTAGAACTCCGTGGGATTCGACGGGTCCTCCTTCTCCATTACGCCCTTGAGCGTGGTGTAGTAGTTGTACTTCACGCCGTCGCACGGATCGTAGGGCAGTATCTGTCCGTAGGTGAGGCGTATGGTGAAGTTGGCGTCGGGTGCCCATGCACGGTCGGGGTACATCTTCAGCAGACCGGCAATGTAGAGGCGGTGTCCCTCGTTGTACTTGAGGGCGCCCTCGCGGCGTTCACCGCTCAGACGACGGTACATCTCCATAACCGAATTCGACAGCACGACGGCCGGATCCGAGGCTATGCGCTCCTTCTCGGCCTGGAAGTTGTCGATGGCAGCCATGACCGACGCCTCGTCCGCAAAGATCGAGTTGTCATAGAGATAGTCGACATAAGCATCGATGTCGCCGCCGAACTGCCTGTCCACAACATCGGCATAGAACGACGGAAGTTCGGTCATGTGTTCGCGTGCGATCTCGAGCATGCGCTTGGCTACCTTGCGGTCGGTAGGAGCATTATAATCACCGTACCAGTCCGCAAGAGCCTTCTTGCTGGCGGCCGGATCCTCGATCTCGCTCTTCGAGGCCAGCGATCGAGCCGGCGTCAATATCTCGACGGCGTTGAGGAAGGCCTCGGCAAGGTACTGGCGGTTGTGCTCGATGCCCGAAAGCATCTCGACGCTCTCGCGTATCAACGGCAGCGCACGGCGGTAGTCGACGTCGCCCGCAACATAGGTCAGTCCGTCGGCCCAGCGCTGGAACCCGGCCTCCTCGGCCTGCTTGCGCTCCTTCACGCCCAGCTTCTCGATGCCCCGCGACTTGCCTATCGAGTTCTTCCAGTAGTTCGACGAACCGGCATATTTCGAGGCGTACTGTATGCGTACCTTGTCGCTTGCGGCCATGTCCTCGCGCAGGATCTCCTGACGCTCGCCGCGGATGAAGATGCGGTTGGGATTCGATACCTTCAGCATCTGGTCGATCTCGTACGAGGTCATGAAACGCGTGGTCGTGCCCGGAAAGCCCATCACCATAGCAAAGTCGCCCTCGTCGTAGCCGCCGATCGACACCTTGAGGTATTTTCCGGCCCTGTAGGGCACGTTTTCAGGCGAATAGTCGGCCGGGCGGTTATCCTTGTCCGCATAGATGCGGAAGACCGAAAAATCGCCCGTATGACGCGGCCACATCCAGTTGTCGGTGTCGCCGCCGAACTTGCCGATCGACGACGGCGGAGTTCCCACCAGACGTATGTCGCTGAAGACCTCGTTGACAAAGGCGAAATACTGGTTGTTGCCGAAGAACGAGCGTACCCATATCTCCTTGCCCGGATTGGCCTCCCCGAGGCGCTTCTCAAGAGCACGTATGTTCTCCCCCACGATCTTCTCGCGCTCCTGCTCGCCCGCCGTCGACGGTACGTTGCCCAGAATGTCGGCCGTAACGTCGCTGATCGAACGTACGAAACGTACCTTGAGTCCCGGTGCCGGTATCTCCTCGGCGTTGGAACCGGCCCAGAATCCGTACTTCAGGTAGTCGTGCTCGACGGACGACAGCTCCTGTATCGCCCCGTAACCGCAGTGGTGGTTGGTGAAGAGAAGACCCTCGGGCGATACGACCTCACCCGTACATCCGCCACCGAAAATGACGACGGCATCCTTGAGCGACGACGAATTGACCGAATAGATATCCTCGGCCGACAGTCGGCATCCCTCGGACTTCATGGTCTTGATATTCATTTTCCGGAGGTAGGGCAGAAGCCACATCCCCTCATCGGCCGACGCCGTCAGTACGACCCCGGCAGCAACAAGCGTTGCAAGTAATTTTTTCATCTCTGTAGTGGTTTCGTTTGCAAATTTAACAGGTTCGGGCGGCGATATCTTATATCATGCATATAAAATCATCACCTGATGTTGATCATGTTGACGATCGAACGCTCGGCCGCACGGCGCGTAGCCTCGTCGATGACTACCTCGGGACTCTCGTCGCGGAGGCAGTCGCGGATATTCTCGAGCGTCACCATCTTCATGTAACGGCACTCGTTGCAGCCGCAGGTCGAATCGAGCGGCGGCGCCGGTATGAAGCTCTTGTCGGGGTAGCGGCGGCGCATCTCGGCAAGGATGCCCGCCTCGGTGACAACGATGAACTCGTCGGCACCGCAGCTGCCGCAGTAGGAGAGTATCCCGGCAGTCGAACCCACATAGTCGGCGATGCGAACGATATACTCGCGGCACTCGGGGTGTACGACGACGCGCGCCGCCGGATGCCGGCGCTTGAGTTCAAGTATCTTCTCGAGCGAGAACTCCTCGTGAACGTGGCAGGCCCCGTTCCACAGAACCATGTTCTCGCGGCCGGTGAGGCGCTGTATGTAGGAGCCCAGATTGCGGTCCGGGGCGAAGATTATGCCCTGGTCGGCAGGTATCGACTCCACGACCTTCAGCGCGTTGGACGAGGTGCAGCAGATGTCGGTCAGTGCCTTCACCTCGACCGAGGTGTTGACGTACGACACCACCTTGTAGCCCGGGTAGCGGGCCTTGAAGCGGGCGAACTCCGCGGCATCGCACGAGTCCGCAAGCGAACAGCCGGCCTCGGGGCAGGGTATCAGTACCTTGCGTTCGGGCGAGAGGACCTTTGCCGTCTCGGCCATGAAGTGTACGCCGGCAAAGAGTATGATCTCGGCATCGGTCTTGCGCGCCTCGATCGACAGGGCCAGCGAATCACCCAGAAAATCCGCCACCGACTGTACGTCGGGCGTAGTATAGTAGTGGGCCAGGATCACTGCCCGCTTGCGTCGCTTGAGTTCGGCGATCTCCTCGCGAAGGGCCGCCGTCGAATTGTTATCAACCATTCCTTCTTCTTATTCTTTTTTATATTATTAAATTTAATCTTAAACAACAATAATAATAATGGCTGTCGATAGTGTGGACAACTTTCCTTACATGTTTTTTATAAACACCTTTCGACAATTCCATCATCACCCCAACGCTTTGCCCTACAATATATTGTCCGTATTGTAAACATTTCCACACGGAGGTTGCGAACATTTCGACATGGAGTTTTTGTAAACATCCCGACCCCGCGGCCGGACGATATCCGCGCAAACAATTTTTGATAAAAAAATTTGCTTTTTCAGGCCACCCCGCGTATAACCGCGCAGAACGCAGATCCAAATTTTTCCTTCTATTTTTAATAAAAAATTGTTGTGCGGTTATCGACATCATTATTGCAGTTTATCCACAATTTTTTCGGCAACATGTCGATAAAAGTCGTTGACCGCCCCGTCGCTCTCAACAGCCGGAACGCCACTCTCGCCGCCCTCCATAATCGACTGTACGATAGGTATTTCACCCAGAAACGGAGCATCGCATTGACGTGCATACGCCGCCGCACCGCCATGTCCGAATATGTAGTAGCGGTGGTCCGGAAGCTCCGCCGGCGTGAACCACGACATGTTCTCGATGATGCCCAGCACCGGTATGTTGACATTCTCGTGGCGGAACATCTCAACTCCGCGTACAACGTCGGCTACGGCTACCTGTTGGGGCGTCGACACGATCACCGCCCCGTTTACCTTCAGCTCCGAAATTATCGACAGGTGTACGTCGCCCGTGCCCGGCGGAAGATCTATCAGCAGGAAGTCGAGCTTGCCCCACAGCGTCTGGTGTATGAGCTGCTTCAGGGCGTTGGTAGCCATCGCCCCGCGCCACAACAGAGCATCCGTCGGACGTATGAAGAAACCGATCGACATCAGCTTGATACCCTTAACCTCTATCGGAACGATATAGTCGTAGCCGTCGATGCGCTCGGCTTCGGGTACAGCCCCCTCGCACCCGAACATCTTGGGCTGCGAAGGCCCGTAGATGTCGGCATCGAGCAGTCCGACGCTGTAGCCCATGTTGCGGAGCGTCAGTGCCAGATTGGCCGCTACGGTCGACTTGCCTACACCACCCTTGCCCGACGCTACGGCCACGATGTGGCTGATGTCGCCGGTCGTCGTGCGGCGCACCTCCTCGACCGGACGTGCCGGTGCGGCCTCCTTCACGAAGACCGTTATCGACCCCTTCAGTTCGGGGTAGTGCTCCTCCAGCAGGCTCTGAGTCTGGTTCTTGAGCTTGGCGGCAAAGGGATCGCGCGTCTTTTTGAAACGCAGCGACACCGTAATGCGGCTCCCGTCCGCCGTGATGTTGTCGACGAATCCGCCGTCGACGATGTTGGCGCCGCTCTCGGGGTGGATGACTCCCCGCAGCAGCTCCTCGATTCTCTCTTTCGTTGCTTCCATCATTCGAATCTTATGTAGTACGGGCAGTAGGCCAGAACCCCGTCGAGCCTCAATGCCTCCCTGATGCTTTTATAGTGGTCGTAGAGTATGCCCATCTCCGAACGGACGGCACGTTCGCGTACCTGTGCGTTGAGCGAGGTGAAGAGCGACATCAGCCCCATGGGCATCTCCGTAACCTCGACGATGCGGTAGTTGTCGCCCAGCGCTGCCTTGTCCGCAGCTACCGATATGGCCGCCTTCAGTCCGCCGTTGGCATCGGCAAGACCCAGTTCGACAGCCTCGCTGCCCGACCATACGCGTCCGCCGGCCAGCTCGAGAACCTTCTCCAGAGGCAGGTTGCGCCCCTTGGCCACAAGGCCCGTAAAGGTCTCGTAGACATTGTCGACGCTGCGCATGATGGCCGCACGCTCCGTTGCCGTGATCGGTCGGGTAGTGTTGCCGAAATCGGCCGACGTGTTGGTTTTGACCCCGTCGACGGTGATGCCCAGCTTGTTCTTCAGAGCCTTGCCTATGTTCATGTACATGCCGTAGACGCCGATCGAACCCGTCAGGGTCATGTTGTCGGCAACGATCACGTCCGCCGGTGCCGAAATGTAGTATCCGCCGCTGGCCGCATATCCGCCCATCGATACGACTACCGGCTTCTCGGCTCGCAGAAGCTCAAGCTCGCGCCATATCACGTCGCTCGCAAGAGCGCTGCCGCCCGGTGAATTGACGCGCAGAACCACGGCCTTCACCTTGTCGTCGAGACGCACCGACCTGATGCGTGCGGCCATCGTGTTGCCGTAGATGGCGTCGTACTCGCCGTTGCCGTCGAGGATCTGCCCCTCGGCGTAGACTATGGCTATGCGGTCGGCCGATACGTTGCTCAGGTCGGCTCCTGCCTGTGCGGCATACTCCCCGAGCGTGACGGTGTTGTACTCGCCGTTGTGTCCCGGCTCGACTCCGTATTCGGCATAGACGTCGTTCAGCTGGTCCTCGTAGATCAACCCGTCGACAAGCCCCGCTTCGAGTGCCTTCTCCGGATCCAGCGCGCTGAGGTTGTCGGCCAGGGCGTTGAGCTTCTCGACCGGTATCGAGCGCGAACGGCTTACGGCTCCGGTGACGGTGCCCCATATCGATTCGGCCAACTCGCTCATCTGTTGGCGGTTGGCATCCGACATGCGCGTCAGGATGTAGGGCTCGACGGCGCTCTTGTACTTGCAGGCCGTCGGGCGGAAGACCTCGGCCTCGATGTCGAGCTTGTCAAGAAGTCCCTTGTAGAAGGCAATGTTGAAGGTTATGCCGTTCCACATGAGCGTCCCTTCGGGCTGGAGGTAGACACGGTCAGCTACCGACGAAAGATAGTAGCCGAACTGGCTGTAGGTCTCGTTGTAGGCCACTACGAACTTGCCGCTCGCCTTGAACTGCTCGATGTTGTCGCGCAGCTCCTCGAGCGTGGTTATGTCGGCCGATCCCTGTCCGTTGAGGCGTATGCAGATACCCTTGATGCGGCTGTCGTCTGCCGCCGCGTCTATCGCCCGCAAGGCCGAATAGAGCGACATGTGACGTACCGCCGTCATGTTCTGAAAATCGAAACTGTTCAACGGGTTGATTTCCGGCGAATCGCTGATCTGCTCGTCGATGTTGATAACCAGAACCGATTCGGGCTGCACGACCGTCGTGCTCTCCATCGAGCCGGCTATACCTATGAATACCAGTATCCACAGAAAGCCCATAACGAAACTGCCAACCACTACAGCCAGCAGTGCCGCAAGAAATGTTCTGAAAAATTTCATAATCCTATGGTGTTTGAATTTGTTCCTAAATGCTACAAATTTAAGCAAAGTTAGGAAATTTATCGAAAAACGATAAATTATTTTCACCATGCATTTCTCCTTGTCGGAAGTTTTGCGGGGTATTTGCGGCCGAAAAGCGGCCGTCGGTCAGGCAATGGGGTAGTCTTGCGGCAGCCTGTGTCGGGAACATCCGCGCGATGCTGTGCCTGTCCCGGTATCGACCCTGCCTGCTTCCGCATCCTTTGCAGCGCCGACATCTTTTGCCAGCCTGCACGGAAGTATATCTCCTTCCTGCGCTTGCGATTGAATCTTAGCAGGCTATGGACCTATTGCCGCGCCGTCTTCTAATAAATAGTATCCCTTTTTTATTATTTGTCTTAATTTTTTGTTAAATTTGGGGGATTTTAGGTTACTGATTATTTATTTATGGCTAAAGAATTCAAACGATACCTCGTGACCTCGGCCCTGCCGTATGCCAACGGCCCCGTCCACATAGGCCACCTCGCCGGAGTATATATCCCTTCGGACATCTATACGCGATATCTGCGCCTGCGCGGCCGCGACGTCCTCTCGATCTGCGGCAGCGACGAACATGGCGTGCCCATAACCATCAAGGCCCGCAAGGAGGGTGTTACTCCCCAGCAGATCGTCGACCGCTACCACAACATCATCAAGAAATCGTTCGAAGGCCTCGGCATATCGTTCGACATATATTCACGTACAACCTCGCCCGTACATACCGTGACGGCTTCGGACTTCTTCCGCAAGCTCTATGACGACGGCAAGTTCATCGAGAAGACCTCGATGCAGTACTACGACGAGGAGGCACAGACTTTCCTCGCCGACCGTTACATCGTCGGTACGTGTCCCCGTTGCGGCAACGACCGCGCTTACGGCGACCAGTGCGAGAAGTGCGGTTCGACACTCTCGCCCGACGAGCTGATCAATCCCCACAGCGCCGTGTCGGGATCGGTTCCCGTAAAGCGCGAGACCAAACACTGGTATCTGCCCCTGAACGAGTACGAAGAGGCCCTGCGCAAGTGGATCCTCGAAGGACACAAGGAGTGGAAGACCAACGTCTACGGTCAGTGCAAGAGCTGGCTCGACGGCGGTTTGCAGCCCCGTGCCGTAAGCCGCGACCTCGATTGGGGAATACCCGTTCCGGTCAAGGGCGCCGAGGGCAAGGTGCTCTACGTTTGGTTCGATGCCCCGATAGGCTATATATCTGCCACAAAGGAACTTACGCCCGACTGGGAGAAGTACTGGAAAGATCCTGAAACAAAGCTCGTGCACTTCATCGGCAAGGACAACATCGTTTTCCACTGCATAGTCTTCCCGGCGATGCTGATGGCCCACGGCGGTTACATCCTGCCCGAGAACGTGCCGGCAAACGAATTCCTCAACCTCGAGGGCGACAAGATCTCGACCTCGCGCAACTGGGCCGTATGGCTCCACGAGTATCTCGAGGACATGCCCGGCAAGGAGGATGTGCTGCGCTACGTGCTCTGCGCCAACGCCCCCGAAACCAAGGACAATGACTTCACGTGGAAGGATTTTCAGGCGCGCAACAACAACGAACTGGTGGCCGTGCTCGGCAACTTCGTTAACCGTGCCCTCGTGCTGACCGAAAAATATTACGGCGGGGTAGTGCCCGAACGCGGTGAACTCACTGATTATGACCGCGATACGATCGCTGACCTCGGCCGCGTGAAGGAGGCTCTCGAGAACAATATCGAGAATTTCCGTTTCCGCGAGGCACTCAAGGAGGCGATGAACGTCGCCCGCATAGGCAACAAGTATCTGGCCGACACCGAACCGTGGAAACTCATCAAGAGCGATCCCGAACGCGTCAAGACCATACTCAACATAGCGCTGCAGATCACGGCCAACCTTACGGTCGTCATCGAGCCATTCATGCCCTTCTTGTCGAAGAAGCTGCTCGAGATGCTCGACATCGAGCGTCCGTCGTGGGATTCGATCGGCTCGATCGACCTCGTGGCTGCCGGTCACCACATAGGCAAGCCTTCGCTGCTCTTCGAGAAGATCGAAGATGACGTGATACAGAAGCAGTTGGACAAGCTCGAGGCTACCAAAAAGGCCAACATGGCCGCCGAAGCCGCCTCGCATATCGAGCCGCAGAAGGAACAGGTTACATTCGACGACTTCGGCAAGGCCGACATACGCATCTCGACAATCCTTGCCGCCGAACGCGTCCCCAAGACCAGGAAGCTGCTCAAGCTCTCGATCGATACGGGTATCGACAAGCGCGAAATAGTCTCGGGTATCGCCGAATACTACTCGCCCGAGGATCTCGTAGGACGTCAGGTGCTGGTTCTCGTCAATCTTGAACCGCGCGAGATAAAGGGTATCCTTTCGCGAGGCATGATCCTTATGGGAGCCGATGCGTCGGGCCGTCTGGTGCTGCTTCAGCCCGAAAAGAAGATGGTAAGCGGTGCCGTTGTAGGGTAGCGCGTCCTGCTGTGGACGTTGCGATACACTGCGCTGCGTCTGCGAAATTTTTTGAAAATTTGTGGCTGTCAATTTGGTTAGTTGCGGCCGCTGTACTACGAAAGCAAACTTTAATATTGATATTATGGAAAATCTGGATTGGGCATCTTTGGGGTTCAACTACCGCAAGACCGACTGCAATGCGCGTTTTTATTTCCGTGACGGCAAGTGGAGCGACATGGAAATATGCGAAAGCGAGTACATCAACATGCACATGTCGGCCGCGTGCCTCCACTACGGCCTCGAATTGTTCGAGGGATTGAAGGCCTTCCGCGGCGTTGACGGCAAAATCCGTCTCTTCCGCGTCGACGAAAACGCCAAACGTCTTCAGTCGTCGGCTCGCAAACTCTGTCTTCCGGTTCCGACCGAGAAGATGTTCGTCGACGCCTGCTGTGAGGTCGTTCGCCGCAACGAGCGTTTCGTTCCTCCCTACGGCACGGGTGCTTCGCTCTATCTGCGTCCGCTGTTGATCGGTACCAACCCCGTTCTCGGTGTCAAGGCCGCTACCGAAGCGATGCTCATCATCTTCGCATCGCCCGTCGGAGCCTATTTCAAGGAGGGTATCAAGCCTATAAAGGTGGTTGTTGACCGCGAACAGGACCGTTCTGCTCCACGTGGAACAGGCGACGTGAAGGTCGGCGGTAACTACGCTTCGAGTATTCTCTCGGGCGAACACGCTCACCAGCTCGGCTATTCGAATGTTCTCTACCTCGACTCCGTCGAGCGTAAATATATAGAGGAGTGCGGTGCCGCAAACTTCTTCGGCATCCGCGACGGCCTCTATGTTACGCCGAAATCGACGTCGATTCTTCCCTCCATCACCAACAAGAGCCTTCGTCAGCTTGCTGCCGATCTGGGTCTGAAGGTCGAGGAGCGTCAGGTTCCCGTTGATGAGCTTGCACGGTTTACCGAGTGCGGTGCCTGCGGAACGGCTGCAGTTATCTCGCCTATCTGCAAGATTGTCGATCTCGATACCAAAAAGGAGTACGATTTCGGTGATACCGTCGGCGAATATTCGCAGAAAATGTACAACATGCTGCAGGATATTCAGTATGGACGTGCCGAAGACAAGTACGGCTGGACTACCATTGTAGAGTAAATAATTTTTATGATTTTGTTTTGCGGGTGGCTTTGCGGCTGCCCGCTTTTTTATGCGGTGTTCCACGTGGAACGTTCTTCTCGGCTGCGGGGTGGTGTTCCACGTGGAACAACGTTCGCGGGCGTGGGGTAGTGTTCAACGTGGAACATATGAATGAAAATTGCCGCCCGAAACCGGACGGCAACCATGTAAATTGTATCGGAAACAATCCCTTTTCGGCGCTATCGGCCGAACCTTATCAGCAGAACGTTGATGTCCGCCGGCGATACTCCCGGTATGCGCGACGCCTGCCCGATGGTTGCGGGCGCTATGCGGGTCAGCTTCTGCCGCGCCTCGATGGTCAGCGAATGCATCGAGTTGAAGTCGAAGCCCGCCGGTATCGCAATATTCTCCAGCCGGTGCAGCTTCTCGGCAATGAACTTCTCGCGCTCGATATAGCCCCGGTACTTGATCTGTATCTCCGCCTCCTCGATCTCCTCGCGCCCGATATGCTCGCTCTCGATAAAACGGTCGAGCCGCGGCAGCGCATGGCGGATCCCCTCGATCGTCACTTCGTTGCGCAAAAGCACGTCATAGAGCTTGCGACCCTGCGCCATCGGCTCCGATCCGACCGATTTCAGATACTCCTCAATTTCGCCTGCCTTGACACTCTGTCGGTGTGCGTACGAAACAAGCGATTCTACGGCGCGATTTTTTTTGAGGAATTTTTCGTATCTCCTCTTCGAAACAAGGCCGATTTCGTATCCTTTGGGCGTAAGCCGCGCATCGGCGTTGTCCTGCCGCAGCAGTATGCGGTACTCGGCACGCGACGTGAACATGCGGTAGGGTTCGTCGACCCCCTTGGTCACCAGGTCGTCGATCAGCACCCCGATATAGGCCTCGTCGCGGTGCAGCACAACGGGCTCCTCCCCCCGCAGGCGGCGGTGGGCGTTGATGCCGGCCATAAGTCCCTGCGCGGCGGCCTCCTCATACCCTGTAGTGCCGTTTATCTGGCCCGCAAAGTACAGATTGTCAACGAGTTTGGTCTCCAGTGAGTGCTTCAGCTGCGTGGGCGGAAAGTAGTCGTACTCGATGGCGTATCCCGGGCGGTAGACATGCACGTTCTCGAGTCCCTCGATCCGGTGCAGGGCCCGAAGCTGTATGTCGCAGGGCAGCGACGACGAGAATCCGTTGAGATAATACTCGTTCGTCGAGCCTCCCTCCGGCTCGAGAAAGAGCTGGTGGCGCTCCTTGTCGGCGAAAGTGCGCAGCTTGTCCTCGATACTGGGGCAGTAGCGGGGTCCGATACCCTTGATCGTGCCGTTGAACAGCGGCGAATCGGCAAAGCCCTCGCGCAGCGTGGCGTGAACCTCGGGCGACGTGTAGACCAGAAAGCAGGGCAACTGGTGGCGTACGGGCTCCGTCTCGTCCGAAAACGAGAACTTCGACGGCTCCTCGTCGCCGTACTGCGGCTCGAGGCGCTCGAAATCGATGGTGCGTGCATCGAGGCGCGCCGGCGTGCCGGTCTTCATGCGCCCCGTCTCGAAGCCAACGGCCACAAGCGATTCGGTGATGCCGGTCGAGGCCGCATCGCCCGCACGTCCCCCCTCGGCATGGGCCCGTCCGCAGTGCATAAGGCCACCGAGGAACGTGCCGCTCGTAAGTATCACGGCATCGGCCTCGAAAACCACTCCCATTCGCGTTTTAAGGCCCTTTACGCGCGTCCGGCCCTCTGTCCGGTCAAAGAGTATGGCATCGGCCGTATCCTGCCATATATAGAGGTTCTGCGTGTTTTCGAGCGTGTGCCGCCACTCCGCCGAGAAACGGCTCTTGTCGCACTGCGCACGCGGACTCCACATGGCCGGCCCCTTCGAGCGGTTCAGCATGCGGAACTGTATGGTCGTAAGGTCGGTGATGCGTCCCATCTGACCGCCCAAAGCATCGATCTCGCGGACGATCTGACCCTTGGCGACACCTCCCACCGCCGGATTGCACGACATGGCCGCAAATTTGGTCATGTCCATGGTCAGCAACAGCGTGCGCGACCCCAGCCGCGCGGCTGCCGAAGCGGCCTCACAGCCGGCATGCCCGCCGCCGACAACGATTATGTCGTAGTGAAGTGTCATTCCATCGATCGGTAAAGGGCAAGGTAACGATCCTCCTTGCGGTGCATCCGTGCGTTGGTGCGGGGCGTCTTGTCCTTCTGCCCGCACAGGTGGAGCAGCCCGTGGACTATCACGCGCAACATCTCCTCGCGGCGCGTGGCCCCGTACTGGCGGGCATTGTCCGCTACGGTCTCCACGTCGATGAAGACATCGCCCGATACCCACCCCTCGCGACGCTCGCCATAGTCGAAGGTGATGACGTCGGTGTAGTAGTCGTGACCCAGAAACTGCCGGTTCATCTCGAGCAGGCGCTCCGACGAACAGAATATGTAGGTAAGTTCCGTGATGCGGTAACCCTCCGTTGCCGCCACCTCCGAAAGCCAGCGGCTTATGCGGCGGCGCCCCTCGGGCAGATAACGACTCCCGTCGTTGCAATATCGTATGGCCATAATAACTTTATGCTATTTCCTGAAACAGTCCGATGCCTTCAGCTTGACGTCCGGTGTCGGCGCGTAGATGCCGAATACCATCTTGTACTCCATCTCCATCGTATTCAGATTCACCGACGATCCTATCGTGCCGATACGCTGGTTGCGGGCAACCTTCGCCCCCTTCGCAACGTCGACGTCCGAAAGGTTGGCGTACGACGAGATGTACTGTCCGTGTGCTATGTAGACATCGTATTTGTTGGTTATGCGGTTGCGCTTGATCTCCAGAACCTTACCCTCGTATATCGAGATGATCGCAGCGTCCTTCGGCCCCACGATCTCGGCCATGTTGCCCTTGTAGCGGCGGACCGTGCCGCCAACCACCGGCAACCGCAGGTTGCTCGTCTTGCGCGAGAACGACGCTCCCTCCCTGTTGCCCTGCGTCATCTTGCGCAACTCGCTGATGGCTACGCTCAGCTGCTCCTCGCGTGCCAGCTTGTTGCGGAGCGTCTGCTGCTCCTGCGACGAGAGACGCCTGACCGTATTGCGCGCCGTCTGGGCATCGCGCTGCAGACGCTGTTTCTGCGCCGAAAGGTTGCGCTTGACCGAATCGAGCGACGCTCGCCGGCGCGTGAGCGTGTCGAGCGTCTGCGTGACCTCCTCGTTCAACCGCCGTATCTGCTCGATCTTCTCGCCGCGCTGCGCCGCTACCTCGCGCAACAGCACGATGCGGCGCGACATGTCGAGAAAATCCCCCGACGAAAAGAGATAGGTCAGGTAGTTGCCGTGACGGTAGTTGCGGTACGACTCGCGAACCATCTCCGCATAACGCCCCTTCTCGAGAACGAGCTCCGACGACAACCGCTGTGCCGTACTGTCCGTACGCGCTATCTCGCCGTTGAGCAGGCGTATCTGCTTCTGGTTGGCTTCCAGAAGGTCGTTGCGCGTGGATATCTGGCGCGTCAGCAGCCGAACGCGCTCCTGCGTGGTCGACTTGTCGTTCTTCAGACGCTTGATGCGCTTCTCGTCCTCGGCGATCTTCTTCTCGAGGTTGGCTATCACCCGTCGCTGTTCGGCTATCTTGCGGTCGTTGCTCTGCGCCGCAACACGCCCGGCAGCCGCAAAAACCGCCGCCGCTACCATCAACACATATATGATTCGTCGTACCATCGTCACTCCTGTTGTCGGGGTCCGGCTATCCGGCGCTCGATCGAGGCTCCGTCGAACCCCTGCTCCAGAGCCTTGCGCCAGTAGATCTCGGCCATGAAACGCTCGCCCAGGGCCGCAAGTATGTCGCCGTAGTGCAACGGCAGCGACGTACTGCCGCTGTTGTCGAGAGATATCGCCTGTCGCATCACCTTCTTGGCCTCGTCGTAACGCCCCAGACGGTAGAGTACCCATGCGTGGGTGTCCAGAAACGTCGGATTGCTGCCCGCTATGGCCGTGGCACGGCTCGCCATCTCCAGCGCACGCCCGAGATCGCGCCCCTCGAGGCTCAGAAAGTAGGCGTAGTTGTTCAGTACGCTCGTGTTGTCTTTCCAGTACTCCAGCGCACGGTCGTAGGCGGCGTAGCACTGTTTCATGAAGCGCCGTATGGTCTTGTCCCCGAGCAGCAGCTCCTCTCCGCGGTCGCTCTCCTCCTGTACCCCCTCGGGCAGGCGTTTGCCGGCCTTCTGGTGCCATGCATCGCCGATCGATCCCCACAGCTGGCTGCGAAGCGTGTCGTTGCCGGCAAGCTTCAGCGCCGAACGGTAGTCGTCGATGGCCTCGTCGAGCCGCCCGTCGATCATCGCCGCATGTCCGCAGTTCATACGCAGCTCGGCATCCTCCGGAAAACGCTCCAGAGCCCTGTTCAGGTAGAGCCGCACGGAATCGGCATGCTGAAGGTAACTCTCGATCTCGACCACCGTCATGAAACTCCCCAGGTCGGCATCGGCCTTGCGCGTCTTGCGCTTGTAGATCTCCAGCGCCTCGTCGATACGTCCCGAACTGATCAGGTGCGAAGCATAGAGGTTCTCGACCTGCGGATTGTCGGGATATTTGAGGTGGAGCGTGGTGGCGAGTATGTCTATCTGCGTGAAGTTGTTGCGGTAGAAGTTGCGGTTGCCCGTCAGCCGCCGGAAGATGCCCGTCTTCTCCGTCACGGGAAAGTTGTCCATGCGGAACAGCCTCCACACTACGTCCAGATACGAACGGTAGTCGTTGCGGCGGTTGTAGAAGTCGGCCAGAGCCGCCCACGATGCAACCGACGTCGAATCGGTCTCCACTCCCCGGCGGAACGACACCTCGGCCAGAGAATCGCGCCCCATGGCCTCGTAGACCTCGCCCAGAGCCGTGTGGGTCTGTGGCAGGTATGGTGTCTCGGCAACGGCCGTCTCGGCCTCCGCAAGGGCCTTCTCGTACTGCATCGTCTGCAGTAGCAGCCGGTGCTTCATCTCGCCCAGATAGGGCAGACGCCCGAACTGCGAATCGGCCGAATCGAGTATCGCAATGGCCGAAAATGGACGTTCGGTTCCGTCATAAAGGGCCGCCAGCAGCCGGTAGTGCTCGGGATTGCGTTCCGTGCGCACCAGCTTCTCGAAGACCGGCACCGCCTCGCCGTAACGCCCGCCCACGATGAGCGACTGTCCGTAGAGCTGGAGGTACCACTTGTTCGTGCTGTCGAGTGCCACCGCCCGCGCCGCATAATCGATGGCCCGGTCGATGCTGTCGCCCGCAAGGCTCGCCGCCAGCTCGTAGAAGGCCGGCGCACATCCCGAATCGGCCTCTATGGCCGCCTCGAAAAGCCGCCGCGCCCCAAGCGTGTCGCCGTAGATGGCCGAACGCTTCACCCCGTCGGTGTAGAGGTAGAGGCTGCGCAGCGAATCCGCCGGCGCATGAGGTTGCTCGCTTTCGCGTTGCGGGGCCTTGATGAACCCGCAACTGAAAAAGAGTCCCAACATCATCAATATGGATGCTCTGCGGCGCATGGCTTTACGGTTGCTTGTCTTTTTATCGTTTTTTTCGGTCTTTCTTCTTCGTGGCGCGGAGCGTGTCGCTGCCGTCGCCCGTTATATTCGTTCGACCCGTTCAACCCGCGGGAAGATATTGTTGTCGGGGCTCGCGGGAGGCGTTGCCGTTGCCGTTCCGCCACGGATCACTATCGTTGCGGCCCCGCCTTTATTCGTTCGGCCCCGGCACGTCTTTTTAGAGTTAACGTCCTGCCGCGGATCACTATTGTCGCGGCCCCCGCCTTGTGCCGGCTCCCGGCCGGTGGATCAGAGGGCGTTGTCGAACTGGTGCAGGAACCTTACGTCGTTCTCGAAGTAGAGACGCAGGTCCTTGACCCCGTACTTGAGCATGGCGATACGCTCGACTCCCATGCCGAAGGCGAATCCCGAATACTTGTGCGGGTCTATGCCGCTCGCCTCGAGCACGTTGGGATCGACCATGCCGCATCCCATGATCTCGAGCCAGCCCGTACCCTTGCAGACGTTGCAACCCTTGCCGCCGCACAGGTTGCACGACACGTCGACCTCGGCCGACGGCTCCGTGAAGGGAAAGTACGACGGACGCATGCGGATGGTGGCATGCTCGCCGAACATCTCCTTGGCAAAGTAGAGTATCGACTGCTTCAGGTCCGCAAACGATACCCCCTCGTCGATGTAGAGCCCCTCGACCTGATGGAAGATGCAGTGCGCACGGTACGATATGGCCTCGTTGCGGAATACGCGTCCCGGACATACCACGCGGATGGGCGGCTTCTGACGCTCCATGGTGCGTACCTGTATCGACGACGTGTGGGTGCGGAGCAGTATGTCGGGGTTCTTCTCGATGAAGAACGTATCCTGCATGTCGCGTGCCGGATGCTCCGGCGGAAAGTTCAACGCCGAAAATACATGCCAGTCATCCTCGATCTCGGGTCCCTCGGCAATGGTGTAGCCCAGACGCGAGAAGATGTCGGTTATCTGGTTGCGTACCAGCGATATGGGGTGGCGCGACCCCAGCTCCTCGCTGCTCGCCGGACGCGTCATGTCGCCCGCCTTGTCGCTGCCCGCCGCGGCCGCCTGTGCCGCAAACTGCTCGCGAAGCGTGTTGACCCGCTCGATGGCCTCGCTCTTGAGCCGGTTGAGCTTCTGTCCCAGCTCGCGTTTGTACTCCGGAGCAACGCTCTTGAACTCATCAAGAAGCGCATTCAGCTCACCCTTCTTGCCCAGTATCCTGATGCGGAACTCCTCCACTTCGGCCGCCGCCTTGGGTTTGAACTCCTCCACGCGACGCAACAGATCGTTGATTTTATCGTTCATATTTTGACGTTTTATTCTTTTTGTCTATTTTTAGGCATCCCTTATAAACGTACAAAGGTATAAAATTTTTGAGACATGTTCCGTAAAACGCTACTAATTATGTCGGCTCTGTGCCTTGCGGCCGTGTCGGCGCCCGCCCAGAGCGTCGGCGTCGTCTTCAGCGGCGGCGGCGCAAAGGGCCTCTACCACATAGGCGTTTTGCAGGCTCTCGAAGAGAACGAAATACCGATCGACTATATTGCCGGAACATCGATGGGCGCAATCATCGCCGGCCTCTATGCCGCCGGATACTCTCCCGAAGAGATGCACCGTATCGTCGCTTCGGGCGAAGTGGCGCAGTGGGCTACCGGCAAAATAGACAAGAGCCACCGACACTTCTACCGCCAGATGCTCGAACTCCCCTCGGCCGTGACACTGCGCCTCAACCTCAAACCGAAACGCCCCGGCGAAAAGGTGCTCGAAATGCCCTCGAACCTCATCTCGTCGACATGCATCGACCTGGCGCTCGTGGGGCTGTTCCAGCCCGCAACCGTGGCGTCGGGCGGCGATTTCGACTCGCTGATGGTGCCGTTCCGCTGTCTGGCCAGCGACATGAATGCCCGCCACGCCGCCGTATTCAAAAGCGGCGACCTCGGAAAGGCCATACGCGCCTCGATGTCGCTGCCGCTCGTATTCAAGCCCGTGACCATAGACTCGATGCTCCTCTACGACGGCGGCCTCTTCGACAACTTCCCGTGGCGGTCGCTCGAGGAGGATTTTCATCCCGACTTCTACATAGGCTCGAAATGTACCTCGGGGAACACGCCCGTAGACATGAACAGCAATATCGTCGATCAGGCCCTCATGCTGATGACTACCGGTACGGACTACACCCTGCCCGAAGGCCGGAGCGTGTTGATCGACCGTGCCGTCGATGCCGGCATGCTCGACTTCGCCAGGGGTGAGGCGATAATCCGTCAGGGTTACGACGACGCCATGGCGGCAATGCCCCGCATAAAGGAGGCCGTCAAGGCGCGGCGCACGGCGGCCGAAGTCGAACGCCGGCGTGCCGAATTCCGCAACCGCGCCCCCGAACTGCTCTTCGACAACTATCGCATCGGAGGTCTCAGGCGTTCGCAGCGCGCCTTCGTCGGCGACTTCATGCAGCTCTACGACAAGCAGGATCAGCCGCGCGTGCTCTCGTTCGACGAGCTGCGCGACCGTCTCTACGACCTGCTGGTCGAGAATGACTTCGCGTCAGAATATCCGACCGTCACGTTCTCGCCCCAAAGCGGCCGCTACACAGCCGGCATCAACCTGCAGGCACGTCCCTCGTTCAAGATATCGTTCGGCGGGAACCTCTCGTCGACAGCCTTCAACCAGGCCCTCATAAGCATCCGCTACGAGACCACAGGCCGTGTGGCACAGCAGACATATCTCGACCTCTATCTGGGTACGATCTGCAATTCGGGCCGCATAGGAGGACGGACCACCTTCTTCGAACGCTATCCCATATTCATCGACTACTCCTACAACTTCGGGGTGATGAACACCCTGCGCGGAAACTTCGGAAACCTCACGCGCGTCGACAACAGCTGGAACATCAAGAGCAAGGAGAATTTCGGTTCGGTGGGCATCGGCATGGCCCTCACCAAGAAGAGCGTGCTGCGTGCCGTCGTCCACGGCGGCGAGACCACATACCGCATGGCCGACTGGGAGGATCCCACGCGTTTCGTCTTCGTCGGCGCCAAGCTCGAACTGCGCCGCAGCACCCTCGACGTGCCCATATTCCCCACAAGCGGCACGCAGCTTTCGCTCTCGGGTATCTACATCTACGGGCAGGACAAGTACCGCCGCGACCCCGTAACCGAAGAGCCAATCGGCGAACGGCAGCACCGCAAGGAGTGGCCCGGCGTACGTGCCACGTGGGAGCAGTATTTCCGTTTCCCGTCGGTGCGCTGGTTCTCGCTGGGGTATGAGGTCGACGGCGTCTTCACGACGCATCCCCGTTTCGAGAGCCCCGAGACGACCGTCATGTCGTCGCCCCTCTACGCACCCATACCGCACTCGAACATGATCTGCATGCCCGACTTCCGCGCCGCAAAGTTCGTCGCCGCCGGCATAATGCCTACTTTCAACATCATCGACAACCTCATGGTGCGTGCCGGGTTCTATGCCATGTTCCGCGACAGGATGTACACCGACTCCAACTGGCACTACATTGCCGACCTCTCGGTGGTGTACCATACGGCCGTGGGCCCCGTGAGCCTCGCCCTCACAAAGTACGACCTCGACAGCTGGAACAACACCTATCTGACATTCAATTTCGGCATGCTGATATTCTCTCCCAAGGGATTGTTTTACTGATTTGACGGCCTGACGACGCGGCGGGGCAGTAAAGAGTCTGTTGTCGGGGTGGGGCAGTAAAAGGATCTGTTGTCCGGCCGCGGTGGCGCAAAGAAAATCCGATATCTGGCGGCGGAGATGGTGTAAAGAATTTGTCGTACGGACAGTTGCCGTTGACCTGTTGTCGTGGGGCCGTCCGGCAATGATATCGTTGGCTATGCAAGGCGGCGTATGGCCGAAGCGTCGGTAAACCGCATGGTGGCGTAGTCGATGCCCGAAACGACACTCAGACCGCAGCGCCGTCCCTGCTCGATAGTTCCCGTAATCCCGTCCATGTCCAGGGCCGCGGCACCGTTGCGCGTGGCCCACACGAGCGCCTCGTCCGCCGGTACGTCGCCCAGGGCCTTCAGCTCCTCGAGCATCGACAGCGATCGGTTCGAGGCCAGCGAATCGGTCCCCACGCAGATCGTGAGGCCGTTGCGGCGCAGCAGATCCACGTCGGGCGCCAACCCCGAGATGTAGCGGTTCGACCGCGGGCAGAGCACCCAGTAGACCGGTGCCGTGAAGTGCTCCATGATGATGTCGATGTCGCGCTGCCGGACGCAGCAGCAGTGTACAAGCAGCACGCTCCTGTCGCGCGGAACACTCGCCGCTATGCGCTCCGCCGGCGAGCCGTAGTGCAGAAAGTCGCACGTGAATCCCTGTGTGGCGTACCAGTCGTGCAGCGCCCCGCATCCGCGGTAGAGCTCCGCCTCGGCCGGCGTCTCCATGAAGTGTATCGAGAGCGGCGACCGTCGTCCGTCGTTGCAGATGGAACGGAAAACATCGTCCTGCAGCGAATATGTCGAGTGGGGCGTGGGTGTGGTGTCGGGGTAGCCGAGCAGCGCTTCGGCCTGCGACGTCGAGGCCGTGCGCAACCCGAAGATCTCGGCGAAGGTGCGGTAACGTATGCGGCTCGAGGCCTTCACGGCGAACGACGTCGCCCCGTTGGCTATGTCGCCCACGGCCCCCACGCCGCCTTCCCACAACTCGATGTCGGCACGGCGTATCGCCTCGAGCCTCTGCTCTTCGGTGAAGCGTCCCCGTTCGCGCGCCATGCCCGCCGCAAAGGCTGCAAATCCACCCCCAGGAGCAATCGCCCCGCGCAGGTACGACAACTCGAGATGGCAGTGTGCGTCGACCATCGGCGGTATCAGCATGCCGGCATGGAACTCGACACCCTCCATGCGGTCGAGATCCTCCGCACGGTAACTACCGATCGAGACGATACGGTCGCCATCGAGCGTCACCAGCGGCCTATCGACCGTTCCCGTCGGCAGCAGCGCCTTGTGTGAGGCTATCCGTCGCATCTATTCCCAGAAATTCGTCGCTGAAGATACGTATGACAAGCTGACTTGCGTAGAGGCTGTCCACCGCCTCGGCCGTGTCGGGTATGCGCACGATGCGCAGGTCGTTGACCGTAATGCCCGTATGGCGTCCCTTGTCTGGACGGCGGAACTCCATGAGGTTGACCACCAGCCGATCGGCCGTGCTGTCGGCATGAAGCGTGCGTGTGGCATGTTCCGTGTCGCTGCGCTTGCGCAGAAGGTACTGCTGTCGCCCGAAACGGCTGCTGTCGCTGCGCTCGAACCAGAAGACGCTCTTGCGCGATGTGTTGTCGTCGAGCGAATCGACCTTGTAGTCGAACGATATCTCGTAGTCGCCCGGACGTATGTCCCCGACAACGATGCGCAGCCGCGCCGTGTCGCGCAAACGCCCTACGCGTATGAGCGAATCCTCGTAGACGGTGCGCGTGAAGGTCCGCCGGGCGATGTTGTCGATGGTGTCCAGTACGGCAACCTCCTTCTCGTAGAGCTTGCCCTCCTCCTCGAGCATGTCGATGGCTACCTCCACTACATTGCCCAGACGAGCACTCTTGCGCTTCGAAAAGTTGCCTATGGTGTACTGCACGTCCTCGCTCGTGTAACCGTATTTGGCGAAGATCGGGT